>CACZJL010000033.1 GCA_902781505.1 uncultured Lachnospiraceae bacterium | reverse complement strand
CTGGAGGTGGAAGTGTGGTGACACATGTAGCTGACCGGTACTAATAGGTCGAGGGCTTGACCAAAAACGTCAAAGGTTTTGTTATTCACAGGATGACAATTTTTCTTGATATGATATCATGTTTCGTGTGCAGTTTTGAAGGAATAGAAATTCTAATGAATTTAAATCCTATGTTAATTCGTAGGGGTGTGGTGAAGTGGTATCATAGGGGTCTCCAAAACCTTTGGTGGGAGTTCGATTCTCTCCACCCCTGCTTTTAAAGATCTTACAAGCTAGTGTCTGTCTGGGTTTGACGGCACTAGCTTTTTTTAAAACGTGTGAATGAGAATACTTTTTACAAATTTTAATAGTATATTTCACATTGACAGGAATAGCTCGGACAAAGTATCCTCTATAAGGAACGATGATCAGATGAGGGGAAATCTAATCATGAGTAAAGGGGATAAAAATGAGAAATCTCACAAGAGCAATTGTTTCACTGGGAATGGCTGTGACACTGTCTGCACTGACAATCGTGACACCGTTCATTCCTGAAGCAACCGCACAGGCTGCAATCACAAAGACAGTGTCTGGAAGTACCGGAGCTGTCACATCCATCACCGTTCATTCGACGGTAACTTCATCAAAGTCAATTAAAGAACAGACAAAGTATGATGAGTATCAGGTAAGAGATGTGTTGTGCTCGTTTGATGATGGCAGCATTAATAGAGCTACATCAGAGCATTTCCAGATTATCTGGGGGAATGGAGATACAACAGGAACCATGACATATGATTATGTTGTGGGAAATCTGATTAATCTTGAGAATATCCGCACGTTTTATATGGAGCGACTGGGAATGAAGGACATTGGTATTTCCCAGAACAGCAGTATCAGCGGAACATATAAAACAAATATTTATGTTTCTAATACAGGTCTTTCTGCATTTGAAGATGACTGGGCATATATGTCGACAGACGCACAGCAGTTTGCCTATCTTTTTGTAGCACCGGGTGCCATGAGGGTGGACGAACCAAGCTGGGTACTGCCTCATGAGCTTGCACATGCATTTACCTATCATCAGGGTGGAACGATTAATTATGCCTGGTACGAAGCGGTTGCAAACTGGTTCCGCGACCAGTATCTGGGCAGCGAATATTATGCGTATGGTGGCAAGGTTTATGGTCCGACATCTGATTTCTTCGCACCATACCTGCTGAATTCTCAGTACTATGTTCCTCATATGCTGAACTGGTATGATACATGGCCAATTCTTCTTTATATTTCAGAAAATCCGGATAACATAAATGGTTTGGGCATGGATTGTATGCATAAGATTTTTGAATACAATGGCGCAGAAGCGAATATGTATGATGTCATTGAATCCTGTTCCGGCGTATCAATCAAGACGATTCTCGCAGGTCTGACAAGAAGACTGGCAACAATGGACTTTTCTCGTCAGGAAAGCTATCTGAACCGACTGAACAACGAGGTACTTACTGTTTCCGGAAATTATGAAAAAATCTATTCGACTCTTGGAAGAAGGGATTCTGCCGGATTCCAGACAGTAAGCGATGACAGAATGCCGATGCAGACCGGATTTAATATTATTCCGCTCGATGTAGATTTAAGTAAGGATTACGTCAACGTAGATTTTGTAAGCACCTCCAAGGTTTCCGGTGCCGATTTCAGAACCAGCATTGTGACTGCAACGGCAGACAATAAGACTCGATATTCGAATATTGTAAGTGGAAATGGAACAGCATCTATTTCACTGAATGGAGATGAGACAAGGGCTTATCTCGTAGTGTGTGCAACTCCGGATACGTTAAAGAAGTATGAGGTTGACTGGAACAGCTCTGCCGACGACGTTGATACGAGATATACCTATAAGGTGAAGGTGACGACAGGAACAAATGCAGCCGTAACTCCAGATCCGACGCCAGAAGTGAACCCAATACCTGAAACAGACCAGGCTGTAACGTCCTATAAGTTTAATCCTTCCAAGGGACTTTCAAACAGTTACTTTACGGTATCAGGTTCCATTGTTACCAACGCTGGAACAGCTGTGATTAAAAGCACAACATTAAAGAGTGCTTTAAAGATGAACTCCAAGGGAAAGATTAGCTTTACGACTACGAAGGATGGGGCAAAGCTTACAGTTATTGCGAAGTCAAAGAG
The DNA here is from genome assembly GCA_902781505.1 of uncultured Lachnospiraceae bacterium. GTDB lineage: Bacteria > Bacillota > Clostridia > Lachnospirales > Lachnospiraceae > UBA4285. The sequence goes on along the minus strand of CACZJL010000033.1, from coordinate 4,159 downwards.
CAGTACGGCAAGTCTTAAGGTGAACGGGAAGGAGCAGATTAAGAATCTGAGGGCCTCTTGTAATATGTTCGAAGTGACACTTGGTGCGAAAGGCACTTATACAATCACAAAAGGTAAGAATGAGAGTTATATCTTTTATGTCATTGTAGAAGAATAAGGAAATGAATTATTTGCCCTCTGGTGATACAGCTCATCAGAGGGCTATTTCTTTCGCATAAAATCAGTAATTTGCAGTTGTTGGAAACTGGAATGGGTGTTAATATTATCTTAAGTTAATTTCGTGAATAATTTCATACAGGAGGGCAGTCTATGGAAGAAAAGAAGGGGGTCGGCATGTTGATTTTCGGACCGGTTATGACGAAGACATCAAAGCGAGCAACAATTCTGATTGCTGCACCTGTTCGTCTGATTGGATTCTTTGTATTACTGTTCTTTGCGCATGAGGGAGCAGCACTTCTTCCGATTCTGGTCTGCACGGCGTTCTTAGGTATCGGCAATGCAGGAACATTGACGGCAATATTTGCCATTATGGCAGATATGCCGGATGTCGATGAGTTGATTACGGGTGTCAGAAGACCGGGAACGGTTTCTGGTATGGCGACTTTTGCAAGAAAGATTTCAAGTGGCATGAGCGGTTTTGTAATCGGCGTGTTACTGGCTTTGGCAGGTTATAATGAGGAACTTGCGGCAGCAGACCTGCCGCAGACAGCTGCAACGCAGACGGGAATCGGCATGATTTATTCGCTGGCGCCGGCAGTTCTTGTTGTAGCATTGATTTGCTTCTCCCTTGTGTTCCCATTGTCGGGAAAGGAATTTGATGTAGTTAAGCATGAAATTGCCAGAAGAAAAGGTGAGGAAGAAGGGGCCGCCTCGGAAGAGGAAAGAAAAATCTGTGAGAGAGTCACAGGTATTGCATATGATAAGCTGTGGAATCATGCAGCTTCGGAGGAATAACACATGAACAGACCACTGATTTGGGCACATCGCGGTGCCTCAGGTACAGCCCCTGAAAATACTCTTGCAGCCTTCAGTAAGGCAATTGAGGATGGTGCAGATGGAATTGAATTAGATATTCAGTTAACGAAGGACGGAGAACTTGTCGTGTGTCACGATGAGGCCATCGACAGAACCAGCTCAGGTAAAGGGCTGGTGATGGATTATACGCTCGAAGAGCTTAAGAAAATGGACTTTTCTAATGGACTTCTTGAGTATGAAGGGGAGAAAATTCCGACGATGGAAGAGGTGTTTGATCTTGTTAAACCGTCAGATTTGTCCATTAATATTGAGCTGAAGACCGGTATTATTTTCTATCCGGATATTGAGAAAAAAATTGTGGAACTGACCCGTGAAAAGGGGATGGAGGACCGTGTGATTTATTCCTCCTTTAATCATTCTTCGGTTTTAAAAATCAGGGAATACGCACCGGATGCAGTGCTTGGTTTCCTATATGCGGACGGTCCGGTTGACCCGGTAGAGTATGCGCTTCGTTATGGCGTGCAGGCGCTGCACCCGATGGGCTTTAATTTACGATATGATGGGTTTATGGAAGCTGCTAAAAAGGCAGGAATCAGGGTAAATACCTGGACAATTAACAAAGATGCAGATATCAGAGAGTGCATCGCACGTGGTGCGGATGCAATTATTACGAATTATCCGGCGAAGGCCAGAAAAATTACAGAAGAGGTATGCGAATGACAGATAAGATTTTAAAAATCAGAGAAGCAGAGCTTCCTAATCCAGACTTTGCGATTCCTTCAGGAATTGTGGTTGCGAAAGAGGAAGGGTATCAGGAAACAATGGACACGGCCTGTCGTGAATGGATAGATTCCTTTGTAGAATCGGATACCTTTGAAATCGACGGCCGCAGAATGCAGTTCTACTATGGAATTCCGCAGGGAGCTTCTAAGGTTGTTGTGATGGTGCATGGCTTTTGCGAATTCTTTGGCAAATACCATGAGCTTGCCTGGTATCTGTATCAGGCGGGTTTTGGATTCTTTTTCATGGAGCAGCGCGGTCACGGCCGTTCACACAGAGAAGTAGAAGATAAGCAGGTTGTGCATATTGATAACTTTGATGACTATGTCGCAGATATGAAGATTTTTGTGGAAGATGTTGTGAACAGAATCGCCCCGGATGAGGAAAAGATTCTGTTTGGTCACTCGATGGGTGGATGTGTCAGCACTCTTCTGTTAGAAGAATATCCGGAACTGTTCAAAAAAGCATTTTTAAGCTCTCCGATGCTTCAGATTATTACAGGAGGTGTTCCAAAAGCAGGGCTTGCTCTGATCCATGCAGGTGTGGCAATTACACATAAGCAGAAGCAGCTGTCACTGTATCAGGGAAAGTTTGAGGAAGAACCGTCCTTTGAAGAGAGTTGCTGTCTTTCAAAGGCAAGGTTTGATTATCAGCAGAAGTTACGAATTGCAGATGATAATTACCAGACCGCAGGTGGTTCGTTTGGCTGGGTATTCGAAAGCCTTGCAGCAACGAAAAAGGTACAGGAAAATTTCAGTAAAATCAAAGCGGAGAAGGTCTTGCTGGTACAGGCGGGGTTAGATCATCTGGTTGATGTGAAAGGATACACTCCGAAGCTGCTTGAAGACGTGACAAATGTAAAGGATTTTCAGGTTATCCGATATGAAGAGGCGAAACACGAAGTATTTAACGGCACACAGCCGATTGTCGAGGATTTCGTCGGCAGACTTTTGAAATTTGTATCAGAATAAGAAAAAGGATGAAACGGCAGAAAGTGTCGTTTCATCCTTTGTTTTTTTATTGCGATCGCTTAAAGAGCTGCGCGGTAGATTTTCTCCATGTCTTCTGTCATGAGTTTCTTCATAGAGCCTAAAGGGCCGGTGGTTTTAAAGCACTTTTCTGCGAGAAGCTTATATTCTTCGTCGGTTGGATTTACACCTAATTCACGAAGGTTGACAGGCATCTTAATATCACGGAAGAACTGTTCCATGGCTTCAATTCCTGCAAGGGCAGTAGCTTCAACTGTTTCCTTTGGTGTGACACCTAAGACATTTGTGGCAAGCTGGGCAAAACGCTCCGGCTTTGCATCAAATACGTATCTTGCCCATGTTCCCCAGATTGCTGCAAGACCGGCTCCATGAGCAACATCATAGAGGCCGCCGAGTTCATGATCTAATCTGTGACATGCCCAGTCACCTCCGTCAGAACCACAGCCGGTGAGTCCGTTGTGAGAAAGGGAACCTGCCCACATGATTTCTGCACGTGCCTCGTAGTTGTCAGGCTCTTTCATAAGAATCTTAGCCTGCTTCATGACCGTACGAAGAAGTGCCTCAGCGATGCTGTCTGTGATTTCCATGGAACCTGGAAGTGAGAAGTAACGCTCTAAAGTATGCATGCAGATATCTGTTGCACCGCAGGAAGTTTGATACTCAGGGAGTGTCATTGTGAGAGTCGGATCCATGACAGCCCATACAGGACGAGCGTAGTCTGTGTTGCAACCGCGCTTTACGCCGCCTTCTTCCTTTGTAATTACAGAAGAGTTGGACATTTCAGATCCGGTTGCAGCAATGGTTAATACAACGCCGATTGGCATGCAGGCCTTTGGTGTGCGGTCGTAATTGTAGAAATCCCAGACATCACCCTGCTCTTCATCGGCAAGAGCATAGCCGATTGCCTTGATGGAATCGATAACGGAACCGCCGCCGACTGCTAAGAGGAAGTCAACGCCTTCCTTACGGCAGAGGTCAATTCCTTCGTAGACCTTAGAAAGTCTTGGATTCGGAACAACGCCGCCAAGCTCTACATATCCGATGCCTTCTGCATCGAGCTGTTTTTCAATCTCCCCTAAGAGTCCGGTTTTCTTAACGCGTTCGGAACCATAGTGAAGAAGAACCTTTGTTGCCTTAGCCGCTTTGGTCAGTTCGCCGACCTTTGAGACGGTATCCTTACCAAAGACCACCTTAGTTGGTGTGTAGTATGTGAAATTTAACATATGTTACCTCCTGAAAATACTTTACGGACATTATAACATACTGGCATACCAATTACGAAAATCATTTGCCGGGATTGTAGCAGTTACCTGTAATTTTTATGGGTCAATCATTTTTTCTATGTGATTCCTCAACCGCTGCCCCGGCGGCATAGTACATTGACAGTTGCATAAAAAAGGATCTTCCTGTAAGGT
>CACZJL010000032.1 GCA_902781505.1 uncultured Lachnospiraceae bacterium | reverse complement strand
CTATCCTGATGATGAATACTTCTTCTTAAAGATCATGGATATGAGCCGGAAGAAGTATGTCAGGAATCAGCCATCACATAAAATTTGTGATTGAGCCAATAAAAAGAGATGTAAAGCATTTGCTTCACATCTCTTGTAATTCTCGAGGCTGCCACATGAGGGGGGTTAAGTGTGGCAGCAATGCCCGCTTACGCGGGGGCGATGATATTGGTATAAGTGACTTGCATCACTTACGGATATGATATTAACATATTAAAATTGATTTGGCAACCTAACAAATTAAAAAAATGAAAAAATTATAAATCATAAGTTGATACTAAAGAGAAAAGATATAGAGCGGCACAAATGCTGATTTCCTGCTGATGCAAGTACTTTAGTATACAAGCGTAACACGAGGGACCCAGGTTGAAATGTTAATTGAAATCTCGATAGATGTAATAAAATTGTAATATTTTAGATATAAAAATAAAATTGCTAAATGAGAGTGGGTGGAGAAGATAAAAATAGCGGGGATGACGAACTTCCCGCTGTTTTTATCTGTATACGTCAGAATTGAATTGATTTTTTTGATCGTTTTACTTCTTTGGCTGCATCTTCAAAGAGCATATACAACTGGTGGCAATCAAGGATTGAAATTACCTGCATCAGCACATTGAGACGTGGCAGAAAAATTGTTGCTGTCGTCTCCATTGCTTCTTTCAGTATTGTATAGCACATTTTTTTATCACTCAGTTTGAGAGCTTTGCAGCATTTTTCCAGTTCGCCTGCGAGTCTGTCGCATTCTTTTTTTGTCACCATCTCAAGCTGTACTGGCATAGAACTCACCCCCACTAGATAAATTCAGTATTTGGTTGTACATGTTTATTGATACTCGAATTATAGCATCTATTTTGTAAATATGCACTTACTTTTTGAAAATTTAGTAAGTTTTCTTAAAAAAAGAAACGAATTCAAAGAAAGGGTGGCAGGGTTGCGGGAAGAAGTTAATTTGAAGTAAAATAGTACAGACAAGGTCTTAAAAGGCAGTGGAAGAAATGAAAACTGAAGCACCGTTTTACAAAAATGAGTGCGCCAAAGGAGTATAATATTGATTCGTAAAGATGGTACGGAGGTCATCACAGATGGCCGCTTTTACAGGGAAAATGATATGGTGCGCATCGATGCAAATGGCTGCTCCGGCTGCAGTGCATGCTGTCGTTTTGCAGAAGACACGATTGTTTTAGACCCACTAGATGTTTTTAATCTGACTCTTGCCACAGGCGAGAGCTTTCAGAGTCTTGTAATGAAGAAAAGAATTGCACTGCGCGTGGAGAACGGTGTGATATTGCCGGTGCTTGCATTTGCCGATGCGGAAGATGCTCCGCAAGATCCTGCATTTGATGTACGAATGGAAGATGGCAGGAAGGTTTATTCGAAGCAAATCAAGCCTGGCGTCTGGGTGGATTATGAGCCATACAGCAAGGCCTGTACATTTCTGAATAAAGAGGGAAGATGCGAGATTCATGAGCGCAGACCGGGTTTTTGTCGTCTGTTCCCGCTTGGTCGTATGTGGGAAGAAAAAGAGGACGGAAACTTCGATTTTAAGTTTATCTTTCAGCCGGAGGAGTGTGTCATGGGTAATCGCACGAAGGTGAAGGTAGCGGACTGGGTCGGAATAAAGGATGCGGCAAGTTACCGCAATTATCATATTAAATGGCATACGTTTTTAAGCAGGTTTCGTAAGGCGCTTTCTGCGGCTGAGACGGATGAACAGCAGAAGAGCCTGTCGATGTATGTGTTAAAGAACTTCTTTGACAAGCCATATGTGGGGGCGAAGGAAGAAATGTTTATGAAGCAGTTCGCCATGCGGTTAAAGCAGGCAGAGGCGATGTTTCATGAGTAATTAGTGTTCTGGAAATTGGGCGTTAGTGCTCCCGGAAATTGGAGCGTTCATGCTCCGGAAAAAAGGGGTGGAAAATGAAAAATTTTAAGAAGATGAAGGCGGTTGTTTTAGCAGCAGTTCTTTCCTGCTCGCTTGCAGTTACGGTTGGTTGCGGTAAGGGAAAGTCACAGGAAGAGACAACGATGGCACAGACCACTGCACAGGTGACGACTGTAGCTACAACTACAGAATCAACAATCAGCAAGACCTCGAAGGAGGGGCAGGCGGCACCTTCTGTCAATGGAAAGCTGCATACCGAGGGAACAAAGCTGGTTGGAGAGGATGGAAGTCCGGTTCAGTTAAACGGTCTTTCAACACATGGTATTGCCTGGTTCCCGGACTATATCAATGCGGATTTGTTTAAGGAATTCCATGAGGAATGGAATGCTTCCGTGATTCGTCTGGCGATGTATACGGCAGAAAGCGGTGGATATTGCACAGGCGGCAATCAGAATAAGCTGAAGGAAATGGTGAAGAATGGCGTAAAATATGCGACAGACAATGATATGTATGTAATCGTTGACTGGCACATTTTAAGCGACAATAATCCTCAGCTGCATAAAGATGAGGCGAAGGCATTCTTTGATGAAATGAGCAGGGAATTTGCCGCAAACAAGAATGTTTTGTATGAAATCTGTAACGAGCCAAATGGCGGCACGCAGTGGAGTGACGTCAAGTCCTATGCGGAGGAAGTGATTCCGGTGATTCGTGCGAACAGCCCGGATGCGCTGGTTCTGGTTGGTTCTCCAACCTGGTCACAAGATGTTGACAAGGCGGCAGCAGATCCGATTGCGTTAGATAACGTGGCTTACACGCTTCATTATTATGCAGCGACACACAAGACAGACCTTCAGAATAAGATGAAGAAGGCGATTGATGCGGGACTTCCGATTTTCGTTTCAGAATACGGAATCTGCGATGCATCGGGTAACGGCGCGATTGATGAGGCGTCAGCTGATACCTGGATGAGTCTTTTAGATGAGTATGGAATCAGTTCCTGCCTCTGGAATATTTCGAATAAGGCGGAGTCTTCCTCGATTTTTAAGGCCGGAGTATCCAAGAAAAGTGGATTTACGGATGAAGATTTAAGTCAGTCTGGTATCTGGATTAAAAAGCGCCTGACAGGAGACAAGACGGTTTTTTACAAAGAAGGAAGTCCTTCCTCTGATTCCCCGGCAAATGGTACGTCTTCCGGCACAAATAGCCAGGCCAGCAGTGCAGGTACTGTGAAGGCCGGTGAGACCGATGGAATGAAGTATGCGCTTGTAGAGGATTCTTCCTGGGAAGAGGACGGAAAGAAGTGTGTGTTATATCGAATGACCGTGACAAATGGAACGGGGCAGGCGGTAAATGGCTGGACGGTAGAGATACCATTTGCCGGTGGCTTTGAAATGCAAAATGGCTGGAATGCGACCTTCGCACCGGCCGGAGATAAGTTAAAGGTAAGTGATTGCGGCTGGAATGGTCAGCTTGCAGGTGGGGCATCCACAAATGCAAATGACATCGGCTTTGTAATCAAAGGAGGAAATTGATGGCAATTGATTTATTTAAGATAGGTCCGATTACATTGCATGGCTACGGCCTAATGATTGGAATTGGCCTGATTATGGCTCTAATTGTGGGCGAGAAATGGTTTGTAAAGAAGGGCTTAAAGCCGGAGGCGGTTCTTGATATTGTGTTGATTTGCGGTATCTTCGGATTTGCGGGCGGAAAGCTTCTGTTTATTATCACAGAGTGGAAGCAGTTTCTGGCTGCGCCGCTGTCTGTGCTTGGTTCGTCTGGATTTGTCGTATATGGCGGCATTTTTGTGAGTGTGCTTTGTATCATGCTGTATTGCAGGATTAAGAAGTACTACTTTATGGATTACTTTGATGCTTTAGTTCCGGAAGTTGCACTGGCTCAGGGGTTTGGCCGTATTGGATGCTTCCTTGCAGGCTGCTGCTATGGTCATGAGACACATGCCTGGTATGGTGTGGTGTTTCCGGAGAACAGCCTTGCTGTTCCTGGTGTGAAGCTGATTCCAACTCAGCTGATTTCATCGGTCGGAGATTTCGCGATTTTTGGAATTCTGATGTTGATAGACATAAAGACAAAGAACCATCCGAAGCGTCTTGCCGGAGATGTTGGTTTCTGTTATATGATTCTTTACGGAATTGGACGTTTCCTTGTCGAAATTCTTCGTAACGATCCGCGTGGAGCTGTTGGTGCTCTATCTACTTCGCAGTTTATTTCTATCTTCATGTTCGGTCTCGGTGTGATTCTTATGATTGCCCAGCGTTTTAGAAAAGAGACAAAAAAGCCGGAAGAGGTATGAGCAGAATGAATCGATCGTTTGCAGTACGAAGTGCAACGTCTGTACTGATTCTTACCGTTATGGCGGCATTGGCACAGATTTTTTCTGACAGAGAAATCATTTTCCCCGAGATTGCAGCGATTGCGACCGGTGCACTTCTTGTGCCGGGGATAGCCTGGAAGACCAGTAAGAAACGAATCTTTGCGACAATCATGATCTGCGCAGTCCTTGGAGTGCTGATTGTTTTATATTGTCCGGGACCGGTGTGGTTTCAGATGAGTGTGGCCTTCCTGATTGGACAGCTGGTCCTGTCCGTGTCAGGGACAAGCTTTGCACCCTGCGTTTCAGCCATTGTTCTGCCTGTTATGTTGCAGGCAGCCACTGCAGTATATCTGCTTTCTGCATTTTGCTTTACAACCGGAATTCTGCTGGTTCGCGTGATGTTTGAACGGCTAAGAATCCTTCCGGAGAAAAAGGATACAGACTTTGAGCCGTCTGACTTACCACCGGCGCGTTTCGTCTTTTCGAAGACTGCACTGGGCATCCTCTGGATTGTTATTGCGATGATGAGCGGGATGACATTTGCCGCGGCACCACCGGTTCTTGTAGCCTATACGGAAAGTTGTAATTCAAAGAGCGGACTGCATTCTTCCTGGCAAATGCTGTTTAAGGGGAGCATTCTGATTATGCTCTGTGCCATGACCGGATCCTATCTTCGATTGGGAGTGTGCGTGAATGCGCATCTTCCTCTGGCAGTGGCAACTGCAATCGGGATGATCCTTGTGATTCTCATGATGTCAGGATTTCATATGTTTCTTCCACCGGCGGCAGCGTTGTGCATGCTTGCCATGTTGATTCCGGAGGACAGACTGATGCTGTATCCGGTTCAGGTAGGGTGCGGGGCACTTGTACTGTTCCTGCTCGGACGCCTGTCTTCAGATGAGATAAAATAAATTAAGCCATTTGCCGGAATAAAGAAAAATCACAGGTTGGAAAGGGGTAGAATATGAATCTATATTTTATCTATCTGCTTGTTGCGAATGTGGCAGGTTTTTTATCCGTCCTGACAGAAGTCAGGCTTCGAAAGAAGAATAAGAATATTGCTCCTCTGATTTTGGGACTTGCAGTAGTCGGAGGAGCTTTGGGCGAGGTCCTTGCTATCATTGTTTTTAAGTACAGGCCGGACAAGGAAAATATGCTTGAAGAGGTGATGGCGTTCACCATGCTTGTAATCTGGATTGTCTGCGTGATCTTCGGATTCAGCGTGGTTCAGAACGGTCTGAAGCTTGATATCATCGGCTTCTTTACTGTTCACAGTTGGATTCTCGTTTATCTGTTTGTAATGAATGTGATTGCATTTGCCTTCTTTGCATCGGATAAGTGGGCAGCTGTTCGTGGCAAATGGAGAGTTCCTATTGTTGTTCTTCTTGGCGTATCCGCCCTCGGCGGTGCCATTGGTGGCATGATAGCCATGTATACACTTCGACATAAAACACAGAAAAGCTACTTTACGATTGGAATGCCACTGATTTTAGTGATGCATATTTTAGTTTTGCTTTTACTCGTAAATATTTATTAAAAAACTATTAAATTACACGGCTATATGTTATAATTTTATAAACATATAGCCGTGTGTTTGTTTGTGTCATGAAAAAACATATGTATAACTGGATAGTCGTAGCAATTATCGGGATACTTGTCGCAATCTCTGTGCCGATTCTTGTCGGACAGCTTGAAAGGAGCCGTGAAACGACAGATGCAGCAAACATTAGAATGCATTATGGTCAGGTCATGGCGCATTTGACAGCTATGAGAGGATCTGTTTTTACTTTTTTTTGTAAATATCTATTAAATTTTTATGAAATAACGAACTAGTATGCTATAATGTTAGTAACAGTAAGATGTGAATTTTTCTCGGACATCTTAAGCGGTTAAGGATACATGGAGTATCTGTTTCGGGAATATTGCACAGGGAGAAGAGCCGGGATGGACCACCTGACCTGAAATTTTCAACGTGCACATTTGCGCAGAACGAGGCCATTTTACGCAATTTTAAGAACTTTCGGGCGTTAATATGAGAGGGGCGTGATGCTCAATGAAAAAGAATAAGAAGGGGTTCACCCTTGCAGAATTGCTGATTGTTGTTGCAGTCATAGCTGTTTTGGTTGCGATTTCGATACCTATTTTTAACAAGCAGATTGAAAAATCGCGTGAAGCCCATGACATATACACCATGCGGGCAATAGCAGACTTTGCGGTTGATGCATATTACAGCGGGAAAGTGAATAAGGAACATGCGAGTGATATTGGTTTGAAATGGTGGGATAATGGAGATGCGAATAGAAACAATGCGGCTGGTGTTTATGTGCCAAGTACCGGAGGCTATGTTCCTGGCAGAGATGGAGTAAAACCTTACGGAAAAGGAACAAAAGTGGATGGGGGAACTTCAGTTTCTGTTGGTTCTAATACGAATGGTATGTATAATACTACTC
>CACZJL010000031.1 GCA_902781505.1 uncultured Lachnospiraceae bacterium | reverse complement strand
CATTGGTGTATCTGTAAGTGTTACAATGCTGTCGCCGGCCGTCAGTGTTTTGACGTAATGATTGTCGCCGTATACCTCCAGGCTCCCCTCCGCTACCAGGATCAGCTTGTGATAAGGAAATACCTCTGCACTGATATCAGTATCTGCTGCGAGAGAAAAATATATGATGGAATTTCTTCCTTCGTGGATTGCTTTGGAGATTGTGCATCCATCAATCGTCTGATTGTCCTTGGCGATTGAAAATACCTCACCAATCTTTTCCTTCATGCCCTGCATCCTTTCTGAACTTCAGGAACTGTTTGCTCCCTTTTGTTCATGGTTATGATAACTGAAATCCATCCCTTATTCTGTATCCTCAGATACGTTTTTGATCTTTCAAAAACATTTTTTTAATCTGTCTTTTCGAAATTCTTCAATTCGGCCACAGTGATAGCAAAGTTCATTGTCACAAATATCATTCAACCAAACATTACATCCAGCAGCATCATCCCAGAAAATCCCACTGTAAATGCGATTGTGGCCATATTAGAATGGCTTCCTTCTGACATTTCTGGAATTAATTCTTCGATAACAACGTAAATCATTGCTCCTGCCGCAAAACTTAGAAGAACCGGCATCCATGGAACAAGCTGTGAGGCCAAAAGAATTGTAATAAAACCGGCAATTGGTTCCACTACACCGGACAACGTTCCCTGAATGAAGGCCCTTGTTTTACTCATTCCATTCGCATGTAACGGCATGGAAATGATGGCGCCCTCCGGAAAATTCTGAATTGCAATTCCGACCGCAAGAGATACTGCTGCTGAGAAGGAAACAGCCGTGTTTCCCTGCATCCATCCTGCATATAACACACCGACTGCCATACCTTCGGGAATATTGTGGATTACAACTGCAAGAACAAGCATGGTTGTCTTTTTCAGTCCACTCTTTGGACCTTCCACCGTCTCGTCAAGGTGCATATGAGGAGTCAGAGTATCAATCAAAAGTAAAAATAAAATGCCAAGACCGAACCCAGCCACAGCATGCAATACTCCTAATTTTCCACCTGTTTCTGTTGCCTGATCGACTGCAGGAATCAAAAGGCTCCAAAAAGATGCTGAGACCATAACTCCAGCTGCAAAGCCTGTCAGAATTCTCTGTAAATTATTGTTTATTTCATTTTTCATAAAGAGAACCATCATGGCTCCCAATGTTGTTCCCGCAAAGGGAATCAGAAGGCCTGCAATAATATTTAAATCCATTCCTTTTCCTCCTTCATTCTTTCTGCCAGATCTGAATTCCCCAAACTCTTTAAAAATTCTCCAATCTCCCGGTATCGCTCGTCCATTGCCGTTTTCGCAGAACCCGGAACCCAGCTTCCATGGTGATGATGCACCGCTTCTCCTGAAAACCAACACGTATGAATTACCTTTGGAATCCTCTGCATCTCATGCTTTCTAAAACCCACCGGCGGCTTCGTTACATTCAGCATGCAGAAGTCCTCATACAATGCCTCCAGAAAAAGAGACGGAACCACCTGTGCGCCCGCAAGTTGTTCCATCGCCTCGCGATACCCTGAAACAGCAATCAGAATCACTGCGTCCGGTCCCAGACTCTCCTGCGTTACAATCTCTGTACGCATCCCGTTGACGTCACTCGCCTCATCGCCAGTGGTCCCCATATCAACAGCAGCCACGCTCTGCCCTGGAATCTGAACAAAACCTCGTACGCACTTAATAAGTCCGCTCCTTTTCAAAAAAGGCAGTGTTCGATTTTTGAAATACCGCCCACTGCCCCAGATATAAATATCTTTCGTATGCAGTTCTCTAAAGTACTCCTCCAAGATTTAGAACTTAACAGTTTCCGGTGCCTCTGTAAAGCTGCAGAATGTAGCAGTTGCATTCTTTAAATAGAACACTGCAGTATTTCCATCACCTGCTGCATACATACTCTTTAACGTCGGATTGGCATCAAGCATTGCCTGCTGCGCTTCTATGCGCTCATCTAAAACAACTTCTGCATTCAGGCGAATCCATTTGCCATTCGCCATACCGGAAATCGCAACCTGTGGATGCGCTAACATCTGCTTTGCAACCTCCTTCTTAAGACCAGTCTGAATGTACAGCTTGCCTTCAAAGATATGCTGCGCGCCAAATGGGCGAACCTGCGGATTTCCCTGCTCATCAACTGTAGCAAGATACCATGTCTTTGCGTTATTTAAAAATTCTAATACTCTTTCCATAATTACTCTCTCCACTTTCTCAAAATATCTTTTTCATTCACTTCAAACGGAATCTCCATGGAAACAATTTCCATCGGCTTATTCGCCTTCTCCATTTCAAATCCGTTCTTATCCTTAATCCAGGAAATGGCAAATGTCGCATTGTCCTTACCTGGCATCAGGGCTTCAATCTTCTCGTCTTTCATAATCACGTTACGAACCTGCACATGTGCAATCTTCGTCGTCGCATCATAATCCACAACCGTTCCAAGGAAGTCATGATTCACCGAATTGTTGGAATATTCATGGAAAATGATACTGTCCTTGCCTGCGCGTTCCGGATAAAATCCCGGGCACACCTCACGGTTTTCACCCTTATTGATCTCATTTAAATGATAGGCCATGCGCTCATCGGACATCTCTCCGTCGCATTCATACAGCTCATCGATTAAATGTCTGTAGCCGGAAACAACAGAAGCAACATAGTACTCAGACTTCATGCGTCCCTCAATCTTAAGAGAAGACACATTGGCCTCCATCAGTTCTTTTATCTGTCTGCCAGCCATCATATCCTTAGAGCCCAATGTAAAGAGATTCTCTTCTGTAGAAAGCTCAGTCTCTCCATCGTACAGATGATACTGCCATCTGCAGGACTGTGCACATCCACCGCGATTTGCGTCTCTTAACGTCATGCGGTTAGAAAGCGTGCAACGACCGGAAATATTGACACACATTCCGCCGTGAATAAAGGCCTCCGTCTCAACAGGACATTCCTTTGTAATCGCGCAAACCTCGTCCATGGAGCACTCACGCGCAAGAACGACACGGTCAACATGATTTTCTTCCACCATCATCTTAGCTGCCATGGAGTTCGTAATAGACATCTGTGTGCTGCAGTGAACTTCAAGCTTTGGAGCCACACGCTTAGCCAGCGCCATGATGGACACGGATGCTGTGATAATTGCAGTAACACCTGCTGCCTCGAGCTCCTTTAAATATTCTTCAAGCCCTTCAAAATCCTCGTTGTGAGGAATGATGTTAACCGTTACGTGAATGTTAGCTCCGTGCTCTTTTGCATACGCACAGACCTCACGGATATCATCCATTGTGAAGTTGGACGCGTGTGATCTTAAGGAAAATGACATTCCGCCAAGGTACACAGCGTCAGCCCCGTAGTTGATTGCAACCTTTGCTCTTGCAAGGTCTCCGGCTGGTGCAAGGAGTTCCGGCTTACTTAATTTTTTATCTGACTGTTTTCTGTTCATAGTAACCTGAATCGAGCGGTTCAAATGCAAACGCGCTTCTGTACTCCTTTCCAACCTCAGCTGCACTTTCGCCGCCAAGAATTCTTTTGTATGCATGAACAGCTGCACACTGTTCTTCTTGGTTTAAGAAGCTTCCTTCAATCAGAAGTCCCATTGGATTGCTCTTTAACACATCTTCAATGACGTCAAAGGAATCCAGCACGTTATCAGAATAGATTAAGGTACCTGTTTCATCTTCAAATACCGGCATCCTTCCGTCTCTTGTCTTCTCTGTCAGTGCAAGTGTTTTTCTGCCTTCAAGCTTAGAGTCTGCTGCCCAGGAAGTATCCGGATTCTCAGCATTCGTCTGCTGGTAGGCAGTCAAAAGCTTTCTGTATGATCTGGACATTAAGGTCCTTCCGTGAACCGTAACCACAGCCTTTTTTACTGTACCTGCAATTTCTTCTGTCTCCTGTAAGGTAAGGATTGGAGAAATACAGATGCCCTTAATCCCGCGTTCCAGCCACCAGGATGCATCATTGATGGATGTCATCAGCATTTCCGGGTCATAGACAATCTTGTCTGTCATCCCCTTTCTTTTAGCAAGGTAGAAAACGGATGGATCTGTCGTCCAGATTGCATCTACGTCTCTTTCAGCCAGTTCCTTCATTTTTTCTTCGACCACTGCAAGGCTTCCCTCATGAATGGTCATATTGGCACGAACTGCAATCTTTTTACCGGCTGCCTTCGCTGTCTCAATCACCAGGTCCAGCTGTTCCATTGTCAGCTTATCTGCTACTGTACTGCTTAAATCCTGTAAAGCTACAAGAATGGTATCTGCACCTGCTATTAACAACTGCTCTGCATCTCCTGCGCTTTCCAGTGTTGTAATTAATTCACTCATCGTTCGTTTCTTTCTTAATTTCAGTCTTTTCCACGACGTGTCCTGCGGCCGCATTTGCCGGCGACGCGCAAAAAAACAGACCCTCCGGCTTTACATGCCAGACTCTTTGAAATAATAGTTCGCCGGATTGCTCCCCCTTTTCGCAAAACCTTAATAATTCTTTTCGCGTACCTCAAAATAGCTCTGTGGATGATCACAAACCGGACACTTTTCCGGAGCCTTTGTTCCAACTACGATGTGACCGCAGTTTCTGCATTCCCATACTTTGACTTCTGATTTTTCAAAAACAGCAGCCGTCTCCACATTCTTAAGAAGCGCACGGTACCGCTCCTCGTGTTCCTTCTCAATGGCACCAACTGCTCTGAACTTCTCAGCTAATTCCGTGAAGCCTTCTTCCTCAGCGGTCTTTGCGAATTCTTCATACATATCAGTCCATTCGTAGTTCTCGCCCTCTGCTGCAGCCTTTAAATTCTCTGCTGTATCACCGATTCCTGCGAGTTCCTTGAACCACATCTTTGCATGTTCCTTCTCGTTATCAGCGGTCTTAAGAAAGAGAGCTGCAATCTGCTCAAATCCTTCCTTCTTCGCCTTGGAAGCAAAATACGTATATTTATTTCTTGCCTGAGATTCGCCGGCAAATGCCGCTTCCAGATTTTTCTCTGTCTGTGTTCCTGTATATTTTGTATCACTCATATCTGCACCTCCTGTAATGAGCCAACTTCGCCCACCGCGGGCGAAAACAAAAAAGAAGGGACAAAGTGTTCCCACTCTAATTCCCTTCTTACCAGTCAATTTTAACATATCGGCGGTATTAGCGCCAATTAAATATTTAGAAACTCACGCCTTCCAGTCAGCAAGCGATTCCGAAATCCAGTTTTCAAAAGCTTCCATGCCCTCTCCTGTCTTCGCAGAGACAGGGAAGATTTTGATATCAGGATTTAAGCGAAGCACACGTTCTTTGCAGACCTCAAGATCAAAGTCAAAAAACTCAAGCGTATCCATCTTTGTGATAATCAGCACATCACTCTTTCTGAAC
The DNA here is from genome assembly GCA_902781505.1 of uncultured Lachnospiraceae bacterium. Taxonomy (GTDB): domain Bacteria; phylum Bacillota; class Clostridia; order Lachnospirales; family Lachnospiraceae; genus UBA4285. The sequence goes on along the minus strand of CACZJL010000031.1, from coordinate 7,825 downwards.
ATTAAAGGATACTTTAACGGCTTGTCATCGCCCTCCGGTATAGAAAGAATCATGATATTCTTACCGGCACCCGTATCAAACTCAGCAGGGCAGATCAGATTGCCGACATTTTCCAGGAACACCAGATCCAAGTCCGCACTGGCGGCCTCCTCTGCCACTCCGGCGCCGGCGGAAGCCTCATTCATCGCCTTCAATGCGCGCTCTGTCATGCCTGCATCCATGTGGCACATGCCATCCGTATGCGCCTGAATTGCTCTGGCACCAAGTGACTCAATGCGAAGCGCGTCAACATCGGATGCAATATCCGCTTCCATAACACCGATTTTAAAACGATCCTTCATATCTGTAATTACGCGGGATAACAGAGTGGTCTTGCCAGAACCGGGACTAGACATCAGATTAAACAGAAGCGTTCCCTGTTCCTTAAGGCGGTCGCGAAGCGCATCTGCATCGCGGTCATTGGATTCTGTCACTGTTTTATTTAACTCAATAACTCTCATAAAAAGCCTCTTCCTTTCTTGCCTGTGTGCCTTTTCTGAACAGTTCAATTTCTTCAGTCAGCCAGTCAATCCAGGCATCAAACCCTTCGCCGGTCTTAGCAGACACAGGAAGCACCTTAATTTTCGGATTCAGTTCACGCACATACTTTCTGCACGCCTCTTCGTCAAAATCAAAAACAGGCTTAACATCTACTTTGCCAATCATTAACAAATCTGACACCGTAAACATCAAAGGATACTTTAATGGCTTGTCATCTCCTTCCGGCACGGAAAGAATGGCAACGCGCTTTGCAGCACCCACATCAAATTCAGCAGGGCACACGAGATTGCCGACATTTTCCAAAAACACAACATCGACATCATCAACCCCCATCTCTTCAAGACCCTGATACGTCATATACGCATCCATGTGGCAGGCGCCGCCTGTATGCAGCTGAATCACCTTAGCACCGGCCTCAGCTACCGTCTTCGCATCCACATCTGAATCCACATCCGCTTCCATGACACCAACGCGATATCTGTCCTTTAGCGCATTAATCGTACGCACCAGTGTTGTCGTCTTGCCAGCACCGGGGCTTGCCATCAGGTTTACAAGAAATACCTGATGATATTTTAAAAGCTCGCGCACGCGCATAGCCTCTTTTTCGTTGTCTTCAATGATGTTCGCTTTGACATCCAAGATTTCAATTTCTCTTTTATTCATCTGCCGCACCTCTCAAATCCTTATCATACAGCGTGAACTTTCCGTCCATTGCTTCTTTGGAAAAGTTTTCAATCCACTCGAGTGCTTTGTCATAATCTCTTCGTGCAAGCAGCTCAAATGATTTTTTCGTGTGTTCGTAAAGTGTCTGAATTCCATAAATTCGAATGAAGCGCACCCACATCGCAAGACATGGTGCTCTGAAGGACACAATAATCAGGGACAGCATGGAATTCTCACCAAACTCTGCCATCAGACGCTGAAACTCTAATGCAAGCTCCGCCGCTTCCATCGGCGTCTTAGCTTCCCTGATTTTCTCTATAATCGCTTTAAGCTGTTCGAGGTTTTCTTCCGATAAATGCGCGAGAGCATTCTTAACGGTCAGCCGCTCCAACGCCCAGCGAATCTCTAAAATCGAGCGAATATCCGTATCGCGAAGGACATCGCCTTTAAGCTTCATAATAGCATTTAATGTATCCACATTCGCGGTTCGCTTATAATCCGTAACAAAGACACCCTGCCTTGGAACCACCTCTAAAAAGCCCTGTTCTTCGAGTACTGCAATTCCGGTGTTCACAATGGTTCTTGATACACCAAGAGAATCTGCAAGCTCACGCTCGGAAGGCATCCGCTCTCCCTTTTTTAATTCTCCAGAAAGAATCATCTCCTGAATCTTTCTGATAAACAAATCCCTCTGCGAAGGAGCTGTAATCTTTTCAAACTTCATATTTGTCTCCACAAGAAGCGTTTTATAACTGGCAATTTCCCTCTAGCCAACCATAGTTTCATCTTGTTCAGGTACTTCGATTTCCTTAATCAGGAATTCATTTCCCTGAATCAGCCACGTATGCTCACTTCCGCAATGCGGACAGATTTTCGCATACTTCACTGTTTCATAATTCTCCCCGCAGTCATCACAATGTGTGATGGCTGGTATCCTCTCAATCACAAGTTCTGTATTCACTAAGATTTCTGATTTCTTCCTGGCCCATTTCCAGCAGTCAGTCAGATACTCAGGAATGACAGTGGATACTTCACCGAGACTGATTGTAACCTTATCAATCGCTTTCAGATTGTTGTCCGCAGCGACTTCTTCCAGATTTTTCTTAATCTGGAAGACTACTCCAAGTTCATGCATACTTCTTACTTTTTCTTCTTAAACTTAATGTTAATTGCCTGTTTCGCAGCGTAAGGAAGGATGTACTTCATCTTATCCTCACTCTTTCTCATTGTGGAACACTCTGGGTTTGCACGAAGCAGATGAATCGCATCAAATTCGCACTTTGTTGTGCAGACGCCACATCCGATACAATGCTTTTCATCGACAACAGAAGCACCACAGCCCAGACATCTTGCTGTTTCTTTCTTAACCTGTTCTTCTGTGAATACTGCCTTCGCATCACGGAAAGTCTTCGCTGCAACATCACTTCTCTTACCCGGAATCTGACGGCTGGAATTATCATAAGATTCAACAAGAATATCGTCCTTATCTAATTCCACATAATCGTTCTGATTACGTCCGATTGTAAGAGATGTATGAGGCTGTACAAAACGGTGAATGGAAGTTGCTGCTTCCTTACCTGCTGCAATTGCATCAATGGCAAATTTAGGACCGGTATAAACGTCACCGCCTACAAAGATGTCCGGTTCACCTGTCTGATAAGTCTTAGCATCAGCAACCGCGCCATTTCCTCTTCCAAGTTCAACCTTGCTGCCTTCAAGTAAATCACCCCAGACAATGGACTGACCTACTGCAAGCACAACGTGCTTACAAGGAATTGTAATGGTTTCGTTCTCATCAAACTTTGGATTGAATCTGCCAGTCTCGTCCTTAACAGATACACACTTCTTAAAAATAATGCCTGCTACGTTACCTTCAGAATCCTTTAAGATTTCCTTAGGACCCCAGCCGCCCTTTAAGATTACGCCATCTTCCTCTGCTTCCTCGATTTCATCAACAGAAGCCGGCATGATATCTCTTGTTTCAAGAGAAACCTGAGTAACTGCAGGAGCTCCGACACGAACAGCATCTCTTGAACAGTCAATTGCTACGTTACCACCGCCGACTACAACGATATCGCCAGCTACATCATATTTTTCTGTTGCATTGATTTCCTTTAAGAAATCAACAGCTGTTGTAACGCCCTTTCCGTCTTCACCAGGAACGCCGATACTTCTGCCTCCCTGACAACCGATTGCTACGTAGAACGCCTTATAGCCTTCGCTTCTTAACTGATCGAGAGTGATATCCTTACCAACTTCGATTCCGGTTCTGATATCCACTCCCATCTCACGGATAACGTCGATTTCAGCTTCCACAACATCCTTCTCTAACTTGTAGGAAGGGATTCCGTAAACCAGCATACCGCCGGCCTTTTCATTCTTTTCAAATACAGTTGGCTTATAGCCTTTTTCTGCGAGGTAGAATGCACAGGAAAGTCCGGCAGGACCTGCACCGATGATTGCTACCTTATCGTCAGAAAAGTCACCGTCAACTCTTGGGATGACCTTCTTTGGAACATATCTTGTTTCTGCATTCAGATCCTGCATTGCGATGAACTTCTTTACCTCATCGATTGCAATTGCCTGATCGATTGTGCCTCTTGTGCAGGCATCTTCACATCTTCTGTTACAGATATGACCACAGATTGCAGGAAGTGGGTTGTTCTTCTTAATCAGAGCTAACGCATCCTGATATCTTCCCTGTGAAGCCATCTTTAAGTAGCCCTGTACTGCAATGTGTGCAGGACAGGCTGTCTTACAAGGAGCCGTACCTGTTCTGTATGCTTCCACACGGTTGTGATCTCTGTAATCCCAGTCCCAGTCAGCCTCAGACCACTTCTTCTCTGAAGGAAGAACAGACTTTGGATACTGTACCTGGCTGCCATCCTTCTTACAGAGCTTCTGACCTAACTTAACCGCACCGGCAGGACAACTCTCAACACATCTTCCGCAGGCAACACACTTAGAAGTCTCAACTTCAGCTACATAAGCAGATCTGGAAAGGTTTGGTGTGTTAAATAAAAGGGATGTACGAAGTGCATAACATACATTTACATTACAGTTACAGATTGCGAAAATCTTGTCCTCGCCATCGATATTAGTAATCTGGTGAACGAAACCATTTTCCTCGGCTCTCTTAAAGATATCGAGGGCTTCTTCACGAGTGATGTACTGACCACCCTTGTTTGTCTCAACAACATAATCAGCCATATCGCCAACTGCGATACACCAGCCATCTTCTACATCTCCGCAGCCTTCATCAAAAGTCTTGCGGCTTCTGCGGCAGGAACATGGAGACTTCGCATACTTGCCATCGTACTTATCTAACCAGTGAGAAATCTTCTCGATGCCAATTGCCTCGTTATTCATCTCAATCGCCTTCTCAACCGGAATGACATGCATTCCGATACCGGCACCACCCGGAGGTACAATCTTTGTAACCTTCTCAAGTGGAAGTCTGGTCATATGTTCAAAGAAATATCCAAGCTCCGGATGTTCAGCAATTAAATCCTTGTTCATGTTGGAGAATTCGCCGGAACCAGGTACGAACATAGGAAGCACATACTGCTTCTCATGCTTTGGATTCTCGTAATTCCACTCAATCAGACCTGTATAGGACATGTGATCCAGCATTTTCTGGAGCTTTTCGTCTTCAATCCCTGAAATTTTCTTTAACTCGGCAAATGTCTTTGGCTTTCTGATACCTCCGAATTTCAGTGCCAGTTCTGCTTCTTCATCCGTGCAAAGCAGGGAAACGGCCCAGTACTCCGGATCATCCTTTGTAATCTTCTGTAAACCTAATTTAATCGGAATACGATCTGTAATTAACTTTCCTAACTTTACAACCGGTTCACGCATTGGTCCATCAACGTTTGCGTTCTCCGGGCGAAGTGGATAATGCGGATCACCTTTTGCTGCCATAATTCATTCTCTCCTTACTACCTTCAAACCTGTTTCTATAACGGTAACGCTGGTCTCACGTGGCATTACCAATTTGAGTATGTTAAGATTTTATCACTCTTTTTTCTATCCGTACAGGGAGGATAAATCAACAAAATCGCAGATTTGTCCCGCGTTTCTCATTTTGCTCGTTAAAATATGCACAATATCTGGGCTGTTCGTCGTGGTATGACCAGAAAGTTTTTTAGTTTTTTATATTCATTCAGATTACTTTAAGCTCCCTCAAAATCTTCAGATTCTGTTCCTTACGGCGATTGGCCTCTTCCATCGCTTTTTTATACAGGTCAGGATCATTAAAGACTTTGTCACGGGATTGGACAACATCCACCATGATGCCCTGGTACAAACCGCTATAAGCCAGCTCCTTTGTATATCCTTTTCCTACATCTCCATTTTCAATTTTCATATATTCCTGATTACATAGTTCACTAAAATATTCTTTAAAATCATCATGATTATCAGCCAGAATAAAAATCAGGGAATTCCCTCGAAACTCATGGCTTCTTCTTATTAAATCGATGTTATACTTTTTCCCATATTGGATCAGAGAATCTGCATCAATAATAGTTTCAAGAATATTCAATATTTTTTTTACTTCTTCCACTGACTCTCCAATCATTTTTTCCATCGAATCCATGTTATAAACAAATCCCATACCATATTTTTTATTATGGCAGTAGTTTATAAGTTCCACCTCATTCGTACTTATATATTCTTTATTGATTGTCTCTAAATAAACGGTGAACGCTCCCGCAACAATCGTAAATGCCTTATCTCCTTTGTTCCATGCGGGTTCTCCTCGATAACCTACAAAGGTATAAATCTCCTCATTTACTGCCTTGATGAAATAGTTCAACTTTGAACAGTACTTATAGCCAAGTGGGATTAACAATTCACCATATGTCTTTTTAAACTGTGTTTTAAATGTCATGAATTCACCTTCCATTATTGAATCAATTGATATGCGAACGCAATACTGGCTGCATCATCTACGATTCCTGCCCCTCCCGAAAACACATCTTCTGCAAGTGTTCCCGCAATAACTAATACGGCGATTCCTTTCATTACCATCTTGGCAGTATCTGAATTTTCCTGAGGTTCATATGCTACATTTGGAACAGGATTTACCGCTTCCTGTTTTTTCTCTTTTTTCAAAGCGATACAAAATCAAACCGTTCTGAAGATTATAATAGCTTACAACATAATCAGCGATTGTAAAACTTCTATCTGGGATTTCCGGTCCACCAAAGTAGCCACCATACGCCTTCACATACCGTTCAAGCTGCGCGAGAGCTTTTTCATTTTCTCTGGTTTTACATAGGACGACGGTTTAACTCTCCAGATTTCTTTTCTACTTCTTTTTAATAAGTCACAACGCCCTGCGCCTTGAATAGTCACTTCTTTCTCTATTGAAGAATCACAGGCAACAATATCACTCTCCACCGCATTATGAACAAAATTCCATGCATGACTTTTAATCAGTTCCTGCCAGTCATACCAGTTATTCGATTTAAACCCAGGCAGATTCTCAGAAGCTGTCAATGCTAAAGAAATTGCGTTTTTAGCACTAAGTGGGGACGTTCCAATATAGTCCTCAACATGCTGATGACGTTGACAATGCCGGAAATTAAGTAAGACAATAAAGTGATTTCCATCTGTAGAATCCAGTTTTGAAAAATCATTCAATGCAGTTTGGACTGCATCATAAATCGAGGTCATTCCATTATGCTGATTAATCCCTTCAACTAACGGAATTGCATCTCCCACAGGGATAAAGTCTGAAATTTTCCTGACGTATCCATCAAAGGTATAAACTGCTGCTCTGTCTTCTTCGCCTAAGTCTTCTAAGAGATTTACGCATTCCTGTTTCATTCTCTGAAAAATCTAGAAAAATGATTAAGTATTACTCTGATGCCATCATTTTCCTTTACCTGACCATCCACAAGTTCCAGAAGCTGTGTTTCTTCATTCCAGTAATAAATCGCTGGATTAATCGAATCATTTAACATAATCGAAGGATCCAACTGAAATTTTAGATTTGCTTCCTGAATATTGTTCTCTACAGTAAATTCATATGCATTTCCAAGAAAGCCTGGAATCTCCGAATTTAGAATGGAATCGTCTGCACTTAACTTATCCATGGAGAATGAATTTAACTGCGCCCCCATTAACTGTACTTCCAGAACTGGCATTACCTTGCCATCATCATCTGTATCTGAATCATTAATATCCGTTCCGATTAGTTCCTCATAAAAATCAGGTAGTCCGTCTTCATCACTATCTGTTAAATCAATCTCTGAATAATCAAGAGTTTGTTCCTCGTCACAATAACTGTAGAGAACCAGATCAGCCACAACGACATCAGCGGGTCCTGAAGTTAAAAAGCCAATAACCACCTGATTTCCGGTCTGTATAAAGGGTTACAGTGTTATTACTAAGGGAACTGACCTTCAGTTCCTCATCCACCCACACATCCAAAAGCTCTCCCAGTGTGATATTCTCCGTTTTGGCTACGATCTTCTTACTTTCGTATTCCTCCATAGCCTTACGGAGCAGTTTTTCCGTTTCCGACTTACTTTCTGTTCCTACGCATTCCTTCTGAACCAAGTTACCACTGGCATCCTCCACATAATAGCGGTAATACCATTTCTTGCCTTTTTTC
>CACZJL010000030.1 GCA_902781505.1 uncultured Lachnospiraceae bacterium | reverse complement strand
CTCAACCTTACAGGAAGATCCTTTTTTATGCAACTGTCAATGTACTATGCCGCCGGGGCAGCGGTTGAGGAATCACATAGAAAAAATGATTGACCCATTGAAATTTCAAAATAAAAACCACTTCCCCCCAACACCTTCATTCCTAAATACGAAATAACTCTTCCCACCGTACAGGCTCCGCTTATTCTAAAAATTTTACCTGTCTCAGTCTCGATTCCAAGCAATATTGAAATTAGAAAACCTTGAAATAACACCTCCAGAACACACATCACAATACAAAACAAGATATATTTCTTCTCATAAACCATGGGGCATTCATATAGATGTTTCATTTGAAGCGCTGCTATCAACAAACGAACCAGCATCATTTTCGCACTCCTCGTGTCATTACGCATTCAGCACAGCATTAATTCTTTCTCTCATCTGCTCTTCGCCCATGATGTGGATGATAGTCCAGAGATCAGGAGTATTTGCCCTGCCTGTTACGCTGATACGAACAGCCTCTGCGATATCAGAAACAGAACCCTTGAAGTCTTCAGGGTTAGCCTTATAAGCCTTCATATCAGAAGCATAGCCAAGCTTATCAGCAACAGCCTTTAACTTATTGAACCATGCAGAGTTGTCATCTGCATAATCAAATGTATTTAAGTACTCAGCAAGAATCTTCTTCTCTTCCTCTGTGCCAAGCTTAAACTCATCCTTTTCAGACTCGTCACCGAAGAAGTAACCAATTAACTCAAATACCTGCTTAGCGAAAATCAGATCCTTTCTTCTTCTCTTTGCGCCAACGCCCATGTAGAGACGAAGAATGCTCTTTAACTTCTCTTCATCAGCAAACCAGAGCTTAGCCTTTTCCGGTTCAAACTCTTCAGCCCATGTCTTTAAGAACTCGTAAACCTCGTCCTCTGACAGACGGGACAGCTCATTCTTGCAGATGTTGTGAAGCTTATCCTTATCGAAAAGCGCACCGGACTTGCTCATATTCTCAACAGAGAATGGGAAGTTGTTTAAATCCTCATCCGGATGCTGCTCATGCCACTCTTCGAAGTGAGAATTCAACAGAGTCAGAAGGTAAACCTTCATGCAATGTGGATGATATCCGTCTTTTCTGTAGAAATCCAGGGAAAGCTCCGGATCCTTACGCTTAGAAAGCTTTCTCTTACCGCCTGTTTCCTCATCAAACTTCATGAGGTGAGCTGTATGCGCGTACTTAGGCATCTTAAAGCCAAGAACGTGGAATAATTCATAATGAATTGGTACAGAAGCAAGCCATTCTCCACCACGGATAACAACCGTAGTTCTCATCAGGTGATCATCGATTGCATGTGCAAAGTGGTAAGTAGGAATTCCATCCTTCTTTAAAAGAACGATATCATGAATATTCTCAGGTAACTGCACGTCGCCCTTAATTTCATCATGGAATGTGATTTCCTTGCCCTCTTCACCCTGGGAGCGAAGTCTTAATACATGCTCAGCACCAGACTTTAAAGCCTCTTCGTACTCGGCAAATGTCTTGTCTCTCCATGTAGCATACTTACCATAATAACCTGTCAGAACCTTGTTCTCTTCCTGCTCTTCACGAACCTTTGACAGTTCTTCCTCTGTTGCGAAGCAAGGGTAAGCAAGACCTCTTTCAACAAGGCTCTTTGCATAAGAGTGATAGATTTCTACACGCTCTGTCTGATAGTAAGGGCCATACGCATTCTGTTCAGCATCATCGCCAAAGCCTGCACCCTCATCAAATTCAATATTGAAATAACGGAGTGCATTGATTATTAAATCAACCGCACCATCAACCTTACGCTTTGCATCAGTATCCTCGATACGAAGATAGAACACACCACCATGGCGATGAGCAATTCTCTCATCAGCAAGGGCGCTGTACAGGTTACCAAGGTGGATGAATCCTGTTGGGCTTGGAGCCATTCTTGTAACTTCAGCCTTCTTACCAAGCTTTCTGTAAGGAAACTTCTCTTCCCAGTATTCGGTCGTCTTTTCAACTTCCGGGAATAACAGTTCTGCTAATTTCTTATTCTCAATTTCCGTTAACATCATTTTTCCTCTTTTTTAAAAACTCTGCGATTTCTTCGTTCCTTCTCAGGGTGTTCATCATAAAACCGCTTCTTCATATCATACATCAATTCATCTGCTTTTGCATAGACCTCATTAAACTTATATGTGCTAAAAGAATCATGCTCCGCAACGCCATAGGAAATATTCAGCTCTCCATCCGGCCTTTTCGCGCTGACTACCTTCAGATTCTCCTCAAAATGCTCGAGCGCAATCGAAACCCGCTCTTTATGGGCATTTCGGCAAATGATACAGAATTCATCACCGCCTGTGCGATAGACTTTGCCCAGCTTTCGAAATGCCTTCTTTGTCACCGTGCCGGCATCAATAATCGCACGGTCTCCCGCTTCATGACCCAGTGTATCATTGATATCCTTCAGACCGTTCACATCCATGAACACCAGAATATACTGATCTTCCGTCATCAGACGTTCCTGTTCATCGGCAAAAGATTTTCGATTGAGACAATCTGTCAGTACATCATATTTTGATGCAAGCATCAGATACAGCACATAATAAAGTAAAAATCCGACTTCCATAGTCGGCCACATGCAGTACACGCGTTCTATCGCCAGTTGCTGCGGAACAATTCCAAAGACGGCAAAGACAAAAATGGCGATGCTGAACAATTTCTCAGAGACTCCATAATCCCTGTAATTCTTCAGATAAGCAAGAATCGCCATCAGAAAATAAAAAGCAGCTACACAGAAGGTGTACCAGAAAAACCTTCCATTCTCTACTTTCTGCGTCTCCTGATTCAGCACAAAAAACCATTCGGTCTTTATAGATGCACACGAAATAATTGCTACTGAAACCGCCGGAAGAATCATAAGATGATCTACCAGCCGATTCTTTCCGACCATCATCTTATAGCAAAAATACGCAACAAAAGGAGAAAGAGAATCGACGACGGCCTGTGTCAGAACATAGCCGAAGCCGACATTATTCTCATAAAAAAAGCTTTCAAGAAACTCCGTCAGAAGAATCAACACACCTATGGCAACACCACATACATAATACTTATTTCTTTTTGGATTCAGAGCTTTTCCTTTAGCTGCAGCTGCAATCGAAAACAGCCCCATCATAATTCCTAAAAATATCAGACTTCTGTTAGCTTCCATAATCCACATCCTTCGCCTGTGAATACAGACTTAATTATTCATCCAGATTACAATCTATAATATTCATCAGAATACTTCGATTTCAAACTCTCCATCAAAACATTCTCCGGCATTAAGAGAATTGCCATATTCTCTCTTCGTGAGATCCTGGTCAAAATCCACGGCATCAGTTCTTCCATACCACGGTTCAATGCAGAGGAATGGATTACCCTTCTCCTTCGCAGACCAGAGGCCCACAACCGGAGTTTTAAAAGAAACACCAAGATAATCTCTTCCATCAATTTCGACCTTAATGCGGTCAATTGTATCACCATACTGCTCGGTTTCGACAATCCAGGCATCCTGATCAAACATATCCTCTGTAACTTTAAGCTTACCCGCTGTATAATCAAGATCCTTTACATGTACTTCACGCTCACACAGTCCATCCTCGCTTAAGAGCTGATACTGCAGCTTATTTAAAATACGATGACCCGCATAAATCTTTAAATTAGCTCCTGTCATGCTGCCTTGCGGCGCTACAAATGCAGGATGTCCGCCGATGGAGAAGTACATGACATCTGCTCCTGTATTTTTCACCTTCCAGGAAACCTGTACCTTCTGTCCAGCGAGAGTATAAGCCACCTGCAGTTCAAAGGCAAATGGATATACCTGTCTGGTCTGAGAGTTATCGGTCATCTTCATGCAAAGGTAACCCTTTTTTCGCTCGACCAGCTCGAATTCTGTGTCACGTGCAAATCCGTGCTGAGACAGCCGATATTCCTTACCCTTATATCTTGTAATGTTTCCCTTATACTTACCAACCACCGGAAACAGTATCGGCGCGTGGCGCTTCCATGCATCCGGGTTTCCATCCCAGATATACTCAGCCCCTATATCTTTTCTTTTTAATGATACGATTTCACAGCCCTTTGACTCGACCTTCATCTCAAAGAACTCATTTTCCATGTTATAAATCATAGTTAGCCCTCCATTTTTCACGTGTTTTGATATATCTATTATACAGGGATTCCGCCTTAATTACCAGCGCCTCACCCTTTTGCTCTGTCCTGTTCGTTCCTCCCTTGACGAAATTCCGCTTCTTTGCTATGCTTTTTACTGTCCGCGGGTATGGCGGAACTGGCAGACGCTCTAGATTTAGGTTCTAGTGGGATATCCCGTACAGGTTCAAGTCCTGCTACCCGCATAACGAAAAGAAGCTTCGATGGATTTGCATCGAAGCTTCTTTTATTCTAAGTAAAAAAGAAACGGTCGTCACGCTGAATGCATCACGACCGCTTCAATTTTCTATTTTATTCAATTGTTAGCTCTTTTCTGAATACCTTCCCTATGGGCCTGATATTCCTTCTTTGCTTTCAAAGGTTGCCAGCCTTTATCTTCTTTTTGTCCGCTCGTATGTTCTTCCCGTCTTTCAACACCAAACGTACTTAGAAGGTTTAGACTTTTGTTCTTTTTCGAAGAAGATTTCTCGTTTCTCCTTCATGGCTCTTCTTTTAGATGATCGACTAGCTGTTAGTCTGCCTCTGGTTTAACAGTTCCATTCACGATTGGATTCTATTTCATTCATTCACCTGAGGTCCTTCTTGCGGAACGCTATGTCTTGCCATTCTCATCTTTCTGGGTAGTACATTCAATCGGCAACGGTACCAACCCCCTTTGTTTTGTTCTTTTCTTGACTATAAGATACCATACCCCCCATATTTTTGTCAATACATTTCGCTATTTATACTATTTTTGTGTATTATTTATTTCTATTTCGTTTGAATATTCAGACAATTCAATCATAAAAGAACGGACACCCGCCTGGAATCTGCCTGGCAAATTGTGTAAAAAAATCAGCCCTGCACGTTTCAAAAGTGCAGAACTGATTTTTCATTTTATTCTTTAGAGCTACTTGGAGGTACTGACTCACGAATGATATTTACCGAGTTATCTAATAGATAATGAGTTGTTTCGATCATAGTCTCTAAATCGATGCCGGAGTTAAGCCAGTCCTTGATAAAGGAAATCAGGCCGCTGGCAAGGAAGTAGACAGCGCTACGCATCATCTTCTGAGGACACTTCGGATAGAAGGCTTCACCATAGATTTCAAGCACCGGAAAGAAGGACTCTATGAACGTATCGCGGAAGCTGTTCTGTCCGCTTGTTTCAAGAACCGCCATATAGTAAGACTTCTGCTCATACATATAATATACAAGATCATCTAAAAGACCTAACAGGTTCTTATACTCTTTGGTTGCCGCCTTATCCATGAATTCAGTACGGAAGATCCAGCTCACTAAATCGTATTTATCACGGAAGTGATAATAAAAGCTTTTTCTTGTGATTCCGCAATGTTCGCAGATTTCTCCAACGGATATTTTTTCAAATGGCTTGTTGTCTGTCAGCTCTTTTAAGCTGTCAGCGATTGCATTTCTAGTAATTAATGAGTCAGCCATAAAATTCTCCTTACACTTATATTTCCCCGATGTTCCCCATCGTTTTTATCTTAACCAAAGATGACTTCTGTGATTTCCTTTAAGCCTTCGCCATCGAGTGCTTCAGCACGACCAGCATCTACAAGGCTCGCGTTCTGTGGATTGATTGGAAGCTTGGCAACGGCGTCAATTCCGTGCTTTTCAGCTGCTTCGTCTACATGGCTCTCCCCAAAGATAGAATGCTGCTTTCCGCAGTCCGGGCATACGTAATAGGACATGTTCTCTACAAGGCCGAGAATAGGAATATTCATCATGGCTGCCATCTTTACGGCCTTCTCCACGATCATGGAAACAAGGTCCTGAGGGCTTGTTACAACAACAATACCATCAACAGGAAGAGACTGGAAAATAGTAAGTGGTACGTCACCTGTGCCTGGCGGGCAGTCGATGAACATATAGTCTGTATCGCCCCAGGTTGTCTTCTCCCAGAACTCTGTAACAGCACTTGCGATGATTGGACCTCTCCATACTACAGGGTCTGTATCCTTCATCAGAAGGTTCATGCTCATGATTTTGATTCCATTCTGTGATTCACATGGAATAATAGACTGGCCATCGGCGGATGGCATTGCCTTTCCTGTGATACCGAAAGACTTAGGAATGGATGGGCCTGTGATATCAGCATCTAAGATTGCTGTCTTAAAGCCATTTCTTCTTGCTTGTGCAGCTAACATGGATGTAACGAGAGATTTACCTACGCCGCCCTTACCGGACATAACAGCGATAACATGCTTAACACCTCTGTTGTTGTCATTTCTTACAGTCTTTGGATCTGGTGCCGATTCTCTATGTGTTCTGTATGGCTTGCCTGTCTTGGGATTGATTGAGTTTTCAGGCGTAACTTCTACTTTTTTATTCTGTTCCAAGTGGATTTCCTCCTTGCAATTAATGGTTCTATTCTAACATACTACAGAGATTTTTGGGGTGATAATTGTTACGGGACAGAAACGTGTCGCATAAAATACGTTAAGAATAAGAATATGGGGCTGATCCCCGTTAAAGTAAAAAAGCCGCCAGCATCTGCTGACGGGAATAATGAGCCCACCGGGATTCGAACCCGGGACACCTAGATTAAAAGTCTAGTGCTCTACCGACTGAGCTATGAGCCCAAATGGAACACTTTAGCGACCCAAGCTGGGCTAGCTGGATTCGAACCAGCGAGTGCAAGGATCAAAACCTTGTGCCTTACCGCTTGGCGATAGCCCATTAATTCTTTTAAAAGGCTAAGGGTGGATACTGGGATTCGAACCCAGGGCCTTCAGAGCCACAATCTGACGCGCTAACCAGCTGCGCTATACCCACCATATAAAAAAAGTGTGCCCGGGGGGATTCGAACCCTCGACCCACGGCTTAGAAGGCCGTTGCTCTATCCAGCTGAGCTACGGACACACAAAGCGGGTGATGAGAATCGAACTCACGTATCTAGCTTGGAAGGCTAGTGTTCTACCATTGAACTACACCCGCATGGTTATATTATAAAAGATCGGGGTGACAGGATTCGAACCTGCGGCCTCTTGATCCCAAATCAAGCGCTCTAGCCAAGCTGAGCCACACCCCGATATACCTGAAAGTAGCTTGTTTACTGTATTTCGTAACTGCTCTCTCGAGGACATGTAGAAGTATATAATATGGGTGCCAACATGTCAACAACAATTTTCATTTTTTTTAAAAAAAATTTAATCACAGCGTTTTTAGCGTAAATTCGGCATTTCCCGTACGATCAATTGTCATCATGATATAAGTTGGCTTATGGTCTGCCTGCCTTGGAAACGACAGGCTTCCCGGGTTTACAATGGTCACGCCGCTTCCCTGTTCAATAACCGGTCTGTGGGTATGTCCGAAAAAGCAAATATCGACGCCACGAACTGCAGCTTCGTCTCTTAAAAGCGATAAATCCAGGGAAACTCCGTAATTATGTCCGTGTGTAATCATAATTCTTTTGCCAAAAAGGAACTCTTCTCTCTCTCTCGGAAGATCTGTAAAAAAGTCATTATTGCCGCGCACGATATAAACCGGACAGCCTGCGAGACGTGCAATGTCCTTTTCCTGGCCTTCTACGTCCCCGCAGTGAATCAGTCCGTCAATCGGGAGTTCTCTTGCCAGTGCCAATTTTAAATTGTCTAAATGGCGATGTGTATCGCTCACAATCATAATCCGCTTTTTCAATTCCATTTACACTTTCCTGTGTTAGTTTCTTCATTACACGCCTGGCGGGAACATCCCGGCACAGCTTATCTTAAGCAAGTACCTTTACAATTTCGTCTTTCATGGCGCGAAGAGCCTTTCCTCTGTGAGAAATGGCGTTCTTCTGTTCTGGTGCAAGCTCTGCAGAACACATGCCAAATTCAGGGATATAGACGATTGGATCATAACCAAAGCCGTTTGTTCCCTTGATTTTCTTTGCAATCAGACCTTCCATGGTGCCTCTGGTTGTCACTTCTGTTCCATCCGGGAGGGCAAGTGCCATTGCGCAGACAAAGCGCGCAGAGCGGTCATTTCCTTCCACTCCTTCAAGCTTATCAATAATTGCCTGATTCTTGATTGTATAAGACGTATCATGTCCCATAAAGCGGGCAGAATAGATTCCGGGTGCCTTATCAAGATAATCAACCTCAAGACCGGAATCATCTGCAAGTACAGGTAAATTCAGAGCCTTAGCCACTGTTCTTGCCTTAATCAACGCATTTTCCTCAAATGTAGTACCGGTCTCATCGACTTCCCCGTCAAAGCCAGCTTCCTTCATGGAAATGCACTCGATTCCTGTGCCTTCAAGCATTTCGCGCACCTCGCGCATCTTTCCTTCGTTTCCTGTTGCAAATATTAATTTCTTCATATTCTCAAATCTCCCTTGCAAATGCCTTCACGCAGGCATTACATGCTTTAGTTTCTTCCAGGTGCTCCCAGTACTGCCCGTCCAAGCTTAAATAACTCTCACCGTCATCAATATTGATGCCGACTGCTGCCGTCCCGGATTCATACTCAATTGCAGCCGGATGCTCCGAATCAGGTGTCGTAATCTTAAGACAGACAGCGAATTTCTCCCCTGCCTGTACAAAAACCGGCTCTGAGAGCCTGATTGTGTAATATCCGGCGTTTTCGTATTCCAAAGACTGCACATAGGTCAGATTCTGCAAATCCGCTGCATTGGTGAATTTCGGCCTTACAGCGACCTCGACGGAAGTATCCGGCCCGGTCGCATAAAAACTGACAGCCTCGATGCAGGAATCTGCATTTGCCGTGTACACAGACGCAACCTGTGCCGTATCTTTTCCATATCCTGCCTGTCCGACCCAACCGGCCTGATCAGCCTGGTAAATGGTATCATAATTGTCGGTGTCCTCGATTCCTGAATAGAACACAGAGGACGTGCCGATATTGACATCATAGTAGGAAATGGCGAAAACTCCCTCGTTTCCAAAGTCCGCTCCCCAGCTGTTCATGCAAAGGAAGGCACCGTTGCCGGGTGGCGTCAGCGAAAAATTGTCCTTGCTGTAATGGTCATCCCAGCCAATGATAACGATATCATGATTGGCCGATGCCACACCTGCGTAGTAATAGGCGGCCGTGTCCCTGTTATAGTACGGCGATGCAGAGAAATTCTGCAGATTAGCCGCATAAAAGGACGAAGTAACACCGCCGTAATCCATGACCGCGTTTTTAATTTTATCCAGGTTCTTGTCCTGAATAAACTGAACCTCCTGCACATGCCCTGCTACCTCTGGTGCTGCATTTGAAATTCCAACTCCAAACGGATTATCATTTAATGTGACAGGTCCCATCCATGAAGAAAGATAGGCCACTGCTCTTGTATATTCTCCACCGTCATAGACATTGGAGAATTGGCTGACGCTCTTCACCATGTGTTCAACGGAGAGCTTCAGCGTCTTAGTCGGAAGCGCTGCGTCCTCTAATGCGGCAAGAGAAGCATACGCCCAGCAATTGGTCGTATTCCCCTGATTCATTGCCTTGACACTTCTTCCGTGTTCCTTGCTGTTATATGCAGAAGGCAGGACCCTGTCCGTGCTTTCTGACGACATCGCACTGATTGCGATGGTGTTTGGTTGTATATCGATTTGCTTCGGTTCGGTTTTCTTTGAACCTGCCAGGATGCCCAGAATTAAAAGCAAAACAGTCGAGCAGCTTAAACCAAGCGTCAGCCATTTATTAATTCTCTTCATTCCTCTTCTTCTTTGGTGGTTTTGGACCCAGGAAAGAATAGAATCTTGTCTGGATCATGCCGTTATAAATCTTGCGGTTCTTGTCAGGCTTTCTTTTGAAATCCTGTCCAATCCCCTCATATGGTGTAATACAGTAACAGCTCCATCCGTCAAGGTTCTTGTAAGCCTGGCCGAGTGCTCTGTAGATTGCAGGCAGAGCGGCCTTCTCCTCAAGTCTTTCACCATAAGGCGGATTCGTAATAATAAAGCCATACTTCTTAGGATGGCTTAAATCTTTCACATCGCGCTTCTGGAAATGAATCAGCTTCTCCACTCCCGCACGTCTTGCGTTCTCTCTCGCAATGCGAATGACATTTTCATCAATATCATAGCCCTGAATATCGGTCTCAATGTCCGTATTTACGGCATCTCTTGCCTCTTCAAAGCAGTCGTCCCAGGTTTCCTTCGGGATAATATTCGTCCACTTCTCAGATGTAAAATGGCGGTTCATACCCGGTGCGATATCGGCCGCCATCATGGCTGCTTCAATGGCAAATGTTCCGCTTCCGCAGAACGGATCAACCAGGATTCTGTCAGCGTGCCATGGTGTGAGCATAATCAGTGCACTGGCCAGAGTTTCAGAAATTGGCGCAGCACCTGCCTCTGTACGGTATCCTCTCTTATGTAAAGAAGCGCCCGTCGTGTCAAGAGTAACGGAGAACATGTCCTTTAACGCATTTACCCTGATTGGATAGGACTCGCCATCCTCTTCAAACCAGTTTATGTGGTACACTTCCTTTAATCGCTCTACAATCGCCTTCTTTACGATGGACTGAATGTCAGAACTTGAAAAAAGGCGGCTGTTGATGGTGTTAGCCTTGGTAACCCAGAATTTCGCATTCTTCGGAAGGAAATCTTCCCATGGAAGTGCCTTCACCTGATCAAACAACTCGGTAAATGTCACGGCTTTGAATTCACCGACTTCTAAAAGCACACGTTCCGCTGTTCGAAGTCCGATGTTTGCACGTACAATTGCCTCAGCATCACCGGTAAAGACGACCTTCCCGTTATCTACATGGTCGATGTCATAACCGAGGTCAAATATTTCTTTCTTTAAAACCGCTTCCAGTCCGAAATGGCATGGAGCCACAAGTTTCATAATCTGTTGCATATTTTTCTCTTTTCTTATAGTAATCCTTGTTTATTTTAACGGTAAAAAAAAAGGAATGCAATCGCAAGTTGCAATTGCATTCCTTTTATTATATATGTAAGTGACAAGATTCGAACTCGCGACCTTCTGATCCGTAGTCAGACGCTCTATCCAGCTGAGCTACACTTACGTATCGCTGTTTATCAGCAACAATAGATAGTCTAAAGGGTAACTCCCATTTTGTCAAGCATTTTTTTAGGTTTTTTAAAGTGACCATTCGTATTCTTCGTATTATAATAAAGGTATCAACTGCCACCTGGCAGATAAGAAGGACGTGTCATATGCCAAAGGTAAGCATTATTATCCCTGTTTACAATGCAGAGGCCAATCTAAATCGCTGTATTGATTCGGTCTTAAATCAGGAATTTACTGACTTTGAACTGATTCTGATGGATGACGGAAGTAAGGACTCTTCTCCTGCTATTCTTGACTCCTATGCTGCCGCCGATTCCCGCGTGAAGGTGGTTCACAAGGCGAATTCCGGCGTTTCAGACACACGTAATCAGGCACTTGATTTGGCGTCCGGAACCTATATTCAGTTCATGGATGCAGATGACTGGATTACAAAGGATGCAACACAAATGCTGGTTCGTTCTGCTGAGAATACGGATGCAGATCTTGTTATTGCTGATTTCTACCGGGTAGTCGGTGAAAATGTGTCCGCTAAGGGAGACATTGATCAGGAAGGTCTGATATCCAGAGAGACATTTGCCGATTACATGGTCAGACATCCTGCAGACTTCTATTACGGAGTCATCTGGAATAAGCTGTTTAAGCGTTCTATTTTAGAGGAGCAGCATGTCCGCATGGATACTTCGCTTTCCTGGTGCGAGGATTTTATCTTTAACCTGGAATATCTCTTATATGTTGATCATGTCTTTGTTTTAAAGGTTCCTGTGTATTATTACGTAAAGACGGAAGGATCTCTGGTTGCTAAGAATTTCTCATTGACAAACAGTATTCGTATGAAGTTTGACGTGATTGAATACTATTCAAACTTTTATAAAAATATTTACGACAAAAAGGACTATGCTGCCCGCCGTCCACAGATTGCCGGATTTTTGATTGATTTCAGTAAAGATGGATTCTCTTTTTCTATTATGCCTGGCACAAAGAAGCTTGGTAAGGAGGGAGTTCTTATTGCGTCCGATCAAGATTTCAAAGATTCTTCCTTCCGCTCCAATTATCTGGAGAAGAAGCTTCTCGAGCGCAAGCTCGCAGCCGTCTGCCGTCAGCACGATTTAGATGAAAAGGAAGCACTGTTCCTCTTTTTTATTTATGAGGCCTCCGGCACTGCGACCAGACAGGATGCTGCCGATTATGCCAGTATGAACGCTCCTTCCTCGATTCTTACCATGCAGAAGTTTCTTGCTACTAAAGTTCTGGTTCAGGATAAAACTACAGATTCCGCAACTCTGTCGCTAAATCTGTCAAGCCGCGACAATATTGATACGCGGAAAAGCCTCGATGTTTCTGCTCTGATTTCTGATTTTGAATCTATTGTCAAAGAAGTTCAGGAAATCAAGCTCCGTGCCCTGACACCTTCCGAGCAGGCCACCTACCTCTCGTTAGAAGAAAAAGCAATTGAAGAAATGAGAAACGCGCTGGTGTAAGCCAGTGCGTTTTGCATTCACTATCCTCATCCACGCACCGCTCTTTTTACACATAAAAAAAGCAGATACAATGCTGTATCTGCTTCTTCATGCCGGCGACCAGAGTCGAACTGGTACGGGGATCACTCCCCACGGGATTTTAAGTCCCGGGCGTCTGCCTATTCCGCCACGCCGGCGTATGGGACCAATAGGGCTCGAACCTATGACCCTCTGCTTGTAAGGCAGATGCTCTCCCAGCTGAGCTATAATCCCATATTTATTAGATTAAGGAATATCGCTATTCCTAGCGACCCGAAAGGGGTTCGAACCCTTGACCTCCGCCGTGACAGGGCGGCGCTCTAACCAGCTGAGCCACCGGGCCAAATATATAACAGGTTTCGTATGAAAGGCGATATTAATGGACCTTCAGGGACTTGAACCCGGGACCGATCGGTTATGAGCCGACTGCTCTAACCAACTGAGCTAAAGGTCCATAGTAGTATTTGTATAAAAAAAGGATGACTCCAACCAGATTCGAACTGGTGATACCACCGTGAAAGGGTGGTGTCTTAACCGCTTGACCATGGAGCCATCTGAGCTCCCCGAGTAGGGCTCGAACCTACAACAACTCGGTTAACAGCCGAGTGCTCTACCATTGAGCTATCGAGGAATACACATTCAATAGATTTGCTGTT
>CACZJL010000029.1 GCA_902781505.1 uncultured Lachnospiraceae bacterium | reverse complement strand
GGAGCTGCCGCTTCTGTCTCCACGTTACGGATATGGTGGAGCCTGTGCCGGGGAGAATATTGGAGAAGGCTATGTGACGCCGGAAAGCTGGTTGGAACCCGGACATTACGAGTTACGAGTGGAGAATCTTGCCTGTGAATTTGAAATCGTGAAGTGAGTGTTTAAGAAAGGGCGAAAGTATGGTACCTGTCAATGTAATTGTGGCGCAAGGGCGTTGCCGATTCCTGTTTTTGAGTTTTACTTGCAGATTTGTTTCTTTCGTGTTACTGTAATAACGCTTTATGTTTTATTTAGTGCAAAAGATATCACTGACCGGGCATGTAAAGTCTGGTCAGTTTTTTTATTTATGCTAACAGCTGAGTGAAAGCTGATTGGCCTGTTTATCCTGAAAGGATTTCGTTCTTTTGCAGTAGATTATTGTTTTTTACTTCTATGCAAAAGTAAACATGCCCGCATTACAGACGGGAAAACGATAAAGACGAAATATCAGGAGAATGATGAATGAAATTTACAGAAATCGAATTAAAGAAAGACCTTTTGAGCGCAATTAAGAGAGCGGGTTATGAGACAATGACTCCAATTCAGGAGCGTGCAATTCCAGCTGTTATTGAAGGGCACGATATGATCGCAGTTGCGCAGACAGGTACAGGAAAGACAGCGGCATTTGCCCTGCCAATCTTAAATTATTTAGAGCCTAAGAAGAAGCGCGTACCAAGAGCACTGGTCTTAACTCCGACTCGTGAGCTTGCGCAGCAGATTTATGAGAACTTTAGGAAGTATGGAAGATACCTTGATCTGAAAGTTGCTGTTGTTTACGGTGGTGCTTCTCAGCTTAAGCAGATTCAGGCGTTAGAGCGCGGATATGACATTTTGATTGCGACACCGGGCCGTCTGATGGATTTTGCAGATCGCGATATTATCCATCTGAATCATATTGAGATATTTGTCCTTGATGAAGCGGACAGAATGCTTGATATGGGCTTTATTCCGGATGTCAGAAAGATTGAGAAGATGATTCCGAAGGAACATCAGACACTGATGTTTTCTGCGACAATGGCTAAGGAAATTGAGAAGCTTGCAAAGGATCTGTTAAAGAATCCTGTTGATATTCGTGTTGCAGCAACTTCAAGTCCGGCAGATACAGTTAATCAGAAGATTTGTTTTGTTGATGTGGATAATAAGACTGCTGTTCTTGCTGATTATCTGAAGCAGGAAGAGGTGGAGAAGTCTATTGTCTTTACACGTACCAAGTACGGCGCTGATAAGCTTGTGAAGGCGCTTGCAAAGGAAGGCATCACTGCTGTTGCGGTTCATGGTAATAAGACACAGGGACAGAGAAAGGACGCACTTGATCGTTTCCGTGTCGGCAGAATTAAGGTTCTGGTTGCTACGGACGTTGCATCCCGTGGTATTGATATTCCAAAGATTACACATGTATTTAACTATGATCTTCCGGAAGAGGCAGAATCCTATATTCACAGAATCGGCCGTGCAGGTCGTGCAGGTGAAGAGGGGGAGGCGATTACCATCTGTTCAGAACATGAGTTAGGCCTGCTTCGCAGCATTGAGCGTCTGATGAAGAAGGAAATTCCTGAGATTATCAATGACTGGACTGTGGAAATTGACCGAAAGAAGAAGGTTAAGGGCCCGGCAAGACGAAAGAATGAACGTTCAGGTCGTGGTGAAGGTCGCCGCACTTCAGGTGAAGGCCGCGGTGAAGGTCGCCACGCTTCTAAGATAAAGTTTGAGGAAGAGCGTGAGGCGAAGGCTGGGCGCGAAGAACGCAAGCCGCGCGAAGAGCGAAAAATGCGTAAAGAGTGCGAAGAGCGCAAAATGCGTAAAGAGCGCAAAGAGCGTAAGCCACGCGAAAAGCATGCAGGCCAGTGGACTAAGTATGCTGAGAAGCATCAGGGCAGACAGGCTGAAGTTCATCAGGAGAAGCCAAAGAAGCTGAAGCGTAACGGAAGACCGTTCAGACGTGAGAAGCCGCTCGGTAAGCAGGCTGCGCGTGTTGTCGATGGAAGAGGCGGTTATTCTAAGGGATATTAAAACGATGCATAAATAGATTAACATCTCCCGTTCAGGAGGTTGTGTTCAGTGCTCAGGTAAGAGTATAGCTCTCTGACAGGGGATGAGAGAATTGTTTTCATTTTCGTACAAGGCAGGAAACCATGCGTGTTTCCTGCTTTTTTTTTACATGTGTCTGCACGGGCTTTCGGCCAGGACAGAAGATTTATGGGGAGTGCATATGAGGATTATCGTGACTGAACGAAGGATGCAGATTTTGGAAATTTATTGGATGATAAAAAATTTACAAAAATATCTCGTTATTTTTGTAACAATGTGATATGGAAATGTAAGAGCTTTAATGTTAATCTAAATCTAGTTAAAAAAATAACAAAGTTCGTGCAGGAGTGAAAACACGGACAGATATGTAAAGGAGTGTGCATTATGGCAAGATTTACATTACCAAGAGACCTCTATTATGGAAAGGGTTCCTTAGAAGCTCTTAAGACATTAAAGGGAAAGAGAGCAATCGTCTGTGTAGGCGGTGGTTCCATGAAGCGTTTTGGCTTCCTTGATCGTGCTGTTAATTACTTAAAAGAAGCAGGAATGGAAGTTGAGTTATTTGAAGGTATCGAATCTGACCCATCTGTTGAGACAGTTATGAAGGGTGCAGAAGCAATGCAGAAGTTTGAGCCTGACTGGATCGTCGCAATCGGTGGTGGTTCACCAATCGATGCTGCAAAGGCAATGTGGATCAAGTATGAATATCCTGAATCAACCTTCGAAGATATGTGTAAGGTATTCGGTATTCCTGAATTAAGAAAGAAAGCACATTTCTGTGCGGTTTCTTCTACATCCGGCACAGCAACAGAAGTTACTGCATTCTCTATCATCACAGATTATGAAAAGGGAATTAAGTATCCAATCGCTGACTTTGAAATCACACCTGATGTTGCTATCGTAGATCCGGAGCTTGCTGAGACGATGCCTAAGAAGCTTGTTGCACATACAGGTATGGATGCTATGACTCATGCTATTGAAGCTTATGTTTCTACAGCAAACTGCGATTACACAGATGCACTTGCAATCCATGCAATTGAGATGATTCAGGGAACATTAATCGATTCCTATAATGAGAATATGACAGCACGTGACACAATGCACAATGCACAGTGCTTAGCTGGTATGGCATTTTCCAATGCGCTCTTAGGAATTGTACACTCCATGGCACACAAGACAGGTGCTGCATTCGCAGACTACGGCGCTCATATCATCCATGGTGCAGCAAATGCAATGTATCTTCCAAAGGTTATCGCATTTAATGCAAAGGATCCGACAGCTAAGAAGCGTTACGGCGTTATCGCTGATTACATGCACTTAGGCGGCAATACAGATGATGAGAAGGTCGCTCTTTTAATCGCTGAATTAAGAAAGATGAATGACGAGCTCAACATTCCTCATTGCATCAAGAACTACGGCAATGATTCTTATCCGACAGAAGAAGGCTTCGTTCCTGAAGAAGTATTCCTTGAGAGACTTCCCGAGATTGCCAAGAATGCAATCGCCGATGCTTGTACAGGTTCCAACCCAAGACAGCCATCCCAAGAAGAGATGGAAAAGCTCTTAAAGTGCTGCTACTACGATACAGAAGTAGACTTTTAACTAACAAATAATCGTGCGGGAGGTCCTCCAATAATAAAGAAACCTCCCTTTCACGATAATTCAATCCTTCTACCATATGAAAAGAGACCACGGAAAAACTTCCGTGGCCTTTTTATTATTCTTCCGTTTTCAGTCCCTTTTTGATGTTATGAAGCACGCACATACCGACAATAAAGGCTGTCACAGCGGTCATTGTATTTGATACTGCCATGACGATACCAACAGCATCACTTCCAAGTGTCGTGTAATGCTGCAGAGCCCAGAGAATCGGTATGCGGTAGACGAACACACGGCAGAAGTTGCAGAATAAGGACCACTTTGTTTCGCCAAAACCAAAGAGAAGAGCCATGATAGCGGCATTAATGCCAAGTGGAACACAGCCACCCCAGGATTCATACTGAAAGACTTTGATAATCGTCTTCTGGAATTCTGTATCGAATCCGGCATTGGAATTCGCGAAAATCCAGGAGATCTGGTTAATAAAGGTATTCAGGAGAAGGAACATCACCACTCCGACGCCGATACAGAAGATAAAAATCTTCCAGAATGTCTCAATTGCACGTTTGATCTCGCCACCACCACGCTGCTGGCTGATGATGGCAGAACCGCCATCCTGAATGCCGGTATGAAGCGAGGTACACAGACCGTTGATGTTGTTTGAAATACCAAGAGCACCAACCGTTGTTGCTCCGTAGTTCTTACTCATGGAATTGACAATCGTCTTACCAAAGGCAAATGCTATCTTCTCCACAATGACAGGAAAAGAAAGTGTTAACATCGGCAGAACTACATTCTTTCGGAATGCAATAAAAGCGGCACTGAACGAAAAGGCATCTTTTCCGGCAAAGAGATTTCGGATTGCGCAAAGGAAAAGGAAAGACTGGGAGATGACAGAAGCTGCCGCAATCATCGTTACACCGGAGCTTAAGCCGTATACGAAGAATGCGGTAATGCTGAGCTTCATCGTAATCACAATCATATTCAGACGCAGGATTCGCTTCGAATTACCGCGGGAACGCTCAATTGCAATATACACGTTATTAAAGAAACCAAGAACTGTCGAAAGCAGAGTGATTGAGAAATAAGTCGTTCCAATCGAAATAAACTCCTGCGGAGTCCCCATTCCTTTCAGAATCATCGGGGTAAATGGAATCATCACAAGAACACCAACAGATAGAAAAACACAGATGGTCACAAGTGTGCTCAGACGCTTCTTCACCATCTCGTAATCACCGGCACCATAGGCCTCGGAAATCTTTAACGTCGATCCGGCAGCAAGACCCGTGCCGACGGCAGCAATCATACTCTGAATCTGGGACAGATAGGCAACTGCAGAAACCGCAATGGAACTTACATGACTCGCCATCATCGTATCTAAAATGTTAAACATCGACTGGAACAGCTGGAAAGCGGCTAACGGGATACAGACCGTAAAAATTAACTTCCACTGATTTCCATGCAGGGCAAATTCCCTGAACTTCCGGTCTTTTTCATTCAATTGTGTCTCTTTTTTATCTTCACTCATAGTAATCTCTAAATCGTGCCAGAAGGCAACCGTCCTCTCAATCAATTGTTTAATGTAAGGATAATTGAGAAATATATGTAGTTTCTACCCGTAAATCGGAAAGTTGAAGCTAAAATACAGTTTAATTCCTTAGGCCTGAAGAATGAAAAGAAAACCAAGAACAAGCACAGAGTTTCCAACAAGTTGACGCGTTACTGCATGAAAGTGCCATGGAATGCAGTGTTTACGCCAATAATTGGTGGTTGAGCAAGGGCATTTGCCGTGGTATAATATCTCGGTTAAAAGATTAAGCAGGAGAATGATATGAATAAGTTTGATATGCTTCACGAGATCAATACAAAGCTTCTCATCGAGCTTGACAGAGTGTGCAGAAAACACGATGTACAATACTTCATGGATTCCGGAACCCTCTTAGGTGCAGTTCGTCACAAGGGAGCTATTCCGTGGGATGACGATGTCGATGTCGCAATGACTCGCGAAAATTACAATAAGTTTGTAAGAGATTGTGTACCTGACCTTTCAGAAGGATATCAGTTTATTCGTCCTTCTGATTATGGAAAGAATCATTTTTATGATTATATTCCGCATCTTGCGTATGTGAACAGCCGTCCGATGAAGCCGGATGAACACACAAAATTCTACAAGGGTCTCTTAAATCACGTGCTCTTAGACATCTTCATTCTCGATGATGATACTGATTCTGCACGTGGACAGAAGATTCACACCATTCAGACAAAGCTTCTTTACGGTCTTTCCTGGGCTTACCGCGAGAGCATTGACTACAGCGTGTATCGTTCGGTTGAAAAGATTGGAGTATGGGTATTAGCTCACTTAGGAAAGCTCACAAGCCAGAGACATCGCGCAGAAGCCTTCCATGCACATGCGACTAAGTTCAATGGGAAGGGATACAAGACACTTTACATGGCAAATACCATTTTCCCTGAAATGCATCTTGTCTATCCGAAAAAGTGGTTTGAAAGTGCAGTTAATCTCGAATACGAAGGGCATGAATTCATGGCGCCGGTAGGCTACAAGAAGATTCTGACCCGCATGTACGGTGATTATATGCAGCTTCCACCGGAAGAGGACCGCGTGCCTAAGCACTTTGATCCAAATGATCCGGAGTTTTTATGTGATTTAGACGGATCCTTTGATCCATCCCGCTGCTGATAATTAATCTGTGTAAGGGGAAAGCTCTCTTCACGAAGGGGAACACACAGATTGATATAAAAATTTAAGGAGGAAAATCATGGAAAAGATTTTCAAACTCAAGGAGCATGGTACTACAGTCAAGACTGAAGTCATTGCCGGTATCACAACGTTCCTTACGATGGCCTACATTCTGGCTGTCAACCCAAACATCCTCGGTTCTGTTATGAACAGAAGCGGTGTTTTCGTAGCAACTGCATTAGCATCTGCTCTTGCAACATTCATTATGGCGTTCCTTGCTAACTACCCAATCGCACTTTCTGCAGGTCTGGGTCTGAATGCTTACTTCGCTTACACAGTATGTTTAGGTGAACTTGCTTCAGAAGGAACAAATGCATTCACAATCGCCTTAACAGCGGTATTCTGTGAAGGTATCATCTTCATCATTCTCTCTATCTTTAAGGCAAGAGAAGCAATAATCAACAGCATCCCTGCTAACTTAAAGAATGGTATCTCTGCCGGTATCGGTCTTTTCGTTGCTTACATCGGTTTACAGGGTGCAAACATCGTAACATTCACACATGGCGATGATGGTTCTACAACAATCGGCCTTGGTAACTTCGCTACACCTCAGGTTGCACTTGCTCTGATTGGATTCCTTCTTATCGTTATCCTCTCTGCATATGACATTAAGGGTTCCGTACTGATCGGTATCCTTGCAACATGGGTACTTGCAATGGTAGCTGAGAAGATCGGCTGGTACCAGGTAGATGTTACAGCAGGCGTATTCTCTGTATTCCCTGATTTTTCTCAGGGTCTTCAGCTTTCAGGCCTTGCTGATACAGCATTTAAGTTCAACTTTGGCTGGGTTGCTTCCCATCTTATACAGTTCCTCGCAATCGTATTCGCCTTCCTTTACGTTGACCTCTTCGATACTGTTGGTACAGTCGTTGGTGTTGCTGATAAGGCAGGACTTCTTGATGAAGAAGGCAATGTTCCGGGCGTAGGTAAGATCCTTATGGCTGATGCCATAGGTACGGTAGCCGGTGCATGTCTTGGTACATCTACAATCACATCCTTCGTTGAGTCTTCTGCAGGTGTTGCAGCAGGCGGACGTACAGGTTTAACAGCATTCACAACAGGTGTGCTGTTCCTTGTAGCTTTATTCCTTTCACCTGTATTCCTTGCTATTCCTAGCTTTGCAACATCACCGGCTCTTATATATGTTGGTATGTTAATGGTAAGCTCTGCTAAGAAGATTGAGTTCAACGGCGATGTAGCAGATACAGTAGGTGCTTATCTTGCAATGCTTATGATGCCACTTACATACTCCATCGCTACAGGTATCATGTTCGCTATCCTTGCATGGGTAATCGTTAAGGTCGCTGAAGGCAAGGCTAAGGACGTAAGCCCTGTTATGTGGGTAATCTGGTGCTTGTTCGCACTCAGAATTGTGGCATTAGTTACAAACTTCCAGTAATTATAAGTGAATCTGATGTTCTAGAGGGGCATCCTTCACATTTTATGATTTGTAAGAGTTGGTCAGGGTTTCCCTGACCGGCTTTTTTCTTGGTGCGACACGGTACAAAGACACAGGAATGGTTCTTCACTTTATCGTTTAAGTAGGGAATTTAATACAACCATTTATGTAGATTCTTTATGGGAATGTAAAATCGAATTTGGTCGATGATGAGGGGAAGTCATCTGTCGCCAGACAGGAGAAAACATGGATAAAAAAACTGCAGACAAAATTCGTCGCAGAAGAATTGTAGTCAGAGCTCTGAAATATGGTGGGCTTACAAAGGACTCGTATTATTCCGTTCAGGAGAATATATACGCATATAACGCACGAAAACTTTATACAATCTGGCCATTTCTGACGGTGTTTGTGTTGATTAACCTCTTTAACCGTCTCTTTGTGATGGAGGAGAAGACAAGCTCTATTATCATGATTGTTATCGGATTGGTGTTGCTCGGGTTTCATGTATTTGCTGTCAGAACAAGACGGCACACCTTTTTTGAAGGCGTCGTTGTACCATACGCAACCTTTTCCTACGGATTTTTGTTTGCGACCATTATCGGAACGGTAGGTTCCATGATGCCGGACGCACCGGCTGTTACCATGATTGGCTGCATAGTCCTTCTTCCATTCTGCGTTATGGATGCGGTCTGGAGAATGTATCTGATGCAGATTTTAAATACACTCGTGTTCATCGGAACCTGCTATGTATTTAATTCAAGCAAAACCTTCAGCATGAATGTCTTTAACAGCTTAAGCTTCCTTGCGGTTACGATGGTAGTGTATCTCTTTGTGTCAAAGGATCTGATTCATCGAATTGCAGACAAGGCCATCAGCGAAAATGAGCGAAATTCTGACGACCTGACCAAGCTTTTGAATCGCAAGGCAACCCAGATGCTGATTACATCAAAACTCGGAAACGGTGTGAAGGATGAAGGTGAAATTGAGGGAAGCTTCTTCTTCCTCGATGTCGATAATTTCAAACATGTCAACGACACCTACGGTCATGCCTATGGTGATAAGATTTTGAAAAATGTAGCTTCTGCTATCCGCTCTTCTTTCCGCCATGGCGACGTGCTGGGAAGATTTGGTGGCGATGAATTCATCTGTTTTATGGAAAATGGTGATCGGGACTTTGCCATTATGAAAGCACATCTGATTAAGGAGAATTTTCAGAGATTGATTCAAGATGAACCGGAAGAGTTCACTCTAAGTATTGGCATCGCACTGGTAGATTCTAAAGATGCAAAATACAGCGAGCTGTTTGAGAAAGCGGATCAGGCACTGTATGAAGTTAAGAAATCGACGAAAAATGGTTGCCGCATCTTTGGTGAAGAAGAAGATACCAGTGTTGAAATCAGCGAAGTGAATCGCAGAAAAAAAGATTCATTAACAGGCCTGTCTGTCAATGCAAAATTTATTGAAGATGTGCGTCTAAGGCTGATGGATGCCGACTTTAATGAACGTCCTGTACTTGCTTATCTGAACGTGGAAGATTTTAAACGGTACAACAGCACACTTGAATTTGCCAGGGGAGATATGCTCCTTAAGGAAATGGGTAAGGTGATTCTTGAAGTGTTTCAGGACTGTCCGGCCTCTCATCAGACCGGAGACCATTTTGTTGTCTATACGACATATAATCAGGCTGTCAGAGGAATTAAGCAGGTTGACAAGAAAATTGAAGAGTATACGAAAGATCTTGCAATCAGAATTAAGGCCGGAATTTACGAATTAAAATCTGCATCAGAATCTGTATCCGTGGCTCGAGACTGTGCAAAGATTGCAGCGGACAGCATTCGTAAAAAGTCGAATTATCTGTATGCGGAGTACGATGAGTCGTTAAGACAGCAGG
Organism: uncultured Lachnospiraceae bacterium; assembly: GCA_902781505.1. Lineage (GTDB taxonomy): Bacteria > Bacillota > Clostridia > Lachnospirales > Lachnospiraceae > UBA4285. Next base: position 6,375 of record CACZJL010000029.1, on the reverse strand, counting down.
TCGAAATCACGCAGTATATCGTTTCAAATTTTGAAAGAGCGCTGCATGAAGGCTGGATCAAACTTTATCTTCAGCCGATAATTCGTTCTATTACAGGACAAATCAGTGATGTGGAGGCGCTCGCTCGCTGGGAGGATCCGGAACGCGGAATGATTTATCCGGACCAGTTTATCAGCGTGTTGGAAGATTATCAGCTGATTCATAAGTTAGATCTGTACATTCTGGAATGTCTGTGTCAGCAGATGCAGCTTCGCAATGAGGAGAAGAGTGCTGTCGTTCCGGGGTCCTTTAATATCTCACAACTTGATTTTGAATCCTGCGATGTTCTTTCGGAAATCAATCGAATCGTTGATTATTACGGAATTCCACGAAATATGTTTCATGTGGAAATTACGGAAAGTCAGATTACATCTGATACTTATACGATTCGCAGAATTATCGAAGATTTTAAGAATGCTGGCTATGAAGTCTGGATGGATGATTTTGGTTCAGGTTATTCGTCTTTAAGCAATCTGAAAGAAATGAAATATGACTGCATCAAGATTGATATGGAATTCTTAAGAAGCTTTGATGAGCGTTCTAAAAAGGTGCTTGCAAGTATGATTGATATGGCCAAGCAACTGGGAATCAGAACCTTAGTGGAAGGTGTTGAAACAAAGGAACATGCAGCGTTTTTAAAATCTATCGGATGTGAAAAGCAGCAGGGTTATCTGTACAGTAAACCATTAACACCGGCTGATTTATACAAGTCTGTGGAGCCTGTCATCGGTATGGAATCAGAAGAAGATTGCACGTATTTCACAGAGCTTGGCAGAGTCAATTATTTAAGCCCGATTCCATTTGCCATTGATGCACCAAACAGAGACTTTATGACAATCAGAAAGTATTATCATCCACTTGCAATTTACGAAAAAACGGAACAGGGATATCGATACCTGTCCTGGAATGGCGCCTTTGCGGATGAGCTTGGAATTGTCGGAATGCAGGTGGAAGAAATTCCGAGGGATAAGATGAGTGGTTCCATGGCAGAACTCTACGACGCGATTCGGGAAGTTGAAAAACTGGCAGAGACAAGCAAAAAGACGGAGAAAGTCACGTTACCGATTAATTCGAAAACATATACACTGACAGTGAGACAGATTGTTGAAGCAGAAACAAGAGAGGCATTTCTGTTGAGTATTCAGGTCGCTTAATTCAGGCGGTACCACGGTTTGTGGTGCCGCTTTTTTTACTTGTGAGTTGCTTTTTGCGGTCTTAAATATTATGATGGCTACAGTAATCTCCGGAGGCTAAGTATACGTGTTCCTCACTTGCCTCCTGTAAGGAAAGAAGGTGATTTTCATGGAACAGACAATAAATACAACAGATAATCCTCTTCCCCGAAGTAGACATGAAAATCACAATTACATAAAGGAGATTTGTTATGGAAGAGGAGATAATCTTACAGGAACAGCTGCTTGCATTATTAAATGAAAAGCAGTATGTAAAGCTTCGTACAATGTTAGCAGAGCAGAATCCGGCCGATATTGCGGCTGTCATGGATGAACTTGAGGATGAGGATTCCTTAAAGATCTTCCGTGTGCTGCCGAAGTCGATTGCAGCAGACGTTTTTGCTCAGCTTGAGGTGGATGATCAGCATTATATCATTCAGTCATTATCCGCGAAGGAGGCGGGACTTGTCATCGATAACCTGATGGCCGATGATGCCGCCGATATGTTAGAGGAGATGCCGGCAAATGTCGTTAAGCGCCTGCTTGGCAATGCGAGCCCGGAGACCCGTGCAGATGTCAATCATCTGCTTAGATACCCGGAGGACTCTGCGGGAAGCCTGATGACCGTCGAATTCGTCGACCTGAAAGAGGAAATGACGGTAGGCGATGCAATCAGCCGTATTCGCCGCATTGGACTCGATAAAGAGACCGTTAACATCTGTTACGTTGTTACAAAGGATCGAAAGCTTACCGGCACAGTAGCTCTTCGTTACCTGATTATTACGGACCCGGAGAAGAAAATTGGGGACATCATGAATGAGAATGTCATCAGTATCAATACGATGACAGACCAGGAAGAAGCCGCTCAGGCCTTCAAAAAGTACGACTTTACAGCGATGCCTGTCGTAGATAATGAAAACCGTCTGGTTGGTATTATTACCATTGATGACGTTGTCGACATCATCGAAGAAGAGGCAACAGAAGATATTGAAAAGATGGCGGCTATCATTCCATCCGAAAAGCCGTACATGAAGACGAATACATTTGAAACGTATAAAAAGAGAATGCCGTGGCTTTTACTTCTTATGATTTCAGCCACGTTTACAGGCAGAATTATAACCAATTACCAGAATGCACTGTCATCCTATGTGATTTTGACAGCATATATTCCGATGCTGATGGATACCGGCGGTAATGCAGGTTCTCAGGCTTCTGTTTCGGTAATTCGTGGTCTTTCCTTAAAGGAAGTGGAGTTTAGGGATATCTTTAAGGTTATGTTTAAGGAATTCCGTGTGGCGTTTCTCTGCGGACTGACACTGTCTGTTGCCAATTTCTGCAAGCTGACACTTCTTGACAGAGTTGGCTTTGAAGTGGCATTTATTGTCAGCCTGACTCTGGTTCTTGTTGTAATATTTGCAAAGATGGTTGGATGCACCCTGCCTATGATTGCGGATAAGATCGGATTTGACCCCGCAGTTATGGCTTCACCGCTGATTACAACCATTGTGGATGCATTAAGTCTTCTTGTATATTTCGCAATCGCTACGAACCTGTTGCATCTGTAAAGCAAATGCGTTATACTATATCATGTAGTTATTAAAACCACGTAATAGGGAGACAATGTTTTGAACGCATCTAAGACAGCAGTTTTAATTGATTCTGGTTGTGATTTAAACACAGAACTCAGAGAAAAATATGATATTAAGGTTATTGCCTTAAAGATTTTTTATGGAACAAAAATGTACAACGACGGTGTAGATATCGATCCGATGTACGTATATGAAAATTTCCACAGAGAATACCCAAAGACCTCTACACCAAACATGCAGGAGTACCTGGATGTGATCGAGGAAATCCGCCGGGAAGGTTATGAGAATATTATTGGAATTACCATTTCTTCAGGTCTTTCCGGTACATATAACACGATGAGAGCAACCTTTGCCGAAGTAGAAGATATGAAGACCTTTGCATTTGATACAAAGAACATTTCCATCGGTTCCGGTATGTATGCAGTATGGGCAGCTAAGGCACTCTCAGAGGGTGCTTCATTTGATGAAGTGGTACAGGGCTTAAAGGACAGACAGACGGCGTCCCACCTCTGCTTCTATATGGATACTCTCGAGTATCTGCAGAAGGGCGGAAGAATTACTCCTTCTGTTGCTTTAGTAGGTAAGGTGCTTCACCTTAAGCCTATTATTTCTTGTAACGAAGAAGGCGTGTATTATACAGTCGGTAAGATTCGCGGACAGGCTCGTGGAGTTAAAAAGCTCTTTGATGAGGTTGTGAAGCCGGATCTTGATCCGAACAAGTATTGGTTCGCTATCATGAACGGTGACGGTCAGGCACTTGAAGATGAAGCTAAGAGAATGCTGTATGAGCGCATTCCTGCAGCGAAGGTTCTCGTGGATGGACAGATTACCGCTACCCTTGCGAATAATACAGGCCCGGGATTACTTGGAATCTGTGCATTCCAGCATACACTTTAATGATGATTTAAGAGAGCAGACGATTTGTCTGCTCTTTTTTTTGGCCCGGTCAGGACAGGGGAAATATGCTATAATGACTACATTACGGTAAAGGTGGTAGAAACCATGACGAAGAAAGAAATTAATGAAATTAAGGGCCTCCTTGAAATCGAGGACTGCAGTATCGATCACTTAATTGGATGCTATGTGGATGGTGAAAAGAATAAGGTCACCAGACTCGATCAGCTTTTTTTAAATCTTCCGGAAGAAGAGATGCACAAGTATCTTGAACTGTTCCGTAAGGTTCTTTCCGGAACACCTGGAAGAAACCTGCTTGATATGCAGTTTACAACGGATGCATATGCAGAGGATGGCGCACGTCCATTCCTGCAGAGCCTGAAGGCATGCGGCCTGAAGGACCCTGATATTGTTGAAAAATTTTATGACAAGGTGATTAATGCATTTGATTATCCGGGCAATTTCCTGATTTTGGGAATCCATCAGACCTATGATATTCCCGGAGTTTCAAATGACGGAATTGAAATGGATGACGCTTCGGACGAAATTTATGAGTATATCCTTGCGGCAGTGTGCCGTGTTTCCTTAACAAAACCGGGACTTGGTTATGATGAAGGGGAGAATACTTTCCATAATCTGAACCAGGCACATATCGTAGATGCACCAGACCTTGGATTCTTATTCCCTGCATTTACCGATCGAAGTGCTGACGAGGACAGAGTTCTCTTTTATACGAAGGATACAAAGGAATTACAGCAGGATTTTCTGGATCTTGTATTGAACTGCACCATCCCACTTCCTGCGGTAGAGCAGAAGGTAGCGTTTGACCAGCTGGTAGCTGAAACGCTCGGACCGGAAGCGGATTTTGAAACCGTGAAGACAATTCATGAGAATCTGAAGGAATTTGTAGAGGAAGAGAAAAAAGAGAGCCCTCAGGCTCCGGCTCTTGATTCGAAGAAGGCTAAGTATGTTCTTGAAAAGAGCGGTGTTCCGGAAGAAAAGTTAGAGAATTTTGAAGAACACTTTGAGATGGCAGCAGGTGAGGAAGGGAAGCTTTACGCAGCTAATATCATGCCTGCACGTAAGTTTGAAGTGAAGACTCCGGATGTCGTCATCAAGGTGAATCCGGACAGAACAGACCTGATTCGAACCGAGGTAATCAACGGTGAGGAATGTCTGGTTATTCGAATCGATGAGAACCTGGAAGTTAACGGCGTTTCGGTGAATCCGCAGACAGGTGAAATTATCGAACGTGACGTGGAGGTGTGAGATGAGTCCGGTAGTAGAGCGCTTTCTGCGCTATGTAAAAATAGACACGCAGTCGAGTGAAACGAGTGGAACGCACCCAAGCACACAAAAGCAGAAGAATCTTGCACATCTCCTGTTTACAGAATTGAGAAAAATGGGGATTCAGGACGTTACCTTTGATGAAGAATGTGGATATGTTTATGCGCATTTGCCAGCGAGTGATGGATACACAGGAAGAGAAGGCACTTTGCTCTTCATGTCGCATATGGACACGGCGCCATCTGCGTCGGGAACTGACGTGAAGCCTGTGATTCATGAAAATTATGACGGCGGAGTCCTTACGCTAAACGGAGGGACGGTTCTTAATCCTGAGCAGTTTACGAGTCTAAAAAAGTATGTGGGTCAAACTATTATCACATCCGATGGAACGACGCTTCTTGGCGCGGATGATAAGGCCGGTGTAGCGGAAATCATGCAGATGGTGGAAGAACTTGTGAAGCATCCGGAAAAGGTGCACAGACCGCTTTCTATCTGTTTTACACCGGATGAGGAGATTGGTGAAGGCACGGAATGCATAAGCCTTGAGAAGCTTGCGGCAGATTTTGGCTATACCGTGGATGGAGATGAGCTTGGAAGTCTTGAGTATGAGAATTTCAATGCTGCTTCGGCAGAAGTGACGGTGCATGGGCGTCTCGTGCATCCTGGCAGTGCGAAGGGGATTATGGTAAATGCCTGTCGCATCGCATTTGAGTTTGAACAGCTGCTTCCGGCGTACCAGAAACCAGAGTTCACAGATGGTTATGAAGGATTTTTCTATCTTGATCAGATATCAGGAGATACAGAAGAAGCCCATCTGTCTTATATTATCAGAGATCATGACCGGAATCTGTTTGAACAGAAAAAAGCTCTGATGCAGTCTGTAGCTGCATTCTTAAATCAGAAATACGGAGATGGTACCTTTGAGGTTGAGTGTAAGAATCAGTACTTCAACATGAAAGAGAAGCTTGAAAATGCAATGTTCCTTGTGGATGATGCAAAGGAAGCTTTCAGAAAAGCCGGTGTAGAACCGAATGTTCAGCCAATCAGGGGCGGTACAGATGGCGCGATGCTGTCCTATATGGGAATTCCATGTCCGAATTTAAGTACGGGTGGACAGAACTTCCATGGAAGATATGAATTTGTCGTTGCAGAAAGCATGGAGAAGATGGTCGAAGTGTTGCTGACACTTTCAGAATAAGCTGATTCTGCATTAACTTCAGGTTTATACGAAGACCCGATTTGGTATATAGCTTAATGACATAACGCGAAAGAAACTCGTAGATTTCCGTGAAAATAAAAAGGGTCAATCATTTTTTCTATGTGATTCCTCAACCGCTGCCCCGGCGGCATAGTACATTGACAGTTGCATAAAAAAGGATCTTCCTGTAAGGTTG
>CACZJL010000028.1 GCA_902781505.1 uncultured Lachnospiraceae bacterium | reverse complement strand
TTACTTGTTAAGTTGATTGAACCGCCGTATACGGAACCGTACGTACGGTGGTGTGAGAGGTCGGGAAAACTTATTTAATTTTCCCTCCTACTCGATTGGCGAAAGTTCGCTTCGCCGGCGCTGACTTAAGATGAACCAAATTATGCAGGTGAGCGCAAGTTGCACTGTATTTTTGTGCAGTGATGAAGTATAATAAAATCTAGTTTTGTTAAGGAGGTCGACTTACTATGATCGCAAAAAATATGGAAGCTCTCGTGAAGGGCAGCTCAGTAATTCGTAAAATGTTCGAAGAAGGTAATCGTTTAGCTAAGATTTATGGACGTGAAAACGTGTATGATTTCAGCCTTGGTAATCCAAACATTCCTGCTCCTGAATCAATCAATGAATCCATTAAGAAAATCGTGGATACGGAAGAATCAACATACGTCCATGGATATATGAGTAACGCAGGTTATGAAGATGTGAGAGAAAAAATCGCAGATTCTATCAATAAGCGTTTTGATACAAAATTCAATGCCAGCAATATTGTTATGACAGTCGGTGCTGCCGGCGGTCTGAATGTGACCTTCAGAACTATTTTAAATCCTGGTGAAGAAGTAATTACATTTGCCCCGTTTTTTGGTGAATATAAGAACTACGCTTCCAATTTCGGAGCAGATCTCGTTGTCGTTTCTCCAAATATTGTTGATTTCCAGCCAAAGCTCGATGAGTTTGAAGCAAAGATTAACGAAAAGACACGTGCAGTCTTAATCAATACACCTAACAATCCAAGTGGTGTTGTTTACTCTGAGGAGACATTAAAGAAGATTGCAGATATCTTAAACCGTAAGGAAAAGGAACTTGGCAGAGACATCTTCCTGATTTCCGATGAACCTTACAGAGAATTAGCATATGACGGCGTAGAAGTTCCATACATTACAAAGTACTACCACAACGCAATTGTCGGATACTCTTTCTCAAAGTCTCTTTCCTTACCAGGTGAGCGTATCGGATACCTTGTTATTCCTGATGAAGTTTCTGATGCAGAAGACATGAAGGCAGCAGCAAGCGTTGCTACAAGAATCTTAGGCTTCGTTAATGCACCTTCTCTCTTACAGAGAGTCGTAGCTGAGAACCTCGATGCCAAGGTGAACGTAGAAGAATATGATAAGAACCGCGTTGCCCTGTACGAAGGTCTGAAGAAATTAGGATTTACCTGCATTAAGCCACAGGGCGCATTCTATCTCTTTGTTAAGGCACCGGGCGAGGAAAAGGCCTTTGTTGAAGCATGTGCTAAGGAGCATATCTTAATCGTGCCGGGCTCTGCATTCGGATGCCCGGGATACGCAAGACTTGCTTATTGCGTATCGCATGAGACGATTCTCAATTCTTTACCTCATTTTGCAACGGTTGCAAAGGAACTCGGACTTTAATTTTTAAGGAGAATCAATATGGCAAGCTGGAAAGACAATGTACGTAGAGTGGAACCTTATGTTCCGGGCGAGCAGCCTAAAGTACAGAATATTATCAAGTTAAATACAAACGAAAATCCATATCCGCCGGCACCGGGCGTAGAGGCCGCACTAAAGGCATTTGCCAGTCAGGATATCGATTTACTCAGAAAATATCCGGATCCATCAGCAAGTGCGCTGATTGATACAATTGCAGAATATTACGGAATGGATTCTGACCAGGTATTCGTCGGCGTAGGTTCTGATGATGTCCTTGCAATGGCATTTCTGACGTTCTTTAACTCTGAAAAGCCAATCCTCTTCCCGAATATTTCTTATTCTTTTTATCCTGTGTGGGCTGAGCTTTACCGTATTCCATACGAGAAGCAGCCTTTAACTGATGATTTTAAGATTAATCCGGAAGATTATTATAAGGACAACGGAGGTGTCATCTTCCCGAATCCAAACGCCCCAACAGCTCTTTATATGAAGCTTGATGCGGTAGAAGATATCATTCGTCACAACCAGGATGTGGTTGTGATTGTTGATGAGGCATATATCGATTTTGGTGGAACGAGTGCACGTGACCTGGTTAATAAATACGAGAATGTGCTGGTTGTTCAGACATTTTCCAAGTCCAGATCCATGGCTGGCATGCGTATCGGCTATGCATTCGGAAGTAAGGCTTTAATTAAAGCTTTAAATGATGTAAAATTTTCTTTCAACTCTTATACAATGAATGCGACTTCTTTAGTAGCGGGTGTTGAGGCAGTGAAGGATAAGGAATACTTTGAAGAACACTGTAAGATGATTGTTGCTACGAGAGAGCGCGCAAAGGAAAGACTGACAGAGCTTGGATTTACATTCCCTGATTCAAAGGCAAACTTTATTTTCGCAAAACAGGAGAAGGTACCGGCATCTGTACTCTTTGAGGAATTGAAGAAGAGAAATATATTTGTGCGCTACTTTAAGCAGCCGGTGATTGATCAGTACTTAAGAATTACGATTGGTACGGATGATGAAATGGAACAGCTTTTCGTAGCGTTAAAGGAAATTATTGATGGCTATTCCATTTGAACAAATGAATTTTGATCGAGAGCTTGCACAGCTTGAAAAGAGGCTTGAACAGACGGGTCAGGTTCCGTCTGTCCTTCTGCACAGCTGCTGTGCGCCCTGCTCAACAACCTGCATTGCAAGGCTCTCAGAGCATTTTAAGGTGACGGTGTTTTACTATAACCCGAATATCACAGATGAGCCGGAGTATGCAAAAAGAGCAGCGGAGGAACAGAAGTTCATCAAAGAATTCAAGGCTAAGAATCCTGTGGATTATCTCGAAGGAGAGTATAATCCGAAGCTTTTCTTTACCTCTGTAAAGGGATATGAAAGTTGTCCGGAAGGGCAGGATCGCTGCTTTATCTGCTACAGACTTCGTCTTTCAAAGACCGCTGAAGTAGCTAAGGCGAAGGAGTATGATTACTTTGCAACTACTTTGACGCTGAGTCCGTTAAAGAGTGCGGTGAAACTGAATGAAATCGGATTTGAAGAGGCAGAACGCACAGGTGCTGTCTACCTTCCGACGGATTTTAAAAAGAAGAACGGCTATTTGAAATCCTGCGAGATGTCTAAAGAATATGGACTGTATCGTCAACAATATTGCGGATGTGTATATTCATTGAGGCATGATTTGAAATTGAAATAGCAAAGCTTACATGGTATACTAGAATTACCTTTTGAGAGGGGCAATTTTTAATTTTGGAGGCTTAATATGGCGAAGAAAAAAGTATTTGGAACAGTTGTAGGACTTGCGGCACTTGCGGCAGCCGGAAAGTTTGGTTATGACAAGTATAAGAAGACAAAGGATGATTTTGAAAAAGAGGAAGCTGATTCTTCCAATGATTCCATCAGAAAATACAATTCTATTTTTGACAGCAAGGTTGTTGAAGTGGAAGATGAAGACTTTCAGGGCTGTGAATTACAGACAATCGGTTCTAAGTTTGTTTTAGATTTAGGCCTTGCCAAGTTTGACAAGGATGTTTATGTAAGCTTAAACGCAAAGTGTTCTTCCGTAACAATTATTGTTCCCGAGAACATTTCAGCCGTTGCTGATATCAAGGCAACAGCAGGTTTTGTACATAACTATGCACAGGAACCGGAAAACAAGGAAGAGGAAGTCTCTGTTTATGTTGTTGGTGACGCTGTAGCAAGTACTGTAGAAATCATCCCTATGAACTTCTACTTAGATGAAGAATTAAGTGATGAAGATTTTGAAGATGAACTTGATGGCGAAGATGATTTCGAGAATGAAGAAATCACAATCGAAGCTGCTGATGAGGAACCTGCAGCAAAGGCAGCAGAAGAATCTGTAAAGGAAGACTGATTTATGACAAAGTTAATGATTGCTTCGGATATTCATGGCTCAGCATATTACTGTGATAAACTGATGGAAGCATTTGAACGTGAAAAACCGGATAAACTCCTGATTCTTGGAGATATTCTCTATCACGGTCCAAGAAATGATCTTCCAAAAGATTATGATACGAAGAAGGTCATGGCGATGTTAAATCCTCTTCGCTCCCAGATTATCAGTGTTCGTGGTAACTGTGATACAGAAGTAGATCAGATGGTCTTAGATTTTCCGGTGCTTGCAGAGCAGGCAGTTCTGTTTATGAATGGAAGAACTTTGGTCTGTGCGCATGGTCATAAGCTCGAAGGTGTGAATCTCCCACCGGTAGCAGATGGAGAGTATCTGCTCTGTGGACATACCCATGTTCCGAAGTTTGAAAAGCGCGGCGGATATATGTATGTGAATCCGGGTTCTGTCTCTATTCCAAAAGAAGACAGCCCACACAGCTACATGATTTTTGAAGATCGTTTTATCTGGAAGACATTGGATGGCGAGATTTATATGGAGGAGTCTTAAGGCTCTTCATGACACTGATGGGAATGCAGGAGTCTTTAGGGGATGAAAAAGTTTAAGGAACGACTTATAGATTACATTTATAGCAGAAATGGCATGGATGGGCTGACACAGTTCGTTGTGTATCTGGCCCTGGTGATTCTTGTCGTTTCTGCTGTTTTTGATGTTAAGGTATTATATTTTTCAGGAATCGGACTTGTGATTTATATGTATTTCCGTTTCTTTTCGCCGGCGGATGGCAGGAGAGCCAGGGAAAATGCTGTGTTTATGAAGGGGCTGAACTGGCTTGTCCTTCAGTTCTTTAAGGCGTACAACCGTGCAAGGGAAGAAAGAATTTATAAGTTTACAAGATGTCCGAACTGTGGATTCAAAGCGAAAATTCGCCGTGGCAGAGGACTTCAGAAAATCCATTGTGAAAAATGCAGAATTTACTATGAAATGAAAGCATGATTCCTGTTTTGCATTTTAATAATTTCCTGCTATAATGCCATTGAGAATTTGCGTTTCTTTTTTGAAACGCAATGGAGTTATGCAGAAAGGATGAATTATGAGAATTAATGGTAAGAGAACAGTTGCTTTCACTTTAGTTGTAGCACTGACAATCGGTCTGGTTGCATGTGGCGCAAAAGATGATGGTAAGACAGCAACATCTCAGACAACAACAGAAACTTCAGACAGCACAAAGCAGACAACAACTGCCTCACAGCAGGCAGACACACAGAAGACAACACAGTCTTCTGAAAGCAAGATTCATCAGCCGGAAATTACCGAAGATCTTCGCGAGACAAACAACGAAGTAGTTGGGACAGGAGCTAATATTAAGGATCGTGATGAGAACAATGTACCAAATGGCTATAAGTACTATATGAGTCAGTATAGTGATTATGGTGCACACTTTCTTATGGATACAAACGAGAAGACAATCTATCTTACTTCAGATGAGGGATATGAAACAGGTAATACCCCAAAGATTCTTCAGACTCTGAAGGAGAAGAATGTAAAGATGACATTCTTCGTTACTCAGGCGTTTGTTGATTCTGCACCGGAGCTTTTACAGCAGATGATTGATGATGGCCATACAGTTGGTAATCATACAATCAAGCATCCGTCATATCCTGGCATGCCAGGTCTTTCTCTTGAAGATCAGGCAGACGATGTTCTGACACTTGAGAAGAATGTTAAGGATCAGTTTGGTTATGAGATGCGCTACTTCCGTTACCCGGGTGGTTATTTCTCACAGCAGTCCCTTGCATTATTCCAGAGCATGGGCTTTGAAACAGTATTTTGGAGCTTTGCTTACAGAGACTGGGATACTGAAAATCAGCCGGACCCAACTGTTGCGCTTGATACAATGACAAGCCAGCTTCATCCGGGTGCAATCTACCTGCTTCATGCAGTTTCTGATACAAACACTGCTGTGTTGGGAGATTTCATTGATGCAGCAAGAGCGCAGGGATACAAGTTTGCAGCATTTGGCAATGAAAATCGTTATTAATCTGTAATTTAAAGAATCCACGCTGTTTCACAACGTGGATTCTTTTGTTATACTGGTATTGTGCAGGACTTAGAAGTCTCAGGCCAAAAGACTACCTGGTTAAGAGACCAGCAGAGAGGTGAATGAGGAGTATGACAAAAACATTATGGGCAATTGGTGATTCCACCATGTCCTCTTTTCATGATGAATATTATTATCCGCGATATGGTTATGGAACGAAGCTTAAAGAGTATCTTGACGATTCGATTGAGGTCAGGAATCTTGCACTTTCCGGCAGAAGTTCGAAGAGCTTTCTTACAGAGGATAATTACTCCATTCTGATGAATGAGATGAAGAGCGGAGATTTTCTGTTGATTGGATTCGGACACAATGATGAGAAATGCGAGCGGGCACGATATACAGATCCAAACGGAGATTATAAGACACCGGGTTCATTTGCCGAAAACCTTTATAAGAATTATATGAAGAAGGCAGAAGAACGGGGCGTTACAGTGATTCTTGCAACCCCGATTGTTCGCCGAAGTGCTGATGGAGAGTGGACGGGTGAAAAGCTTCATTTCACGAAGGATGCACCAGGGTTTAAGGGTGGCGATTATGCACAGGCTGTTCGCGACCTTGCGGCGGCAACCGATACGCCGCTTGTGGATATGACAAAGTTAACAAAGGACTTATATGACAGACTGACACCTGCAGAAACATTGTATCTGCATGCATGGACCTCGGATCTTGCAATCTCTGTTGACAATACACATACGAATATCTATGGCGGACGTGTCAATGCCTGGCTTTGTCTGAAGGCCATCGCAGCTCTTGATATTGAGGGCCTTTCTGAGCATGTGCTTACGGAAAGAATGGGAGAGATGCCAAAGAAACAGGAGTATTTAAGCGTCAACCCGGACTTTAAGCCGGTGATTTTCTCATCAGACATTGAAGAAAGTAAGCTCTGGAAGCCTTTTGACGTGAATGGACATATATTTCATGGAACGGTGTTTGGTGATATCGGAGTTGGGGTTACGACGGAACATTTCAGACTTTCTGAGGAAAATGGAGAGGTTTCAATGGCCGTGAAGCTGCGTCATGGAAAGATTGCCATGTCAAGCGACGGCATTGCATTCTATTATACGAAGCTCCCTGCTTCTGCGACATTTACACTTGAGGCGGATCTTGTGGTACATATGTACAACAAGGATAATCAGACTTCTTTTGGTCTGATGGTCAGAGATGACTGCTACACTGATGCAGTGACCGCCGGAATTTTAGGCGATTATGTAGCCTGTGCGCCGTTGCGTCTTGCAGATGAAACGGGGCATTGGAATAACTTTGCCAGAAAGAGCGGACAGCTGACGGAAGGGCTTGTTTCGAATAGGGACTTACCTGTTGAAACGCCTTTACACCTTGTACTTAAGGGAACAAACGATGGATACAGCTGTAAGTTTGGTGAAGAGGAAGCAGTTTCAGGCGGGTTTGACTTTGCACTGACAAGGATTGATCCGGAACATATTTATGTGGGATTATTTGCCGCAAGGGACTGCGATGTGACGTTTAAAAATGTGCGTCTTGAGGTTGAATAAGAAAGCCTGAAAGACTAGTATTTAAGCACCTTGGGATGATGCTTTCGCACTGTAAAGTGTGGAGGCATTGTTCTTTTTTGAGAACTTAATGAGAATGGGTTGCATTTTGGGTGCGGCCTTGGTATTATCATCATGCAAACAGGATTGATAAATAAATGACGGAAATTCCAAAAGAAAGACTGTCAATTTTTTTATAAGACTGTTTGTATACAATGTACAATTATTAATACAATTTTAATTGGAGGAAGGATGCTATGCAGCAGAATGAACAGTGGCAGGGCTTCAAGGGAAGACTCTGGAAAGAAGAAGTAAACGTAAGAGACTTCATCCAGAACAACTACACACCATATGACGGTGATGAGAGCTTCCTTGCAGGTCCTACAGAGGCAACAAACAAGCTTTGGGGTAAGCTTCAGGAATTACAGAAGGAGGAGCGTGCTAAGGGCGGTGTTCTTGAGTGCGAAACAGAAGTAGTTACCGGACTTACAGCATATGGTCCCGGCTACATCGACGAGTCCTTAAAGGATCTCGAGCAGGTAGTTGGTCTTCAGACAGATAAGCCATTAAAGAGAGCATTCATGCCTTATGGTGGTATTAAGATGGCTGAGCAGGCAGCTGCTAACTATGGTTACGAAGTTAACCCTAAGTTCCACAAGATTTTTACAGAATATCATAAAACACATAACCAGGCAGTATTTGATGTTTACACACCAGAGATGAGAGCTGCTCGTCACGCTCACATCATCACAGGTCTTCCTGATACATATGGCCGTGGCCGTATCGTCGGAGACTACAGAAGAGTCGCTCTTTACGGTATTGACTACCTCATGGAAGAGAAGGCTAAGGACCATGCTAACTGTGGCGACGGAACAATGACAGATGACGTTATCCGTCTGAGAGAAGAAATTAAGGATCAGTGGAATGCACTTGCAGGCATGAAGAAGATGGCAGAAGCTTACGGCTACGACATCTCCAAGCCAGCTAAGAACGCTAAGGAAGCTGTTCAGTGGTTATACTTCGGTTACCTTGCAGCTGTTAAGACACAGAACGGTGCTGCTATGTCCGTAGGTCGTGTAGCTACATTCCTTGATATCTATATTAAGAGAGACCTTGATAACGGCGTGATCACAGAGGAGGAAGCTCAGGAGCTTATCGATCACCTTGTTATGAAGTTCAGAATGGTTAAGTTCGCAAGAATTCAGTCCTACAACGAGTTATTCTCAGGTGACCCAACATGGGTAACATGTGACCTCGCTGGTACAGGTATCGATGGCCGTTCTATGGTTACAAAGACAGACTACAGATTCTTACATACACTTGAGAACATGGGACCTTCTCCAGAACCAAACCTTACAGTTCTGTATTCTAAGAGCCTCCCAGAAAACTTCAAGAAGTATGCTGCTAAGATTTCTGTTGATACATCTTCCATCCAGTACGAGAACGATGACGTTATGAAGGCTGTTTGGGGCGATGACTACGCTATCTGCTGCTGCGTATCTGCAACACAGACAGGTAAGGAAATGCAGTTCTTCGGCGCAAGAGCTAACCTTGCAAAGACTTTACTTTACGCTATCAACGGTGGTATCGATGCGAAGACAAGAGATCAGGTTGGTCCTGAAACAAGACCTATCACATCTGAGTACCTTGATTACGATGAAGTTATCAAGAAGTTTGATTTCGAAATGGAATGGCTTGCAGGTCTGTATGTAAATACATTAAATGCAATCCAGTACATGCATGATAAGTACTACTACGAAGCAGCTGAAATGGCTCTTATTGACACAGATGTTAAGAGAACATTCGCAACTGGTATCGCTGGTTTCTCTCATGTAGTTGACTCCCTTTCTGCTATTAAGTATGCAAAGGTTAAGCCAATTCGTGACGAGTCCGGATTCTGCGTAGATTACGAAATCGAAGGCGACTTCCCTAAGTATGGTAACGATGATGATCGTGCTGATGATATCGCTGTATGGTTACTTAAGACATTCATCGAAAAGATTAAGAAGCATCATACATACAGAAATTCTGAGCCTACAACATCTATCCTTACAATTACTTCTAACGTAGTATATGGTAAGTACACAGGTAACATGCCTGATGGACGTAGAGCCGGTACACCACTTGCACCAGGTGCTAACCCATCTTACGGAGCAGAGCAGAACGGACTTCTTGCATCTCTGAACTCTCTTGCAAAGCTTCCATACGAGTGGGCACTTGATGGTATTTCTAATACACAGACAATGAATCCGGATGCTCTTGGTCATGACGAAGACGAGAGAGTTAACAACCTTGTTAACGTTCTTGATGGTTACTTCAGCCAGGGCGCTCATCACCTCAATGTAAACGTATTCGGTAAGGAAAAGCTTATTGATGCTATGGAGCACCCAGAAAAGCCAGAGTATGCTAACTTCACAATCCGTGTATCAGGATACGCTGTAAAGTTCATTGACTTAACTCATGAACAGCAGATGGATGTAATTTCCAGAACATTCCACGACCACATGTAATAAACTACAAGGAACGGTCGTCGGGAAAGCCGTTGGGTGCTTGCACACAAGCGGCTTGTAATGTGCACGGCGTAGGAATCTTAAACCCTTTTCCTGTGAGTTGCATTTGCCGCGGTCGTGTTTTATACCAAAGATAAAAAGATTACTCTTAAAGAACCCAAAGCCTGTGTCAGCTTTAGCCGGCGCAGGCTTTTATTAACCCTGAACGGTTCGCATTTTTTGTGTATACGTTCAAATTCGCAAAAGGAAAGTGTGACAATATGGCTGTTAAAGGATATGTCAATTCAGTTGAAAGCTTCGGTTCTGTAGATGGACCTGGAGTACGTTTTGTGTTTTTTATGCAGGGTTGCAGCATGCGCTGTAAATATTGCCATAACCCTGAAACGTGGGAGTGCAGGGGCGGTCAGGAAATGACTGCAGAAGAAGGAATCAGACAGGCTCTTCGTTATAAGAATTACTGGGGAGACAAGGGCGGAATTACCGTCAGTGGTGGTGAAGCGCTTCTTCAGATTGATTTCGTAACAGAACTCTTCACACTTGCGAAGGAGAACGGCATCAATACTGCTCTTGATACTTCTGCTAATCCGTTCACCCGTGAAGAGCCATTCTTCTCAAAGTTTAAGAAGTTAATGGATGTGACAGATCTCTTCATCCTTGATATCAAGGAAATGGACGAAGATCGTCATAAGAAGCTCACAGGCTTCACAAATAAGAACATCCTTGATTTTGCTAACTTTATCTCGGAAAATGACAAGCACATGTGGATCAGAAAGGTCCTCGTGCCGGGTGTCACAGATCAGGAAGATGATTTAATCGCACTTCGTGATTTTGTTAAGAGCTTAAAGAATGTTGATCGTTTTGAGGTACTTCCATATCATACCCTCGGTCTTGCAAAGTGGAAAAAGCTTGGAATTCCTTATTCCTTAGACGGCGTAAATCCACCAAGTAAGGAAGAGCTTGCAAGAGCAAACGAATTGCTTGAAACAGCAAGCTATACAGGCCATCTCGCTTAAACTTCAATAGCGGGAACCTGTTTTGGTCAGAGAAATCTGACTCACTGCATAAATCCTAAAGAATACATATAAACAAAAAGTCCCCGTAAAGGTGCAAAGGATGCCCCTTACGGGGACTTTTGTCACCCTTAAATCCTTGTATTTGAAATGTTTTAAGTGTAAAATTTTAAGTGAATAAAGAAATCTGGAGGCTTGCTATGAGAGAATTCAAGAAATCCTCAAAACTTGATTATGTCTGTTACGATATCCGTGGTCCGGTCATGGATGAAGCGAATCGTATGATCGCACATGGAGATGAAATTTTAAAGCTGAATATCGGAAATCCGGCGCCGTTCGGATTCCGTGCTCCTGACAATATTGTAGAAACAATGAAGCGCAACCTGACAATGACAGAAGGTTATTCTGATTCAAAGGGACTTGTAAAGTCAAGAGAAGCCATCGTGGAATATTGCGAGAAGAAGAATATTCCAAATGTCACAGTCGATGATGTCTACACGGGAAATGGCGCGTCTGAACTGATTACTCTGGCAATGAATGGCCTGCTGGACAATGGAGATGAGATGCTTGTGCCTGCTCCGGACTATCCGTTATGGACAGCGTCTGTTACGCTTGCCGGTGGCAAGGCAGTTCACTATATCTGTGATGAACAGTCTGACTGGTATCCGGATCTTGCAGATATCGAGAGCAAGATTACCGATAAGACCAAGGGTATTGTTATCATCAATCCGAACAATCCTACAGGTGCTTTGTATCCGAAGGATGTGCTCGAACGCATCGCAGAGCTTGCAAGAAAATATGATTTGATTGTATTTGCCGATGAAATCTATGACAGACTGGTCATGGACGGAAAGGAGCATATTTCCATAGCTTCTTTGATGCCTGACAGAATGTGCGTTACATTCAATGGATTGAGTAAGTCTCATTTAATCGCCGGTTACAGAGCTGGCTGGATGGTGCTTTCCGGTGATAAGAGCCATATGAAGGGATATATTGAAGGATTAAACTTACTCTCATCCATGAGACTCTGTGCAAATGTTCCGACACAGTCTGTTATCCCGGCTGCTCTGCATGACCTGGATTCTGCCAAGGAGATGCTTGCACCGGGGGGAAGAGTGTATGAACAGAGAGAGTATATCTATAACGCATTAAATGACATTCCAGGAATCTCAGCAGTGAAGCCACAGGCGGCGTTTTACATCTTCCCTAAGATGGATGTAAAGAAATTCCACATCTTTGATGATGAGAAATTCGCCCTGGATTTCCTGCGTGAAAAGCACATTCTTGTCACACATGGCGGCGGTTTCCACTGGGAAGAGCCGGATCACTTCCGTATCGTTTATCTGCCTGATATTGATACGCTTGAAGAAGCAATGAGAAGGATGAAGGATTTCTTCTCCTACTATAACCAGGAGGAGTTCCATTAATTATGATCCAGGATATGACCAGGGGAAAGATTGCACCGATGCTTTTTAGGTTCACCGTTCCGCTCGTTTTGGGCAATATTTTTCAGCTTATGTACAATGCGACCGACAGTATCATTGTCGGTCAGTACGTAGGAGGAGAGGCCCTGGCTGCAGTCGGAACCAGTAATCCAATCATGACACTGGCAATTCTTTTTGTCAGTGGAATGTGCATGGGTGCAGGAATATTAATGGGAATGTACTATGGCGCCAAAGACATGGATACGTTAAAGAGACAAATCAGTTCTACAATGATTGGAGGATTTGTCTTTTCGCTATCGTTCAGTTTCATCTGCATCGTGTTTGCGCCACAGATTTTAAGACTGATTCAGACACAGGAAGCAGTCATGGGGATTGCAGTCGGATATTTGAGAATCATCTTTTCCGGCCTGATTTTCACCTTTATTTATAACTATTTTGCGGCAACCTTAAGAGCACTTGGTGATGCGAAGACACCTCTGCTGTTCCTGGTTGTCAGTGCCGTAATCAATGTTATTGGCGACATTGTTTTTGTTGTTGCCTTTAATCTTGGAAGCAATGGTGCCGCGATTGCTACGGTTATTTCAGAAGCGTTAAGCGGACTGTTCTGTCTGATTTATGTAAAGAAACATGTAAGTGTGCTGAATCTTGGAAGAGACTGGTTGGTCTTTGATTTTGGCCTGTTTAAAAAGACTGTGGCCTACGGATGGACATCAGCCATGCAGCAGGCGACGGTACAGCTTGGAAAGATTGGAATCCAGGCACTTGCCAATACCATGAGTGTCGAGGTTATGGCTGCATTTGCCGCAGTCAATCGAATTGACGATTTCGCGTATACGCCTCAGCAGAACATCGGTCATGCGATGACGAGCATGCTGGCACAGAATAAAGGAGCGGGTAAGACCGGCCGAATCAAAGAAGGCTTTAAGACGGGACTAATGTTTGAGCTGGTTTATGGCCTGTTTGTCGGCATTGTCTGCTTGTGTTTTGCAGGACCGCTGATGCGCCTGTTTACAAAGGACGAGGCTGTAATTGAACATGGAGTAAAGTATCTGCATCTGATTGCGTTTATGTATCTGTTACCAGCACTTACCAACGGAATACAGGGATATTTCAGAGGTATCGGCGATTTGAAAATTACATTGATTTCAAGTATGACCAACATGGGAGTGCGCGTACTTGCGGCTGTTCCTATGGTGCTTGTCTTCAGACTTGGAATTGAAGCATTTCCATTTGCCTATATGATTGGCTGGTTTGGAATGATGATTACAGAAGTACCGCTTCTAATCAGAAATATTAAAGCGATGAATTTAAAGGAGGGATAAGCATGCTTAAGGACCTGGTGGTGAAAAACCGTTCCTACAGAAGGTTTTACGAAACAGAAAGAATTACAAGAGAACAGCTTGAACGATGGGTAGATAATGCAAGGCTCACGGCTTCCGGGGCAAATGCTCAGCCTGTCCGCTACAAGCTCGTTTTTGAACAGACGGACACAAAGAAGGTATTTGCCACACTTGGCTGGGCTGCATACTACAAAGATTGGGATGGTCCGGTGGAAGGCGAAAGACCAACTGCTTACATCCTCTTAGCTCTGCCGGAAGGTAAGAACGCACAGTACGATGAGGGAATTGAGGCGCAGACCATCCTTCTTTCTGCGGTGGAAGAAGGGTTTGGAGGATGCCTGCTTCGAAATGTCGATTTTAACTGTTTACATGAAAGCCTTCCGCCAGCAGCTGGCTATCGCTATGATTTAGTCATAGCGCTTGGTAAACCGAAGGAAATCTGTGTGACGGAAGATGTTAAGAATGATAACATCCGGTATTACCGTGATGAAAATCAGGTGCAGCATGTACCAAAGCGAACTCTTCGCGAAGTATTGATGTGAGGCCAGGCTTAAAATTAAGCCATAGATAAAGTACCATAATATAAGCTCAGATAGAATGGAGGGGTCGATTATGAAACTTACATTTTTAGGTGCGGATCATGAAGTAACAGGAAGCTGTCATTACATTCAGGCCTGCGGAAAGAATATTCTGCTTGACTGCGGTATGGAGCAGGGAAGTGATGTATATGAGAATCAGAAACTGCCGGTGCCGGCATCAGATCTTGATTATATCTTCCTTTCGCATGCACATATTGATCATTCCGGATTAATTCCGATGATGTATTCGCATGGATTCAGGGGGCAGATTTTTACAACGGAAGCTACAAGACAGCTCTGTGACATCATGCTTAAGGACTCTGCGCATATTCAGGAATTTGAGGCAGAGTGGAGAAACAGAAAGGCCAGAAGAAGCGATCATACTTTGAAGGAATTCGTTCCGATTTATACGATGGAAGATGCCGTCAATTGTATGAAATACTTTGTTGGTTGCGAGTATGACAAGGTTTATGAAATCTGTGAGGGAATCAAACTCAGATTCGTCGATGTGGGCCATCTGCTTGGCTCTGCGTCGATTGAAATCTGGATTACAGAAGCCGGAATCACAAAGAAGATTCTGTTCTCCGGTGATATTGGAAATGTCCATAAGCCGATTATCAAAGACCCGCAATATGTTAAGGACGCCGATTATGTTATTATGGAATCTACATACGGTGATCGCTCGCACGGTGGAACACCAGATTATATCGGCACTCTCGTTGACATTTTCCGAAGGACATTCGACAGAGGCGGTAATGTCATCATTCCGTCCTTTGCGGTTGGAAGAACACAGGAGATTCTTTACTTCATCAGACAGATTGTGGAGCAGGATCTGGTCGGAAGAGATTTCGATGTATACTTAGACAGCCCGCTTGCTATCGAAGCGACACAGATTTTCAGAGAGAATATCTATACTTGCTTTGACGATGAGGCAATGGAGCTCGTAAAAAAGGGCATTAATCCACTGACGTTTAAGGGATTGAAGGTTGCAACGACAACGGATGAATCAAGGGCCTTAAATGAGGACGATGGGACGCCGAAGGTTATCATTTCTGCATCCGGCATGTGTGAAGCCGGCAGAATTCGCCATCACTTAAAGCATAATTTATGGAGAACAGAATGCACGATTCTCTTTGTGGGATATCAGGCAGTCGGAACAACCGGTCGACTTATTGTGGACGGAGCAAAGGAACTGAAGCTTTTTGGCGAACCGATTTCGGTTCGTGCCGAGATTGCGATGCTTCCTGGTGCATCTGGACATGCAGACAGAGAAGGGTTGCTTAAGTGGATTAATTCACTGGAAGAAAAGCCAAAGCATGTCTTTGTGGTCCACGGTGAAGATCATGTATGCGATACCTTTACGGAGTTGCTTCATGATAAATATGGATTTAATGCGACCGCACCATACACCGGTGAAGTCTGGGATCTTGCGACCGACTCCTGCTTAGAGACCGGAAATAAGGAGAAGAAAGAAAGACGCATAAGCAATGGCAGAAAGTCAAGTGCAGTATTTATGCGCCTTGTGGCAGCAGGACAGCGCCTGATGACAGTCATTCACCACAACGAAGGTGGAGCAAACAAGGATCTTGCGAAATTCGCCGATCAGATTAATGCACTCTGCGAAAAATGGGACAGATAAAAAGATAGAAGGCCTGCAGGGAATCTCTGCAGGCTCTTTAAAAATAGTAGGAGATTTGGTTGAACGAGAACGAAGAAAAATTTAAAAAAATCAGACTGACCGGTAAGAAGGTAAAGAGCAGAGGTATTCTGCGCCTTATTTTTGGCCGTGGTACTATTTTCGGTGTTGCGCTCCTTTTACAGATTTATGTAATGCTGGCGTTTCTTTATCAGCTCTCTGACACGAGAGAGATTTATATGCTTCTTGTGTTCTTAAGTCTGGTAACGGTAGTTTATATTGTGAATACGGACAGCAACTCAAATTTCAAGCTGGCCTGGATTATTCCGATTCTTGTATTTCCTGTCTTTGGTGCAGCTTTTTTCCTGTACATTCATTCACAGCTCGGAACAATCAAGCTCCGGAAAAGGGCAATAAAGATTGAGAATCTCGCTGTCAGTGAAATCAAACAGGAGCCGACGGCGTTTGCAAATATGTGTGAGAAATCAGACGGAGAGCGTGATCTTGCCAGGTATTTCTGGAAAGCGGGAGGCCTTCCGGTTTATGAAAACAGTGCAGTGAAGTTCTTCCCTCTTGGAGAGAAGAAGGTGGCACAGCTTGTGAAGGAGCTTGAAAAGGCAGAACGTTTCATCTTTCTGGAATATTTCATCATTGCCGAAGGTGATGTATGGAATGAGGTTTTAAGCGTCTTAAAGCAGAAGGCGGATGAAGGTGTTGAAGTGCGAATCCTGTATGATGGCACGTCCTCCTTAACCTGTCTGCCACTCGGATATTTTAAAAGACTACGGAAAATGGGATTTCAGGCGAGAGCATTCTCTCCGGTCCGCCCTGTGCTGACCACCTATCAGAATAACAGAGACCATCGAAAGATTGTTGTAATAGACGGAAAGACAGCCTTTACAGGTGGGGTTAATCTTGCGGATGAATATGCGAATAAAATCATCCGATTTGGACACTGGAAAGATACAGCGGTTATGGTGAAGGGCGATGCATGCAGAAATTTCACCTATATGTTCTTAAAGATGTGGGCTCTGGCCGGAAAAGAAGATCATGTAAAGAAGAGCGAAATTGCACAATATATCAATTCCTCTCAGAATCTGCTTACAAAAAAAGACAGGCTTGCCTGCATGGCAGATTCGAAGATTCACTCCGGTGGTTTTGTGGTTCCATATGCAGACAACCCATATGGCAAAGAGCGGATTGGCAAGCAGGTTTATATGGATATTCTGTACCGTGCACATGACTATTGTCATATAATGACACCGTATCTGATTCTGGATGATGAAATGATTTCGGCACTTCGATTTGCCGCGCAGAGAGGCGTTGAGGTATCAATTATCATGCCTCATATTCCGGACAAAAAGATGATTTATTCCTTTGCAAGAACGTATTATCCGATGCTGATTGGATATGGTGTTCGGATTTTTGAGTATATGCCGGGGTTTGTGCATGCAAAGGAATTCGTGAGTGACAATGAGAGAGCGGTTGTCGGTACGATTAATCTGGATTACCGGTCTTTGTATCTGCACTTTGAAAATGGATGCTATATTTATTCAAATCCGGTGATTGCAGATGTTGAGAAAGACTTTCAGGAGACATTGGAATATTGCAGGGAAATCACAATGGAGAATGTGAATGACTATCCGAAATTGTGGCTTTTGGGGGCAAAATTCCTTAAATATCTTGCGCCGTTGCTTTAACACAGCACAGAAAAAAAGTATTTTCGACGCAGTTTCCTTGTTTTTTTAGGCTACCTGGTGTATGATAGGTACATCCGTTAAAAGCGGGGAAGAAGTAGAGATGTGAAACCAGGGGAGATTATGGTGAATCGTTTTAAAAAATAGAGTTAAGGGGTTGAGGAAATGATTACAGTTACAGTTTTACTGGATTCCGTTGAAAAGATCCAGAGATTTATCAGTATTATCAGTAAGTATCAATGCAGTTTTGACATTGAGTCAGGCCACACTTGTGTAGATGCAAAGTCATTAATTGGAATGTTCAGTTTAGACATCTCCAATCCGTTAAAGCTTACAATCAATGATGACGGTGAGCAGATTGAAGACATCTTAAGAGATATCAACGAATTTATGGAGTATTAATTAACCTGCGGATAAGCATACAATTTAAAGTATAAATGAAACTCAGAGGAGAAGTCCTCTGAGTTTTTTTGAGTTTGCGCGCCATGGGCGCGCTCTAACGGGTGCAAGTCCCGAACACGCCCGGATAGTGGGAAGTGTATAGCCGAACAGCAAGGGTGT
>CACZJL010000027.1 GCA_902781505.1 uncultured Lachnospiraceae bacterium | reverse complement strand
TTTAACAGAAACTGTTTAACTTGTCAACCCTTAAAAACCCGCTTATTTAGTGGTTTTTCTTAAGGTTTTTATCTTGCCGCCTCGCGACGACTTGATTATATTATCACCAACATTGTTACCTGTCAACACTTATTTTTATTTTTTTTAAAAATTAAGATGTTACACAACATATGGATAATCTAATTATTCTGACTACTATATAGAGGAAACTGCAATTACAAAATTGGTTTCCTATGTAATCAGCAAAAAAAATAACGGCTCATGTCGGTCCATGAATCAACTCCCGTTGTTTCTATATGGAAAGACTTGCGTCGCTAATCGTTAACCATGAATAAACATGGTAACGGAGCAGGAGGGATTTGAACCCTCGCGCCGGTTGCCCGACCTACACCCTTAGCAGGGGCGCCTCTTCAGCCTCTTGAGTACTACTCCATAGTCTTAAGATTCCACTCTGTCAAAGATATGAAAATTTAAAACGCCTGCAAGTGACTACTCACAAGCAAGCGTAATTATATCAGACACTATTTTAGTTGTCAATCAGATATACACAATTCTCCGATATCTGATGTATATACAGATTGACACTTATTCACGATTCCATTCCTCAACAGCTGTCTTATAGAGGTTATTGCCCTCTGCATCCATGACAACAATTGCAGGGAAGTTCTCTACTTCAAGCTTTCTGATTGCTTCTGTTCCAAGATCATCGTAAGCCACAACCTCGGACTTAACAATTGACTTTGACAGAATGGCACCTGCACCACCAACGGCTGCAAAATAAACGGCACCATTACGCACAATTGCATCAGCAACTGCATCCGAACGCTTGCCTTTGCCAATCATACCAATCAGACCTAAATCAAGAAGATCCGGAGCGTACTTATCCATACGGCTTGCGGTCGTAGGACCTGCAGAACCGATTGGACGACCTTCTCTTGCCGGAGATGGTCCCATGTAATAGATAATATTTCCTTTTACATCAATCGGCAAAGGTTTCCCTTCTGCCAGAGCATCTGCCATTCTCTTATGTGCAGCATCTCTAGCTGTATAGATAGTTCCTGTAATGTAAACGTAGTCTCCTGCGTGTAAAGACTTAACTGTGTCCTTATCAAACGGAGCTGTAATATGCTGATTCATAATTTCCTCCTGACTTAGATGACTCTTGTAGCGTGACGGTTAACATGACAGCAGATATTGATGGCTACCGGCAGACCTGCAATATGAGTCGGGTAAGTATTGATATTTACCGCAAGTGCAGTCTTTGTGCCGCCTAAGCCACCTGGTCCGATGCCAAGCTTATTGATTTTTTCTAACATCTCATCTTCAAGATCAGCGGCCCACTTAGCTTCCGGCTTTTCATTCAGGTTACGGGTCAGAGCCTTCTTAGCCATAATTGCGGCATACTCAAAATCACCACCAACGCCTACACCAACTACCATTGGAGGACAGGCGTTCGGACCTGCATCACGAACAGCTGTAAGAATCGCATTCTTTACGCCTTCAATTCCATCAGCCGGCTTTAACATAAAGGTACGGCTCATATTCTCACTTCCAAAGCCCTTTGGAGCCACGGTAATCTTTACCTTGTCACCTGGAACGATGCTTGTGTGGATGATTGCAGGAGTATTATCCTTTGTGTTTTCTCTCTCAATCGGATCATTCACTACGGATTTTCTTAAAAATCCATCCACGTAGCCTCTTCTGACACCTTCATTAACTGCATCTGTCAGATTTCCACCGGTTAAGTGTACATCCTGACCAACTTCTAAGAAAACAACAGCCATTCCGGTATCCTGGCAGATTGGAATCATATCGCTTCCAGCAATCTGAAGATTTTCCTTGAGCTGGCCTAAAACCTGCTTTCCAAGAGGAGATTCCTCTTCTGCTACAGCTTTCTCAAACACACATTTCATATCATTGGATAAATAGTGGTTTGCCTCAATGCACATATCACGTAAATTCTCCGTGATTTCCACAACGTTTACTTCTCTCATGATTTTTCTCCACATTTTTACAGTTTCAGCCACACCCGAATGTGGATGTGGCTGAAATCGGTTTTTTATTTTTACTCTTCCGTTGAATCCTCTGATGAGTCAGGTTCTTCTTCAAATCCATCTGCGTCTTTGCTTCCATCTTCGTTGGTTGGCTTCTGACGTAACTTGGCAAATGTAGCGACTTTGACGCCGTCTTCAAGTCCGATGAGCTTAACACCGGATGTGATTCTGCCAAGGACAGAGATATCACTGCAACGAAGCTGGATTACAATACCTTCTGTTGTAATCAGCATTACTTCTCTTGTTTCATCAACAGCCTTTACACCGACTAAGTTACCGGTCTTATCGTTGATGCGGTAGCACTTAACACCCTTACCACCACGGTGCTGCACGGTGAATTCGGAAATATCCGTACGCTTGCCAAGACCATTTTCCGATACAAATAAAAGCTCGGTTCCATGACTGTCAATCTGCATGCCAACAACTTCATCGACATCTAAGATATTCATACCGATGACACCCATTGCGGTTCTTCCGGTCGGACGAACGTCCTTTTCGCTGAAGCGGATGCAGTAACCAAGCTTGGTTACGAGGAAGATGTCACGCTCGGAGTTGGTGAGCTTTACTTCGATTAATTCATCGTCATCCTTTAAGGTGATTGCCTGAATTCCTGTCTTACGGATATTGGCAAAGTCCTTAACAGGGGTTTTCTTTACGATTCCGCGCTTTGTTGCCATGAAGAGGTAATCCTTCTCCTGGAGGTTCTTGACATCAACCGGAATAACCGCTGTGATTGTCTCGCCCGGCTGAAGCTGAAGAAGGTTGATAATTGCTGTACCTCTTGCTGTTCTACTAGCCTCCGGAATCTCATAGGCGCGAAGCTTGTAAGCACGACCTTTGTTTGTAAAGAACGTCAGTGTGCTGTGATTTGTTGTCATGAACAGATCCTGAATGTAGTCGTTATCCAGAGTCTGCATCCCCTTAATGCCCTTTCCGCCACGGTTCTGACTCTTGAAGTTATCAGGAGTCATACGCTTGATGTAACCTAAGTTTGTTCTTGCGATGATGGTTGCATTGTTTGGAATCAGATCCTCCATGGAGATATCGAACTCATCAAATCCGATGGATGTTCTTCTCTCATCGCCGTACTTATCAGCGATTACCATCATTTCTGTGTTGATGACAGCAAGGAGCTTCTTCTTATCTGACATAATAGCCTCATATTCTGCAATCTTAGCACGTAATTCCTTTAATTCGGACTCGAGCTTCTCTCTTTCCAGACCGGTAAGAGCGCGCAGACGCATATCTACGATAGCCTGAGCCTGTGCGTCAGAAAGACTGAATTCTTCGATTAATCCCTGCTTTGCAATATTTACATTAGCCGAACTACGGATGATTTCGATGACACGGTCGATGTTATCAAGCGCAATAAGTAAGCCCTCTAAGATATGGGCACGCTCTCTTGCCTTGTTTAAATCGTACTGTGTTCTTCTTGTTACAACTTCTTCCTGATGCTGTAAATAATACATGAGCATGTCGTGAATATTTAAGACCTTAGGCTCTCCGTTCACGAGTGCAAGCATGATAACACCAAATGTATCCTGTAACTGAGTGTGCTTTAATAACTGGTTTAAGATGACATTTGCATTGACATCACGACGGAGTTCGATGACAACTCTCATACCGGTACGGTCGGATTCATCACGAAGTGCTGTGATTCCGTCAACTCTCTTGTCCTTAACGAGCTCAGCGATTTTTTCAATCAGCTTCGCCTTATTGACCATGTATGGAAGCTCCGTAACAACAATACGGCTCTTACCATTTGCCATTGGTTCAATATCAGTAACCGCACGAACTCTGATCTTGCCGCGTCCGGTTCTGTATGCTTCTTCGATACCTCTCTGGCCGATGATTTCACCGCCGGTCGGGAAGTCCGGACCCTTGATGATTTCCATGATTTCCTCGATGGAGGTATCACGGTCTTCTTCAATGCGGTTCTTGATCATCTTTGAACAGGCTAAAATTGTCTCACGAAGATTGTGAGGCGGAATGTTGGTAGCCATACCTACGGCGATACCGGAAGTACCGTTTACAAGCAGGTTTGGATATCTGGAAGGAAGAACGGTAGGTTCTTTCTCTGTTTCATCAAAGTTTGGCACAAAATCAACGGTATCTTTGTTGATGTCTGCAAGCATCTCCATGGAGATTTTGCTTAATCGCGCCTCTGTATATCGCATGGCTGCGGCACCATCACCATCGACAGAACCAAAGTTGCCGTGACCGTCAACCAGTGGATAACGGGTTGCGAAATCCTGTGCTAACTTAACCATGGCCTCGTAAATAGAGGAGTCACCGTGAGGGTGATATTTACCCATGGTATCGCCGACGATTCTGGCACACTTTCTGTGTGGCTTGTCCGGGCCATTATTTAATTCGCTCATGGAGAAAAGGATACGTCTCTGTACCGGCTTTAAACCATCTCGAACATCAGGAAGCGCACGGGATGCGATTACGGACATGGCGTAATCGATGTAGTACGTTTCCATCGTTTTTTTCATATCGACGATGTCGATTCTACTGTTGTCAAAAATATTCTCGTCCATGATTTTCCTTTCAATGTGAGCCCGTTATCAGATATCAAGATTCTGTACATACTTGGCATTTGCCTCGATGAACTCTCTTCTTGGTTCTACCTGGTCTCCCATC
Organism: uncultured Lachnospiraceae bacterium; assembly: GCA_902781505.1. Lineage (GTDB taxonomy): Bacteria > Bacillota > Clostridia > Lachnospirales > Lachnospiraceae > UBA4285. Next base: position 14,817 of record CACZJL010000027.1, on the reverse strand, counting down.
AGAGTACTAAATGTGAGATTTACCTCATCTTCGTCATCTTCATCCATGTTAACACGCATCAGAATACGATTCTTCGGATCCATTGTGGTATCCCAAAGCTGTTCGAAATCCATCTCACCAAGTCCCTTATAGCGCTGGACTTTGTTGTTCTGATCACGACCAATTTCAGTCATGATTTCGTTTAATTCATCGTCGTTGTATGCATACCATACCTTCTTGTTCTTCTCGACCTTGTAAAGTGGTGGCTTAGCAAGATATACGTGTCCCTGACGGATGAGCTCCGGCATGAAACGATAGAAGAATGTGAGAAGTAAAGTTGCAATATGTGCACCATCGACATCGGCATCGGTCATAATGATAATCTTGTGATATCTGAGCTTGCTGATATCAAAGTCTTCATGAATGCCCGTGCCAAATGCTGTAATCATGGTTCTGATTTCCGCATTGCTTAAGATGTGGTCAAGTCTTGCCTTCTCGACATTTAAAATCTTACCACGAAGAGGAAGTACGGCCTGAGTTGCACGGGTTCTTGCCTGCTTGGCAGAACCGCCCGCGGAATCACCCTCAACGATGAAGATTTCGCAGTTCTTTGGGTCCGGATCAGAGCAATCTGCTAACTTACCGGGAAGTGCTGCACCTTCTAAAGCTGTCTTTCTTCTTGTGAGATCTCTTGCTTTTCTTGCAGCCTCTCTTGCACGCTGTGCAAGAACGGACTTTTCACAGATAGCCTTGGCAATATCCGGATTCTGCTCGAGGAAGTAGGTCAGCTGTTCGGAAACAATAGAATCAACAGCACCTCTTGCCACAGTGTTACCAAGCTTCTGTTTTGTCTGTCCTTCAAACTGAGGATCAGACAGCTTAACAGAGATAATGGCAGTCAGACCTTCACGGATATCTTCGCCGGAAAGAGCCTGCTCATTATCTTTGATAATCTTATTGGACTTTGCATAGTCATTAAATGTCTTGGTCATAGCGTTCTTAAAGCCGGTCAGATGCATACCGCCCTCCGGTGTACGAACGTTATTTACAAAACTGTCGGTCAATTCATTGAATCCGTCGTTGTGCTGGAATGCAACTTCTACCTGAACGCCATCCTTCACACCCTCACAATAAACAATCTGGTTATAGAGAGGAGTGTTGGACTTGTTCAAATACTGAACGAATTCCCGAATACCACCCTGATAATTAAAGACTTCAGACTTCTCCTGTCCGACTCTTGCATCGGTCAGAGTAATCTTTAAGCCCTTTGTTAAAAAGGCCATCTCTCTGAGTCTTTTCTTCAGAACATCAAAATCATACACGGTTGTCTCCTGGAAGATTTCAGGATCCGGCTGGAATGTAACCTGAGTTCCTGTCTCTTCTTCCGGACACTCGCCAATAATCTTTAAATCGCACATAATGGCGCCGCGTTCGTAGTTCTGATAATAAATTTTACCGCCTCTTTTAACCTTAACGGACATGGTTACAGAAAGTGCATTAACAACAGACGCACCTACTCCATGCAGACCGCCGGATACCTTATATCCGCCGCCACCGAACTTTCCGCCGGCATGAAGAACGGTATAAACAAGTTCAATTGCAGGTCTTCCGGTCTGGTGATTGATATCTACCGGAACACCACGTCCATCATCTGAAACAGTAATGGATTCTCCTTCATTGATGGTAACTTCAATATTCTTGCAGTATCCTGCAAGTGCCTCATCTACTGCATTATCAACGATTTCGTAAACCAGATGATGCAATCCGCGGGAAGAAGTTGTACCAATGTACATACCAGGTCTTTTTCTGACAGCTTCCAGACCCTTAAGTACCTGAATCTGATCGCCGCCGTATTCTCTGTCTGCCACTTTCTTTATCCTCCATTAATCTTCGTCCTCAGTTTTTACTGAGTACAGTTCCGTCTTTTACGTAAAAAATCTTGTTGATCTTCAGCCGCTCCTCGATGAACTCATCCAGTCCCGTACAGGTAACTAACGTCTGAATCGATCCCACATTATCGAGCAGAAATTTCTGTCGATTGCTGTCAAGCTCTGATAAAACATCATCAAGGAGCAACACGGGATCATCGTGAATCACACTCTTCACCAACTCGATTTCAGCCAGTTTCAGACTCAGCGCAATCGTACGCTGCTGACCCTGAGAGCCATACTTTCGCGCATCTGCACCATTAATCTGAAATTCCAAATCATCCTTATGCGGCCCGGAATTCGTAAGACAAAATCTTAAATCTCTTGCCCTGTCGTCCTTTAAAACCTGCACATAAGTTCCTTTCTTCACATTTGCCACATACTGAATCTCAAGGTCTTCTCTTCCTCCTGAAATTTTCGCATGCAGATCTTTCGTAATTCCTTTCAGGTCCCCGGCAAAGTGTTCCCGCCCTGCGATTACTTTCTCGCCGGCTTCCGCCAGCTGTGCAGTCAGCACATCCAGCGTAATCTCATCTTCCGGGGTCTGTTTAAAAGCCATGTCCTTAAGCAGTTTGTTCCTGCTCTGGAGAAGCTTATTAAAATCCGACAGATCACGAAGATAGATTTTATCAATCTGTGAGAGCTCCATATCAAGAAATCGCCTTCTTGCAGAAGGCCCGTCCTTGATAATGTCCAGATCCTCCGGTGAGAAAAACACCAGATTGATGATGCCGAACAGATCTGCAGAACGCTTGATTGGAACACCATTGATTGCAATCCCTTTGTGTTTACTGCGCTTCAGATGCATATCAATGCGGTTCTGAAGATTTCTCTTTTTCACCATCAGTTTGATATGCGCGTCTTCTGCGCCAATCTTAATCATCTCTTTATCCTTGCTGCCACGGTGTGATTTGGTCGTAGCCGCAACAAAAAGAGACTCTAAAATATTCGTCTTTCCCTGGGCATTGTCCCCGTAAAACAGGTTCACTCCGGGAGCCAGCGCAAGATCCAGGTAATCGTAATTTCTGAAATTGGACAGATTCAACGATTCAATAATCACTGTTCTCCATCCCCTGTTGCCTTAGAAATCACCTTGAATGATTCGCCGTTAAATTCAACAACTTCACCGCCGTAGAGCTTTCGGCCACGTCTTGTGTCCACCTCTCCATCAACGGTTACTTCTCCGTTCTGGACAATAAACTTTGCATCCATACCGGAACCAACAAGTCCGGCAAGCTTTAATGCCTGGCCGAGCTTGATAAATTCATCCCTGATTGTAATTGACTCCATACCTACTCCTTAGTTTGAAAAGTTAACAGGTAAAATCAGGTAGATATAGTTCTCTTCCTTATCGCGGATGAACAGTGGAGCCTTAGGGCTAACCATGTACATATCTACATTTTCATCGTCAATTGCACGAAGAGCGTCGATTAAGAACTTCGGATTGAAGCCAATCATGATGTCCTTACCCTCTTTGGTGATTGCAACATTTTCCTTCATGTTACCAATCTCAGATTTTACACTGATGCACAGATCATCTTCCTTGATGTCTACGATGATTGGCTTCTTATCGCCCTCTTTGATCATCAGAGTAGAACGGTCGATGGAATCTAAGAATGCCTTCTTGTTCACGGTAACCTTAGTTTCGTAGTCACTTGAAAGCATGTTGTTGATCTTAAAATATTCACCTTCAATAAGTCTTGAAACAACCTTTGTGTTTTCAAACTCAAAGAGAATGTGATTCTGAGTGAAGTAAAGAGTAAGTGTACTCTCAGCATCGTTTGAAAGAATCTTCTGAATTTCAACAAGAGTCTTTCCGGGAACGATAGCCTTAACAGCCTGTGCTTCTTCGGATAAGTTCACCTTGCGGATAGCAATACGGTGACCATCTAATGCTACAACGCGAAGTGCATTCTCCTGAACCTCAAACAGTTCACCTGTCATCATCTTGTTGTTGTCATTCATGGCTGTAGAGAAAATAGTCTGATTAATCAGTTCTTTCATAGAAAACTGGCTTAAGGAAATCTTCTTATCTCTTTCAATTGCAGGAAGGTAAGAGAAATCTTCTCCTGACTGACCTGCAAGATGGAATACTGACTTGCAGGAAGAAATAGTTGCTGTAAAGTTGGCATCTGTTTCAATGGTGATGTCATCATCCGGTAACTTTCTTACGATATCGGAGAAGATCTTTGCATTGATTGCAACTTTACCCTTCTCAAGAATCTGACCTTCAATCTTAGTCTCGATTCCAAGTTCCATATCGTTGGCTGTGAATTTGATGTCATTTGTTTCGGCGTCAATCAGAATACATTCTAAGATTGGCATGGTTGTTTTTGACGGAACAGCTTTCGAAACAATATTTACAGCCTTATTTAAATTTGATTTTGTGAAGACCAGCTTCATTTTGTGAAACTCCTTTCGTTTGTGCAAAACGTGAATTCACGTTCGCGGTGCAGATATATATATATTTTAATCCGTAGTCGTAGTAGTAGGGGCTGTGGATTTGTTTAAAAGTGACCTGAGCTTAAGAAAATCAAGGCTTTGCGGTTTTGAAATTTCTGTTAGTTGGATTTGATTTTAGCGTTCAAAACCTGTGTACGAAAAAATCGTACAATTTTCGTAAAAGCAAAAATGAGGATAATTTTCCGAGAATCCACTCAGAGTTCTCTCATTGAGAACATTTTATCCACAAATCAGGATGGATCAATTTTTTTGATCAGGATTTCCACAGTACTCTTCGTCTGTTCATTTGTTAATATCTCCTGAGCAATCTTATCGGCTCCATGCTTAACCGTCGAATGATCGCGGCCAAGTAATTTACCAATCTGCTGCTGAGTAGCCGTTGTGCACTGGCGGCACAGATACATAACAATCTGTCGCGGCACGGTGAACTCGGCATTTCTGCTGCTTGAGATGATATTTTCCGAAGTAATACCGAAATGCTCCGCAACAATCTTGACGATAATTTCCGGAGTAACTTCCCTGTTAGAATCAGGAGAAATCAGATCTTTTAATGCATCTTCGGCAAATTCAAGCGTAATTGGCTGATGGCTTAAGCTGGAATAAGCGGACAGTTTTGTTAAAGCGCCTTCAAGCTCTCGAATAGAGGACTTGATGTTCTTGGCAATGTAGTCCTTGACTTCATTAGGAATCTGAAGACCGCCCTGCTCGCACTTCTTATTAAGAATTGCCATCTTTGTTTCATAGGTAGGAATCTGGATATCAACAGGCAGACCCATTTCAAAACGGGTACGAAGACGCTCTGTTAACGTCTCCATTTCCTTTGGTGGTTTATCAGATGTAATTACAATCTGCTTACCATTCATATATAAGTCATTGAAGGTATTGAAGAACTCCTCCTGTGTAGATTCCTTACCGATGATGAACTGAATATCATCGATGAGGAGCACGTCAATGCTTCTGTACTTTGCGCGGAACTCGAGATTGCGGTTGGTTTTCACCGAATCAATCAGCTCATTGGTGAAGGTTTCACTCGTAACGTAAAGTACCTTTAAATCTGGCTGGTTCTCCATAATGAAATGAGCAATCGCCTGCATTAAATGGGTCTTACCCAGACCCACACCACCATAGATAAAAAGTGGATTGTAGACGGTACCAGGTGTTTCAGCTACAGCTAAAGATGCTGCGTGCGCAAGGTTGTTGTTAGTACCAACGACAAAGGTATCGAAGGTATAGTTCGGATTCAGGTTCACTCCGCCCATATTCTTCATGGCCATACTCTTCTGTCTGATACTTTCCCTGCGGTCGGCGTTCTGTTTTTCCTTAGCAGAAATCAGCTGAACTTCGTATTCCTTTCCTGTTACTTCTGCAATTGCGCATTTAATAAACTTGAGATACTTCTTCTCAATATAGGAAATACCCATAGTCTCTTCCGCTACAATAAGAGTAATGATATTTCCCTGCACAGAATAAAGCTGAAGAGGCTTAATCCATGTGTTGAAAGAAACCTGCTGGATTTCACCGTCTTCTTTTACCTGTTCCAGTATTTGATCCCATTTTTGTCTTAATTCGTCCATATTGTCCATTTCCGCCATTATTCATAGTTAAACGTATTCTTATATATCATATTACAAAAGAGGTCTGAATTCAAGAAATACGAGGTCGTGATTTGTGGATAGAAAACGATTTCCACATCGCTGTGGATAAGTTTTCGACCTTCCAGTGCCCATAAATACGCGCTTTTGAAAAAATAATCCACATTTATCCACCCTGTTAATCACAAATTTTGATATTTTATCCACACAATGTGGAAAACTTGTGGAAAAGACGTGTGTATCGTGTTTATGAATGTGTATATTCCTCTTTTGAAGAAAATTTACTATTTTTATGCTCCAAAAACTTGACGTTTACTGTTTCCTTCAATATAATTAGGAACGGTGTTTTAATTTTTGCTTGAAAAATAATTCCCACCATATAACAGAAATCAAAATGATGGAGGTGAGCTTCGATGAGTAAGAGTAAAATGACATTCCAGCCTAAGAAGAGACAGAGATCTAAGGTTCATGGATTTAGAGCAAGAATGGCGACAAAGGGCGGCAGAAAAGTCCTTGCAGCCAGAAGAGCAAAGGGCAGAAACAAGCTTTCCGCTTAATGACTAGTTAAGAAGCTGCCAGTATCTGGCAGCTTCTTTTGCATTTTGACGTGTACTTCCCCAAAGTGCACGTCAGAAATTGAAAATGTTTCTTTATAATAAAGGCATTTTCCAAAATGATTTTATCGACAAACACACAATTAACTTTAGGACCGGTGGGGTTATGAAGTACAAAAATTTTGAAACATTAAAGAAAAATGATGATTTTCAGGCGGTTTACCGCACGCGTAACAGCAGGGCCACGAAACTTCTGGTCATGTATGCGCGTGAAAATCAGGCGGGTACGATTCGACTCGGTGTATCCGTTTCAAAGAAGGTCGGTAACAGTATCGTCCGACACAGACTGGCACGACTGATTCGTGAGGCATTTCGTCTTCACGCAGATGAAGTTAAGATAGGTTACGACATTGTTGTCGTTGCGAGAACCGGTCTGAAGAACAAAGGTTATTTCGAAACAGAAGATGCTATGATGCAGTTATTAAAGGAACAGGACCTGCTTGTCTGATTGAATTTCGGGCAGGAGATGAGTCTGTTTTTTAAATGAAAGGAAGCTAAATTGAAGAGAGTTTTTATTGCTTTGATTCGTTTCTACAAGATTGCAATCTCTCCTTATAAGGGAGGAAAGTTCTGCAAGTACTATCCTACCTGCTCTGATTATGCTCTTGAGGCAATCCAAAAGCATGGCGCGATAAAGGGCGGAGCTATGGCGTCTTATCGAATACTAAGATGTAATCCCTTATCTAAGGGAGGTTATGACCCAGTACCATAATCGAGGTCGTAGCGCTCAATCTGTCAGTTAATATTAAATGACGGAACATTTTGAAAACTGAATATTGTTTATGGTAATGGGCAGGAGGTAAGTAAACTTAATGTATTCTATTTTTCAACCTATTGCAGAAGTATTAGGCGTAATTCTCAATGGACTGTTTGAGTTACTTTACTCAATCGGTCTTGGTAACGTTGGTATCGCTATCATCCTCTTCACACTCTTAATCAAGCTTCTGATGCTTCCTTTAACAATGAAACAGCAGAAGATGATAAAGCTTCAGAGTGTTATGATGCCTGAAATGAAGGCAATTCAGAAGAAGTATGCTGGTAAGCGTGATCAGGATTCCATGTATGCTCAGCAGCAGGAAATGAGAGACCTGAACGAAAAGTACGGTGTTTCTCAGGCTGGAGGATGTATCCAGATGCTGATTCAGATGCCGATTCTGTTGGCCCTCTATGGTGTATTCCGTGAAATTCCAAGATACATCACAAGAATGAGCCAGCCACTTACAGGAATCTATGAAGCAATTACTGCTAACAGCGGTGCTTTAGATACCTTATCGCAGAATTTTGAGAAGATTTCAGGAGTAGTTGTAGACTGGAGCAATTCAGAGAAGGCTATTGTTGCTATCAACAGCTTTAATGACAGCCAGTGGAGTAAGCTCTCAGATCTTTTCCCAAATGCAGCTGATGTTATTACAAGTAACCATCAGACATTAACACACATGAATGTCTTCCTCGGCGTTAATATGTCTATTAACCCTCAGGCAGTCATGGGAATTGCTTTATTAATTCCGGTTCTTTCCGGTATTTCCCAGTTCATCAGTGTTAAAATCAGCCAGGCTCAGACAGGTGCCGGAGCAGTAGCTGATGATAACCCAATGGGTGCTTCCATGAAGATGATGACATATTTTATGCCAATTATGTCCGCATGGATCGCACTTAGCGTACCTGCAGGTCTTGGTCTTTACTGGATTGCAACAGCTGTTATCCAGACGGTACTGACAGTTTTAATCAACCGTCACTATGACAAGATTGGTACAGAAGAAATTATTCGCCGTAATGTTGAGGCACGCAAAAAGAAGGCAGAAAAGAGAGGTTTAACCTCTGATAAGCTTTCCGGTGCAGCGAATGCCAGAAACTTAAGCGGCAGACCATCCAGCAATGAAAAGCTCGAAGCGTATCGTAAGAGACAGGAAGAGAATGCTAAGAAGGTGGAAGAACTTCAGGCTCAGCTTAAGAATAAGAAAGCAAAGTCAGGAAGCCTTGCAGCACGTGCCGGCATGGTTCAGGATTACAATGAGAGATCCAGCAAAAAGAATTAATTGGGGCAAATATGAACAAGATTACAATTTCTAATAAGAAGACTATTGATGATGCATTACTTGAAGCATCCATCGAACTTGGCGTTCCATCTTCTGAAGTAGCATATACAGTTGTAGAAGAAGGTTCATCAGGTATCCTCGGTTTATTCTCCAAGAACCCTGTCATTGAAGCTTGGAAGATGACAGATGAAGAAAAGGCTGAGAAGGCTGCCGCAGAAAGACGAGCTGCAGAAGCAGAAGCCGCTGCAAAGGCCGCTGAAGAGCGTGCAGCTGCGAAGGCAGAGGAAGAAAAGGCAGCAAAGTCTGCAGCTGCTGAAGCAGAAAGAAAAGCCGTAGCTGAAGCAGAGGAGAAGGCTGATGAAGCTTCCACACCTGCTGCAGATGATGCAAAGAAGGAAGATAATGCCCGCGCATCCCTTTCCCATGAGGAAATCGAAAGCCGCATTACAACCTTCCTGAACGAGATGTTTAGTGCAATGAATATGGAAGTGAAGTTAACATTTTCCTATGATGATGACAATACAGTCAATGTCGACTTAGCAGGCGATAACATGGGTGTGCTCATCGGAAAGCGCGGACAGACACTTGATTCTGTTCAGTACCTCGTAAGCCTTGTTGTAAACAAGGGTAAGGAGAAGTACGTAAGAGTTAAGCTCGATACAGAAGATTACAGAAACAGAAGAAAGGCAACTCTTGAATCCTTAGCTAGGAACATTGCTTACAAGGTTAAGAGAACACGCCGTCCTGTTGAACTTGAGCCAATGAATCCATACGAGAGACGTATCATTCATGCAGCTCTTCAGAACGATAAGTTCGTTACAACAAGAAGTGAGGGTGAAGATCCTTACCGTCACGTTGTTGTATTTTTAGACAAAGAGAAGAAGTCCTTTTGACAACTAATCAATTAAGAAAGTTTAAGGCCACTGTGTGAAGAGATTTGCACAGTGGCTAGATTTGAATTTATGGAAGATACAATCGCAGCAATTTCAACATGTTCCGCGGCCAATGCCGGTATCAGTATCGTGCGCATGAGCGGAGAAGAAGCTGTTTCTATTGCAGAAAAGCTTTTCGTTCCGGCTAAATCCGGATTAGTTTTAAGTGAAGTAAACAGCCATACCATTCATTATGGCAAGTTCGTATTTGAAAATCAGGAAATCGATGAAGTTCTGATTTCCGTTATGAGAGCTCCAAATACCTATACGCGTGAAGATCTGGTAGAAGTGAACTGCCACGGTGGTGTTTTAGTTACCAGGAAAATTCTGGATGCGTTAATTCAGTCCGGTGCTAGAGTAGCAGAACCCGGAGAATTCACGAAGAGAGCCTTCTTAAACGGAAGACTCGATCTTTCACAGGCAGAAGCTGTCATTGATCTGATTGACGCAAAGAACGAATATGCGCTGAAAGCCAGCGTAGACCAGTTAGATGGTCATTTATCAAGAGAATTAAAGGTGATGCGTGATGAATTATTGAATCACACAGCCTTCATAGAGGCCGCATTAGACGATCCTGAGCATATGTCACTGGATGGATACACTGAGAAATTAGCATTGGATGTGGATAAGTATGTGGATAACCTCGATAAATTGTTGAAAACCTCGGAAAATGGGCGGATAATTAAGGAAGGTATTAATACCTGTATCCTTGGAAAGACAAATGCGGGCAAGTCGAGCCTCTTAAATATCCTGGCTCATGCTGAGCGTGCAATCGTTACCGATATAGCCGGTACCACAAGAGATGTGCTGGAGGAATCCGTCACAGTAGGTGGAATTCAGTTGAATCTGATTGATACCGCAGGCATCAGAAAGACAGATGATGTCGTGGAAAATATCGGTGTAAACCGTGCGAAGGAGATGGCAGGAAAGGCTGATCTCATCATTTATGTTGTGGATAGCACGCGTGCCTTAGATGAAAATGATGAAGAGATATTACGCCTGATTCAGGATAAGAAGGTCATTGTTGTATTAAACAAGGCTGATCTCACACCTGTAATTGGAAAGGATGAGATCAGAAAGGCGATAAATGCACCTGTCATCACGACATCTGCGAAGGATTACACAGGAATCGGTGATCTTGAAGAAGCCGTAAAAGAGTTGTTCTTTGCCGGTCAGATTGAGATGAATGATCAGATTTATATCACCAATGCCCGTCATAAGAATCTGCTTCTGGACGCAAGAAAGTCTCTGAAGCTGGTTAAGGATGGAATTGAGAATGGAATGACAGAGGATTTTCTGACAATTGATTTGTTTGATGCATATGAAAAGCTTGGAAATATTCTCGGAGAAGCAGTAGAAGACGATCTTGCAGGACGCATTTTTGCAAGATTCTGTATGGGTAAATAAGAGTAGGTTTTAGATTAAGCCACAAAATTAGGAAAAGAGGAACAAAGACGTGCCTGTAGTTGAGGAAAAATATGACGTAGTAGTAGTAGGTGCCGGTCACGCAGGATGTGAAGCAGCGCTTGCTTCTGCAAGATTAGGATTAAAGACAATTTGCTTTACTGTAAGCAAAGACAGTATTGCAATGATGCCTTGTAATCCGAATATCGGTGGAAGCTCCAAAGGCCATCTGGTGCGTGAAATTGACGCATTAGGCGGTGAGATGGGCAAGAACATCGATGCCACATTTATTCAGTCGAAGATGTTAAACAGTTCCAAAGGTCCGGCTGTACACAGTCTCCGTGCACAGGCAGACAAACAGGATTACTCCAGACGCATGAGATGGGTTATGGAGAATCAGGAAAATCTTGTAGTTCGTCAGGCAGAAGTAGCCGAAATCATGACAGAAGATGTTCCTTCAGAAGATTCTTCAGTGATGAAGAAGGTCACAGGTGTTAAGACTGTTTCCGGTGCAACTTACATGGCAAATGCCGTAGTTTTATGTACCGGTGTTTACTTAAAGTCACGCTGCATCTATGGTGAAACAAGCTATTTCACTGGTCCGAACGGACTGATGGCTGCAAATCATCTGACCGATTCTCTCCTTTCACTTGGAATCACAGTTCGTCGTTTTAAGACAGGTACACCTGCACGAGTTGATAAGAGAACGGTAGACTTTTCAAAGATGACAGAACAGTTTGGTGATGAAAGAGTTGTACCATTTTCCTTTGAGACAGATCCTGAATCCGTACAGAAGGATCAGGTAAGCTGCTGGTTAACCTATACAAATGAACAGACACACGAGATTATCAGAGAAAACCTGGACAGATCACCCCTGTACTCCGGTAAGATTCATGCAACAGGACCAAGATACTGTCCTTCTATCGAGGATAAGGTTGTTCGCTTTGCAGATAAGGACAGACATCAGATTTTTGTTGAGCCGGAAGGTAATTATACAAACGAGATGTACCTCGGTGGTTTCTCTTCTTCCATGCCGGAAGACGTACAGTATGCAATGATTCACTCTGTACCTGGACTTGAGCATGCAATGGTCATCCGTAATGCCTATGCTATTGAATATGACTGCATCGATGCAACAGAACTGAAGTCTTCGCTTGAGTTTAAGAACATTTATGGACTCTTCTCAGGTGGTCAGATTAATGGCTCTTCAGGATATGAAGAAGCAGCCAGCCAGGGTCTGGTTGCAGGTATCAATGCTGCTCTTGAGGTAAAGGGCGAAGATCCGATGATTATTGACCGTTCTGAGGGATATATCGGTGTACTGATTGATGATCTTGTTACCAAGGAGACGGAAGAGCCATACAGAATGATGACTTCCCGTGCGGAATACAGACTATTGCTTCGTCAGGATAATGCAGATCAGAGACTGACTCACATCGGATACAAAATTGGTCTGATTTCGGAAGAGCGTATGCAGCACGTTCTTGATAAGGTTGCAACCATTGAAACTGAAATCGACCGTGTAAAAGCAACAAATGTCGGTACAAAGAAAGAAGTAAATGACCTGCTTGAATCCCTTGGTTCAACGCCTCTCGTAAACGGTTCTTCTCTTGCAGAACTCGTTCGTCGTCCTGAACTGTCTTATCAGGCCCTTGAAAGCATTGATCCGGAGCGCCCAGAATTACCGGATGAGGTTTCAGAGCAGGTCAATATTTCACTGAAATATGAAGGCTATATCGAAAGGCAGATGCGTCAGGTAGCGCATTTTAAGAAACTTGAAAATAAGCTGATCCCGGACGGAATCAATTATGAGTCAATCGGTGGTTTACGAATTGAAGCGGTTCAGAAATTATCTGCAATACGACCTCGTTCCATCGGTCAGGCAAGTAGAATCTCCGGTGTATCCCCTGCCGATATCTCTGTACTCTTAGTGTATATTGAAGGCAACTTAATACCAGGTAAAGGAAACTGATAATATGAATTATGCATTATTCAAAAAACAACTGCAGACAGTTGGCATTGAAATTACAGGGGAACAGTATGCAGCTCTTGATCGTTACTATTCTCTGCTTGTTGAATGGAACGAGAAGATGAATCTTACGGCAATTACAGAAGAGGAAGAGGTCTATTCCAAGCATTTCCTGGACTCCTGTCTTGGAGCTACCGCACTGAAGGATATCAAAAATCTTTCAGATGCTGATTCTTCTTATAAAGTAATTGACGTCGGTACCGGTGCAGGCTTTCCAGGTGTTCCTTTAAAAATCATGTTCCCTGGAATTCACCTTACTTTATTAGACTCTCTTCAGAAGAGATTAACCTTCTTACAGGAGGTATGTAGTGAATTAAACCTGGAAAATGTGGATTTTGTCCATGCCAGAGCAGAAGATGGTGGACGGGATAAGAATTTAAGAGAAAAATTTGATCTGGTCACTTCCCGTGCTGTTGCCAATCTGTCTGTTCTTTCAGAATATTGCATTCCATATGTTAAGGTTGGAGGAACCTTCCTGGCATATAAATCTTCTGAATCAATTGAAGAAATTGAAAGTGCAAAATCTGCAATCAGTAAATTAGGAGGACGTGTTACAGTGAAAACACTTCCTCTTCCGGGAACAGAAATTGAAAGAGTATTTGCCATCACGATTAAGAAAAAACCAACTCCAGCTTTCTACCCGAGAAAGGCCGGAGTTCCCAAAAAGAATCCTCTTCATTGAAAATGTTTCACGTGAAACATTTTACTTATTTCTCAAGTGCATTGTTTAACTGATTGATAAATGCGATAGGAGTTTCAAGCTGAGGATAAACTTTCGCATCTTCAACAGGCAGAAAAATGATGTTCGGATTTATATTTTTATAATCAGCAAGAAGTTCTATATTATCCTCAACATTTCTGCCATAGATAATGAAAAGATCCTTTCCATCCTGAACTTCGGCACGAACCGGTACCGCAGTATAGTTGATAATAAGACTCGCTAACAGATACTTGGCTTCATCCGTTCTGATATGAGCATTTTCATACAATGACAGCTTTGTTTCCGTACTCAGATTTTCCGGATGAGCAAAAAGCTTACATGAGAGCAGATTGTTGCAGAAAAGTCTGTTATAACAGAAATTATAGAAGGCGGTTCCAACCACAGGAAGGGTCAGAGCAGTAAATAAAACTTTTGCTTTTGTATCTTCCATTGGCTGAGCAAGATCTAAAGTATCAGGATTCACCATGATGATTTTATGGATAGAGTCCGGACTAAGTGCCTTTGCCTTCAGTACAAATTTGGAAGAACTACCGGTTGCTATAACGTCAGCTTCTTCTTTTACGATTTCTCTTAAAAATTCACGAATAACTTCAGTGTAAAGGAATGCAGTATATGCCTGCTTTTCCTTAAAGGAGTATCCGCAACCTGGAAGATCAAGTACAAATACCTTACGATTCTGACTGCATTCAGCCACAATTCTGGACCATTCAAATGAAGAACTGAACGGCGTCAGATCATGTATCAGAACAAGAGGTCTTCCCTGACCAAACACGTTATAATTGATATTTCCAAAGCTGGAAGTAAAGACTTCCTGCTGTAACGATGCTGTGATTCCGTCCCTGCTTGCTGTAGCATCAATCCATTTGTTAATAAAATGGAGAGCAGTAAGTGAAACACCAGCTACTGCCAGTACTTTTTTTAATCTAGATGAATTGCTCATATATACTACCTTTCAAGACATTAATAGTTAGTTTCATTATATAGTTTTGCCTCTGAATCTTCAAGCTGATTCAATTTTGGGGCAGCGTAAATTTGTACTCGGAAATCACAGAAAAGACTATCCCTGTGGTTTTGTGATTAAAATTAGATTTGAAATCATTCTACTATTTTTCTCTTTTA
>CACZJL010000026.1 GCA_902781505.1 uncultured Lachnospiraceae bacterium | reverse complement strand
GAAAAGACCGATATTTTACGAAATAGAAGTGCCCCAAATGTAGGAAATATCAGCATATGTGAATAGCTGATAGAAAACTCGGGAAGAGTTTGAATAATTCTCGCTGGTTTGCAGAATAACTGAACCAAAATAGAATAATATAAATAATATAAAACAGCAGAGATGCTAAGTCTGGAACAGACCAGTTCTGTGACAGGAACTGTTGTCTGCACCGATGTTTCCACTGTATATCCTGGAGGCAATCATCCTATGCCTGCTGGGAGGCATTGTAGGTATTGTACTGGGCATGGTACTCGGTAGTATTACAACCATGCTTATGGGATATCCGGTTTCCTTCTCCATGATGAGTATCATTGGTGCAGTAGGATTCTCAATGATTATAGGTGCTATCTTTGGATACCTTCCGGCGAGAAAAGCTGCAAAGATGGCTCCAGTCGAAGCTTTGAGCTATGAATGAAAAACAGCAAATTCGAATAAAAAGATGACGGAAGTTCGCTATATATGCGAGCCCCTTTTTACATGACTTATAACACGTGGACAAAATACATACTATAGATTCTATATAAATATCATTTCTTTTGCTTGAACTATACAATACTTTATGCAATAATATGAATAATATATTAACTTAATTGCAATTTATGGTAGAATTGCTTAAATCGTAAAAGGAGGATGTGTGAAAAGAGTAACAGCAATAGCACTTGGATGCGCGTGTTTGGCTGGTTCACTCATGACGGGAGTGAATCAGGTAAAAGCCAGCACATAATGATTTTCATATCGGTGTCATCGAAGTATATAGTTATCTAGATGAATATGGAGTTGTTGATGACTATTTGAATCACTCAGATGATGAATGGTAATAGTAGTATAGATGGATGTGATTAGCGCACATATTGCTAAGGCAGTATGTGCGGTTTTTATTAAGGGGAGTAGGGAAGTATATGTATAAGAAATTAATTAGTTTGCTGTCTGTGGTCCTTTTTTTGACGGGTTGTGGAGCTAAGTATGATTTCGAGGCGGAACATGTGAAACAGCTTCAGGAAAAGTTCCGTGCCGGAAACTTGCGTCAGACAGATGAGGGATTGGTTTTGCGAATTGTTGCTGATACATTGCCTGAAGAATCCAAGGCGGTTGAAAGCGGCCTGAATCTTGAGGATGTCTATATGTATTATTTTGAATAAGAAATCCATTTACGAAACCTGCTGAATCAGGAATTCAGCAGGTTCAAGGGTTCTGCTCCGACAAAGATAGTCGTGTAAGGCAACAGCAAATAATTCGTGACTAGTTGCATCCATGTGCTCGTTATCTACCGTGCTGGTAGATACAAAATCGGAGGCGGCGATAAAGCCAGTTCCAAAGAGGTAAGCGAGTCTTCTGAAATGAGTCGGTAGCTGAGAAGAAGTCAGAACTGCAGATTCTTCAAATTCTGCGTCTGTCTCATGAATCCCGGAGTGAATCAGAATAGGAGAGGCAATGACAATTGGGATTTCCAGTAAAGAGCCTTTGCGTCTGAGCTCGGAATTATATTCCTTCACCTGTTCAATCAAGGTCTGCATGCCTCGCGTAATTTGCACGGAATCCGTTTTGTTATGCGCCTTGCAGTCGTTCGTACCAAGCATGATAAAGACAGCATCCGGCTGATACTTCTCAAGAAGATCAGGTAAGATCTTGCTTCCGTTTCGGTTCGAGCGATGTAAATCCTCGAAAATTGTTGTGCGACCGCAGAGTCCCTCTTCAATTACGGTCCATCCATCAGACTGAAGGGCCTGATTTAAACGACCTGTCCATCGAATATTTTCTTCAAATCGGCCGAATCCTCCTGGGATATATCCCCATGTATTCGAATCTCCAAAGCATAACAATTTCTTCATAAATAGTTCCTTCTTTAAATAAGTTCAGACCTTTTCTTTTTTGTATCATACAGGAAAGGCAGTTCTCTGTATAATTGTTTAACAAAAGGACTGGTTATAGGTAGAGACTTTATCATGATGAAGTCTACTTTCTGTAGGTGGCGATATGCTGACCCATCATTTACAATCACTACAGATGGAGGTGGTTAAAATGAATCAGTATAGGAACTACAATCAGAGAATTGCGGGAAAAGAGTGGGCTGACACAGAGAGCCCTTTTGTATCTGTCATTTTTTTGACAAATACGGAGCCAGGTGTGGTAAAATAAATAAGTCTGAGCCAAGATACAGGTTAAAGGTGAGCAGACACCAGAAAGTGAAATATTACGTGAAAAAGCAGATAATACGATTTTTAAAATGGCTGTTGCCGGCATATGCGATTGCCCCATTGGTGGTGAATCTCTTTGTCAATTTCCTTGGCTATAATGCCATTGGAGCAGCAAGAGGAATGTTGTCCTTTTATGACTTCTCCATTGGACTGGATAAGGAAATTCCAATGATGCCAGTCTTTATGTATGTTTACATCGGTGCCTTTGTCCAATGGGTAGTAGGCTTTGTTACCTGCGTCCGTGAGGATAAGGAGTTCTGTTACCGCTTTATGAGTGCAGAATTATGTGCTAAAATACTCGCGTTGATTTGCTTCCTTTTGATTCCGTCAACAATAGCAAGGCCTGAGATTTCAGGTGGAAGTGCGGCAGACGTATTAACCCGTTTTGTGTACAGTATAGATGCACCGGTCAATCTGTTCCCGTCAATCCATGTTCTGGAAAGCTGGTTCTGCTTAAGAGCCGCTTTCAAACAGAAAAAGACCGGGAAGATTTACCCATGGGTTACAGGAATTATGACAGTTTTGGTTGCGGCTTCGGTCGTTCTGGTGAAACAGCACGTATGTGTCGATATTATCGGAGGCATAGCAGTCTTTGAAATCGGCATGCTTATGACACGCAAGTTTAGTTTTGCAGGTCTTTATCGTAAGGTGACAGATATTTTTATGAACATTGCAGGCAGGGCTGCAAAAGAGTCATGAAAATACATTTGCCACTAGATAATATGTAAGGGGATTACAAAATGGATAAGAAGAAAGTAGCCTGGTCCTTTGTTGCAGTCCTTCTGGCTGTATTCAGTATCTGGGCAGTGTTGTCACAGTCTGGCAGCCTGTCGATTCAGGATTTAGGGGAGACAATTAGAACAGCCAATCCACTGTGGATTATACTTGCAGTCCTTTCAAGTCTTGGATTCATTGTATTTGAAGGTCAGGCAATTCTGGTGATTCTTCGGAATGTCGGATATAAACATAAACACAGGCAGGGATTTTTATATGCTGCAGGGGATGTGTATTTCTCAGCGATTACACCATCTGCTTCCGGCGGTCAGCCGGCCAGCGCGTTTTTTATGAAAAAGAACGGAATTCCGATGTCTGTTATAACAGCAGTACTCGTGCTGAATCTGGTCATGTATACTCTGGGAATTCTGACCGTCGGACTTGTGTGTTTGATTGCAGCACCGCAAGTCTTTCTTTCCTTCAGCTTTTTGTCTCGTTTCCTGATTTTACTTGGAACGGCAGTGCTGATTTTTATGGCGGTTATTTTCACCATGATGCTTCTTCATCAGAAGATGCTCGAGAAGCTCTCAATCGGAATGGTGCAGCTTTTTCACCGTCTTCATCTGATTAAGAAGCCTGAGAAGTGGATTGGGAAGATTGAGCGGAAAATGGTTGAGTATCAGGAGTGCGTGACTCAGATGAGTGGTCACAAAAGGACACTTGTTGGAGCGTATTTTTGGAATCTCGCGCAGCGGGTTTCTCAGATTTCCGTTACGGCATTTGTGTTCCTCGCGACAGGTGGAAGCGCAAAAGAGGCATGGAACGTCTGGATTACACAGGGGTTTGTTGCCATTGGCTCAAATACGGTGCCGATTCCCGGAGGAATGGGTGTTACCGATTATTTGATGTTAGACGGATTTCGCGGTATGATGGCTAATGCAGATGCAGTTCGATTAGAACTCTTAAGCAGAGGCCTTGCATTTTACGTCTGTGTCCTGATCAGCGGTATTACAGTGGGGGTTGGATACATTGTGTATCATTTACGAAACAGGAGGAAAAGAAAATAATGCTTGGTTTTTACGATTATACGGTATGGCTTACCTATATATCACTGATGTCCGCAGTAGCGGGTATCGGCATATCATTACACGGAGCGGGACATCCATACTGGGGAATCTTCTTCCTGATGCTTTCAGGTCTGTGTGATGCCTTTGACGGTCGTGTGGCACGAACAAAAAAGGACAGAAGTAATACACAGAAAGCCTTTGGTATTCAGATTGATTCCCTGACAGACGTCATAGCCTTTGGCGTACTTCCGGTCTGTATCGGTGAGTCCATTGCGACCATCGGACCGGAAATCGCAGGTGTTACAAAGTTTATGTTACATTCCGATGTGGAGCGAGTTGTCGTAAAGACTATCGTTATCTGCATTCTGATGTTTTATGTTCTTGCAGCCATGATTCGTCTGGCATACTTTAATGTAATGGAAGAAGAACGTCAGAAGACAGAAGACGGCTGCAGAAAGACCTATGTTGGCCTTCCGGTTACAGCATCCGCTCTGATCTTTCCGACTATTCTGCTGTTACAGTATGTAATTTCTTTTGATATCACACCAATCTACTACATGGCACTTCTTGTGACTGCTGTTCTGTTCTTAAGTAAGATTGAGGTGGTAAAACCAGGACTTCGCGGTATTCTGATCATGGTCGGAATTGGCGCGGTAGAGGCGGTACTTCTTCTTCTTGGAATGTTTCTGGTAGAACATATCAGATGATTACAGCCGCGGGGAAACCTGCGGCTTTTTATTAATCTGTCTGATGAATCAGGTAGATACGGAGGCTATTATATGGGCAAATCCCTGGAATTTCTTTATGAAACAGCACCCGGCCGTGCCGTGCTGAAGGTTCTTACCAATCGACATTTGTCAGAACTTGCAGGCAGGTTCTGCGATTCACCACTTTCAAAGCCATTAATTAAGCCATTTGTTAAGAATAATGGAATTGATCTGATGGGTTGTGAAAGCACAGATTTTAAAAACTTCAACGATTGCTTTACAAGAAAGCTGAGAGCAGAAGAAAGACCGTTTGATGAAAATCCTGATTCTCTGGTTTCTCCATGTGACGGCCTGTTAAGTATCTGGAAGATTAAAGATGATACGGTTCTTCCAATCAAGCAGAGCCATTACAGCGTCAGTGATCTACTTGGAAGCCGTAAAGAAGCAGAAGAATTCAAAGACGGACTGTGCTTGGTATTTCGTCTTTGTGTGACTCATTATCACAGATATGCATATTTAGATGACGGCACCAAGGGAAAGAATATTTTCATCCCTGGTAAACTTCATACAGTTCAGCCAATTGCACTTCGTCATGTTCCGGTATTTACCGAGAACTGCAGAGAAGTTACGTATCTTGATACAAAGAACTTCGGCAGAGTTGCACAGGTAGAAGTCGGTGCGATGTTAGTCGGAAAGATTGCGAATCACCATGAGGAGCATACGTTTAAACGTGGCGAGGAAAAGGGAATGTTCCTTTACGGAGGTTCAACGATTGTTGTGCTGTTAAAAAAGGACGCTGTCCGCCTTCGTAAGGATTTTAAGGATGCAGCCGTACACGGAACGGAAATCCCTGTTCGTATGGGTGAACGCATCGGAAGTCGCAAGAGCTGAGTTGGCTGTGCCCGTTTGTGAAGAACGTACAACAATGGAGAATACGAGTTTTATTTGCCAATTGTATTTGCAAGGGATTCGTACCGTATGTATAATGTAGTTGAAAATCAAAGAATAACGCAAATTTAGGATTCCATGCGTTAAGTGTTCATCGGATGGGGAGTTGTCGAGAAACGAAGAGTCAGAAATGATTTCTGCGATGTGGAATCCGGGCCCGTTGCGAAAATGTTAATCAGCCCCCCGCTTCGATTAAGTGGGGGTCTTTTGCACATTTTAAGGGGATAATAAAGTTGTTCATATTTAAATGCGCAGGGAGTGCGTGTTTGAATCTGCCCAGACAGAAAGTGTGACAAAATGGAAAGATTAGAGAAAATCAGAAATCATCCCCTCTTTAAAGAATCGACAGAGGTTATTTCACAGAAGGAGAAGGAAAGAATCTACTGTGGTCATTCGCTGTATCATTCGCTGGATGTTGCAAGAATCATGTACATCAAGGCGCTGGAACAGAGCATGACAGTTTCAAAAGAATTGATTTATGCCTGTGCGCTGCTTCACGATCTTGGAAGAGCTTATGAATACACAAAAGGGATTCCACATGACCGGGGGAGTGCGGAGCTTGCGGAAAGAATCATGGAGGACTGCGGATTCTCTGAAGAAGAAATCAGACAGGTTACCATGGCGATTTCAGATCATCGCAACAAGGAGAATTGCACGGAAGAACTTGAGTATCCTCTTATGAGGATATTGAAGGAAGCGGACAATTTGTCACGCATCTGCTTTGACTGCAAGGTAAGTGATACCTGTAAGTGGTCAGAGGATAGAAAAAACAAAACCATAAAGATTTAAGGGGAATGGATTATGAAGATTGGAAACAGAGAATTTGAAACAGACAAACATACGTACATCATGGGAATCTTAAATGTAACACCGGATTCTTTCTCAGATGGCGGTTCATGGAACTCTGTAGATAAGGCACTTGCTCATACTGAGCAGATGTTAAAGGAGGGGGCTGATATCATTGATATCGGCGGCGAATCTACCCGCCCGGGATATACGATGATTTCAGATGAAGAAGAAATTGAAAGAGTCATACCGGTTATTGAAGCGATTAAGGATCGTTTTGATGCGGTAATGTCAATAGATACCTATAAGTCAGGTGTAGCTGAGGCGGCTGTGGCAGCAGGTGCACATCTTATTAACGATATCTGGGGCTTTAAGTATGATGAAAAGATGGCAGACGTTGCAGCAAAAACAGGAGCTGCCGTATGCCTGATGCATAACCGCAAGGAAGCCGTTTATGAGGATTTCTTAATAGATTATAAGAGGGATATTTTAGAGAGTGTGGATATTGCCTTAAAGGCTGGTGTTAAGAGTGACAGAATTATTCTGGATCCGGGCGTTGGTTTTGCCAAGGATTATCATCAGAATCTGCTTTGCATGAAGGATCTTGATAATCTTTGCAAGCTTCCATATCCGGTCCTTCTTGGAACCTCAAGAAAGTCCATGATTGGTAATTGTTTAAATCTTCCATCTGATCAGAGAGTAGAAGGAACATTAGTTACATCAGTAATGGCGGTAGAAGCAGGCTGTGCATTTGTCAGAGTGCATGATGTTGAGGCCAATCGCCGTGCCATTATGATGGCAGAAGCGATTAAAAACGTGTAAAGAGCCGGATGTATCCAGAATGCAATGATAAACGGGGCGGCAGAAACAGTGAACAAAGAGGCGGAGAAGAAAATGAGCGATATCATCAGAGTCAGAGAATTAGAGGTTTATGCAAATCATGGAGTTGCACCGGAAGAGACAGTGCTTGGCCAGAAATATATCGTGTCCTGTGATTTTTATGTAAATACGGTTCAAGCAGGATTTACCGATGATTTATCTGTAACTGTAAACTGGGCGGATCTCTCAATCTTCATCAGCAACTTTCTTAAGGAGCATACCTATAAGCTGGTAGAAAGCTGTGCAAACCGCCTTGCACTGGCGCTCCTTGAGCAGTACCCTCTGGTGGAAGGAGTGAAGCTGCTGATTAAAAAGCCGTGGGCTCCAATCGGACTTCCTCTGAAATATGTTGCAGTAGAAATTGAAAGAAGATGGCATACTGCATATATTGCATTTGGCTCGAATATGGGAGATTCAAAAAAGTATATTGAAGATGCCATTGAAGGACTTTCAAAGACTCCGGGAATCCAGGTTGAAAAGGTGTCATCCATTATTACCACGGCTCCTTACGGAGAAGTTCAGCAGGATGATTTCTTAAATGGAGTCTGCAGAATCAGAACTATCCTTGATCCGGACCCACTTCTTAATCGACTGCACGAGTTAGAACAGGCAGCAGGCAGAGAACGCAAGGTTCATTGGGGACCAAGAACTCTGGATTTAGACGTTCTGTTCTATGATCAGGAAATCATCGATTCTGAGACGCTTCATATTCCACATATTGACCTTCAGAATCGCGATTTTGTCTTAAAGCCAATGGCGGAGATTGCACCGTATCTTCGTCACCCGGTGTTAAATAAAACAATCGAACAGCTCTTAAAGGAACTGAAGGAGTAGTAACGATGAAAAAAGATCTGACATTTAAAGAGACCCAGGCGATTACGAGTATGTTATTCGGTCTGTTTTTTGGAGCAGGAAACCTGATTTTTCCTGCAATGATGGGGCAGCAGGCAGGATGGAATGTGCTTCCTGCACTGGCAGGATTTCTGGTGACAGGTGTAGGTCTCCCGCTTTTAAGCGTCGTATCCCTTGGAATCACTGGAAGTAATGGTCTGTCAGATCTCGCCGGACTTGTCGGGGAGAAATTTAAATATGTTTTCACAGCGGCTCTGTATCTGACAATTGGCCCGTTCTTTGCGGCACCAAGATGTGTTACCGTTCCGTTTGAAGCAGGGGTAAGGCCGTTTTTAAAGGAAGGGACAGATGCGAAACTGGCATTGTTTCTCTTTTCCTCCGCCTTTTTCCTTCTGATTCTTCTGTTTTCATTAAGGCCGGGAAAGATTCTGACCATCATTGGCAAAATCTTAAATCCAATCTTTATGATTGTACTCGGAATCCTTGTGATTACAGCTGTCGTAAATGCAGTATCCATAAGACACTTCACACCGTCTGTGGAATATCAAAATTTCGCCTTCTTTAAGGGACTGCTTGACGGGTATAACACGATGGATACACTCGCAGGGCTGGCGTTCGGAATCATCGTTGTAACGGTAATCAGAGACCTTGGAATCACAGATCAGAAGGATATTGCAAGAAATACAATCAAAGCAGGAATCAGCAGTTGCTCCCTCATGGCAGTAATCTATCTTCTGGTTGCCCTGACCGGAACCTTCAGCCTCTCGTACATGGAGGTTTAGGATAATGGGACAGCCGTCCTTTCCGGAGCGGCGCTTCATTTCTTCACATCTGCCGGACAGATTCTGCTTGCACTGATTGTATTCCTTGCCTGCTTAAAAACCGTAATTGGACTGATTACAAGCTGTGCCACTACATTTGCCGGGATGATACGGAAAAAAATCAGCTATAAGGCCTGGGTTCTGATTTTCAGCTTGATAACATTCGGTATCACAAACCTTGGACTGAAGTCGATTATAAAAATATCTATTCCGGTTCTTAGCATGCTTTACCCGATTGCAATCACACTGACCCTCCTTGCCATCTTTGGAAGCTGGTACGAAAAGGATTCGACGGTTATTCATGCAACCATGACGATGGCGGTGTTAAGCAGCATTTTTGATTTTCTGCATGCACTGCCCGCAGAATGGATATCAGCAATTCATCTTGATGGAATGATGTTTGTACTGGAACGGAAAATGCCATTTTTCGCGCTTGGTTTTGGCTGGCTTCTGCCAACGTGCCTTGGCTTTTTCATCGGATTGTTAATCAGAAAATTTTTATACGAAAGTAAAGGAAGCTGATAAATTAAAGAGACTCAATAACTGGCTGATGGGACTCGGCTGGTGAGACGGTGTAAAAGGGAGGAAGTATATGCTTAAAATTGAACATCTGACGAAAACATTTGGAGACAAAAAAGCGGTGGATGACCTGACGCTTGAGATTAAGGCGGGCGAAATATACGGCTTTATCGGCCACAATGGTGCTGGTAAAACAACTACATTGCGCTCGGTTGTAGGCATTCAGCAATTTGATGAGGGAACCATTCTGATTGACGGACACTCCATCACAGAAGAACCGCTTGCCTGCAAGCGGGAAATAGCCTATATTCCGGATAATCCTGATTTATATGAATTTATGTCAGGCATTAAATATCTGAATTTTGTGGCAGATATCTTTGGCGTAGAACCAGAGGCACGAAAGGAACGCATCAAAAAGTATGCAGATCTGTTTGAGATTACGAAAGATCTGGCACAGCCAATCAGCGCTTATTCCCACGGAATGAAACAGAAACTGGCAATTATCTCTGCCTGGATTCACGAACCAAAGCTGATTCTGATGGATGAGCCGTTTGTGGGCCTTGATCCGAAGGCATCTCATCTGTTAAAGGAAATGATGAGAGAACATTGTGATAGGGGAGGTGCAATTTTCTTCTCTACTCACGTCCTGGAAGTGGCAGAGAAACTCTGCGACAAGGTGGCAATTATCAAGAATGGGAAGCTGATTCGCTTCGGAACCATGGAAGATGTTAAGGGAGATGATACATTAGAAGAGGTCTTCCTGGAACTGGAGGACGTATGATGCTTAAAATCTTAGTAAAGAAACAGATGACCGAAATCTTTCGTGCCTATCTGTATGATGCCAAAAAGAATAAGGCAAGAACCAAAGTTTCAACGGTCATGTGGTTTACTCTCTTTGCTCTGATCATGGTCGGCGTTCTTGGCGTCTTATTTTTTAATGCTGCATCCTCGATGAAACCGCTGATATTGATTGGGATGGATTGGTTTTACTTCATTCTGATGGGGGCCATTGCCATCATAATCGGCGCGTTCGGAAGTGTATTTAATACGTTTAGCGCATTGTACATGGCGAAGGATAATGATTTTCTTTTATCCATGCCGATTCCGGTGAAAACGGTGGTTGCAGCAAGGCTCGCAGGAGTGTATCTTATGGGGCTTCTGTATTCAGCAACAGCCTCCATTCCGACGGTACTTGTGTTTCTTCTGAATACGGAGGTAACGGTAAGCAAGGTGGTTGGCGGAATTCTCTGGGTGCTGATTATTTCAGTCGTTGTTATGGCGCTTTCAACAATCCTTGGATTTGTCGTGGCACAGGTGGCGACAAAGCTGAAACATAAGAACTATACAACGGTCGCTGTTTCTCTGGTGTTTATCGGTCTCTATTATTTTGTGTACTTTAAGGCATCGGATATGCTGCAGTCGATTCTTGAGAATGCGGTTATCTATGGTGACACGGTTCAAAAAAGGGCGTACCCGCTCTATCTGTTCGGACAGTCAGGAACAGGAGATGTGAAGGCAATTGCAATAAGCGTTGTGATCTGTACTCTTGTGACGATCGGCATCTGGATTATGATTCAGAGAAATTTCCTGAATATTGTAACCTCAACAGGAAAACAGGAAAAAATGGTGTACCATGAGAAAACAGCGGTCAAGAGAAGCCCGGAGATGGCTGTCTTATTGAAGGAATTTGGAAGATTTACCGGAAGTGCTACGTATATGATGAACTGTGGCCTGGGCATCATTTTCATGCTGGTTGCCGGTGTATTCATCCTGTTCAGAGGAGGTCTGTTATTTGACAGAATACAGAATGTGATGGAAGAGGTTCCAAACGCTTTGCCGGTATTGATGGTTGGATTGTCCTGTCTGATGTCGTCAATGAATGACCCGGCGGCACCGTCCGTGTCACTCGAAGGAAAGAGTATCTGGATTACAAGATCTCTCCCGGTTAAGACAGTGACAATTCTTAGGGCCAAGCTCCTGCTTCAGGTGATTCTTACAGCAATTCCGTGCTTCATTCTGACACTCTGCATCTGTCTGACAGGGAGATTTACAATGTTTGAATCGGCAGTGATCCTTGTGATTCCGCAGCTCTTTGTCTGCCTGATGTCACTCTTTGGCCTGTGCATTGGTTTGCTTCGTGCAAACCTTAGCTGGACCAATGAAATCTATCCGATTAAACAAAGTCTCGCAGTTATAATTGCACTGTTTGGCGGCTGGATTTACGCTGCCGGCGGAATTGCAGTGTATCTGTTTTTTAGCGGAGATCTGACCTTCACAATGTATGCGCTATTGTATGGAGGCCTTACGGTGGCTCTTTGCATCACGCTTGGTATCTGGCTTGTGAAAGTGGCACCTCGCATTTATGAGACATTGAGCTGAGTTGTTCTAGCAATAGGCTTTGACTATAACAAGATATAGAGTAAAAGAGT
Organism: uncultured Lachnospiraceae bacterium; assembly: GCA_902781505.1. Lineage (GTDB taxonomy): Bacteria > Bacillota > Clostridia > Lachnospirales > Lachnospiraceae > UBA4285. The sequence goes on along the minus strand of CACZJL010000026.1, from coordinate 8,354 downwards.
TTTTTGAGCTGGGAAAATACTGATAAACTAATTGGCGTAAACAAAATAAGATTCATTTTGTTCAGGAGGGAATCTATGGGGTTTAATACAACTCTCCTTCATGCCGGTGTAGATAAGGAAGGCCTGGGAGCTACGCTTCCGCCAATCTATCAGAATACTGCGTTTGAGCAGGCGAGTGCGGCTGATCTTGAAGGAATCTTTAATAACAGAAAGCCGGGATTTTGTTACACAAGAGTAGGAAATCCGACAATCAGTGTTTTCGAAAAAAGAATTACAAAAATTGAAAACGGACTCGCATCGGTTGCAGCCTCTTCAGGAATGGCTGCGCTGACCAATGCGTTCTTAAATATTCTTACCAGTGGTGATGAGATTATTTCAAGTGCCAGCCTGTATGGCGGAACAATTGATCTGTTCCATGACTTTGAGGCGTTTGGAATTAAGACAAACTTAGTTGAGAATAATAACTGGGAACAGATTGAAGCTGCATTCACAGACAGAACAAGACTGGTTTTTGCTGAGACAATCGGTAATCCGGGACTTGATGTCACAGATGTGAGAAAGCTTGCAGACATCGCTCATGCACATGGTGTTCCATTGATTATCGACAACACGACATCGACTCCTTACCTCATTAAGGTATTGGAGCATGGTGCTGATATCGTTGTGAACTCTTCTTCGAAGTACGTTAACGGAAGCAGCAATTCCATCTCAGGAATTATCACGGATGGTGGTAAGTTCAAGTGGGATTTTGAGAAGTTTGCCTGTTTAAAGGATTATAAAAAATACGGCCCGATGTGCTATATCGCAAAGTTAAGGAATGGATATTACAGAAATTCCGGTGCGTGTTTAGCTCCATTTGCCGCTTATCTTAACTGTCTGGGACTCGAAACTCTTGGACTTCGAATGGAAAGACACTGTAAGAACGCTTCTGAATTAGCGTCCTGGCTTGAGGATGCATATCCTGAGGCAAAGGTGAATTTCCCAGGATTAAAGAGCAGCCCATGGCATAAAATTGCCGAGGGAGAGCTTAACAACGGGTATGGCGCAATTCTTACCCTTCGCTTAGGTTCTAAGGAACAGGCATTTAAGTTTATTGACAGTCTTGATATTGCCTATAAGGTTTCAAATATCGGCGATTCAAAGACGCTTGTTATTCATCCGGCTTCTACCATCAGTTTACATAGTACCGATGCTGAAAAGGAAGCGGCAGGGGTGTATAACGATTTAATCCGTGTAAGTGTTGGTATTGAAGATATCGAAGATCTGAAAGCGGATTTTGATGCCGCATTTAAGGCGATTAATTTTTAAAGTGGAGAGGATGTAATTATGGCAGATCAGGTTAATTTAGCAGAGTTAAAAAAGGGTGGATATATGGTCCAGAAGCAGAAGGGCTATGGATCATTAAGACTTGCAGTTGTAGGTGGTAACTTAACTGCGGAAAATATTAGGACAGTCAGTGAAGTTGCTGAAAAGTACGGCAAGGGCTATGTTCATATGACTTCCAGACAGGGAATTGAAATTCCTTTCATTCATGTGGATCAGTTAGCAGAGGTTAAGGAAGCACTTGCAGCAGGTGGCGTAAAGTGTGGTGTCTGCGGACCTCGTGTAAGAACAGTAACAGCCTGTCAGGGTTCTAAAATCTGTCCAAGTGGCTGTATCGATTCTTACGACATTGCAAAGAAGGTTGATGCGAGATATTTCGGAAGAGAGCTTCCTCATAAGTTTAAGTTCGGTGTTACAGGATGTCAGAACAACTGTCTGAAGGCAGAAGAAAACGATGTCGGTATCAAGGGCGGTATGGATGTTAAGTATAAGGAAGATGCATGTATCTCCTGTGGCGTCTGTGTAAAGGCCTGTCGGAAGGAAGCACTTTCCATGGTAGACGGAAAAGTTGTATTAGACGAGTCCAAGTGTAACAACTGTGGCCGCTGCGTAAAGAGCTGTCCTGTTGATGCATGGGAAGGAACAAGCGGTTTCATTCTCTCCTTTGGTGGTACATTTGGTAATAACGTATATAAGGGTGAAGAGTACCTTCCACTGATTAAGGATGAAGAAACGTTATTCCGTGTAACAGATGCAGCAATTGAGTTCTTTGCTGAAAACGCAAAGCCAAGTGAACGTTTCAGAAAGACGCTGGAGCGTGTTGGAGTAGAAGGATTAAAGGAAAAGCTTCAGAAGGCATACGAAGGTTAATAAAACCAGGCCGCATGAGGCGCCTGATGAAAATGTGGAGGATAAAAATATGGCAGAAATCGATATTCATTACGATGATCTTGTAGATATCACAGATAAGGTATGTCCTGTGACTTTTGTTAAAGCAAAGGTAGCAATCGAAGAGTTAGATGATGGTGAAGTTCTCGCAGTCAGAATGAACGATGGCGAACCTGTTCAGAACGTTCCAAGAAGTTTAAAGGAAGAGGGACATCAGATTTTAAAGCTCTATGACAATGAAGATGGAACTTACACACTTCTTGTAAGAAAGGTGGAAAGCTAAATGGCAGCACGTATCGGAAAGAATGACTTTGAGGCAAAGGTTTTAAAGAGCAACAATCCGGTTGTAGTAGATTTCTACTCCGATTCCTGCGCATCCTGCAAGATGCTTTCACCGGTTCTTGGAAATCTTGAAGATAATTATGAAGATAAAATCGATGTTGTAAAGGTTAATACAAACTTCGAAGCGGAGCTTGCAGAGCAGTACAGCATTATGGCGAATCCTACAGTTGTTATCTTTAAGGATGGACAAGAGGTTGGAAGAAAGACAGGCTTCATCGCCTATAACGACCTTGAAAAGTGGGCAACAGAATACTTATAAAACTGACAATGGCGCAGATGTGACCGGGAATAAATTATTATTAAGAGGGTTAAAAAATGAAGATCACAGTAGTTGGAGAAGTAAAAGAATACAAGGATGGACTTACATTACCAGAGTTACTTGCAGCTGAGAATGTTGAAATGCCTGAATATGTAACGGTATCTATTAACGATGAGTTCGTAGCAAGCGAAGATAAGGAATCTACAGTCTTAAAGGAAGGCGATAACGTAGAATTCCTCTACTTCATGGGAGGTGGCTGCTAATGGCAATGACAGATGAGCAGATCGAACGCTACTCCAGACATATCATCTTAAAGGAAGTTGGCGCGAAGGGTCAGAAGAAGTTATTAAACGGAAGCGTCCTCATCATTGGTGCGGGCGGACTTGGAGCTCCTGCAGCTCTCTACCTTGCAGCAGCAGGTGTAGGTCATATCGGCATTGTCGATGCTGATGAAGTAGATTTAAGTAACCTTCAGAGACAGGTTATTCATACAACAAACGATTTAGGTAAGGCGAAGGTTAAGTCCGCAAAGGAAACAATGGAAGCCATCAACCCTGATGTAAAGGTATCTACATACAGAATGTTCGTAGATTCCAGTAACATCAGAGAGCTGATTCGCGAATATGATTTCGTAATCGACGGTACAGATAACTTCCCTGCAAAGTTCCTGATTAACGATGCCTGCGTATTAGAGCAGAAGCCATTCTCTCATGCAGGAATCATCCGTTTCCAGGGCCAGTTAATGACATACGTTCCGGGACAGGGTCCATGCTACAGATGTGTATTCAAGAACCCACCACCAAAGGATGCAGTTCCTACCTGCAAGCAGGCTGGTGTTATCGGCGCAATGGCTGGTACAATCGGTACTCTTCAGGCAATGGAAGCAATCAAGTACTTAATTGGCAAGGGCGATTTACTTACAGGTAAGCTTCTGACATATGATGCATTAAAGATGGACTTTAGAAAGATTACCCTGAAGAAGGACTGCAACTGTGCAGTTTGTGGTGATCACCCAAGCATCTTTGAACCAATCGACTATGAACAGGAAGTTTGTGAAGAAACTGCTGGCAGATTCGCAACAAGAGACGAACAGAACGGATAAATCATGAGTATTATCAGAATTAAAAATACGTTATATAATGAGCTGGTTGCATATGCAAAAGAACATTTGCCGGAGGAAGCCTGCGGGATTGTAGCAGGAAAGATTGAAGGCGATGAAAAGCTCATTGAGAAGGTTTATTTCCTGGAAAATGTTGACCATGCAGAGGATCATTTCACTATGAATCCGAAGGATCAGTTAGCAACAATCAAGGATATCCGTGCAAATGGAATGGTGCAGATTGGAAACTGGCATTCCCATCCATCCTCTCCATCAAGACCTTCTGTAGAAGATATCAGGCTTTCCTATGATTCAAAGGCAAGCTATCTCATTCTTTCTTTCATGACGGATGCACCGGTCATCAACTCGTTCCATGTTGAGAATGGAGAGTACAGTAAGGAAGACTTAAGAATTTACAACGACGAGTATTGGTTTTAACACAAAGAATCCTGCTACTTGACTCACAAGTAACAGGATTTCTTTATACCTGCCATTGGCAGTGGCGGAAAGGGAACCGCCAGGAAATTTAGAAAGATTATGAGGAAAAACAATGAAGAAAAGAACAGTAATTACAGGATTGATCCTTGCAGCATCTCTTGCTTTGACTGCATGTGGCGCGAATTCTGTTAATAAAAATAACACAAAGGAAGCTGCTCAGGCTCAGAACGGCGCAGTGACCTTTACGGATGCACTGGGACGCTCCGTAACTGTAGATCATCCAAAGAGAGTCGTCAGTCTTCTTGGCAGCTTTACCGATGAGTGGCTTTTAGCAGGCGGTGAGGTTGTCGGCGCAGTGAGCGACAGCTTTACAAGCACAGATTATACATTAGATCCTTCTGTGGTTGATGTGGGAAGCCATATGACACCGGATGCAGAAAAGATTATTTCTACAGCTCCGGATTTTATCATCGCTACACAGGCAATGGACGGACAGGTTGCATTAAAGGATACCTTTGAACAGGCAGGAATTACGGTTGCATATTTTGATGTTGATAATTTTGATGATTACGCAGATATGATGAAGGTTCTTACAAACATCACAGGTCGTGAAGATCTCTATCAGCAGAATGTAACCGAAGTTTCGAAGCAGATTGCAGATGCAAAGGCTAAGGCAAATGGCAGTAAGCCTCGTGTTCTCTTTATTCGTGCAGCGTCCACTTCTGTTAAGGTAAAGGGAAGTGAAGGCACTGTCAGCGGTGAAATCTTAGCGGATCTCGATACGGTGAATATCGCTGATTCAAACTCTGCTCTTGAGGATTTAAGCATCGAGGCAATTGTTGCAGCAGATCCTGATTTTATCTTTGTAACAACACAGGGAAGTGAAAAGGCAGGACTTGCCAATGTGGAGAAGCTCTTAACCACAAATCCTGCATGGAGTTCCTTAACAGCTGTAAAGAATGGAAGATACCACGTGTTAGATAAGACTCTTTACAACTCAAAGCCGAATGAAAAATGGGGTGAAGCGTATGCTCATCTTGCTGAGATTCTGTATGCAAAGTAAATAAAGACATATCAGGCCCCCTCTCTTTGAGGGACCTGAAACTTCTGATGAAGGTGGAATAAAGATGAATTACTTTCCTTTTTTTGTAAATGTAGAAGAACTGCATGGCGTGATTGTCGGAGGGGGAAAGGTTGCAGCAGAGAAGGTGGAACGCCTTAGTATCGCTGATGCGCGCCTCATGGTAATTGCTCCTGAAATGGATGAAGAAATCAGAGGCTACCAGGATGTTGTGACCCTTAAGTTTAAGCCTTACGAGGAAGCAGATCTTGCGGATGCTGATTATGTGATTGCTGCAACCGGGATTCCTGAAATAGACAGAGCGGTTTATGAAGATGCAAAGAGAAGAAATATTCTTGTAAACATGGTGGATGTTCCGGAATATTGTGATTTCATCTTCCCATCTGTTGTAAAGAGGGGTAAATTAGTTGCAGGTGTTTCTTCAAGTGGTGCCAGTCCGTTAGCGGCAGTAAGGCTCAGAAAAGAAATTGAGAAAATCATTCCGGAGGGAATAGAGGAAAAGCTTGATTATCTTTTCGAGGCAAGAAGGAAAGCCAAAGAGGAAATTAAAGATCCGAAGGAGAGAAGACAGTACTTAATAGAGCTGTCAAACAGGGTTTTAAATGATGAAAACGAAGAGAGAAATAAATAAGGGACTGATACTTGCAGGTCTTTTATGTTTACTGGTCCTGGTATCCATATTAAGTCTAGCCTTTGGAAGTGTGAATATTCCTGTTGGCACAGTGGTTCAAAGTCTGACAGGACAGGATACATCATCGAGATGGGCCTTTATTATTAAAACAATCCGTATGCCAAGAACGATTGCCGGAATCGCCGCCGGAGCTGCATTTGCAACAGCCGGAGTGCTTCTTCAGGGCGTTATGAATAATTCTCTTGCGAGTCCTAATACGATTGGCGTCAATTCCGGAGCGGGATTTTTTGTCATGCTTTCCATGATGTGTTTTTCGGACAATCTGTTTTTAAAGCCAGTTTTCGCCTTTGCAGGAGCACTGGTTACTTCTCTTGTCATTCTCGGACTTGCTTTTCTTGCAGAGAAATCAAGAGCGACCATTGTACTTGCAGGTATTGCGGTATCGAGCTTTCTGTCTGCAGGTATGAACATGATGAAGACGCTCGATTCCGATCTTACGATTAATGCGACACAGTTTCTGATTGGAACACTTTCCGGTTCGACATATAAGTCGATTACGGTACCGGTAATTGGAATCTTTGTGGCAGTGATTCTTTCGTGTCTGTTAAGCAAGGCTCTGAATCTGCTGGGACTCGGTGATGGGGTAGCAAGATCCTTAGGACTTAATGTAGACCTGTTTCGTATTATTTTTGTAATTCTTGCAAGCTGTCTTGCAGGACTTGCAGTCAGTTTCGGTGGTCTGATTGGCTTTGTCGGACTGATTGTTCCTCACATCTGCCGTTCTTTAATCGGACATGATGCGAGAGTTCTGCTTCCGGCGGCCGGAATCAGTGGCGCAATCTTTGTGGTGGCGGCAGACTTGCTAGGACGAGTGCTTTTTGCACCGTTTGAACTTCCGGTTGGAATCATCCTTTCCATCTGCGGAGCACCGTTCTTCATTTACTTACTTCTCAGGAAGGGAGGAAAGAGGGTCAATGCTTGAATTTAAGAATGTGAATGTCAGTGTGGGGAGAACCCTGATTCTTGAAGGAATCTCTCTTTCAGTGAAGACCGGCTCCATTACGGCTGTTGTTGGTCCGAATGGCTGTGGTAAAACGACGTTACTTCAGACATTAAACGGAACAAGCAAAGTTACGGCGGGAGAAATCTTCCTGGATGGTGATGATTTCCTGAGTTTACCTGTCAGAGAACGCGCAAGGCGTCTGTCGTTCCTTCCTCAGTTCAGAGAGACGGCGCCGAATATTTCGGTCAGAGGTCTTGCAGAACACGGAAGATTTCCGTATCTTGGTTTTTCAAGAACCATGATGGAGGAAGACAGAAAGGCAGTGGATTCAGCAATCGAATTTGTGTCCTTAAAAGAACAGAAGCGTAAGCTTGTGAGCGAATTGTCCGGAGGACAGCAGCAGAGAGCCTATATGGCGATGCAGCTTGCTCAGGACTGTCCGGTGATGGTACTTGATGAACCGATGAATTTCCTGGACTTTGAAAGCCAGCGCGAGATGTTAGCGCTTGTAAAGAAGCTGAAAGATGGCGGTAAGACCGTGATTCTTGTATTGCATGACTTAAACCAGGCGCTGACGGTTGCCGATGAACTGGTGGTTATGAAGGATAGGAAGATTGAATCGGTGAGCACACCGGAGGAAGCAGTTAAAAACGGCGTAATTGAGAGGGTGTTTAACTGTACGGTTACACCGGTGGATGTTAGTGGTATGGTTCAATATCTGCTGACATGACTGACATATAAGTGATGATGGTTAAGACAGAGTTTCTTTTGAAAACAGAAGAAACTCTGTCTTTTTGAATGTCCATTTCTACTATTGTCTGTTTCTTTGTTTCGATAGTCATACTTGGAATATCCTAATTTCTCATCCAGTTCTTCATCCAGAGCACCTTCCAAAAGAACAAACATCATGTCATGCATGATGCTGTTCACATCCGTACCATCTTTGATGCCGATATCATTATTTTTCAGATAGTCACGCATCATTTCTCTCATTGCTGCTTTTTGTGGGATGCCATCGACCATCTTTTCTTTTTCTAATATTTTCGCCTCTTTTTCTCATAGTACCTCCTTATGTATGACCATTTTTGTGACCCCATTTGAAAAAAATGTTCATTTTTTGTGCAAAATGTTTAATAATTCTATGAAATCGTCATGTAATTAATAATATTTTTCGTCATTTATTGACACTTAACGATTGTGTAAAGAAGTTTGTGTAAATACTTCTTCTAAGTGACCTTGTTTACGAGTTACATGAACATCGCTTCTAATTCAGAGCGACATTCCTTAAAG
>CACZJL010000025.1 GCA_902781505.1 uncultured Lachnospiraceae bacterium | reverse complement strand
AACTCAACCTTACAGGAAGATCCTTTTTTATGCAACTGTCAATGTACTATGCCGCCGGGGCAGCGGTTGAGGAATCACATAGAAAAAATGATTGACCCAATTGAATTATAAAAAATTCATAAAACAACCTTCAGCTTTTTCAAAGAAGTTAATGACGTCTTCAAAACAAAGGGTAGTACAAATTTTTGAAGAATCAGATTCATATATGCCAGGTGGTGTATGCACAAGAATGATCACTTACGATGCTAATAATTATAACGATGTATATTATGTCTTCTATCCGGGATCATTAGTTGATATTTATGAAGGATCTACTCTCAAATTGATAGGACTTCCATTAGACACCTCCATATATGATAATGTCGGTGGAGGACAAACGAAATGCATCATCATGCTTCTTGCAGGAATTGGGTGAAATAAAGAACATATCATCAGGTATCTTATTTGTGATTCTGGATCTTTTAGCAGGAATCACAAACGGTTAAAAGTTATTGTAGGCAGACTGCTGATAAGAGTTTATTGTATATGTAATAAATTCAGGCATCAGATTGAGACCTTGCTAGTGAGAGGAATGTAATTTGATATTTTTTATAGAGCTTTCATTTTGCATTATTCAGTCTGAACTGCTGATTGTTATTGACCGGTTGTAAAGAGGATATTTCCTCTCTGCAACCGGATTTTTTCGTTTGAGAAACACAAATTTTTCATAAAAATTGAGAGACGAAAACCCGCGGAACCGCATAAATAAAGGAGTTTCGTGATGATTCGTTACCTAAAAGGTGGTTGCAGAGCTCCTGATCGTGGTCGCCATAATCGGAGTGCTCGTGGCGATATCCATTCCAATCTTCACCTCCCGGCTTAGAAAAGCGAGAGTGGCAGTAAATCAGGCTAATGCGAGAGCGGGAGAGGCTGCGGCGTATGCTGCATATCTCGAGAATCCTTATTACGATATCATTGCGTATGATATACGCTCGGGTAGGGTTAAAAAATCGAAAAGTACCGGCGCGAATATAGCGACAGATTTAGATATTCATAGTTATAGTTCGGACGTCAATGTTGTTTCCACAGATATTTCATCATGGGATGTTAATACTCCGTTGAAGAAAAATGAGAATTATAGGTTTGGAGACTATTATTTCTACAGATACATTTATACGTTCGATAAAGATGGATCTATCACAAAGATACAGGCGAACGATAACTACAAATCGAACCCATCGAGGGCATATTGACAGCATAAATCCGGTGATGCAGCACTGATCCATATCAAACGAAGGGAGTGATGCTCTATGAAAGAGAATAAGAAGGGCTTTACATTAGCGGAACTCCTGATTGTGGTCGCCATAATCGGAGTGCTCGTTGCAATATCCATCCCGATCTTTACCGCCCAGCTCAAGAAAGCTAGACTTGCCACAAACAAGGCAAACGCGAGATCTGCTTTATCTTCAGCAATGGCTGAGTTCATTAATGCACCGGAGGAGGATAAGGCAAAAACACCTAATGGAGACCCCAAGCATATGTACTTCAGGTACAATACCGAAACAGGGAAATGTGTTTATCGGGGTGTCAATACCACGAGCCCACATGGGGAACCGGATTATAAAAGCTTTGCAAACATAGGGTATCAAAGGGGCCATCAGGGTTTAGGGTTAAGTGATGTTTCAAAATGGGATGAGAATACATCAAGCCAGGTGAGAGGTGATAATCATCAGAATGTTAACACAGTCCTCATCGACCGAACTTATCGCTATTGGGATGTAGCTATGCAGGGAGATGGAACTTTTCTGGCAATCGTATGCTTGTGGTAATGAAGGACAGGTGATTACAAATGAAGGAAAAACAGAACAAGAAAGGCTTTACATTAGTGGAGCTCCTCATGATGGTACTCTAGCAACTATCGCTCTGAAGGGGGTATCTCCGACTTTTAAAAAATTAGATACGCCTGTTTCGGCTTCGTAAGCTAAAAATGTAAAAAAGGAGCAGATTATGAATTTAGAAGATTTTACAGATAAAGAACAGAAACAAATTAACGCCGGCCTTTCCACCGCTGAGATCAGTGATAAAGAGGCCGCTGACAAGATCCTTGCTCTCGTCCCGCAGGAGTGGATTAAGAAGATCCCCTTTTTCGTGAGAAAGCACGCAACGACAAAAACCATCGAGCGAATCGCCAGTCAGTATCCTGAGCTGTATGCAGCCGCAAAGAACCCGGGAGAACTGCCGGAAAAAGAACGTGAGGAGCTTCGAACGATCATCACGGATATTTTCAAAGAGAAGATGAACAAGCACAATATCAAATAATAATGTGGTAATCATCATAGATGATCGGTATAGGTAATCACCGTAGTATGAATGCAATGTGACGTCATGCCGGGACTTTCGGCATTAAGGCAAAGGGCTGTTAGGAGGAATGATTGATGAAAAAATGGAATAAAGGTTTTACATTAGCAGAACTCCTGATCGTTGTTGCCATAATCGGAGTACTCGTTGCCATCAGTATTCCTCTTTATAGTAAGCAGGTGCAGAAGGCAAGGCTTGCGGCAAATCAGGCAAATGCGAGAGCTGCCTATTCTGCTGTAGAAACACAGTTCCTTACGAGTAATCACCGGTCGGAAGGAGAGACATATTACACATATGATACAGAGACGGGCCGGATAGGAACGGTAAGCCATTATGACAACAAAGATTTTGCCGGAAGTGTTGGCGATGACTGGTCAGAACCATCTTCCTGGACGACATCTACAAGGGTTGGCGGACATTGGGACTGGACTCCGGGCAGGCATGTATATAAGAAATGGGGACTGGTTGTTGGTAATTCTAATGGGGTTGTAAGGCAATATATCGCCGGGAATTAGCTTGCCAAAAGCCTTCATGTGTTTAGTACCGATCCCACTGGCAAGGTCACAGAAAATCAGAACCCTTCTTTTCTGCGGTAGATTCTGTTCTTCTTGCGAAGCTTTGCCGCTTCGTATTCAGCTCGTTCCGATTCTGTTTCGATTTCGATGTCGAACGGAACCTGAACCGGAGTTCCGTTTTCATCAATGCAGACATAGGTAAGGTAAGCACGGTTGATTGGCGTGCGCATTCCGTCAAAACCTTCTACGTAAGAATCGACGCGAACTTCCATGGAGGAAGAACCGACATAAGTGACACGGCCGGTCAGAATGATGATGTCATTTTTCTTTGCGCCCTTCTTAAATACAAGGTTGTCGATAGCAGCAGTGGTAACATCCATTCCTGCATGGCGGATGGCAGTTAAAGCACCGATGTCGTCAATCCAGGAAAGAAGCGTGCCACCGTAGAGTCGGTCGGCACCGTTGATATCTGCATATTTTAATATATGAACCGTTTCGGTCTTTGAGAAAGAAACCTTTCTTAAGGGCCTTTTCTTATTTTCTTCCATGTATTCAAGTAAAACAGCCTTGAAGGCTGTTCACTCCTTTCGTTTGATTGGATTCTGGTAATAATCTTATTCATATCTCTCACGGATTTCAAGTTGTTTATAAATCTATGACAGTCTGTTGGTAAATATATCATAAGAATTTCGCGTGAAATGGCTATTTTTGTTGAAATAGACAAGAAAAAGCGATACAATAGAATCACTAGTTTAACGTGCTAAAGTATGCAGCTAAATATGAACAAAGGGGTAAGGGAATATGCCTATTACGGATCTTCTCGAAAAAAATGCCAGACTCTACGGTAAAGAAGTAGCGCTGGTAGAACTCAATCCTGCAATGCAGGAAACTCGTAAAATTACGTGGAAGGATTATTCACTGATTCAGCAGACGGAAGACAGACCATACCGTCATACCATCACCTGGAATGTATTTGATGAAAAAGCAAACCGTGTAGCCAATCTTCTGATTGAAAAGGGAATCGGAAGAAATGACAAGGTTGCCATCCTGATGATGAACTGTTTAGAATGGCTTCCAATCTATTTCGGAGTATTAAAAGCCGGAGCTATCGTGGTTCCGTTTAATTTCCGCTATTCATCTGATGAAATTGAATATTGTACAGATCTTGCAGATGTTTCTGTCATGTTCTTTGGTCCGGAATTCATTGGACGTATTGAAGCCATTGAAGAGAAAATATCAAAAGGACGTCTGTTAATCTACGTAGGTGACAACTGTCCTACATTTGCCGAGGACTACAGAGAACTTGTGCAGGATTGTTCAAGCCAGCCACCGCTCATTCCAATCAGTGATGACGATGATGCAGCGATTTACTTTTCTTCAGGAACCACAGGTTTCCCAAAGGCAATTCTACATAAGCACAGAAGCCTGACGCATTCTGCAATTGTCGAACAGAAGCATCACCTTCAGAAACACGAAGATGTCTTCCTTTGCATTCCACCTCTGTATCACACAGGCGCGAAGATGCACTGGTTCGGATCGTTGATGTCGGGTAGCAAAGCAGTTTTGTTAAAGGGCACGAGTCCTGAAACAATTTTAAAGGCAGTCTCTGATGAGAAATGCACGATTGTCTGGCTGTTAGTGCCTTGGGCACAGGATATTTTAGACGCTTTGGACAGAGGAGATGTAAAGCTTTCTGATTATAAGCTTGATCAGTGGAGACTCATGCACATCGGTGCACAGCCGGTGCCGCCGTCACTGATTCAGCATTGGAAGCAGTATTTTCCAAATCATCAGTACGATACCAACTACGGTCTGTCTGAGTCGATTGGCCCGGGATGCGTGCATCTTGGTATCGGAAATGAGAGAAAAATCGGTGCAATCGGTATTCCCGGCTATGGCTGGGAGTGCAAGATTGTGGATGAAGAATATAACACTGTGGAACAGGGCAAGGTCGGTGAACTTTGTGTAAAGGGACCGGGTGTCATGGAATGTTATTACAAGAATCCGGACGCCTCAAAAGAGGTCTTACCTGGGGACGGCTGGCTGAAAACAGGTGATGTTGCCATGATGGATGAGGATGGCTTCTACTTCCTGGTTGACAGAAAGAAGGATGTCATCGTTTCTGGTGGTGAGAACCTGTATCCGGTACAGATTGAAGATTATTTACGTAAGAACGATAAGATTCATGATGTCGCGGTGATTGGTTTTCCGGATGAGAGACTTGGCGAAATTGCCGGTGCAATCATTCAATTAAAGGAAGGCGTTACAGCAACTGAAGAAGAAATTAATGAATTCTGCACAGGACTTCCAAGATACAAGAGACCGAAGAAGGTCATCTTTGCCGAGGTTCCAAGAAATGCGACCGGAAAGATTGAAAAACCGGCTCTTCGTAAGAGGTATGGCGCTGATAACCTGGTAGCAAGAGAAAATCAGATTCACAGTAAGCGATGAAAGGACAATGAGAATTGAAACAGTTAATGTTAGGAAATAAGGCAGTCGCAAGAGGTCTTTTTGAGGCAGGCTGCCGCTTTATTTCAAGTTATCCGGGTACTCCTTCCACAGAAATCACGGAAGAGGCCGTAAAATATGATGAAATCTACTGCGAGTGGGCTCCAAATGAAAAGGTTGCTCTAGAGGCAGCATTTGGCGCATCCTTAGCAGGTGCAAGAGCAGCATGTGCAATGAAGCATGTTGGCTTAAACGTGGCCGCAGATCCGCTGTTTTCTATTTCTTACATCGGAGTACAGGGCGGACTTGTCATCTGTGTTGCAGATGACCCTGGCATGCATTCTTCCCAGAATGAGCAAGATAGCCGCCATTATGCCATTGCAGCGAAGCTTCCGATGCTCGAGCCATCCAATGCTCAGGAAGCAAAGGACTACGTAAAGAAAGCTTATGAGATTTCAGAGCAGTTTAAGACTCCGGTCCTTGTAAAGATGGTGACGAGAATCGCACATTCTCAGTCTGTTGTTGAGACAGAAGACAGAGTGGAACGCGAGCTGATTCCGTATGAGAAGGACCAGGAGCGTGTCATGATGCCGGCTCAGGCGAAGAGAGCACATTACAAGGTTGAAGAAAGAACGAAGGCGCTGACTGCATTTGCCGAGGAAGATAAGATCAACCGCATTGAAGAGGGCACGGATAAGGCGATTGGAATTATTACATCCAGCACTTCCTATCAGTATGCGAAGGAAGTTTACGGTGATCAGTACAGCATTCTGAAGCTTGGCATGATTAATCCTCTGCCGGTTGAGAAGATTAAGAATTTCGCGGCAAATGTTGACCGCGTGCTTGTAATTGAGGAGCTTGATCCGATTATTGAAAATCATTGTAAGATGATTGGCGTGCAGGTTTCAGGCAAGGACATCTTCCCATTGGTTGATGAATTCTCCCAGAGAGTTGTTGCAGACTGCATGGAGCTTCCATCAAAGGAATTCAGAAGTGTTGACGTACAGGTTCCTGCCCGTCCGCCAATTATGTGTTCCGGATGTCCTCACAGAGGCATCTTCTATACTTTAAAGAAGAATAAGTGCATGGTTTACGGTGATATCGGCTGCTATACCTTAGGTGCCGTTGCTCCGCTGAATGCTATGGATTTAAATGTCTGCATGGGTGCATCCCTTTCCGGTATGCATGGATTTAATAAGGCAAGAGGTGCTGAGGCTGAGAGAAGAACGGTAGGTGTGATCGGTGACTCTACATTTGTTCACTCGGGAATGACAGGACTTGCGAATATTGCCTATAACCAGAGTAATTCTGTCTCCATTATTCTTGACAATTCGATTACCGGAATGACAGGACATCAGCAGAATCCGACCACCGGAAAGAATATCAAGGGGGATCCTGCAGGACAGATTAATCTCGTAGATTTCTGTTATGCACTTGGTTTCCCAAAGGAGCGCGTTCGTATTGTAGATCCTTATGATTTAAAGCAGTGTGATGAGGTTTTAAAGGAAGAGCTCGAAGTTTGTGCTCCTTCTGTTATCATCAGCCGCCGTCCTTGCGCGCTTTTAAAGTATGTAAAGCACAATCCGGCATATTCTGTTGATTCAGATAAATGCGTCGGATGTAGAAGCTGTATGCAGATTGGATGTCCTTCCCTTTCTTTCGTGGATGGTAAGGCAGTGATTGATGCAACGCAGTGTGTAGGATGTGGTGTCTGCAAGCAGATGTGTCACACAGGAGCAATTTTAGATGGGCTGCTTACGCAGTCTGCGGTTTCAGGTGAATCAAAGGAAGGGAGTGTCAACTGATGGCTACAAGGAATTTAATGATTGTCGGCGTAGGCGGACAGGGAACCCTTCTTGCAAGTAAGATGTTAGGTCAGCTGTTTTTAAACCAGGGATTTGATGTTAAGGTATCCGAAGTACATGGCATGTCCCAGAGAGGTGGTAGCGTTGTTACCTATGTACGATTTGGTGAGAAGGTGTATTCTCCGCTGATTGAAAAGGGAGAAGCTGATTTTATCGTATCTTTCGAGGCTCTTGAAGCAGCAAGATGGCTGCCATATTTAAAAATGGACGGCCAGATTGTAACGAATACACAGGAAATCAATCCGATGCCGGTTATTACCGGTGCAATGGACTATCCGGACGATATAATCGGTAAGATTAAGGCAACCGGGGCACAGGTTGATGCAATGGACTGTCTGTCTCTTGCTCGCGAAGCGGGATCACAGAAGGCGGTCAATATTGTGCTGATGGGAAGACTGTCAAAGTATTTTGATCTTCCTGAAGAACTGTGGCTTGAGGCACTTGATGCCGTTGTTCCTGAGAAGTTCAGAGAATTAAACCACAAGGCGTTTGAGCTTGGAAGAAATGCATAAGGCGTAAGACCGATCGGGAAGAAAATCGGTCCGAGCAAAACGATCACTTGCAATGGTGCTTCTCGTTTCCTATATTGCCTACATCCTGCATATGGTGATTATTTATTCAATGGCAGTGCGTGCAGTTGGTGGACTGAATCCGGTTGCGTTCTTTAAAGGAATGTTTTAAATGAATCATAAAAAGGGCTGAAACGCGTTCCTGAACAAATAAGCGAACAGGAAGCATTTCAGCCCTTTATTTTTGTGGAAATTACTGATTGAGAAGAACGGCTGCCTCGGCACCTGTCATCCCATCTTTAACGCCGAGCGCCTTCGCAGCAGTTGTTGCACCCTTGATTGGATTGGCAAGAACTGCGTTGAAATCTGCGCCGCCGACTAAAACAGCGGCGTCACCGAATTTCTCAGCTGCCTCGAGGTTTAAATAACCACACATAAGATATCCCTTATCACATGTAATCTCAATCATGTTTGGATGACCTTCACCACCGGGACTTACAAGGAGCATACCCTGTGCCTTTGTTCCATTAATATTTAATTCCTGAATTTGAACCATAATTCCCTCCTGTTTTTTAGCATCTTCGGTCTGTCGGAATTTCCACCTGGCAGTCGAATACACTGCGTTACTGTATTAAAGTGTAATCTTATGCAAACCAACAGTCAAGTGTTGCTTCACTGCCTTGAAGTGCGTTTTTATAAAAAAACCGATATAATGAATTTTAGAATAAGACGGGGATACAATTGAATGAAGCCTAAAACAATCTGTCAGCGACGTGCGGCAGACCGTTTAAGGCCAGAAATGGAGAATTTATGACATATTTTACATGTTTCTTTTTGGACAATGAAAAAGATATTATTGTGAATCTGTATCGAGATGGGGAACGTTTATTTTACGAACTTGAAACTCCGAACCACGCAACAGGAAATCTGATTCGTAATCTCGCAAGAGTATGTGATCTGCCTCTTACGGAAAATGAAAAGGGCCTTCTTGTTATCAGAGGTGAGGTTCCGTGCTATATCGATGATCAGAATAAAGAAGTCTATATCTTTCGTCTTGGAGATACAAAAACAGCCAATATCTACCCGGACGGAAGAGTAGAGAGAAAAGCGACAATTCCTGCAATTGCCAAAACTCTGATGAGCCAGACGAAGGATTACGGACTGGACTTAAAAAAGACGATTTTTAAAACCTATATTCCAAGAGATCTGAAGTTTCATTCCGATCTCCATACCCATATGAATGGTAACGTGTCAGGTGATATCCTGATTGCGCTTGGCATCTATCATCAGATTCGCTATCCTCTCTACTATGTTAAGAAACTTGGCCTGGAGATGACAGAAAAGCAGTGGGAGAAGGTATTAGCGCAGCGTGAGAAGGTTGTACGTCAGTTTGTGACCTCCGATTTAAAGGGAAAATACCTTGATCGAAAGATTGATGATAATACCTTTGTAAACTTTGCCGAGCTGATTTTAAAGAATCTGGATTTCGCCCAGGCAAATATCGTAAAAATCCGCGGTTCCTTAGCAATCTTAAAGGACGGACAGGCTGTTTTTACAAATCTTGAAAAAGTCTACCTGTATCGTTATGTCTTCACGAAAGCGAAGGAAAGCGAAGAGAAGATTGCACTTGATTCCATGAATCAGATTCCGGATGCAGATGTCAGAAATCATTTAAGACAGATGTGTAAGGACGGAGAGTCAAAGGAATATGGAAACAACAGTATCTATCAGGATTGTCTGCTCTGGATTGCCAGAAGCTATCAGGCGCAGGGTGTGGAATATGCGGAAATCTCTGATACTACTCTCGTTAAAAAGTATGAATCTGTCCAGATGTTAAAGGAAGTGCATGAAGTTATGCCGCATATTTACAGGGAGACTGGTGTAATGCTTCGATTCCTGGCGGCATTAAGAAGAATTCCGTTAACTATCGTAAAGGATCAGATTACACCGAGTGATTATCTGGCTAAGAACATTGAGGTCCTGCAGGCGACAGCACTCGATCCGTATGTTGCAGGCTGTGATTTTGTCGGTGAGGAAATCAATGACATCATTACGTTAAAGCCGGTATTTAAGGAAATTGTAAAGATTGCGGCGAAAGACCCTACATTCGTAATCCGTGTACATGCCGGGGAGAATGATTCTCAGAAAGACAACATCTCCCACAGCATTGACTGTGTAAAGGATAGCTTAGCACCAGGTCAGAAGATGCCACGCATGCGCCTTGGACACGGTCTTTATACCTACAGCTTTAAATCCCAGAAGGGAAGAAAGGTGTTAAAGCAACTTAAGGACAACAATGTGGTCTTAGAGTTCCAGCTTTCTTCGAATGTACGATTAAATAACCTGAATACACTTGATAATCATCCGTTAAAGCTATATCTGCAGGAGGGAATTCACTGCGTACAGGGAACGGATGGCGCAGCCCTTTATGGAACGACTGCAATTGATGAGCAGCTTTCCATGGAACGGTTACTGAATCTGACCACAGAGGAAGTTCGTTCGATGAAGGAAACGGAGAGTGCCATCATTAAAGAAAGCCAGGATGCATATTCCTATAAGAAGCTGAAGTTGATGGAAATCCGCCATGGAAGAAGCCTTGAGGAGACCTTGCTTGATGAGATGGCGAAGGCAACGGTAGGCAACATGTCCTTAAAGGGAAAGCGTGCTCTCGATGCTAATCGTGAATTTAGCAGCCAGATCAGAGAACTGCCATGGGATAAGACTCCGGTCGTTCTCTTAGGAGGCAGCTTTAATACGGAGAAGAGAGCAACCAGAGTGACAGAAGAAGGAATTAAGCAGCTTACAGAGGCAATGGAATTCTTAAATCCAGAAGAGGCGTTCTTCTGCATCGGTCACAAGTTGTCTGGATATGAGAAATATTTACTTGAGCACAATGAGAAGAAGTTTGATATCTTCGCCTTCGTTCCATCCTTAGTATCTGCATCTGCGGCTAAAAATCTGAAGGAAGCAGGTGTTTCCATTCGCGTTTCAACCGAAGGCGAGGGAATGGGAATCTATAAGAGCTTTAACTATGAAATCTTTGAGAGACGTCCATCTCTGGTGCTTGCATTTGATGGTAATTCCGCAGCTCAAAACATGATTCAGGAAGCGAAGAATGGTAAGGGAAGAGCTGCCATTCTGATCTGGGAGAAATCAAAGACCTTAAGAGAAAAGGCGCTGTCGCTGGAAGGCTACATCAGCTTCTTCTCAGAAGAAGTATCTTTGGTTGACCAGATTAAGCGACTTCAGAAGAAATATCAGGTGTAAATCATCCGGAGCGCAGTGAGCTGTACATTAAATAAAAGCTGGAGAAGCACGTAAAAAGGTGCATCTCCGGCTTTCTTTATGCAATGGCGGTCGACTGCGTTTTGTTCAGTCTTTATAACATAGACGTTTTAGCGCGGTATCAGAATCCGCGCTTGCTTTGAAGATACTCGTTATAGGCAGCGTTTGCGGCTTCGGACTCTTTTTTGTTTCTCCAGGCCGCTATATCCTCCATGATTGCGAGCATTTCATCAGCGATGTCCTCAGCGTGACGCGGTTTTACCTGATTTACATAGGAAGTCAGGCGAAGGATGGCCTTTGGAGAGCCTAAGTTTTTTGCGAGAACCTCTGCATATTCTTTTGGAAAACCCTGCTTCGCCAGGGCTAAAGTTAACGCGTTTAACGCATATCCGTAATCTTCTGACATATCATCACCTCAAAGAAAGTTTGATTTAAGTATAAAGGAGGTCGGATGCGACTTGCAAGACTTCCATATTTTAAGTATGATATTTCGGCTGAGAAAATTATGCCGGCGGTAATGCGAGGGCAAATGAAAATAGGAGGGCATGGAAATTGCCTGATCGAATAAAGGGTGCACTGCTAACAGCAACGGGAGGAATCTGTTGGGGACTGTCCGGATCCATGGGACAGTACCTCTTTTCTGTAGAACATATGGACAGCAGGTGGCTGGTTCCAATCCGTCTTTTTTTAGCAGGTGTACTGATGTTGCTCTACGGAGCAGTTAAATTTAAAAAAGAAATCTTTAAACCATGGACAAATCGAAAGGATGCATTTTTACTGCTACTTTACGGAATTCCCGGAGTGGCGCTGTGCCAGTTTCTGTATTTCCTTTGCATCCAGCTGTCGAGTGCAGGTGTCGGTACGATTCTGCAGGACGTATCACCAATTATTATCCTTGTGACCAGCTGTCTGTTAGCAAAAAGAAAGCCACATGGATATGAGATCATCTGTATTGCGCTTGGAATCGGCGGCGTTGTTTTAGTTGCAACGCATGGAAACCTGACGGAACTTGCAATCCCTGTTACATCGCTTCTGGCTGGTTGCGGTTCTGCATTTTGTATCATGATTTATAATGAACTTGGAGGTCCGTTACTGTCAAAGTACTCCATTGTGTACATTCAGGGGTGGAGCTTTTGTCTTGGCGGCATCATTACAGGACTTGTATTTCAATTCTGGAAGATTCCGTATAGTCCGACGGGGATGGGATATGTCGGCATCGCATTTGTTGTGATTGTTGGAAATATTCTAGCCTTCACAACCTATATGACCGGTGTCCATTTGATTGGACCGGAGAGTGGAATTCTTTACGGCTTTTCAGAGCCGGTTACAGCGGCATTCATTGGCTGCACGTTGCTTGGAAGCAGCTTTACAGGCTGGGATGCATTAGGGTTTATATTGATATTTGCCATGATGGTGCTGATTTCAATTGGTCCGAAACTACAGGCGAAAGAAAAGGAGAAAAAATGAGTATTTTAAACGTTGAGCATCTGTCCCACGGATTTGGCGACAGAGAGATTTTTGAAGATGTTTCCTTCCGACTGCTTAAGGGCGAGCACATCGGCCTGGTTGGTGCCAATGGTGAGGGTAAATCCACATTCATGAGCATTATCACGAACAGGCTGATGCCGGATGCGGGCAAGATTGAATGGGCGAAGAACGTCAAGGTCGGATACCTCGACCAGCACGCTTCCCTTGAGAACGGAATGACGATTCGTTCTGTCATGGCAAGTGCCTTTGACGATCTTTTTGATATGGAAAAGCGTCTGAATGAGATTTATATGAGCATGGGCGAAGCGGGCGAAGAAGAGATGGCGGCTCTGATGGAAGAGAGCGGCACGATTCAGGATCTCTTAGATGCACATGATTTCTATATGATTGACAGTAAGGTCGAAGAAGTGGCAAGAGCTTTGGGACTTACAGACATTGGCCTTGATAAGGATGTAACGGAGCTTTCCGGCGGACAGAGAACCAAGGTGTTACTTGGGAAAATGCTGCTTGAAAAGCCAGATATTCTGCTGCTCGACGAGCCGACGAATTACCTTGATCAGGAGCACATCGCATGGCTTAAGATTTATCTGCAGAACTATGAGAACGCATTTATCCTCATTTCCCATGATATTCCGTTCTTAAATTCTGTCATCAATATCATCTATCACGTGGAGAATAGCCATTTAGAGCGCTATGTCGGTGACTATGACAAGTTCCAGGAGGTTTATGCTGTGAAGAAGGCGCAGGAGGCAGCAGCTTATGAGCGTCAGCAGGCAGAAATTGCGAATCTTAAGGACTTTGTTGCAAGAAACAAGTCCAGAGTAGCTACAAGAAACATGGCGATGTCCCGTCAGAAGAAGCTTGATAACATGGATATCTTAGAGCGAACACAAGAAAAGCCAAAGCCGGAATTTAACTTTAAGGAAGCGAGAACTCCCGGCAAATATATTTTTGAAACTCAAGATCTTGTCATTGGTTATGACGAGCCGCTTTCATCTCCTCTGACACTTCAGATGGAGCGCGGAAAGAAGATTGTCTTAACGGGTGCAAACGGAATCGGTAAGTCCACACTTTTAAAGAGCATCTTAGGTCTGACTCCGGCTCTTTCCGGTAAGGTCGAACTTGGCGATTATCTCGAAATCGGATACTTTGAGCAGGAGATGCCACAGGAAATTACAACGACCTGTATGGAAGAAATCTGGCAGGAATTTCCAGGCTACACGCAGTATGAGGTTCGTTCTGCTCTTGCCAAATGTGGTCTTACAACGAGTCATATTGAATCAAGATGCTCCGTGCTCTCAGGTGGTGAGCAGGCGAAGGTGCGTCTGTGCAAGTTAATTAACAGACCTTCCAATATTCTGGTACTCGACGAGCCGACAAACCATCTTGATCAGGATGCAAAGGATGAATTAAAGAGAGCTTTGATGGCCTATAAGGGTTCTATTCTGATGGTATGCCATGAACCGGAATTCTATACAGGGCTTGCAACGGAAGTCTGGGATTGCACAAAGTGGACGACAAAGGTAGTATAACCCTGGCTTAACGTAAGCAAACGGTGGCAGGGGTGGCTAACAGGACAGGTGACTTAAAGCGAAGGGGAATATTATGAGATTACGTGGCAGAATTCGACATCTGAAGAACAGAATCAAATTGAATAAAAGAGCGTTTATCGCATATTCAATCCTGCGGGCATTGATCATTGTGACGGCAATTCGATGCTTTATTATGGGCAATTACGAAAGCTTTAACCTGTGTATTCTCTCACTGGTGCTGTTTCTGGTTCCGGGTTTCTTAGAAGAGACATTAAAAATCGACTTTCCACCACTGTTTGAAATAATCATTTACCTTTTTATCTACGCCGCAGAAATCCTTGGTGAAGTGAACAAGTATTACACGGCGATTCCGGGCTGGGATACGATGCTGCACACCTTAAACGGCTTTCTTTGTGCTGCCATTGGGTTTTCTCTTGTAGAAGTGTCAAACCGACGCAGTAAGAGATTGCAGCTTTCCCCGGTATATCTTGCGCTGGTGGCATTTTGCTTTTCCATGACAGTTGGTGTTCTTTGGGAGTTTGTAGAGTATACCTGCGATCACTTTTTCTTCTGGGATATGCAAAAGGATACGATTGTTTCGGCGATAGGTTCGGTTACGCTTGATCCGACACATTCACAGAATGCAATTAAAGTGTCGGATATAGCTCAGACTGTGATTGTGACAAAAAACGGTCAGAACTACGTTGTGTCAGGTGGATATCTTGATATTGGCCTGAATGACACGATGAAGGATCTGATTGTCAACTTCATCGGTGCTGTTACATTCAGCGTTATAGGATATATGTATGAGAAGACAAAGGATGCGTCTTCACGTATCGGACAGATAGCAACAGGTCTTAAAGTTGAGGCACTTACGGATGAGGAAATGGAAATACAGAATCTGCGAATCGAAGCGATGCAGGCAGAGAAAAAACTCAGACGGAGTAAATTAAGACGAGGGAAGAGAAAATAGCATGAAGGCAATCACTGGATTTTAATTGGATTTCACTATCTGATTGCCTGAAATTTCAAAATTCAAAAGCTCGAAAGGGTATGTTATTTGGCTGATAAATCGGTCAGGAAAACAGTACCAAATGTTACGGAAATTATTTCTCTTCGCATGTAAACTTTCTTTATCAAATAAAGAAAGCAGGTAGAAAATGGAAGATTGTAAGATGTTTTGTTACCAGTGTCAGGAAACAGCAGGAGGAAAAGGATGTAAGATGGCCGGCGTGTGTGGAAAGTCCGCAGAACTCGCCAAAATGCAGGATCTTTTAATCTATGTGACCAAGGGAATCTCAAGTGTTGCGACCGCACTTAGAAGTGAAGGTAAGTCAGTAGCTAAGAAGGTGAACCATCTTGTAACGTTCAATCTGTTCATGACCATCACAAATGCAAATCTTGATGAGTCAAAGATTAAAGAAGCGATTACAGAAACTCTTAAAGTGAAGGAAGAACTTTTAAACGAGCTGTCTGAAGACAGCAGACACTCACTTCCTGAAGCAGCTCTTTTTACGGCAGATGAAACTGAATATGAGACAGCTGCAGCATCAGATAAGGTAGGCGTTCTTGCAACGGAAAATGAAGATATTCGTTCTCTGCGTGAGTTAATTACATACGGCTTAAAGGGCCTTGCGGCTTATTCAAAGCATGCAAACGCTCTTCTTTCTGACGATGAAGAGTTAGATGCATTCATTCAGAGTGCGTTAAGCAAAACACTTGATGATTCGTTAACGGTAGATGACCTTGTGGAACTTACGCTCGAAACAGGTAAGTACGGGGTTCAAGGAATGGCTCTTTTAGATGCTGCCAATACAGGGGCGTATGGTAACCCTGAAATCACACAGGTTGATATCGGAGTCAGAAACAATCCTGCAATCCTGATTTCAGGACATGATTTAAAGGACTTAGAGATGCTTTTAGAGCAGTGTGAAGGAACAGGAGTAGATGTATATACTCATTCTGAGATGCTTCCTGCTCATTACTATCCTGCGTTTAAGAAATACAGCTGTTTTGCAGGTAACTACGGAAACGCATGGTGGAAGCAGAAGGAAGAATTTGAAAGCTTTAACGGACCTATTCTTATGACAACAAACTGTGTTGTTCCGCCTTCAGCAAGCTATAAGAACAGACTCTTCACAACAGGGGCTGTCAGCGTAGAAGGATGTAAGCATATCGATGCTGCATATGGAGAAAAGAAAGATTTCTCTGAAATCATTGCACTCGCTAAAACTCTTCCTTCTCCGACAGAAATTGAGACCGGTACCATTGTCGGCGGATTCGCGCATGAGCAGGTATTTGCCCTGGCAGACTCTATAGTTGAAGCTGTGAAGTCAGGCGCTATACGTAAGTTTGTGGTTATGGCCGGCTGTGATGGAAGAATGAAGTCCAGAAACTATTATACGGATTTTGCAAAGGCACTTCCAAAGGATACAGTAATCCTGACCGCAGGCTGTGCAAAGTACAAGTACAACAAGTTAAATCTTGGTGATATCAATGGTATCCCAAGAGTGTTAGATGCAGGTCAGTGCAATGATTCATATTCCTTAGCTCTGATTGCACTGAAGCTTAAGGAAATCTTTGGTGTTGAAGATGTGAATGAACTTCCGATTGTCTATAACATTGCATGGTATGAGCAGAAGGCAGTTATTGTGTTACTTGCGCTTCTTTCCTTAGGTGTTAAGAATATCCACCTCGGACCTACACTTCCGGCATTCCTTTCTCAGAATGTTGCAGACGTACTGGTTAAGAATTTCGGAATTGCAGGAATCACATCCGTAGAAGAGGATATGAAGATTTTTGGAATCGAAGCCTGATTTGAAGAAAAACACGGACAGAGTGAAATGATGCCGTGTATATGTATTCGTAAAAAAAGACCTGACCGGGTAAATGCCTGATCAGGTCTTTTAATTTACGTTATGTGCGGTCTGACTCTCCGAGGAAGAAGAGGGCAACAGTGCCGGGACCGGTGTGCGAACCAATCGTTGTTCCGATATCAAAAACACGTGGATCTTCTTTTAATTCATGGAAGTTTTCTTTAATCAGCTGAACACAGAGACCGGAAGTTTCTGCACACGCGGATTCAGACAGGAAGACCGGTCCGGAATAGGATGTACCAAAGGAAGCTCCAAGCTCCATCTGATGAACCAGTTCTTTTACGGCGCGTCTCACTCCACGGGCCTTGCTGACAATAGTCAGCTTTCCTTCAGGGTCGACCTTCATAACAGGACAGATGTTCAGGGCGTTTCCGACAAAACCGGCTGCCTTTGAAATGCGCCCTCCACGAACGTAGTAGGTGAGGTCTGTTGAAATGAACCAGTGATAGACCTTCAGGCGTGCATTCATCGTCCAGTCGTAAAGTTCCTGTAAAGAAAGTCCTTCATCACGCATTTCAGCGGCACGGTATACTAAGAGTCCGTAGCCGGAGGAAGCAGCCAGGGAATCGATTACAAGAACCTTTCTGTCCGGGTAATCCTCTGAAAGTGTGCTTGCGGCAAGTGATGCGGAATTAAAAGCACCGGAAATACCGCTTGAGAGCTCAATATGAATAATATCCATGCCTTTATCTAAATAAGAGCGGAAGAAGTCTTCATATTCCTGTACATTTGGCTGGCTGGTTTTTGTCACCTCACCGGCTGCCATGCGGGAATAGAATTCGCTCATTGGAAGGGTCTTCCCGCAGTCATCAATATACCAGCCGTCCCCTAATTCAAAGTGAAAGCCGATAAAAGGTACTCTGATCTGTTCAAAAAGCTCAGCAGTCAGGTCGGCTGTTGAGCCGGCTGTTAATACATAATCACTCATTTATTTTCCTCTCGTCAGGTGTAAAAAACTAGCACACCTCAAAAATTTGAGTCAAGAGTACCACAAAAACCCCGAAAACACAAGGCGAAACTGTAGTTGAGTCATTTTCCGGTTGTCTTCATGAAGTTGAACTGAGTCAGATTCTGTCCTATAATCTTGGCTGTGGCTTTGTAATCTACAATTCCTTCGATGCCGGAATCTATGGCTGGCAGAATTCTGTCATGCTTCATCATCTTTTTTGCATCATGGGAATGAGTCGGAGCCTGCCAGGATACCATAAATAGATGTGTGGATTCGTGGGTAAAAAAACGAAAGAAGGAAGTATCGTTCGTGGATGAACAGTTAAAGAAAAAAGGGAAGGTTCAGGATTTGTTCCTGACCTTCTTACGAATAGGAGCCTTCACATTTGGTGGAGGCTATGCCATGATTCCGCTGATTCACAGGGAGATGGTTGATCAGAAAAAGTGGATTACAGAAGATGAAATGATGGACATGGTTGCAATCAGTGAGAGCACCCCGGGGCCTATCGCCATCAATGCTGCTACCTTTGTCGGAGCACATGTGGCTGGTAAGAAGGGTGCTGTAGCGGCAACAGCCGGTGTCTGCATTCCGTCCTTTCTGATAATGCTGGGATTATCGTATGTGCTCTCTGCATTTGAAAGTCTGCGGATTGTGCAGTATGCATTCATTGGCATTCGCGCGTCCGTTCTGGTTTTGATTTTCTTTGCCTGGCTTGGAATGCTGCAGCAGATGAAAAGGTCCGTAATCAACTGGATTTTGCTGATTACAACTGTGGTTGCCGTGGAATTCTTTTCTGTCAATCCGGTGGCAGTGATTTTGATTTCGTTCTTTTTAGGCATCGTTCACACCTTGATCTGGTCTGGAAAGAAGGTGAAAAAATGATTTATTTTACTTTGTTTCTTGAATTCTTTAAGGTCGGAGCCTTCAGTTTTGGAGGTGGAGCGGCAATGCTTCCGATGCTGGAACAGATGGTAGAGCATCACGGCTGGATGACGCAGGAACAGCTGTACAACTTTGTCGGTGTTTCAGAAAGTACACCGGGGCCGATTGCAGTCAATCTTTCTACATATATTGGTACAATACTTGGAGGCCCATTTGGAGCCCTTTGTGCGACGACCGGTGTAGTACTTCCGTCATTTCTGATTATCCTGATTGTTGCGAAAGCGTACAGACAATTTAAGGAGAATCAGTATATCGGTAATGCACTCGATATGTTAAAACCTGTAATTGTAGGCCTCTTAGGCTGCGCAACGATATCGATTGCGGCAAATATCTTCTCAGGGTTTGACATTCAACGCTTTGCGGGAGGGCTCTTAACGGCACAGAACGGTATTTCGTTCTTTGTCATTATCTGTGCAGGAATATTTACCATAAAAAAGATGCATCCGATTGCCATCATCCTTGCCTGTTCTGGAATTGGAGCTTTATTAGGCTATGTTATTTTGGGATAAAGACCACTTTTCATTTTAAGATTTTTGCTATAAAATTGTCTTAATCAAAAATTTAACAACCTATAAGGAGGAAATGATTATGGAGTTAATTCCACTGATTATTCTGGTGCTGATTGTTATCTTTATCGTTAAGACAGCAGTCATCGTACCACAGGGAAAGGCGTACGTTATTGAACGCCTTGGTAAGTACAGAGCTACCTGGAACGCAGGTTTCCACGTGAAGGTTCCTTTCATTGAGAGAATCACCATGCGCGTTTCATTAAAGGAGCAGGTACTTGATTTCCCACCTCAGCCGGTTATCACAAAGGATAACGTTGGTGTATCTGTGGATTCAGTAGTATTCATGAAGGTCTTTGAACCAAGACTCTTCACTTATGGCGTTGAAAATCCAATTCAGGGTCTTCAGAATTTAAGTGCTACAACACTCAGAAGTATCATCGGTGAGATGGAGCTCGACCAGACATTAAGCAGCCGTGAGGAAATCAATACAAGAATGCAGTCTGTTTTAGACGAGGCTACAGATGCGTGGGGTATCAAGGTTACTCGTGTTGAAATCAAGAACATCCAGCCACCAAGAGATATCGAAGAAGTAATGACGAAGCAGATGCGTGCAGAGCGTGAGCGCCGTCAGACAGTCCTCGAAGCACAGGCACATCAGGAAGCTGTTGTATCCCGTGCAGAAGGTGATAAGAGAGCGAAGATTTTAGCTGCCGAAGCAGAGAGGGATGCACAGATTGCACTTGCCGAGGGTCGCGCAAAGTCCATCGAACTTGTATACCAGGCTGAGGCCGATGGTTTAAGAAAGTTAAATGAGTCCGCTCCTGGTGAGAAGGTCTTAAAGTTAAAGGGTTTAGAGGCATTAAAGGAAGTGGCAAATGGCCGTTCTACAAAGATTTTTCTTCCAACAGATCTCACGGGCGTTGTTTCACACCTCGGTGTTGCAGCAGAAATCTTAGGAACTCCTGCAGCAACAAAGGAAGAAGCAGATCCTGTGAAGGTTGTGGAACCTGATGATTGCTGTGATGACGGTGAGAAGTCCAAGGAAACAGTAGATGCCGTACAGACTGCAGATGATATCCAGGACTACATTAATGTAGCGAAGAACATCCATTTCTGATGAAATACAGCTGAATAAAGATTCATCATCCGGACAGAGCATTCTTGCTTTTGTCCGGATTTTCAAACTTTCAAGTGTGAAAGCGTGGAAGATAGAGAGAAATATTATACATTTTCCAAATGGTATTGTACTGCTAGAGTAAAATTTCACTCGGAAAATTGAATTAATAAAAAAGAACATCCTTCTTTGTGATAAAGTTATTTTTGCGAAAAAACAAAACAAGGGAGGATG
>CACZJL010000024.1 GCA_902781505.1 uncultured Lachnospiraceae bacterium | reverse complement strand
AAAAGAGAAAAATAGTAGAATGATTTCAAATCTAATTTTAATCACAAAACCACAGGGATAGTCTTTTCTGTGATTTCCGAGTACAAATTTACGCTGCCGATAATACCACATTCCATTGAAAATCAAACAGCAAAAAGGTATGATGTATACGTACATTTAACAAAAGCAGAAAGGATCCACCATGGCAACTATCAAAGAAAAGTTAAATGATTTGCGTGCACTTCAGGACATGAACAAGGACACTGATTGCCTGAAAGCCGCCGAATCCAGAGATAAAATAATTATACGTACAAGCATCATAGGCATTGTGGCCAATATTTTTCTGGCCGCTTTTAAGGCCGTTGTCGGACTGATGTCATCTTCGATTGCGATTCTTTTAGACGCAGTCAATAACCTGTCTGACGCCACAAGCTCCATTATTACAATCATAGGTACGAAGCTTGCCGGCAAGGAACCGGATAAAAAACATCCGTTTGGCTATGGTCGAATAGAGTACTTAAGTGCCATGGTCATCGCACTGATTGTCCTTTATGCCGGTGTGACCTCTTTTGAGGAATCAGTCAAGAAAATCATCCATCCTGACACACCTGAATATGGCGTTCCAGCCCTGATTATCGTTGCAGTCGCCGTTGTGGTTAAGATTGTGCTGGGACGTTTTGTCAAGACGACCGGTGAACGGGTGAATTCCGACTCTCTGATTAACTCCGGTGAAGATGCAACACTCGATTCCATCATCTCCGCATCCACTCTGGCTGCGGCAGGTATCTATATTTTCACAGGAATTTCTCTCGAATCCTGGCTTGGTGCGATTATTTCGCTCATTATCATCAAGTCCGCTATTGAGATGCTTAAGGACACGTTATCTCAGCTCTTAGGTGAGCGCGGTGATTTTGCGCTGTCTCAGGAAATCAAAAAGACAGTTCGTGATTTTCCGGGAGTATCCGGCGCTTACGACCTTGTATTAAACAACTATGGTCCGGATTCTTATAATGGTTCCATCCATATCGAGGTTCCGGATAGCTATTCAGCTGACCAGTTAGATCCTCTGATTCGCGCCATCACAATGGAAGTTTACAAAAAACACAACGTAATCCTTACGGCCATTGGCGTTTATTCCATGAACACGAAGGATCCGGAGGCGATTGCCGCACGTGAAAAGGTCAGCAAAATCGTCACTTCTCATGATTACATTTTGCAAATGCATGCGTTCTACCTCGATAAGGTGAACAAGGTCATTCGCTTCGACATGGTAATCAGCTTCGCAGCACCGGACCGCAGAGCAACCTATCTTCACATCTGCGAAGACATTAAGAAAGAATACCCTGACTACACAATTGAGGCAGCCATGGATACCGATTTTTCAGAACAATAATCTTTTTCCGGCACCGCGTTTATTCGCGGTGCTTTTTATTTTCTGAAAGTTGCCGGCTATTCCATATGAAAAATATTATTTGCGTGACTTTTCGCCTTCAAACCTGTATAATGGTCAAATCGGCTGCACGCCGCATCGGATGAAAGGAGTTTATATGAAAATCGCAGTACCTTACGAGAATGGTAATGTCTTCCCACATTTTGGCAAGACTTCTGAATTTAAAATTTACACTTTTGAAGATGGAGCAGTTTCTAATGAAATCGTTCCTGCTTCCGGCGAGGGTCATGATGCCCTTGCAGCATTTTTAGCTGAAGCTGGTGTCGAAGCTGTTGTTTGTGGCGGCATCGGTGAGCACGCTATGGCTGCTCTTGCTGAGGCTGGTATCGAAGTTGTTTCCGGTGCTGAAGGAAATGCAGATCAGGCTGTTGCCGGCTACATTGCAGGTCAGCTCATGAGTCAGGAAGCAAACTGTGAAGGCGGTTGCGGTGGTAACTGCGGTTCTGACGACGGCGAAGAATGCGGCGGTGGCTGCAGTGGCTGCGACGGCGGCTGTGGCGGTCCTCGTCCTGTAATCTACGAGGGAAAGAATGCAGGTAAGTCCGTTAAGGTTCATTACACAGGCACTCTCGACGACGGCAGCAAGTTTGATTCTTCCTATGACAGAAACGAACCACTTAGCTTCATCTGTGGTACAGGCATGATGATTCCCGGATTCGACAAGGCTGTTGTAGATATGAACGTTGGCGATTCTGTCAAGGTTCACCTCGACCCGGCTGATGCTTACGGCGAAGTTGATCCACAGGCTATCTTTGATGTTGAAATCGCACAGCTTCCAGGTTCTGAGAACCTCTCTGTCGGTGAAAGAATCGGCCTCGCTAACGAAATGGGACAGAGATTCCCTGTAATCGTTAAGGCTAAGACCGAGACAACCATTACATTTGATGCAAACCACGACCTCGCCGGTAAAGCTCTTAACTTTGAAATCGAATTATTAAGCGTTGAGGATTAATCAGCACATGTTTCAGCCATTTAAAACAACACTTCCATCCATCCCTGAAGTTATCTTTGATGTGCGCGATTACGGCGCAGTCGGTGATGGAGTAACCGTTAATACAAAGGCAATTAACGCAGCAATCGAAGCCGCTTCCGAAAAAGGCGGAATGGTCAACATTCCATCCGGCGTCTTTTTAACCGGTCCTATTCATCTTCTTTCCAACGTAAACCTGCATTTAAGCGACAATGCACTTGTTCGCTTCGTAAAAAATGAAGAAGAGTGGCCACTGATCGTAACAGATTACGAAGGAATCAGACGAATCCGCGCAGTCTCTCCAATTCATGCGGAGTACGCGGAAAATTTTGCGATTACCGGGCAGGGTACCTTTAATGCCAACGGTCACGAATGGCGCCCAGTCAAGCAGTTCAAGCAGACCGAAAAGCAGTGGGCAGCGCTTCTTAAAAAATCCCCATATGTCATTCCAAACAAGGAGGGCGGTATCTGGTTTCCAAGCAAGAGCGCCTATGACGCTCAGGTAGCCGGTGAAATCATGCCCGCTGATATTCCTGGTGATGGCGTCGCTCCTGATGAGGAAACCCGCGCCTTTGAGGAAGAACAGTTAAAGAAGGCTACTCCCGGCTACGATTTATATCGTCCGGTTATGATGAGCCTTCGTCATTGCAAACAGATTCTGTTAGAGGGTGTTACTTTCGAGGATTCCCCTGCATGGTGCCTGCACCCTTACTTCTGCGAGGATCTGACTATTAAGGGCATCACTGTGTTCAATCCTTACTACGCACAGAACGGCGATGGCATCGATGTAGAATCCTGTAAGAATGTTGAAATTGCAGACAGCCATTTCACAACCGGTGATGACGGCATCTGCCTCAAGGCCGGTAAGAATGCCACTGCCCGTAAAGTGGCAAATGGTATTTGCGAGAATATTTACATTCACAACTGCACCGTGGGCAACAGCCATGGCGGCTTCGTTGTTGGCTCTGAAATGTCCCGCGGTATCAGAAATGTCCTGGTAAGCAACTGCACCTTTACGCAGGCAGATGTCGGCATCCGCTTTAAGTCTGCAATGGGCCGCGGCGGTGTTGTTTCTGATATTTACATGGAAGATCTGAACATGTCTGATATTTCAGGTGAGGCAATCATCTTGACCATGAATTATTCCCTTGATGTCAACGGCGTGAAGATGGCGACCGTTGAGAGTGATAATCCGGAAGATATCCCTGAATTCAAGGATCTTTACTTTAAGAACATCACCTGCTTTAATGCAGGTCAGAAGCTTGTCATCAAGCCTATGCCTCTTTCAGATGGCACAGAAAGCATTCATGACATTCACTTTGAAAACTGCCCAACCATCACAGAGTAATTTCCGGTGTGCCTTAAAATGTACCGACACACCCGGAACAGTTACTGATCAGATATTAAGGAGCTCAGAATATACAGAGAGTGCACCTTCTGTTTCATGAGCAAGAACGCGCTTTGCAAGCACTTTGCCAAGCTGAACGCCTTCCTGGTCGAAACTGTTGATATTCCATAAGAAACCCTGGAACATCACCTTATTCTCAAAGTGAGCAAGTAAGGAACCAAGAGATGCAGGTGTCAGCTGATCACCAATGATGATGCTGGATGGACGACCACCCTCAAAGTTCTTGTTCTTATTCTCATCTTCCTTACCACAGGCAAATGCTACAATCTGCGCGGCTACGTTCGCGCAGAGCTTCTGCTGGCTTGTGGAGCCCTGAATATCTACATCCGTGCCGATTTGGCTGTTCTTAAAGCCGATGAACTGAAGTGGCACGATTGTCTTACCCTGATGAAGAAGCTGGTAGAAGGAATGCTGTCCGTTCGTTCCAGGCTCACCAAAAATTACCGGTCCTGTTACGTAATCAACAGGCTCGCCGAAGCGGTTCACGCTCTTACCGTTAGATTCCATATCCAGTTGCTGAAGATGAGCAGGGAAACGGCTTAAAGCCTGGGAATATGGAAGAACTGCTGTAGACTCATATCCTAAAACATTTCTCTCATAAACGCCGATAAGTGCATCGAGCATGGCTGCGTTCTTTAATGGATCTGTTTCAAGTGCAAGCTTATCTTCTGCAGCCGCACCATCTAAGAATTCTGCGAAAACTTCCGGTCCAAATGCAAGGGAGAGCACTGCTCCGCCTACTGCAGAGGTAGAAGAATAACGTCCGCCAATATAATCATCCATATAGAATGCGCTTAAGAAATCATCGCTCTTTGCAATTGGGCTGGTCTCAGAAGTAACTGCAATCATATGCTTTGCAGGGTTTAAACCGGCCTTCTTTAAGGCATCCATGACAAAGGACTGGTTTGTCAGAGTCTCAAGTGTTGTACCGGACTTTGAAACCAGAATAAAGAGTGCGTGTGCAACATCAGTAGAAGCAAGAACAGCTGCAGCATCATCAGGATCTACGTTACTGATGAACTTCGCTTCCATCTTGAACTTACCATTTTTCTTAGCCCAGTTTTCAAGAGCAAGATACATAGCTCTCGGGCCTAAATCAGAACCACCGATACCAATCTGAACCGCTGTTGTAAACTTCTCTCCGGCTTCATTTGTGATTTCACCGGCATGTACTCTGTTCGCAAAATCAGCAATTCTCTTCTGCTGCTCAACGTAGAATTCACGCTTATTTACACCATCTGCTGTAACAACATCGCCTAACTGACCACGAGTCAGCTGATGAAGAACCAGTCTCTTCTCTCCTGTATTAACAACCTCTCCGTTGTAGAGAGCTGCAAATTTCTCAGAAAGCTCTGCCTCTTTGGCAAGCTTACTTAAATCTGCAAGAACAGTGTCGTTCACTGCTTTTGCTGCATAATTATAGGTAAGTCCGGATGCCATTGGTACGGAATACTTCTTCACTCTGGCTGCTCCGTTTTCCCCTGCCATAACCTCCTGTACAGATACCTTCTCTTCCCCTCTCAAAGTTTCGAAAGAGGACAGCTGATCAAGATTTGTCCACTCCATAATACTATCCTTTCCTGGTCGAATATGAAATTAATTAATAAAAAAGTTGTTAACATTATAACACTTTCAACCATTACATTGAAGTTTTTTTCACAAATTGTCTGCCCAGACAATCTTATCTCTGCCCGTATTCTTTGCGCGATACAGCTCCGCGTCAGCCTGCTTAAAGAAGTCCTCAGCAGACGTTCCCGCATAATACTTTGCCACGCCTGCACTCAGAGTAATTGGCGAAGAAATTCCGTCAAACTCTGAGGATTTGAAACGTTGTGTAATAAACTGAAGGCGCGCCATAACTTCCTCTCTGTCCATATTCTTAAACAGAATCGCAAACTCCTCGCCGCCAAATCCGGCAGGAATGATGGAACGATTCTCATTTTCGAGTAAAATTGAACCCAGTCGCCTCAAAACAACATTGCCCATCTCGTGGCCATAGGTGTCATTCACCTTCTTAAAAAAGTCGATATCAAGAATCGCCAGATAGCAGATATCTCTCGATTCATTAAACGAAGACACTAGCTCTTTAATGTCCCTGTTAAAGCCTGCATAATTCTGAATTTTTGTCAGCTCATCATAGAGAACCTCGTTCTTCAGTCGCTTATTTGAAGTATATTCCGAAGCCTCAATTTCCCTTTTCTTCAGTTCAAAGTTCAATACCAGTCTGGCAAATGCCCCGCTAATCAAGATAATCAGAATCGTAAGAATCGTGCTCTCTGTGAAAAATTGAGGAAGCTTATCAGAACCATTTTCCAGATACATTACTCCAACACTCACAAGGTGTATTATCATTGTCAATACAAACGTTGAGTGAAACACAATTGCATCTTCGTAAATAACGCTGATAAACATCGGTATTACAATGATGGACTGAAAAACCACTCTGTCGTAGTTGGCCACAACAATCGCGGAAAATGTAATAAACAGCGTGAGAAGTGTCGCCATTGCCCTCAGATAATAGCTTTTCAGATATCTCATCGCCACCTGCCAGAGAACCAGGATAAAAATGGATGTCAGTCCCGGACTGATGACATAAAATCTGAAGTATTCCGGCCAGCTCTTGTCCTCAATGCCCAGAATCTTGGAGATAAATCCATAAATAATTTCAGAAACAACAATCAGGAAGATGATTGTGAAATTGGACCTTCCGAATCTCTGCTGCCAGGTGTTCATCAATTCGTTTACTTCCTGATTATCGGTATGACTTGTTTTTCTTAAATATTCCTGTATACGTTTAACTCGACTTTTCATATACGCTTCCTTACTGGTGTTACACTTTACTATTGCTGTATTTAAACTACCCTATTTTACACCAGAAACTATTTGTGGTCTACTAGTATTTTACTGTTTATTTTCCTGTCTGTATTTTGCTATAAGTTTTGTCTCTGAACACTGCAATCAGTCCTGTTTCGTATACAACCGTTTCATACCTGTCGTTATTAAGATACGAATCTACACTGTACTCCGTCGATGCTCCTCGAAGATCGAGGGCAACATATTCCGCATCCTGTTTTGTATAATACAATTCATAGATTTCATCCCTGTCTGCGAGCCTCGGACAGAGGAATGTTGTCGCAATTACCGATGCATCCGAAGGGATCTGATTCAGAGCAGCTGTAATCTTCCCGTAATTCTTCTGATTGTACTCTTTTCCTGCTTCCTTAAAGAGTTCAAACCGGCTTCCGGTTAAGGAAACAAAAAACAAAATCGCCGTCAGCGGCCAGACCACAAAGGCTGGTCCGAAAAAAGCTTCGTGTTCCTGGTAAATGCTCTTCAAATTGAGCACAGCTATAAAGAAAAGCATCGTGCAGCTCGCAAAGCTGTAGTGAAAGCCAATATCATGAAAATACCGGTAATCCGGCATCAGATTGAATACGACGTACGGAAGCATCAGAATGAACCGTTCCCTGTGCTTCGGATACAGTGGCAGAAATAAAAGAGGGAAGATGGTCTCTATCATATATGGAATCTTCTCTTCTTTAAAAATCGTAATCAAAAGGTAGATTGGATGGACAAACAGCGTCCTTACAATCTCTAAGAGGTTTCCGTCCTCTGTTGCGATCATGTTGTTAAAACGGTCCGAAATCACACCATCCCCAAACGTCTTCAGATACCAGAACGTAAACAGGAAGTAAAGACAGGAACAGGCAAGAAGCAGGGCACCTCTTTTTTTCTTTCCGGTGACCATGATAAAGACCGCAATTGCCATCAGAAATACGGCCGCATCCTCTTTTACACCGAGTGTCAATGCTGCAGAAATTACCATACCGATTCGGTTATCTCTTAAATGACAGTCCAAAAATGCGAGCAGAAACAAAGGCAGCATGCAATTTTCATGCATGTCATAAAAAGTGCCGGAGATCAGAACCGGATAAAACAGGTATGCAATGCATACTGCTACCGACATCGTTTCGCTCATCTTCAGTGATGAACAGATTCTCTTCAGCGGAATCACTGCAAGTGTCAGAAACAGACTCTGCAGCACCGCAATCGTCTCAGCCTTCGGTACCACTGCATAAAACGGAAGAAACAAATAGAAAGACGGCGATACATGAACTGCCATATGAGACAGCGCCCGGTCACGCTCCAGAGTCGTCACCATACGACCTGTCTTTCTCATAGAATAAAACATCTGTGTAAACAGACCGCAGTCAAAGTTCGGCGCAGAGTAGGTCTGGATTCGAACCACGCCAAAACGTGCCGTCAGATAAAAGAAAATTCCTGCCGCCGCGCCAAGCAAAATCATCTGGCCAATCCCGCCGCTGGCTGGCTTTGCGCCGCCACGCACCACTGACGCCTTCCATCCCTTCTGATACTGATAGCAGAATCCACCAAGAAAACATAACACGAGCAGAAATCCACCGCAGAACCAATCACTTCTGTAAGAAAGTAAAGTCACCAGGCCGTAAAAAAAGACTGCCACCAAAAGAAGTGCTGCCTCCAGTCGACGACGGAAATGATCCTGTTCCACTGCACTGTCGCGCTTTCCTGAAGATTCAGAATGAATTCCCGTTGCTCTTGAATATGATGACACAGACAGAATGCGGCCTGCCATGTAAAGCCCCCATCCAATTGTAATCACAAGAACAAAAGTCCGGCCAACATTCAGTTGCAGTACAAATCTGATATTATCTACGGAATAGCCGCTGTTTCTGTGTAAGAAAAGCTGGAAAGCCGATACCAGCATCCAGGCTGTTGCAAGCGAAAACGCTGTGTGCACGGCCTCTGGCCTGTAATTTTTTATTTTGTTATAAACACTCCCCATATTCACGCCCTCTGTCACGTTATTTTCCACTATTCTATCACAAAAAATCCCGGAGTCACAGCTTACGCTGTGGCCCCGGGACCGTTCTTCATTTGTATTTATTACATAGCTTTTAATGCCTCAATGAGACGGGTGTTATCTTCAATATTTCTGACAGCAACGCGGATATACTGCTTTCCGCCTACCTTTGATGCCAGATCCTTTAAGAGGATATGCTCCTTAGCTAAAAGGTCTGCACATAATTCACCGGTATCCCTGCCCTTAACTTCGCACATCACATAATTTGCCTGGGACGGGATAACACGAAGCCAGGAGATGGAAGAAAGACCTTCTACAAGCATCGCTCTTGCCTTGCCATGCTTAACTAAAGCTGCCTTGTAATCCTTCTTGTACTTTTCATAAACCTGCATGAAGAACTCACCGTAGGAATTGATATTCCAGATTGCTACTTCCTTCTTGAGGTCTGCAATCATCACTTCATCAGAGCTTACGAGGACGCCAAGACGGAATCCGGGAACACCGTAGGACTTTGAAATACTCTTTACAAGAACGACATGTGGATTGCCTGCAATCACATCTTCCTTAATCAGAGTGATATCATCGATATCTTCGCCTTCCTTAAGCTCTGCAAAGTCTACAAAGCTCTCATCAAGTACAAAGCGGATGCCCTGTGCCTTCGTCCATTCAATCAGCTTCATGACATCTTCACGTGGAATGAAGTTACCACTAGGATTGTCAGGGTTGATGATGACAAGGTTGTTAACCGGATTCTCAGTAAAGAACGCGATTAAGTCGTCAGCTGTATACGTGAAATTATCATTTGCCGGAACAAAAGTAACTAAGGAATCCTGAGCCGCACGGTTTGGATACTCTTCAAAGGTTGGACGAACAACACCGGTCTTACCTTCAAAGTGCTTTTCTACCATTGCCTTAATCAGCTCGGCTGCACCGTTACCAACCAGAATATGCTCCTTCTTTACACCAAACACACCGGAGGCAAGAAGGCTGTTAACACCCATGCCGGATGGATACTCACGCATCAGAGTCTCAAAGTTGGAAGAAATCTCATCAATCATCTTTGGAGATGGGAAGTATGGATTTACAAGATAGCAGAAATCAAGCATCTTAGGGAATCTCCAGAATCCGCCGAATCTGTGGCAGAGTCTTGCATACTTTTCCTTCTTATCTGTTGTGAAGAGAACTTCTGCGATATCTAAATCCTGAGCATTATCAATCTCATACCAAGGCTCGCCGTTTAAACGCATTGCACGAAGCTCTGTGTTTTCTAACATAGCGATTAACTTTAATACAGATTCATAGTACTCATTTTCACCCATTGCCTTTTCATAAGCGGAAAGGAATGGCATGTAAGTCTTTGCGGAGAATTCCTTGCTGAACTTGTAGATGTTTACTGTCTTATAGTAATCATCCTTCTCACCGAACTTCAGGTACTTGCCCGGAATGAAGTCTGCAACGCGGTCTTCCTCGTCTAACTTCATGCAGGTTCCGTCCATCCAAGACTCAAACTTATCTACAACTGCAAGAGTTGGACGTGGATCTTCAATCATGCGATCAACAATTTTCTTATCAAAAATCAGATCAGATTCGAAAAGAAGTGTATCCTCCTCTGCGAGATAATTCTTGGCCAGAGCTAAAGAATAAATATTATTGGTCGTGTCATAGATTGGATTATCTATGTACACGATTTCTGTCTTAATATCTAATGTGGAAATATATTTCTTCAGGTTTTCGCCCTTATAACCTACAACGATAACAACCCTGGAGAGATTCTCCTGATCTAAGATTCTGAGCGTACGCTCAATCAGTGAAATGCCGTTAACTTCAACCATACACTTTGTATTGTTGCGGGTAAGCTCTTTTAATCTTTTACCCATACCGGCTGCTAAAATAATACCCTGCATGTTGAACCTCCTTAGTATATTGATCTAACCATGCGAATCTATTTTACTATGTTTGAATATAATAATCCAGTTAAATTCTTATCAAGGCCACTGACGACTCCGCATCATATCGACCGTAAAGGGCGGGTATGCGGCACACCTTCAAATACACAAAGGTGGTACTTCCTCTACTGGGAAGCACCACCTTCGCGTATATTTATATATTTGCCCGGAAAACTTAATTATTCACCAAGTGCTGCATATGGATCATCTTCATCAACGGAAGCTGCCTTTGTTGCAGGCTTTGTAGCTGGTGCAGCGGATGTTGTCTGTGCTGCTGCCTGTGTTGGAGCTACTGTTGTTGACTGTGCTGCTACTTCAGAATCAGATGGTTCATCTACAGATGAAACGCCGGCTGCGTTAGCCGGTGCATTCTGAACTGCTGCATATGTTGGAACTGTCTCGACTGCGTCGACTCTGGAAGCTGGGGATTCCTGACGAGACTGTGCTGCGTTAACTTCTGCGAAAAATACTACGGAAAACAGTACAACTGCTCCTACTACTACACCGATTACCCATTTTGCATCAAATTTCATAATTCTATCTCCCTCTTTAACAAATTACTGCTTTGGACCTTACCCTTCCTACATCGGATTCTCTTATCAGATGTGGTCTTAAGCAAAACCTCATTTACATACTTTATTATATAGGTCGAGTATAGTTTCATCTATTCGCAAAATTTATCAATTGATGTATATTCACAAAAGCACGTTATTTTAAAACCTGCCAAAACAATCAAAGGCCGGCACACCTGCGATTGTGCAGGCTTCACAGATATGCTGGTATACCATAAAAGTCGGGAGGTTATTTTACCCTGTGCAATTTTTTTATCATCGGCTCGTACATCAGAAGAAGAAAGATGACCGTCGAGCCAGCATGGAGCAGATTAAACGGCAGGCCGACGCTGAGTGATGATAGGATTGCCTGTGTATCCGGATTCTCCATTGCGATGTACACGGTTGCGACATCCATGATCGGGCCGTAGAGAGCAAGAACAGAGATTCCTCCAAACACAGCGGCACGCAGCCGGCTTATCTTTTTTCGGTAGAAAAGGAGGCCGGACAGCAGACCAATTAATGCGAAACTGTACATTTGCCACGGGGTAAAGAGCCCCTGTCCGAACAGAAAATTCGAGGCAAATGTCGCAATAAAGCCGACCAGTATTCCTGTCTCCGGGCCGAGCCCGGCTCCCGCAATAATGATCATGGCTGCCATCGGCTTGATTCCAGGTGTCATAAAAAACGCCAGACGGGACAGCACAGTGAGCGCTGACATCACCGCTACCAGCACGATGTCTGTTATCCCAAGTTCCTGTCGCCGTATCAAAATTCCAAACGGAAGCAATCCAATGGCAATCAAAAGCAAACTCACAAGATAGAAGCCTTTGCCTGTAAACACCTGCACAAATACGCGGATGCAAAGTGAGGTCAGGCCTAAGCTGACTGCCATCATCAGCACATACATCCACTTCCATTTTCTGCTGAAACGAAGCGGTTTCCTGCCGCATCGATCCTTTAATGAAATCTCGTCCATCCTCATACACCCGCCTCCGGCTTTTTTCTGCCGTCGGCTGTCTCCGTGGTCTCTTCTGCTGCCAGCATTCCCAACAGCTCTTCGAGCGCATCTGCCGTTGTGACCGCCGAAAGTCCTGCACCTCTTAAGATTTTCACTACCGCGGTCGTGTAATACATATTGTTCTTAAAGAAGCTCGCCGAATCCGAAACGCCTCTTACCTGCCCGTCAAAGAGCATTCCGCAGCGGTCTGCGACGGATGCCGCCCACTCTACGTCATGCGACACAAAAAGAATCGTCTTTCCATCCGCCTTCAGGCCTTTAAGAAGTGCTGCCAGCTCTTCCTTCAGCCATCCGTCCAGTCCCTTCGTCGGCTCGTCAAGCAAAAGCACATCCGGATTCTTTAAAAGGACTTTAATCAATGCCAGTCGCTGCTGCTCCCCGCCGCTTAAGTCAAACGGATGCATCTCGTCCTTTCCTTCCA
This sequence comes from uncultured Lachnospiraceae bacterium, assembly GCA_902781505.1. GTDB lineage: Bacteria > Bacillota > Clostridia > Lachnospirales > Lachnospiraceae > UBA4285. Next base: position 11,625 of record CACZJL010000024.1, on the reverse strand, counting down.
TGGCAAATCGCACAAGCAAATCCTTCACATCTGCGCCTTCCGCCTGTGCCGTTTTTTTCGGTCCTGCACCTCCCGCCAGCCCCAGCTCTTCGCGTACGGTCTCTTTTGAGAAAAGTAGCTGTGGATCCTGTGGAAGATACGCAATCTGCACCCCTTCATGACGAACCTTTCCCCTGTAAGGGCGCAACGCTCCAGCCAGCGCAAGAAGCGCTGTTGTCTTTCCGGTTCCATTTCCACCAAGCAGGCCAAAAATCTCATTTTTACGAAGTTCCAGAGAAAATCCTGACAGAATATCCTCTTCCTTCCGGTCATAAGCAAAATAAAGGTCCTTCGCCGACAGGCAGACTGACTCTCGACCAGCCCCGGCGTCCTTTAGCTTCCTTGCTCTGGTGTCCTTTAGTTGCTCCGGTTGCAACGCCTGACTCACCTGAAGCTTCTGAAAATATTTTCTGCCTTCTTTCACCGTGACCGGAATCGGGCGGATTGCAGGCGTCAGACCGACCGCCAGCTCCATCGCCGCCGGAAGACCTTTAAAGCTGGTAGCGCAGGTTGATGGCGCTCCATCAAAGATAATTGTGCCATCCTTCATAAGCACAAGTCGGTCACAAAGTGAAACGGCCAGTTCCAGTCGCTGCTCTACCAGAATCACTGTGATGCCAAGTTCTTCATTGATTCGCTTCACTGCATCCAGAAATTTCTCAGCGGTCAGCGGATCAAGCTGCGATGTCGGTTCGTCAAGAAGAAGCAGGTCCGGCTGCATAACAAGCACTGATGCCAGATTCAGAAGCTGCTTTTGTCCGCCGGATAGCTCCCGTGCTGATTTATGAAACCAGTCGTCAATTCCAAAAAACGACGCAATTTCTGCAACGCTTCTTTGCATCTGTGACTGATTCATCCCCATATTTTCCAGGCCAAAGGCCAGTTCATGCCAGACCTTGTCTGTTACAATTGCAGTCTCGACATTTTGCGGAACAAAGCCGATTTTCAGGCCCTTCTGCTGATATAGAGTCCCCTCGGCCTCACCGATTGGTGCAAGTTCCTGTTTCAAAATCCGAAGCAAAGTTGTCTTTCCACAGCCGGAAGGACCTGAAATCACAAGAAATTCTCCGGCATCGACCGCAAGATTTATATAATTTAAAATATTACGTGCGGGGGCTGAATCGGAAGACTCTCCTACCCGATGAGCAGCGTGTCCTTCTGCCTTTTCGCCCCGATAACGGAATGTTAAATTTTCAATCTGTAATACTGCCATAAAATTCTCCTGCTTACGTCCCAAAAGAACGGAAGTCCTGAATATACACAAAATACTGCTGTTCCAATCCAGAGTTCTGTTCCTGAATGGATGTGAATCCTCGGATAAAAACTGATTTTAAATGCGCCCTTTAGGACCAGCCAAATCAGTGCAAGGGCAAGGCCTCCAGCCAGCACAAACATTGCAATATCTCTCCCTGTAACTCTGAAGATACTGTACCGGCTCCTCTTCCTCTTTCCATATTCCCTTACCTTACTGGAATCTGCTGTGTCAACTGCGTGCTCAAGCGCCCATGAAGTCAGAACAGACCAGTCACTGGCGGCACATTTAATGCGGTGTCTGAATGAAGAGTCGGAAACAGCATTTGCCGAGCGAACCTGACGAATCTTTTTCAACCGTTCCTGATAGAGCGGAATAAATCGAAATACCATGCTTAATAGCAGCGCAAGTGTCGGGGAGATTCGCCCAAGAACCTCCATCCATTTCTCTTCCGTGAAGACCAGACTCAGAATCTGAACCCAGATCATCATCGCTACCAGAAGCAGGCCGGTATCAAGTCCGTAAATAAACGCTTCCAGCGTGATTCTCTTTCCGTTCCACAGAACAAAAAGCGCTGTAATACCCCGATGTACGAAGGCCATGTTCCACGCCGTGATAAGAAGGAGAACCGGAATATAAAGTTTTAAATATGCGCTCCACCTGAATCTTCTCAGCTGTGTTTCGTAAAGCATCCCTGTTAAACAGGCTGTAACTAAAAGGACCGGGTGCATCTGTGTACAGATGCATCCGATCAGAATTACGAAATACGCAAAAAGGAAGATTGGATGAAACGAGGAAAATCGGTCGTTCATTTTTAGGTCTCCTTAAAGGTCTCCTCTTGTTACTGTATAGGCAAATTCAATGCAATCACCAGGATATACGGTAACCGCGCTTGAGCCGACATTGGGATAGGCACCATTTACATTGTACATCCAGCCGCTTTCAACTCCGCCGTCAAATTCATACAATTCCCCAATTCCACGAACATAGATGGTTCCGAACGCATTGGCTCCGTCGTAATCTAAATACACGCCGTTTTTGTCTGCTGCTCTTTTCAACACGTCAAAACAGCTTTCTCCTGATGTAAACTCAAGTGATGGCTCGTCAAGTATCACACCGCTTCGCGGAATAAACTCCTGAATTTCCTCGTCAAAATTCGAAAGATTCGCTACTGCGTTGTGACAGGTGACAATCACATGGCAGGTAGATGTATCTCCTGCACTCTCTGTTTTTTCTTCCGTATTACTTTCTTCTTTTGTACTGCCGGTCTCACCTGGCTGTACAGCAGGTACTGACTGTTCAGCTTCCCGCACTTCTGAGGCTGAACCTGTACTGAACGCATCTGTCGTCTCCCCAGAGACAGATACGTCTTCTGTTTTTCCCTCGTCCTGTATTGTCTTCCCGGAAGCTGTATCTGCTCCCTGCTGTGACGCTTCAGAAGATGACCCGTTTTCAATGCCAGCAGGCATGGTTGCACTGTCAGTCATCTTTGTTTCACCCGCACGTTCATTCCCATTTGTCGCATGCGGAATATCTTTTACATCGACCAGCTGCATTTCCGTCTGTGTTCCTGTCTCCTTCACCCCGCAGGCAGTCAGCATTGTCGCTGAAAGACCTGCGAAAAGAAGGACAGCTATCAGAAGCGAAAATACTTTATTAGATTTTATACTTTTCAATTACTGTACGTCCTTTTTCTTAACAGCTGCTGCCACTGTCATGGCAGAGAAACAAAGAATCAGAATCATGAGAATTCCTTCTCTGCTCCACGCATCACCTGTCTCTGGCGCAATTTCAGTTTCTGTTGAAAGTGCGCTTTCAGAAGCCTCGCCCGTTACCGGTGCGATTTCTGCAATCTGTGGCTTCTCTTCCTGTGGCTGTTCCTTAGCCGGTTCCTCTGTTGCAGGTTCCGGCTGCGGCTCCGGCTGTGGTTCCGGCTGTGGTTCCGGCTGCGGTTCCGGTGCTACATAGAAATCATAAAAGGAGCTCTCGCCATTCATTACTCTCTGGTAAGAAAGTAATGCACGAACTGCAGAATATGCTGCCATTGCGTTATTTGCAGTGGAACCCGGTGTATAGGCCCATCCGCCATTCTCCAGTGCATACGCGCCAAGTGCCGCTGCCGGAGCCACACCATTCTTTACAAAATCAGGATCCTCTAATGCATCCTTACCTAAGGCTGACAGGGCAAGGACAACTTCCGCAAGAGAATTGGAATTTTCTGTTCCCCAACTCTTAAAGCCGCCATCATCAAGCTGCTGTCCCTTTAATACGTTCAATGCTCTCTCAATAACAGGCTTTACATTCTCCCGATCCTTATAAGGGGCCAGTGCCTGAAGAGCCATTGCTGTCATATCAGGATCAGCAACTGCACCGGAGAATGCAAATCCGCCATCTGCCTTTTCCGTTGCAAGGATAGATTCAATTAAGTTCTCTCTTGTTGTCTGAGTTCCTGTGCTTCCTTCCGGAAGAGTCGGAATCTCATAATGATTGGAATCAAATGCAAGGAGCGTGAAAATTGCTCCTGTTGGCTTTACCTTATTTACATAAGTCAGATCAGCCATTGCATCAAGCATGTTGTAACCTGCTACATCTGTCACATCAACTCCCAGTGAAGTCAATCCAAGGACAGCCTTAGCCTGATCTGTGGACTGTCTTTTTGACATTTTTCCGTCACCGGCTGTGAGCTTATCTGTTACCATCTGCACATAACCATTCTTCTGTGCTTCTGTTACCGCACCGGCCTTTGCCAGGTTCATGATTACCCAGTCAGAGCCTGTATATTTGCTGTTTTCATCAAACATTCCCGACTCTGCGGAAATACCATCTGCAACAATTTTCTCAAGGTCCAGATTTTTAGACCTTTCAATCTGCTCCTGCTGTTTTCTTTCTTCCTCAGCCTTCTTCTGCTGAGCCTTCACATACGCTGCTTCTTTTTTAGTCAGATTAGTTGTAGCACTCTGAATCTCAGAAGCCTCCGGTTCATAAGTGGAAAATGCAGCAACAGCCTTGTCATACGCCTCTTTCAGATCAGTGTCTGAGGAAATCTCCTCATCCGTATGTGCAGCTCTCGTATCGGCGATTGCTTTAATCAGCTCAACCTTTGAAGGATTGGAAACAACCCCTGCATTTGAAGTCGTCCCGTCTGAATTGTAGTGAGTACCTGTTAAGTCCTCCCCCCATCCATACAGAGTAAAACGATATTCAATTACATCGCCATCGGCAAATGTCTGGTCATCTGACATTCCAATATATTTACTTGTGTCGTTATTAATGAAATCAATCCAGCCTGAATAAGCAGAATAGGATAATTCACCCAAGTCCGGCGCACTGTCATTATCAAAGTCACGTGCAGTCTCTGTCGTCACTTCCTCACCGTACTTTGCAGCAAGTTCTGTAATTTTCGCAGGAACATTGATATTATCCACACCTGGATCTGCATTCTTAATTGCCGGAAGGTAAATAGATCCCGGATTAAATGCCATATCCGGGAAATTCTTCTGAATCGTTCCGAAGATGTCATCCTTTCCATCCTTAGTTTCCATAGCAACCTTTGTTGGCAGAATGTATGGATCCGCGCCAAGCGTATCTCTCTCTACCGTAAAGTAGATATACTTTGTTTCTGCAGGCTCTGCTGCAGCGACCGGCGCCGCAAATAAAGAGCCGATGCCTGAAAGCATAAGAACAGCTCCTACTACGACAGAGGTCAGTTTCTGTCTTCTCTTCATTTTTCTTTCTCCTCAATCCGTCGAAATTTGCATTTTGAGCAGGTGGCTGTTTTCTGACTTAAAACAGATGTCTCCCTGCCTGAAATCAAAGAGATTTCACCCCTGACAGTTTCATCTGTTTCTTACAGTAGGGATTACTGTGCCGGTCTTTCACCGGACTTACCAATTGAGTCAGCAGCCAAAAAGCCCCTGACACCATCTGCTGAAGTTACCCGTGTATTATATCGTACTTTTGTGTTTTTGTGCGTTTTTTAGATGAATAAAATCTGCAAGATGGAAGTTCGTGAAGCCAAAAATGGAGATAAGCTCCTCCATTAACTCTGTAACAAGAGAATTGCACACAGGCAACATTAGATTACCCAGTTATTGGAGTCTAAAGTTACATTTGCATTGGTTCTTTCAAATACAGCTGCAGAAATCTGTTGAGAAGTTGGCTCAGCAATACCTCTTGCAATACTGCTCCATGTCTTGTAATTTGACTCAGAAGAAAGCTTTGTGTTCACCTCTGCATCTGCATCAAGCACCAGAAGAACAATAATACCTGCATCTGATAAAGCCTTTACTGTACGTGCATAATGCTCGCCTGCTTCCGGCTGATACAGATATGTGTGACGACCGGCACGAACCAGGTTGTACTCTGCTTCAGAAATTGTTGCAAGCTCTGTACCATCCTGACCTGGACGGAATTCAATGACATATGGAAGCTGCCAGTTTAATGCACTTCTCATCTGACGATCTGCATGAAGTACTTTCTTAGCACCATCTCCGCCTACCTTTGTAACAATACCGCAGGCAGATGTCATATGGCTGATACGGTCGATTAAGATTAACTCACCGGCTGTTCTGTGCTTCTTAAACTCATCTAAGATAATCGGCTCTGTTACTGCGATTTCGCAGACAGCAATCTCATTCTTCTTTAAGACATCAGCATTCTGGAATTCACCTGTGTTGATATCAATCTTATGATCAATCTTTGTAACAATACCCGGAATAGACTTTGTACCAAGCTTGATGATAAAGTTCTTTCCAACTGTCAGTTCAGAATCATCCATCCAGAGCAGCTCTGTTTGGAATGCATCTGCTGTCTGAAGTCCGGAACCTGACTCAAGTACGCATCCACGGGATACATCCACTTCACGGTCAAGCTGAATAGTTACAGGCTGACCTTCACCAGCTTCCTGTTCTTCATGATCAACAACGAGAATGCTCTTAACATGAGCTTCCTCACCACTTGGAAGAGACTTAACAACATCTCCTACATGGATGGTTCCATGTTCAATCTGACCTGAGAAGCCACGGAATTCATGATTTGGACGGCATACTCTCTGAACCGGAAGATAGAAGCCCGACTCATCAGCTGTCGCAGCCTGAATATCAACATTCTCAAGATGATGAAGAAGGGTTGGTCCCTGGTACCATGTGAAGTTCGTACTTGGATTTGTAATGTTATCTCCCTCTGTTGCAGAAACAGGAATAATCTGAACATTTGCCAGCCCCAGATTCTTCTTTAACTCTTCAATCTGAGCTACGATTGCATTAAACTTCTCTTCATCATAGTTAATCAGATCCATCTTATTTACTGCGAATACGAAGTAGCGAATCCCCATTAATGCGCAGATTCTTGCATGACGCTTTGTCTGAATTAATACGCCCTGCTTTGCATCGACCAGGATGATTGCAAGATCGGCAAATGAAGCGCCGCACGCCATGTTTCTTGTATACTCCTCATGTCCAGGGGTATCAGCGCAGATAAATGAGCGATTGTCTGTTGTAAAGTAACGGTAAGCTACATCGATTGTGATGCCCTGCTCACGCTCTGCTAAAAGTCCATCTAACAGAAGAGAATAATCGATGGCACCGCCACGGCTGCCAACCTTGGAATCCATCTTTAGGGCTTCTTCCTGATCGGCATAAATCAGCTTTGCATCATAAAGAAGATGACCGATTAATGTTGACTTTCCATCGTCTACGCTTCCGCATGTAATAAATTTCAATAATCCATTCATATTAGAAATATCCTTCCCTCTTACGACGTTCCATACTGCCTGCTCCGCCATCCTTATCGATGACACGGCTTGTTCTTTCAGATTCAACTGCACCTAAGGTCTCATTGATGATTTCATCAAGTGTTGTTGCCTCGGATTCGATACCACCTGTTAACGGATAGCATCCAAGTGTACGGAACCTGATCTTCTTGTGCTGAATATCTTCCGGCTTAAGATTAAGCTTCTCAACGATTCTGTCATCATCTACCATTATCAGATTGCCGTCACGCTCGATGCATGGGCGCTCATCTGCAAAGTAAAGTGGCACGATATCAATCTTCTCCCTCTGGATGTACTGCCAGATATCCTTTTCCGTCCAGTTGGAAATAGGGAATACTCTTACAGATTCACCCTGATTGATTTCTGTATTGTAGAGCTTCCACATCTCAGGTCTCTGATTCTTAGGATCCCAGGCCTGTGCGGAATTTCTGAAGGAGAAGATACGCTCCTTTGCTCTGGACTTCTCTTCGTCACGTCTTCCGCCGCCGAATGCTGCATCGAAGCCGTACTTTGTAAGAGCCTGCTTTAAAGCCTGCGTCTTCATAATATCTGTGTATGATGAACCATGTTCAAACGGATTGATTCCGGCTTTGATACCTTCTTCATTCTTCCACTCAAGCATATTCAGGCCATACTTTGCAGCCTGCTCATCTCTAAACTTAATCATTTCGTGGAACTTCCATGTTGTGTTTACATGTAAGAATGGAAATGGTGGTTTCTCAGGATAAAAAGCCTTCAGAGCCAGGTGAAGCATTACGGAGCTGTCTTTTCCGATGGAATACAGCATAACCGGATGTTCAAATTCTGCGGCTACTTCTCGGATGATGTAGATAGCTTCTGCTTCTAACGCATCCAGATGCGATAAATTACTCATGTCTTGTCCCTCTTCCTTAATATTTATTAGCGTTCTTCCGGTCAACAGTGATTGTTTTCTGTGTTCCGTCGGAAAAATCTACCTTCCAGTGATACAGACTGCCTTCTCTCTCGATGTGCATTGTTGCGCCGGCACCTCCGATATCTACTCCCAGGAAATATCCGATTGCTGAAACCGGACATTCCTTCATACATGCAGTGCATCCCCAGCAATCACGGATGCTCTTCATCTCAGCCTTACTGTCAACCAGCGCAATCAGGTTACCAGGACAGGCTTCTACACAGGATCCGCAACCGATGCAGTTCGCTTTATCAATTCTGATGCTCATAGACAGCCTCCTTAACCAGTGGTTTACGTGTGACAACAATCTGTCCGTTTTCAAGATGTGTATTTACATAGGATTCTTCGGATGCGACCTGTTCAGGGTACTCTGCATGTTCACCGAAGATATGCCATCTTGTCTCTTTTCTTGCCAGCAGATGTGCAATCAGGATTCTGCACACTACCAGGCGTTCCTTCACTTCATATACATGAAGCAGATCAAAGGAATCCTTCGCAGGAAGATTCTCTGCCAGCTCCTGAAGCTTAACAATTTTCTCATCTGCAAGCTTCAGACGTTCGTCGTTATATTTGTAATTTGTAGCAATACCACCGGCATATTCATCCATAACCTTCTGCATTGCTTCTTCAACCTGCTCCCAGTCGATGGCAGCATCTGTTTTTGAAAGATGCTTTCTGTATTCTGCTTCCTTAGCCTTCGCTGCATCGGAACCTAATGCCGTATTATCTGCATCAGAAGCTGCAAGTTCTTTTAATCTTGCCGCAATTGATTCTGCAGCGATTGCAGCTTCTGCAAGTGCACCTGTTACATATTTCTGAGGAGCACCTCCGGTTACATCCCCGGCTGCATAAAGGTTCTTAACGGTTGTCTCACGCTTTGTGTCAACCCAGTAACCGCTTGCTGTATGACCGCCTACGATATATGGCTCTGTTCCTTCAATTTCAACATTCTGCTTTGAAGGACCTTTACCTGCTTCAAGCCATTTTAAGGTCTGTGCAGGAGCCATATTTAAGTAGGCCTTGTAGAGGTCTTCTTCCTGAGCATCTGTAATTTCATCTGTCTTTAAGTAACATGGACCACGACCTGCCTTGGATTCCTCGACGGTTCCCCAGATTCTCTGAGGAGTTGTGATTCCATACTTCGTTTCGTAGATTTCACCTTCGGAATTCACCTGCTTTGCACGTACGCCTTGGGCAATAGTTCCTGTTGGAGCGATGGTGTCCTTACAGCGAAGAGCTACAAAGCGATTTTCAAAGGTTGTCATTTCTGCACCGGCCTTAAAACCAAAGGCAAATCCCGCACCCGTATTGAATGGCGGGTACCACATCTTATGTCTTGAAAAGCCCGGGTTGTTTGGTCTGTAGATACCTGCTGCACCGCCTGTCGCTACAAGAACCACATCGGCAGTGATATCATAGAACACCTCGGAATTCACAGAGAAACCAAATGCACCTGTAACCACCTGTCTGCCATCCACATTCTCTGTCTTTAAGTCTGTGATGTTGACATGATTCAGAACCGTTACATTCTTCTGCTCTCCGGTTGCCTTCGCAAGAATCGGCTTGATATTTTCACCGTTAATCTTCAGGTTTCTCCAGCCTCTTGTTACATACTTGCCTTCATCATCCTTTAAGATAACAAGGCCTTTCTTTTCGAGGTCTTCTGTCACTTCATTGAGTCTCTGACTCATGGTAAGAAGAAGATCATCTCTTACAATTCCTTCTCCGTCTTTTCTTGCATAATCTACGTAGTCTTCCGGCACGTGGCCTTCAGAAATATAGGCATTCAGAGCATTTACCCCGGCTGCAAGGCAACCGCTTCGCTTGATATTGGCCTTTTCAACCACAAGCACCTTAGTGTTCTCTTCCTGTCCAAGGCGGATTGCTGCATAACAGCCGGCTGTTCCGCCTCCGATAATCAACACATTTGTTTGTAATTCTTTCATCCCATTCACCTCTTATAAAAGTCCTACAAGGAAGAGTGATACAACACCGATGGTACCGGACACTGCCATTGCAGGGAAGTTACCCATTTTTTTCTTCTTCAGAAGATAAAGATTAAAGATAATCAGTGCTCCTGTAAAAATTAATACGAAAGGAAATGGTGTTTGAATAGCATCTCCGTTGGTCTGATTGGTACGAACCATAACAACAACTACATTGAGGAGCAGTCCTGAGATTACAGGACGAATCCAACGACTGATTCTGCAGAATACGCAGACCCCCTTAAAGGTCCTGAAAATCCAGCAGACGATAGAGAAAATCATACCGGATGCGGCAACGCTGATTGCAAAACCAGAGATAGCTACTACCAGGCCGATTGCAACACTACCGCCCTTTTCAAGTCCGACAAGATATCCTGTTCCTGCTAAAATCTTGCAGAGAATGGAACCCGGAAGTACATTGGCAACTGGTACCAGAGTTCCGTAAAATGCTGTGGAGTCTACCATTCCGGAGCTTACAAACATACCATCTGCAATCGAAAGATAGGCATCTCCGCCACCAAAGGAAAGCAGAGAGGAAAGAAATCCGTTCAGGCTGTAAACAATGCTCTCCGGAAGAAGAAGAATGGCCGGAATACTTAAAAGCCCCGCGAAAGCAATCCAGCTCACGGTGAGTCTTCCAAGCTCCAGATACTGCTTCAGGCTGATTCTTCTCTTAACGGTCTCGCTTTTCTCATCCTTAAGGCTTGCTAAAAAGCAGCCGATGAATGTGATGGCAAGAATCTGTACGGTAGAAAGCTTAATCTGTAAAAACGGGATTCCGGTGAAAGCAAATGGACCGGTGGCAAGAAATACAAGGATAATAAGTCCAATCACCTCGATTTCATGCTTCTTTGATTCAAGTTTTGCTGTTTTAACTGTTTTTAATGCGTACTCAATCAGAAGTGTTGCAATAAAGGCACCAAGTCCGATCGAAAGCATACGAACAAAGGTAAATGTTCCTTCACCGGTTTCAGAAAGAGCGGAAACAATGAGTACGGTAAGGAGAGCTCCAGGTAAAGCCATTGCAATAGCGGAAAGAAGCATTCCTGCAATTCCGAAACGGCGGTAACCGATGCCGGATGCAATCTCAACCGGTAAAGCTCCAGGAGTAACACAGGCAGCGACTACATCTTCTTCGTATTCCATCTTGCTTACGATTTTCTGTTCGTGTACAACTTCCTGTTCAATGATCGGAATCAGTGCACTTCCACCGCCAAAACCAACAACGCCGATTTTCAGCATAGATCCAAGCAGACGTATGATTTTTGAATTGATTGATATTTCTTTTGTTCCCTGTTCCACAATCGTTCCATCAGTTGTCTGCACTGTATTCATTGCGTTTCCCCTTTTCTTCATACTTCATAAAGTTCCTTTGAACTATAGAAATCTTACTGCTTTTCTCTGAATCTATCTAATACACATATTTTTGAGCAGGTTATAGAGGAAATTTATAGCAAGCGCCATTGCATATTGTAACAATTGCAACTAAGAAAGAATGACATTATAATGTTTAACATAGGTAAGTAGGTAAATATATAAAAAGAGAAGATAGCGTAAAATATCTTGTGTAAATAGAATTAGTCATAGAAAAAGGAACGAACTTCTTTTAAGATTTTAAGTGACCAAACAAAAAAACTTAAAGGAG
>CACZJL010000023.1 GCA_902781505.1 uncultured Lachnospiraceae bacterium | reverse complement strand
CTGCATCTGATTGCTGAAGAACAAGCCGCTCTTCTGGCAGCATAGTTATCAACAGTTATACCTGAAGGCAATTTACACACAAATATGGACTTGACTCATCCAGTCCCAACTGCTATTTTTATAATTTATTACAAATTGTTACCAGATTTTCTTTCCCTTATTTTTTCCCTTATGAGGGTTCATAACCAAGGGTAAAACGGTATAACACGATACAAGATGTGATGAATAGGACACCAACAAAAACTTTAGTGTTTTCAAGGGTCTGCCGAGATTTTTATAACAAGATATAACAATTATTAAATCCCTAAAAATACCTCAAGTGAGAATTCAAATTTTCTATTGGTTCCGTTCCTGTGTTAATTACTTTGGCAGAAGCTGTGTATCCTTGATTCCACTGACTTTGTACCGTACACTCAACTCTAAAGTTTTCTCCTTCAAAATATGAACTTGCTTTATCACAGCTCTCATTCCTTGTTGCTTCTACTGCAAGAACCGGCTCTGCAACATGTAAGCACACGATACAAAGCAGCAAAATTGCAGCAAGAATTCTTTTTCCATCATTTATCTTCTGAAATTTCCCTTGCAAGAAACCTCTTATAGCTTGCATCAATTCCAAACGCTACAAGTGGGGCTGTAATGATGATTCCCATTACCGCTACTGAAAGTACAATCTTACCGCATCCCAGCCCTGCTGCAAGGGGAACGGAGCCGATGGCAGCCTGAACGGTTGCTTTGGGAAGATACGCAATCACACAGAACAGTCGCTCATTTGTGTTCAAATCTGTTCCCATCGTACATAACGCTACGCCAACAGAACGGAATATCAGCGCCCCAAATATCAAAAGAACCGCTGGGATTCCAGCATCCACCGTATATCTGATATCCACTGCCGCGCCGACTAACACAAACAGAATAACTTCTGCTGCCAGCCAGAGCTTTCCAAACTTTTCAGATAAGCGCTTTGAAACGAAGGCCGTACTCTTGATTTTCAATACACAGGCCATACTGACGACTGCCAGGAGTCCTGAAACTGCTACGATTCCAGTAAGCCAGCCTTCTACTGAAATCAGAAGGAAGGATACACCAAGTACTACGATTACCTTCATGCTGTTTCGAACACATTTGTTTCTTGCATAGGCAGTTTCAAAAGACAAGTAAAGCAGAAAGCCGGTCTTCCTACCTTTTTCAGGTCGGATAAATCAAGAGATAATCCGGCTTTTATTAAAATTAATAATCAGAGCTATTTTTTTAAGTCAGAAGAAATATTAAGAATGGACGGATCCAAGGCATCCAGTACAAAAAATCCCAGCACGATGCCAGTAAAAAGCATACCGATAATGCATGGAATCTTGCATTTGCCGCAGATAGCACCAAGAGAAAGTCCAACTAAGAATATAAGTGACAGTGATGTTAACATAAGGCCTCCAAAAAATAAGCTGACGACACGAGGTGCCATCAGCTTATTAAAAGTATCCTGCGTTAAAAATAAAGATTAATCCTCAAACGGGAAGTGATAATCAAGTCCGCACGCATCGCGAAGCTCGATGAATTCCTTCTGAATTGCTCCACCAACCGGAACGCCCTTGTCCTTACGATCCTGCCAAGCAAGCCATTCTTTTTCACCGGCGGTGTAGATGCGATCTTCACCCGGTGCCTTCTTAGATGCACGAAGCTCGCGGCAGATATCGCCGGCGCATTTCTTAAAGACATCAAGGCCTGCGAAGAACTCCGGATTGATAACGAAGAAGAAGTGGCCTAACTTATACATCTTGTTATTGCCATTTTCATCCTTGCCGGAAAGTTCCTTTAAGTGAGGGCCTCCAGCCAGCGCAGAAGATAAGATTTCCACAATGGTTGTGAAGCCATACCCCTTGTATCCACCGGTTGCCTCTCCTAATCCACCGATGGAAAGAAGAGCACAGTGGCCTGCGCGCATATCCTTTAAAATCTGACCGGAATCGGTCATGGTTCCGCCGTCTTCCTTAACCACTAGTCCAGGAGGAGTCTCCTTACCAGATCTCTCATAGTATTCAATCTTGCCGTTCTGTACGATAGAGGTCGCACAGTCAAAGTTGAACGGGAATTCTTCATCGGTTGGCATGGTAAATGTCAGCGGATTTGTTCCCATCATTGGCTCAACACCAAAGGTCGGCGCAACACTTGGTCTAGCATTCGTGCCTGTAATTCCAATCATGCCGGCCTTTTCTGCCATCGTGGTCCAATAGCCTGCAATCCCATAATGTGTGGAATTCATAATCGTTCCACCAGCCATGCCATACTGCTTCGCCTTTTCAATTAACATCTCCATCATCTTGTAAGATGCCACCATTCCCATTCCATCATGAGCATCCATGACAACGGTCGTTGGTGTATCCTTTAAAATTTCAATTTCTGTCACTGGCTTTAAGGTGCCGTTCTTGATACGGTTCAGATAAATCGGCTTAAAGCGGTTGCATCCATGCGATTCGATTCCTCTTCTGTCAGATTCAAGTAAGACATCCGTACAGATTTTCGCATCCTCCTCCGGTACACCATAGGCCTTAAATACATCCACCATAAAATCATTGACCAGTTTCCACGGCACATAAGGTCTCGTTTCTTTTTCAGCCATATAAAACCTCCTCTTAACTTTAGTCACTTAAACTCAAGTCCGGTTCACAGTTGTATGTAGTTTTTAATCACGCACAAACTCCGATAAATACCGGATTTCTGATGGTTCTATCATACCCTTTTCAGGCACTTTTCGCAATGAAACAAAGTATGAATTTTGAACCATTTTTGTGCAAAATAATACTCATCTTTCCGAATTCTTATAAAGAGGGGCACTTATATACGCGTATCCGTTCCACCATCAGCCTGCGACTGATTCTTATTTGATTTCGTTTGTTTCGATTTTTCGTACAAATTCATGCACGTATTGTTTGTACTCTTGTGGTGCCGTAAAGATGGATTGAGCATGTGGCGCACCTTTGATTAAATGTACTTCGCTGTAGCCTGCTGTTCTTTTCGCCATTCGCGTGGAATTATCAGGTGTAATCAGCTCATCTGCATCCCCATGAATAAAGAGGATAGGCACCTTATTTTCTCCCAGCGCATCAATCGGGCGCATGCCACGAAGTGACATCTTAAAGCGCATCTGCACACCAAAATCTGCCAGATCAAACAGCCACTCTGGTGCATGGACACTCGCATAGCCATTACGAAGGACATTCTCAATATCCGCAAATCCACAGTCAGCCACGACAAAATCTACTTCCGGCTTGTATTGCAATGAAGTCAGCGTTGTTGCTGAGCCTAAGGATTCACCATGAAGGCCAAGAATCTTTAAATCATCATAACGAACTCTTGTGTCCTTAATCAGACACACCAGATCTCTTGCCTCTAACAGACCATATGTCGTCTGATATGGCTTATTGTCCCCATGACCTCTGAGGTCATAGATAATACAGCTGTATCCTTCATCCATATACATCTGCACGTATTTTAACGAACCGATATGATTGTCCGTGTAACCATGCGATAAAATCACATATTTGCCGGAAGACTCCGGATTCTTAATAAACTCGACATGCAGTTCATAGCGATTATCGCCATATACAACATAGTCCTCTTTCTCAAGGTTGTCGTAGAACGAGACGTCGTACCGTTCCTTCTGCCAGGCATACGCTTCTTCCTCTGTCTGCCTTTTTCCTTTCGTTACAAATCCTGCCATCCACAGGCAGAATCCGATTAACAGAAGAATCACCACCATGATTGCTAAAATTAATACTTTCATCTTTTTTCCCCTTGTTGCTCTCGAAAACCGACAAGATTCTGCTGAACACTCTTCAGATACTAGCATATCATTTTTCATTTGCCATCGCTATTACTAATCTGAATTACACCTGAAAGAAAGAGAACCGGCTTCATCTGATGAAACCGGTTCTCTTTATATAAGAGTAATAAAATATTAAGCTACATATTTCTTTAAGGTTGCTCTGATTGCGCCAGGACCTGCAAGTTCCTCTGCAAAGTAAGTTACCACGCGGTCAGCCATATCACCGACCTTTGTCAAGTCAACACCAAAGATTGCCACATTCGTCAGAAGAGGAAGTAACTGAGCCTTGATTTCTTCTGCCGGAGGAACAGTGCCAAGAGTGAAGCCCTTTACATACTGCTGTGCTGTTTCAAGCAGAGGATCGGAAGATGGCTCAAATGCCTTTCCTTCATCATCCACAGCCATGAGGTATCTGAGCCATCCGGCAAATACCAGTGGAATGAGTTTCAGATCTGCAGTGTTAAGGGCAGGATCTGCCTCATACGCCTTGATTGTCTCGCCAAAGCGGATTGCAAGCTTCTGAGATGTATCGGTTGCAATTCTCTGTGGTGTATCCGGCATGAATGGGTTTGGAATACGAACCTGTAAAACAGTGTCAATAAATTCCTTCGGATTGATAACGCCCGGATCTGTAACGACAGGAAGTCCTTCCTTGTATCCGATGATATCTACAAGCTTTGAGAGCTCCTCATCCTTCATTTCTTCAGAAATCTTCTCAAATCCTAAGAGGCAGCCATAAACTGCTAAGGATGTGTGAAGTGGATTTAAGCAGGTGCATACCTTCATACGCTCTACATTGTTAACCGTATCGCGGTCTGTGAAGATAACGCCAGCCTTCTCAAGTGCAGGTCTGCCATTCGGGAACTTATCCTCGATTACGAGGTATTGGCTCTCTTCTGCGTTTACGAATGGGGCTACGTAAGTGTTCTTACTTGTTACTACAGGTGCGAGGTCTTCAAGACCATCGTTCTTTAAGATTTCTTCAACGGAAGCATCCGGTCTTGGTGTAATCTTATCAATCATAGACCAAGGGAAGGATACTTTTGATTCATCATCTAAGTAAGCGACGAATTCCTTCTCAACGAGGCCAGCCTCAGCCCACTTCTTTGCATATGCTGATACCGCTGCATAGAGCTTATCGCCGTTATGTGAGCAGTTATCTGTAGAAACCATGGCGATTGGCTTTGCTCCCGCCTTAAATCTTGTGTAAAGTAAAGCTGCAACCTTACCGATGTAGCTCTCAGGCTTAGCCGGACCGTTTTTAAAATCCTCTGTAACTGCAGGGAGTTCCTCGCCACGGCCATTTACCAGGCTGTAGCCCTTCTCTGTAATGGTAAATGTACACATCTGAAGAGACTCTGCTTCAAAGATTTCCTTTAATCTTGCAAATTCCTTCTCGTCCTCGGAATCAAGCACGCAGGATTCTGCGATGGAGCCAATAACAGTCTTTTCTATGCTGCCATTTGCCTTTAATGTTACAAGAACAGAGAAGTTGTCATGTGGACGATACTGCTTCTGTACGATCTCATAGTCAAAGCCTTCTGCTACGATGAGACCCTTTGTGTCCTCGCCGTTGTTTAACATCTGCTGAGCGAGATTTGCGTGGAAGGCGCGGAAGATATTACCTGCTCCAAAGTGCACCCATGTCGGTGCCTTTGTTGTTTCTGCAATCATCGCCTCGCGGTCGAATGCAGGAAGGACGTATCCCTTCTCTTCCCATTCTGCTTTATTTTTTAAACCTTCTGTACTTAACTTCATGAATTTAACTCCTTAACAAATACTAAATTTCTAAGTCTGGCCGGCGCTCATTAAAGCCGGACCGACAGGTATTTCAATTAAACGCCGCGCTCTTTAGCCTTACCAATGGCTTCCCAGAGACCGTTAAGATACGTTGCACCAAGTGCTCTGTCATAGAGACCGTAACCCGGCATTGCAACTTCGCCCCAGATCATTCTTCCGTGATCAGGTCTCATTGGGCCATCAAAGCCTGTGTCATGGAGAGCCTTCATGATCTCGTACATATCGAATGTACCATCTGACGAAAGGTGAGCTGCCTCTTCGAAGTTAGTTGGGGAGAGGAAGTTTAAGTTTCTGATATGGGCAAATGGAATTCTGCCCTTTAATGCACGGATGATATCCGGCAGATCATTTGCCAGATTTGTTCCTAAGGAACCTGTGCAGAATGTAACGCCGTTGTGTACGTCATCTACTGCATTCATAAGCTTGAGAATCTTCTCCTTGCTTGTGATAATTCTTGGAAGTCCGAATACGCTCCATGCCGGGTCGTCCGGATGAATTCCCATCTTGATATCATACTTGTTGCAGACTGGCATGATTGCCTTTAAGAAATATACCAGGTTGTTAAAGAGCTTTTCTTCATCAATGTCCGCATACATCTCAAATAATTCCTTAACTCTTGCCATACGCTCAGGTTCCCAGCCCGGCATTACAGTGCCGTTGGAATCTGCAGAGAGTGTTTCAAACATCTTCTCAGGATCGATTGCATCAACTGCTTCCTGTGTATAAGCAAGACAGGTAGATCCATCCGGTCTCTTTCTTGCGAGTTCTGTTCTGGTCCAGTCAAATACTGGCATGAAGTTATAACATACAAGGTGGATGTCTTCCTTACCGAGATTCTCTAAAGTCTCGATGTAGTTGGCGATATGCTGTTCACGCTCAGCTGTTCCAACCTTGATTGCGTCAGATACGTTTACGGATTCAATACCGGAAAGGTTTAATCCAGCTTCCTCAACCTGTGTCTTTAACGCATGAATTTCATCCTGTGTCCAAACTTCACCTGGCTGCTTGTTGTAAAGTGTTGTGATAACACCTGTTACTCCTGGAATCTGGCGAATCTGCCAAAGCTTAACTGTATCAAATTTCTCACCATACCAACGTAATGTCATTTCCATAATATAAAAACTCCTTTCGTTCGTCTTATGCGAACCTCTGACTAATCACAGTATTCCAAGAAACCCCAGCAGTGTTTCTGTCTGTGATTTATGTTCTCTCGATGGCTCCATACTATATCTGATGGCCTAAATAATCCATTGAACAGATTGTTGTATACATTGCAAAAGTTGCTCATGAATACTAAAATACAAGTTAAGAACATCTCTTTCATCTAAGGTACGTCGACAGTCTTCGTGCCCTACGTGTAATCAGAAAGGAAAATATATGAAGAAGAAGCTTCGAAGTGCGTTCAACACGCGCCAGTATATGCTCAGCCAGGATTTTGAAATCTTTTACTACAGCGATAAACACTGGCCGAATGGAACTCCACACAAACACGACTATTATGAGTTCTATCTCTATGTTGAGGGAGAGGTTGAGATTGTGATCAAAGGAAAGACCTACCCTTTAAAATACGGTGATCTTGTCATTATGCCGCCGGGGGCTGAGCACTATGCGCGCATCTTAAGCAAGGATGCCAGTTACAGCCGCTTCATCCTCTGGATCAGCAAGGAATGGACGCAAAAACTGATGCTTCAGTCTCCTGATTATGTATATCTGATTCAGCAGGCGGCTTCAGCCGGTCGATACATCTTCCACTTCTCCGACCTTGCCTTCAATTCGGTCTACTCAAAGTACCTGCATCTTGTGGAAGAAGCACATAACAACCGCTTTGGCAGGGACGCCATGCTCGAGCTTTCTGTACAGGATCTGATTTTAAGCATGAACCGCGTTATCTACGAGCAGGACAATCCACGTAGAAATGAGGAAAACAGCGACCTCTTAAACGACCTGTCTCTATATATTGACTCGCACCTCGACGAGGATCTTTCGTTAGATGTGCTCGCCAACCAATTTTTCTTGTCAAAGTACTATATTTCGCACTATTTCAAAAACAGTCTTGGTGTATCGGTTCATCAATACATCACAAAGAAACGACTCGATGCCTGCAGCAAAGCGCTCATCACGGGAGCTGACATCACAGAAACCTTCTCAGATTACGGATTCTCTGACTACTCCAGCTTCTACCGTGCCTTTAAAAAACAGTTTGGAATCTCACCGAAAGAGTACAAAAACATGTACCACAGGACAGACTAATCTGCTATACTGACAGAAGATATTTCGTTTATAATTTAACAATCTTAATGACACGTCTGCAAGCCGCATCCGGCGCAGATTTTGTAAGGATTACAGGAGGGAATCATGAGAGTTTTTGAAGGATTTCAGAAAGGTGTGAACTTAGGAGGCTGGATCAGCCAGTTTGACACGTACAGTAAGGAGCATTTCGATACGTTTATCACAAGACAAGATATCAGCAATATCGCATCTCTTGGCTTTGACCATGTTCGTGTCCCGGTAGATTATAATGTCCTGGAAGACAAAGAAGGAAAACGGATTGATACCGGCTTTCAGTATCTGAAAGACTGCAGAGAATGGTGTGAAGAGTTTGGCCTCAACATGTTGATTGATCTGCATGAATGCTACGGCTACTCTTTTGATCCGTTAAAGAAGGATATGGACCGTCATAAGTTCTTTTATGACACGGCTCTTCAGGCAAGGTTTTTTGCACTCTGGCAGAAAATTGCCGAAGAATTTAAGGATTATCAGGAGTCTGTTGCATTCGAGCCGCTGAATGAAGTGGTTCCAATGGACGTTGTTGATGCCTGGAATACAATCCTTTCAAAGTATATCAAAATGATGCGTAAAATCGTGCCCGATACATGGATTGTCTGCGGCGGCGTCTGCTACAACAACGTGTTAAGCGTACCAAAGCTAGATTTCCCTTTAGATGAGCGAATCGTCTACAACTTCCACTGCTACGAGCCTTTAATCTTCACACATCAGGGTGCCTACTGGGTAAATGATATGCCTCACGACTTTCGCATTGCCTATCCTAAGACGCTCTCAGAGTATCAGAAGGCCAGCCGTGCACTTTCAAAAGACCTCGCCGGAGCTATCTTTGACGCTGACATCAAGGAAATCGGTGTCGGCTTCTTTGAAGACATCTTCGCTCCTGCTATTGCCAAAGCAGAAAAAGACAACGTTCCTCTGTATTGTGGAGAATATGGCGTCATCGATCTGGCTGAGGGACGCTATCGCTTAGCATGGATGAATGATATTCATACTGCCTTCAAATCACACGGAATCGGCCGTGCACTCTGGAATTATAAGGAGAAAGATTTTGGCCTCGTCGATGAGAGCTTCGCCGCAATCAAAGATGACTTTATAAAAATACTGTAAGTTGTACGCATGCTTACGCATAATTGTCTTATTCGTAATCGAAGATGGCTTTCTTCTCTAAGAGATCTCCATACTGGTCTTTCCACTTATGATGAAGTTCACTCTCATCATACACAGGAAGTGCCGCTTCCTCCATGTCGATTCGAATCAGAAGATCATAGCGATTTGCGCGGTCAACACAGTTTGGAATTACTTCCACTCCATGAATCCCGTCAATACCAAGCAGTCCTTCAAATAAGGTCTTAATTTCAGGAAGCATCGCTGCCTTCTGCTCTTTTTCAATTTCTGGTTTAAACTTTGAAATAATACAATGTTTCATAACTACCACCTCTTTTTTTCGTCATTGTATCACGTCAGTGAAGTGCCCCAATTCCTTAATCAATCATGTCCACTATTACTCGTGAGCCAGTCGTTTTTTACAAAGCCTTATTCTTCATCAATGACCTGGAAGATGTAGAACTTAAGATACAGTGTCTCATTGTTCTGCCAGAGGATTGGATGATCCGGTGCCTGTGTGCGGTATTCAATCTGGCGTAGTCTCTTGTGTGCTGACTTTGCAGCCTGTGCAATAACTTCTGCGAAGAGTTCCGGATCCATGAAATGAGAGCAGGAACATGTCGCAAGGATTCCACCGTTCTTAACAAGCTTCATACCGCGACGGTTGATTTCTCTGTAGCCCTTGGCTGCTGCCTTGATAGAGCTTCTTGACTTTGTGAAAGCAGGTGGGTCAAGAATGACAACGTCATACTTTTCTCCCTGTTCTTCCAAAGCCGGAAGGAGTTCGAATACATCGGCACATTTAAATTTAACCGTATCAGAAAGGTTGTTTAAAGCGGCATTTTCCGTGGCCTGATCCACTGCAAGCTGAGAAGCATCAACACCTGTAACCTCTTTTGCACCTGCGAGTCCCGCATTTAAGGCAAAGGAACCGGTATGTGTGAAGCAGTCTAAGACCTTCTTATCCTTACAGTACTTTGCAATGGTTGCACGGTTTAATTTCTGATCTAAGAAGAAGCCTGTCTTCTGGCCATCTTTCACATCAACCCAGTAATGAACGCCATTTTCCACGATTTCGACCTTCGTGTCGAATTCAGGTCCGATGAAGCCTTCAAACTGCTCCATTCCTTCCTTTAAGCGGAGACGGTCACCACTTCTTTCATAGATACCACGAACCGGATAGCCATCCCTTTCTAAGATTTCCTTCAGGCAATCTAAGATAAACGGCTTTAAACGGTCGATTCCAAGAGCCAGGCTCTCTACTACCAGAATGTCGGAGAACTTATCAACGACGAGGCCGGAAAGGAAGTCTGCATCACCGAAAATCAGGCGCGCACAGCCCATATCAGATACAAGCTCGCGGTACTTTACGCAGTCCTCGACACGCTTTCTGATGAAGTCCGCGTTGACCTCTCTGGTGTGACGGGACAGCATGCGAACGGTAATTTTGGAATGACGGTTGATAAAACCGATTCCCATAAAGTATCCGTCGAAATCCTGAACCTCAACAAGATGGCCGTCAACAGTGCCTTCTGACACGGAAGCAATTTCATTATCAAAAATCCAGTTGCCGCCTGTCTTAATCGTTCTTCCTTCACCTTTCTTTAATACAACGGTTCCGGAAATTTCAAAAAGTTCTTCTACATTCATAAACAACTAACCTTCTTTAGGATTATTTACTTAAGTTGTCTAATGCTGCACGAAGCTTGATTACAGCCTCATCTACATTAGCCTCAGTAATTACGAGAGGTGGTACAAAACGAAGAATGTTTGCTCCGGCTGTGAAGATAATCAGACCGTTGTCGATGCATTCCTTAGCCGCTCCGCCTGCAGGCATGGTCAGTTCAAGACCCTGCATCAGACCTGCACCTCTGCGTTCCTTCACAATATCATAATCCTCTACTACCTTGTCAAGCTGTTGAGCCAGATATGCGCCAACTTTCTTCACATTTTCAAGAACCTGCTGCTTTTCATAGAGTTCAAATACCTTCACGCAGGCTGCTGTAGCAAGTGGGTTACCGCCGTATGTAGAACCGTGATCACCCGGAACTAAGGCCTTAGCCACTTCTTCTGTTGCCATGAAAGCACCCAAAGGCAGGCCACAGGCAATTGCCTTGGCTGCGGTTACGATATCCGGCTTCACGCCATACTGCTGGTACGCAAACATGGAACCTGTACGGCCCATGCCGCACTGAATTTCATCTAAGATCAGAAGGATGCCCTTCTCATCACAGAGCTCTCTGACGCCCTTTAAAAACTCTGGCTTTGCCGGGTATACGCCACCCTCGCCCTGCACGGTTTCAAAGATAATTGCGCAGGTCTTATCATTTACCAAAGCCTTAACAGAATCAAGGTCATTGAAATCGGCAAATCTAATGCCAGGAATCATTGGTCCGAAGGCTTCCTGATAGTGCTTGTTTCCTGTAACGGCGAGTGCGCCTAAGGAACGGCCGTGGAAGGAATTCTTCATCGCGATGATTTCGTGATCTGTGCTTCCACTCTTAAGATATGCATACTTCTTGGCAAGCTTGATAGCTCCCTCAATTGCCTCTGTTCCTGAGTTTGTGAAGAACACACGGTCCATGCCGGCAGCTTCTGTTACAGCCTTTGCTGCCTTTGCTGCAGGCTCATTGTAGAAGTAGTTTGAGGTATGAACCAGCTTGTCTACCTGTGCCTTAACGGCATCGTTAAATTCCTTATTGTTGTAACCTAAGGCAAATACAGCGATACCTGCACCAAAGTCCAGGTATTTCTTGCCATCTGTGTCATAAAGATAAACACCGTCACCCTTATCGAGTACGATCTGATAACGGTTGTATGTATGAATTAAATGCTCTTCTGCACTGTTGATAATATCCTGTGTTGTCATAATTAACCTTCCTTCATCTCTGATTCGTGATAAAACTTGTGTGCTTCCTTTGAAAGAATCGCTGTACCGACACCCTTGTGAGTAAAGATTTCAAGGAGCAGGCAGTGAGGAATACGTCCATCTAAGATATGCACGCGGGATACGCCAACCTTGATGGCATCGATGCAGTTGTGAAGCTTTGGAAGCATACCACCCTGAATTGCTCCAGAATTGATTAAGTCCTCTGCCTCATCTGTGGAAAGCTCTGAAATCAGGCTCTTCTTGTCGTTATAGTCGCGGTAAATACCTTCAACGTCTGTTAAGAATGCTAACTTCTCAGCGTGCATTGCCTTCGCAATAGCGCAGGCTGCATCATCTGCATTGATGTTGAATGCGTGATATGTCTCATCAAAGCCGATTGGGCATACAACCGGAATAAAATCGTCACGGATGAGATCCTCTAAAATCTTTGTATCTACCTTTACAACATTACCAACGAAGCCGATATCCTGTCCTGCAGACAGCTTCTTTTCACACTTAAGCATGTCACCGTCCTGTCCGGATACGCCGACAGCCTTGGCACCGAGCTCGTTAATCATGGAAACAAGGCCCTTATTCACCTTATTTAAAACCATCTGTGCAATTTCCATGGTAGGTTCATCTGTTACACGAAGACCATTGATGAACTGTGGCTCCATGCCGCTCTTTGTAACCCACTTGCTGATTTCCTTACCGCCGCCATGAACGATAATGGGCTTAAATCCAATCATCTTTAACAGAACGACGTCCTGGATTACCTTCTTCTTTAAGTCTTCATCAACCATTGCAGAACCGCCGTACTTTACAACGATTACCTTGCGGTTAAATCTCTGGATATATGGAAGTGCCTCAACCAGGACTTCTGCTTTCTGTAAATAGCTGAACTCATTCTTTTCCTCTGTCATTTTTCTTCTCCTTAACTTCTGTAATCTGCATTAATCTTTACGTAATCAAAGGTCAGGTCGCAGCCCCAGGCTGTAGCCTTCGCATCGCCCTGCTTTACATCTGCTGTTGCCACAACCGGATTGCCGGAGAGCACCTTTGTTGCAAGTTCTTCGGAATAGTCCGTTGCAACGCCGTTCTCAACGAGAACTACCTTGCCGTTTTCACTCTCAACCGTGATGTCTACAACAGCCGGATCAAAGTCTGCACCGGAGTAACCCATTGCGCAGAGGATTCTTCCCCAGTTTGCATCATGTCCGAAAACAGCAGCCTTAGTCAGGTTACTTGTGATGATGGACTTAGCAAGAATCTTAGCGTTCTCCTTAGTAGAAGCGTTGATTACATTTGCTTCAAAAAGGCAGGTACAGCCTTCGCCGTCTCCTGCAATCTTCTTTGCAAGCTCAGTATTTACATACTTTAAAGCTTCCTTAAAGGTTTCATAATCGGCACCTTCTTCTGCAATGACGTCGTTTCCTGCCATGCCATTTGCCATGACAATTGCGGTATCGTTTGTAGAAGTGTCGCCGTCAACGGAGATCATGTTGAAGGAATCCGCAATGGTTTCGGACTGCGCCTTCTGTAATAAATCCTTCTTAATGCAGGCATCGGTTGTAACAACGCAGATCATGGTTGCCATGTTTGGATGAATCATGCCGGCACCCTTGCACATTCCGCCGATTGTAACCTTCTTGCCGCCGATTTCTACGGTAACTGCAACTTCCTTCGGTCTGGTATCTGTTGTCATGATTGCCTTTGCTGCTATAGTTCCAGCTTCCTGTGTTTCCTTTAACTTTGCAGGAAGCTCATTGATTCCTGCTACCATCTTCTCAAGTGGAAGCTGCATTCCGATAACACCGGTTGACGCTACGAGAACGGACTCCGCAGGAATGTGAAGTAACTTTTCAAGTTCCTTTGCTTCTGCTTCGCAGGCTGCGTCACCTTCTGCACCGGTACATGCATTAGCAATACCGGAGTTAATCACCATGCACTGAGCCATTGGGGCTTCGTAAACTACGCGTCTGTCCCACTTTACAGGAGCCGCGAATACTTTGTTCGTGGTAAATGTTCCTCCGACTGCGCATGGCTTTTCACTTACTACAAGTGCCATGTCGTCGTGCTCATTCTGCTTGATTCCTGCACATGTTGCTGCTGATAAGAATCCCTTAGGTGCGGTTACACCGCCTGTGATAATTTCCATAATACAAAGGTCCTTTCCCTTTTATTGTTGTATTCGTATTTCCTATTATAAACCTTTCACTGCAATATTGTGATACTTTACAGTACGAAATTATATAATATGAATTTTATGCATCGTCTCTGTATATATTCATGTTGGGCGATTTTGACAAAGGTAATTATAACAGCTTTGTACCCTGTGTAAAGATGTTTTTTCATCTTTTTGAGCAATATTCGCACTGGATGTATATTTTTACATTTTCTTTTTTGGAGCGCTTGCATTTTTACAAATCATGTTCTATAGTAATAGAGTTGTGGTGAATGATTTGAAAAACGAATCACTTTGCCAAAGGAAGAAAATTTAGACGGAGGAATACCACCTATGAAGGAAAAGGTTATTTTAGCGTACTCAGGCGGTCTTGATACAACTGCGATCATTCCGTGGCTGAAGGAAAACTTTGGTTATGAAGTTATCTGTGTTTGCGTAAACTGCGGACAGGCTGAGGAAATCAGCGATGACAATCTCGAGGAGAGAGCAAGACAGTCAGGTGCTTCCAAGTTATATATTGAAGATGTTATTGACGATTTTGCAGAAAACTACATCATGCCTTGCGTAGAAGCCGGTGCTGTTTATGAGCATGCATATCTCTTAGGTACATCCATGGCTCGTCCATGTATCGCTGCCAAGTTAGTAGAAATCGCTCGTAAGGAAGGCGCTACTGCTATCTGCCACGGTGCTACAGGTAAGGGTAACGATCAGATTCGTTTCGAACTTGGTATCAAGGCTTTAGCTCCAGATCTTAAGATTATCGCTCCATGGCGTATGCCTGAAGTTTGGAAGATGGATTCCCGTGAAGCAGAAGTTCAGTACTGCAAGGATCACGGAATCGACCTCCCATTCTCCATGGGTAAGGGTTACTCCCGTGACCGTAACCTCTGGCACATCTCTCACGAAGGACTTGAACTTGAGGATCCATCCCAGGCTCCAAACTATGACAAGCTCCTCGTATTAAGTGTAACTCCTGAAGCTGCTCCTGATAAGGAAGAAGAAGTTACTCTTACATTCGAAAAGGGTGTTCCAACAACTTTAAACGGCAAAGCTATGAAGGTTGCTGATATCATCATGGAACTTAACACAATCGGCGGACGTAACGGTATCGGTATCATCGACATCGTTGAGAACCGTGTAGTCGGTATGAAGTCCCGTGGCGTTTACGAGACTCCAGGTGGTACAATCCTTATGTACGCTCATGATCAGCTCGAAGAGCTCACTCTTGACCGTGAGACAATGGAAACAAAGAAGAGACTTGGAAGCCAGATGGCTCAGACAGTATATGAAGGTAAGTGGTTCACTCCTCTTTGCGATGCAATCCGTGCATTCGTTGAGAAGACTCAGGAGCCGGTTACAGGTGAAGTTAAGTTAAAGCTCTACAAGGGTAACATCATCAAGAATGGTACAACTTCTCCATACTCCATGTACAACGAATCCCTCGCATCCTTCAAGACAGGCGACCTTTACGATCACCGCGATGCAGGCGGCTTCATCACTCTGTTCGGACTTCCACTTACAGTTCGTGCAATGAAGAAGCTCGAAAACGAGAAGAACAACACAAAGTAATTTATTTACTAAATAAAAGAAATCCCGACCGAAGCGTGATTCGGCCGGGATTTTTTATTCTAATACTTCATTTGATTGATTCAAGAGTTTTCTTACACTCTTCCAATAATCATATCTATTATTCATCAAAGATGGATACAATTTCTCCGTCAAGAATCTTATTCATGTTCTTAACTGCACAGAAGTTACCGCACATAGAGCAGGTATCTTCCTTCTCAGGTGCCGCTTCCTCGTGATATCTTCTTGCTTTTTCAGAATCGATGGAGCACCGATAGATTTCTTCCCAGTCGAGTCTTCTTCTGGCATCAGCCATCTTATTATCCTGATCCATCGCACCTGGCAGCCCCTTTGCAATATCAGCTGCATGGGCCGCAATCTTTGATGCAATAATTCCTTCCTTTACGTCGTTTACATCAGGCAGGCGAAGGTGTTCAGCAGGTGTTACATAGCACAGGAATGCCGCACCGCTTGCTGCTGCAATCGCACCACCAATCGCTGCCGTAATATGATCATAACCTGGAGCAATGTCTGTTACAAGTGGGCCAAGGACATAGAACGGAGCACCGTGACACAGTGTCTTTTCTACTTCCATATTTGCCGCAATCTGATTTAATGGCATATGACCGGGGCCTTCAATCATTACCTGTACATTGCGCTTCCACGCTCTTAATGTCAACTCCCCTAAGGTGGAAAGTTCACCAATCTGAACAGAATCTGTAGCATCGTCTAGGCATCCCGGTCTGCAGGCGTCGCCTAAGGAAAGGGTTACATCATGTTCCTCGCAGATATCAAGAAGCTCATCAAAGTGTTCAAAGAACGGATTCTCATTTCCCGTCATTTCCATCCATGCATAGATGATGGAACCACCACGGGATACAATGTTCATTCTTCTCTTATTTCTCTTAAAACGTCTTGCTGTTTCGATGTTGATGCCACAGTGAATGGTCATGAAGTCAACGCCCTGTTCCGCATGCATTCTTGCAACTGCAAGCCATTCTTCTGAAGTAATTTCCTTTAAAGGCTTGTGATAGTAGACTACCGCATCATAGATTGGAACGGTTCCAATCATTGCTGGGCACTCAGAAGTCAGCTTCATTCTGAACTTTTCTGTATCGCCGAATGTAGACAGATCCATGATCGCCTCTGCTCCCATATCAACTGCGGACTGTACCTTACCGTACTCCATGTCAATATCAGACCAGTCGCGGCTTGTTCCAAGATTTACGTTGATTTTTGTCTTAAGCTTAGAACCGATTGCGTTTGGATCAATTGATTTATGATGCTTATTACATGGGATAATTGCTGTACCTGCTGCAATCTGCGCTCTTAAGTC
The DNA here is from genome assembly GCA_902781505.1 of uncultured Lachnospiraceae bacterium. GTDB lineage: Bacteria > Bacillota > Clostridia > Lachnospirales > Lachnospiraceae > UBA4285. Next base: position 14,273 of record CACZJL010000023.1, on the reverse strand, counting down.
TTCTGCCTTAATCCCTTCTTTCTTTGCAGCGATTTCCATTTCCTTTGTGATAATGCCCTTTCTTGCGGCATCCATTTGTGTTGAGTATGTCATTTTATTTGTCCTTCCTTATATTTTCAGCAGTACAGGCCTGCAGCAGACTTGATGCGAGCATATGCCTGCTGTCAGGACTGTTCTGCCAAGTATTTGAGATATTATTTTAAATACATTCTCTGACTGGGATTTGATTCTGTTAATAAAAAACTTCCGTAAGGGGTTCGCCTTACGGAAGTTTTGAAATATCCTACCTACGCTGGAATTACCCATATCAGGTTCAAGGGTCGAAGTTTTACTTACTTCCTCTCAGCTGTCGTTCCTTCTATTGCCATGCCGATATCGACGGCGCAAAGGAAACAGCTCCCCTGGAAAAATATTTAGTTTTCGCCACACTGCACCTCAAGCGCTTCGCGCTTGAGGTCGCGGCTGTCGCCGCATGAGGACAAAATGAATCATGACCTTAGGAAAGCGAGCTTTCCACGGTCCAATTCATTTTGTCCCCGCGTGGCTCGTAACTTCACGCATAGAGTGGGTGTGCATCTGTAAGGTCCTTTACGATTTCCTTAGCCTTAGCTGTGTTCATTTCCGGATTGTCTACTACAAGTGAGATTGCCTCTGCTACTGCATCCATATCAGCTTCGTTGAAGCCTCTTGTTGTAACTGCAGGAGAACCAAGACGAAGGCCAGATGTTACGAATGGCTTCTCAGGATCGTTAGGGATAGCATTCTTGTTTGCTGTGATGTTAGCAGCATCCATGAGCTTCTCTACTTCCTTACCAGTCTTGCCCTTGCTTCTTAAGTCAACGAGCATAAGGTGGTTATCTGTACCGCCGGAAACGATGTCAAATCCTCTGTTCTGAAGACCTGTGCAAAGTGCCTGAGCGTTCTTCTTGATGTTAGCAGCATATACTTTAAAGGAAGGATCAAGAGCTTCCTTTAAGCATACAGCCTTACCTGCGATAACGTGCATAAGAGGGCCGCCCTGAATGCCTGGGAATACTGCCTTGTTGAGCTTGTGCTCTGTAGCGAATTCCTCAGAAGAAAGGATCATACCACCTCTTGGTCCACGAAGAGTCTTGTGAGTTGTTGTTGTAACAACATGTGCATATGGGAATGGTGATGGATGCTCGCCTGCAGCAACAAGGCCTGCGATGTGAGCCATATCTACCATAAGGAATGCGCCAACTTCATCAGCGATTTCTCTGAATCTCTTGAAGTCGATTGTTCTTGCATAAGCAGAAGCACCGGCAATAATCATCTTAGGCCTGCTTTTCTTGGCAAGTCTTTCAACTTCATCATAATCGATGAAACCTGCTTCATTTACACCGTAAGGAACGATGTTGAAGTATTTACCGGATACGTTTACAGCAGCACCATGAGAAAGATGACCACCACAGTCAAGGCTCATGGAAAGGATTGTATCGCCCGGATTAACAAGTGCGAAGAATACTTCGAAGTTAGCCTGTGCGCCGGAATGTGGCTGAACGTTAGCATATGTGCAGCCGAACAGCTTCTTTGCTCTTTCTCTTGCAAGGTCTTCAACGATATCTACGTATTCACAACCACCATAGTATCTGTGACCTGGGTAACCTTCTGCATACTTGTTAGTAAGTACGCTTCCCATTGCTGCCATAACAGCTGGGCTTACAAGGTTCTCGGAAGCAATCAGTTCAATATGAGTTCTCTGTCTGTTTAATTCAAGTTCAATTGCTTCACTTACTTCTGGATCATAGTTCTTAACTTCGTCTAATGAAAACATTCTTCAATCCTCCACATTTTTTGTTTTTATTATTCTTTTGAAGAAGAATCTTCTTTGATAGCAATGGACAGCTCATCAAGCTGCTTGCCATCTACAGAGCCAGGTGCTTCCATCATAAGGTCGGATGCATCCTTAACCTTTGGAAATGCAATGACATCACGGATTGTCTCAGATGCTGAGAACAGCATTGCCATACGGTCAAGACCATATGCAAGACCTGCATGAGGAGGTACTCCATACTGGAATGCCTGAAGCAGGAAGCCGAACTGCTCTCTTGCGCGTTCTGGTGTGAATCCGAGCACTTCAAGCATCTTCTCCTGTACTTCATCCATATGGATACGTACGGAGCCACCGCCCATTTCTGTGCCGTTACATACAATGTCATAGGCCAGTGCACGCACTGAACCTGGATCTGAATCAATGTTATTCCAGTCTGCTTCATTTGGCATGGTAAATGGATGATGCATAGCCATGAAGCGGTTTTCTTCGTCTGACCACTCAAGTAATGGGAAGTCCACCACCCAGACGAACTTAAATTCATTCCTGTTGATGAGTCCGAGCTCTTCACCGAGGTGAAGACGAAGCGCACCAAGTGCAGCACAAACTGTTCTGAACTTATCAGATACAAACAGGAGAAGGTCGCCCTGCTCACCGTTCATCTTAGCAATAAGATTCTGCATCTCTTCTTCTGTCATAAACTTGCTGAAGGAAGACTTCACGGTGCCATCTGTCTTTAACTGGATATAAGCTAAACCGCCGGCGCCATAAGTTTTGGCAACCTCTGTCAGCTTATCAATCTGCTTACGGCCTAAGTCACCCATGCCCTTAGCATTAAGGCCACGAACAAATCCGCCATTTGCAATTGCATTGGTAAATACTGCAAAACCGCAGTCCTTAACTGTCTCAGATACATCCGTAATCTTCATGTCGAAACGAAGATCCGGCTTATCACTTCCGTAGAAGTCCATAGCATCCTGCCATGTCATGCGGCTGATGCCGTTTGCTGCAAGTTCCTTACCTGCTGCGTCAAGACCTGCGACGAGTTCCTTATCAAAGTTTAACTCCTCTGCAATTGCAGGAATCTTAGATAAAACGTATGTCAGTAAACGTGTGTTTACATCCATTACGTCATCCTGATCTACGAAAGAAAGCTCCATATCAACCTGAGTGAATTCAGGCTGTCTGTCTGCTCTTAAGTCCTCATCTCTGTAGCATCTTGCAATCTGATAGTAACGGTCAAAGCCGGAACACATCAGAAGCTGCTTTAAGAGCTGTGGGCTCTGTGGAAGAGCATAGAACTTACCTTCATGTACACGGCTAGGTACGAGATAGTCTCTTGCGCCTTCCGGTGTACTCTTAATCAGAGTAGGTGTTTCAATATCAAGGAATCCCTCACCCTTAAGGAATTCACGAATCAGTTCCACTAAACGGGAACGGAACATAATCTTAGCCTGGAGTTCCGGACGACGAAGGTCTAGATAACGGTACTTTAATCTTAAATCCTCACGTGTCTCGATTCCGTCCTGGATCAGGAATGGAGGTGTCTGAGCTTCACTTAAAACACGAAGTTCTGTAGGAATAACCTCGATTGTTCCTGTCTTTAAGTTTTCATTCACTGCGCCGCCACGCTTCTGAACGACACCGACAACTGCAATTACAGACTCAGTCTTTAAGCTTCCCCATCTTGGATCAGCGTCCTCAGACTCTGTTACAATCTGGATTAAACCTGTGCGATCACGAAGGTCAACGAAAACGATTCCGCCCTTGTTTCTGCACTTAGCTACCCACCCCATCAGGGTTACAGTCTTACCAATATATTCTTCCGTTACTTCTGCACATCTGCAGGTTCTCTTCAGACCACTCATGGATTCTGCCATATAAATGTCCTCTTTTCCTAAAAATCCATCATTAAGTTTACTGAATTTGAGTCCTAAAGTCAACGTATATGCGCGTCAAAAAACCGGTATACCAGTGAATAATCACGGGAATACCGGGCTGATTTCTTAATTAAATCTCAAAGGGACTTCACATCTGAAACAATTCCTGTTTTCTACGAATCATTTCGTCAGTTTCAGCAAGATACATCTTAACATCCTTTACGTTCGTGGCTCTCTCGATTCTGCCGTTATTCCACACTCTCTTCGTTGCAGCACCTGCACCAAGTGCAACAATAGTCTGGATTTCTTCCATGATGAGAATATTATACATACACTCAAACCCTGGCTTTGCGTAGCCTACATTCTCAAAATTACCGGTCATATTCTTCTGACGGTACATGTAATATGGCTCGAGTCCAAGATCTGCAGCGGTCTTCTCACAAAGCTTCACCGTCGCATCATCATTTTCCAGAGACAGATTCTTAAAGCGGTCACGCCAGATATTAAGCCCCGCAGCTCTCTTAATCGCAAGAGAATGCATGGTAAGGCTCTCCGGCGCCATTTGCCTGATGTCATCAAGTGTCTTTGTCACTTCCTTAAACCCCTCATCCGGAAGGCCTAAAATAATATCCATGTTGATATTCTCAAATCCAAGTTCCCTTGCAGTGTAGAAGGATTCCTTAATCTGCTCTACCGTATGGTGTCTGCCAATCAGATCTAAGGTCTTCTGATTCATGGTCTGCGGATTGATAGAAATTCTCTGTACCTGATGCTTTCTTAAAACTTCCAGCTTCTCACGTGTGATAGAATCCGGACGTCCCGCCTCCACAGTCAGTTCGATTCCTTCAAGTCCATCCCTGGCAAATGTTTCTTCAAGCGCAGTTAAGAGTCTGTCTAACTGTGCAGACTCAAGCGTGGTCGGGGTACCTCCGCCAAAATAGATGGTATCGAGTCTCTGACCCTTCATGATTTCATAGGTCGCGCGCATTTCCTTAATCAGTGCTGTTAAGTAATCATCGACCTGATTTTTGTAACCTAAGATTGAGTAGGAAGTGAACGAACAATACAGACAGGTGGTCGGGCAGAACGGTATGCCAATATACAGACTGTAACCTGAAGAATAGTCCTTTGCAGTTAACAGCTTTCTTTCATGCTTTGCCACATTGAGTGCAAGATTCGCCTTATCTGTACTTGCCTTATGCTTCTTAACGAATTCATCAAGAATCTCAGAATCCTCTGCGCCTTCATCTAACATCTGATAGGCAATCTTACTTGGTCTGACACCGGTTAAATAGCCCCATGGCAGGTTCTGTCCGGTCTTCTTTACAAGATCCTCATAGAGGCGGGACTTAAACTCCTCATGGTACTGCTTCTTCTCCTTGCCCTCTGTTTCAGGAATCCACGGTTCAATGGTGAATTCCTCTTCTTCTCCGGATTTATTTTCCTTTCCATACATCAGCACTTCGTGACGTGGATAAAACATCTTTACGAGAACGAGTGCGTCATCGTAGAAAATTTCGTTATTTACCTTTAAAACGATCATAGAAATGGATTCACCTTCTTTTCATCCTGAATAGTCGTCAGTCCGCCGTGTCCCGGGAATACATTTACCGAATCCGGCAGAACACTTAATTTGGACTTGATGGAGTTTACAAGTGCACCCATGGAGCCGCCAGGCAGGTCCGTTCTTCCTACGGTTCCGGCAAAGAGCGTATCTCCGGCAAAGAGTACATCTTCCTCAGCGATGTAATAACACATACCGCCTTCCGTATGGCCCGGAGTCGACAGGCATTGTACCTGAAATCCTGCCAAATCGAGCACCTCGCCGTCCTTACAGGAAACATCTGCCTTTAAAGACATCTGTACTCCTCCGATTGGAACACCTCTGTTGAATTCCGGGTCTGCAAGAGTGTGTGCCTCAAGTTCTGAAGCATAGATTTTTACTCCATACTTTTCTCTCACAGCATCTGCTGCCCCGATATGATCAAAGTGTCCGTGAGTTAATAAAACACCCACGAGTTTCACTTCATTTTTCTGAATCATCGCATCAATTCTTGTAATATCTCCCACCGGATCAACAATAAAGCCTTCCTTTGTCTCATCGTTGAAGCACAGATACACATTCGTGCCAATCGGGCCAAGAATTCTGCCATCAATCTTACATTTACTCATTTTATCCTCAAATTCTGTAAAATGAGCGGACCCTTAAAACACACCCGGATCCGCCCATTCTCGTTTTATTTAATTTCACCGTTTCAGCACATCCCTCGCAATCAGCCCGTTGCACGGGTTACATCGCGAACGCCCTGAATCTTTCTTAACTTTGCCACGATTCCGGACAGCTGCTCCTTGTTCTTAACATCAAAGCCAAGGCTGATTGTAGCCTCGCCCTTCTTGTTCACACGGCTGTTCATGAATTTCAAATCAATCTCTGCATCAGAGAAAATCTTGGAAATATCGATAATCAGACCCGTACGGTTGTCTGCATAGACATTGATTTCCGCAATATAACGGCCATCTCCACCCTGATTTTCCCATTCAGCCTCTATCAATCTGGCACGCTCTGCTTCCGGCAGACTGAATACGTTGACACAGTCCGTTCTGTGGATTGTAATACCACGGCCTCTTGTGATGTAACCGATGATTTCATCACCAGGAACAGGATTACAGCACTTGGAGAAATGCACCGAAACATCGGAGATTCCCTTAACCGTAATGCCATTTCCTCCCTTACGGTCGAAGTGGACATTGTTCTTGGCTTCATTCTTCTCAAGCTTGACAAGGATATCCTCATCGCTGATTTCTGCTTCCTTCTTCTTGTTTAATTCATCAAGAAGCTTATTGACAACCTGGCCCTCTTTTAACCCGCCGTGACCGACCGATGCACAGAGAGAATCCCAGTCTTTAAAGCCATATTTATTCAGTGCCTTAGCCTGAAGCTCATGAGTCATAAGCTCAGAAGCATTGATATTGTGGTTCTTACAGTACTGTGCAAGAAGTTCATGTCCATGCTGAATATTCTCAGCCTTTAATTCCTTCTTGAACCACTGATTAATCTTGTTCCTAGCCTGCGTGGACTTGACAATATTCAGCCAGTCCATGCTCGGTCCCCTTGAGTTCTGAGACGTAATAATCTCAATGCGGTCACCATTCTTAATCTGGTAATCGATTGGAACCAGCTGTCCGTTTACTCTGGCACCGACCATCTTGTTGCCGACAGCCGAATGTATCGCATAGGCGAAATCGACAGGAGTAGAGCCTGCCGGCAGGTTCTTAACATCTCCACTTGGAGTGAAACAGAATACATTGTCTGAGAACAAATCCAGGTCATTCTTAACAGAAGATAAGAACTCCTTGTTATCTGACATATCCTTCTGCCACTCCAGAATCTGACGCAGCCACGCCATCTTAGCTTCTTCGGAGCCTCCCTGTACGCCCTTGCCACCTTCCTTGTACTTCCAGTGCGCAGCGATACCATATTCGGCAACGCGGTGCATCTCATAAGTACGAATCTGCACTTCAAATGGCTGACCATCTGAGCTTAACAAAGTCGTATGAAGCGACTGGTACATGTTCGGCTTAGGCATCGCAATGTAATCCTTGAATCTTCCGGGGATTGGTGTGAACATCTCATGAATGATACCAAGAGCTGCATAACAATCCTTAACCGAATCAACCTTCACACGAACAGCGAAGATATCGTAAATCTGATCAAGGGTCTTATGCTTTGTCACCATCTTTCGGTAAATAGAGAAGAAATGCTTTACTCTTCCGTCTACCTCAGCTTCGATGCCCGCTGTAGATATATGCTTTCCGACCTGTTCAATAATGTCTTTAATAAAGGCTTCTCTTCTAGGTCTTAACTGATTCACCTGTGAATTCAGACTCTGATACACATCCGGCATCAGATACTGCATCGACAGGTCATCGAGTTCAATCTTAATTTTAGAAATACCAAGTCTGTGAGCCAATGGAGAATAAATTTCAAGCGTCTCTCTGGACTTTTCAATCTGCTTGGCCGGTGACTGATACTGCATGGTTCTCATGTTGTGCAGTCTGTCAGCAAGCTTAATTAAAATAACGCGGATATCCTTCGCCATTGCAAGAAACATCTTACGAAGGTTTTCTGCCTGTGTCTCAATCTTGTCATGCTTATAGTTTAAACGGGTCAGCTTTGTAACACCGTCAACCAACTCTGCTACTTCTACACCGAACTGATTCGCTACATCTTTGTAAGTCATGGCGGTATCTTCAATAACATCATGCAACAGACCTGCAATAATCGATTCTTTATCAAGCTCTAATTCACTTAAGATAATAGCGACGCAAAGTGGATGAATGATATACGGTTCACCCGACTTTCGAAACTGTGTCTTATGCGCTTCATAGGCTACTTTGTAGGCAGCTTCAATATCAGAAAGATTGGAGGATGGATGATACTTCTTCACCGATTCCATTAAATCCTGATAAAGCACGTCCGGGCTTGTAAAATCAGCAGGTGTGCTGACATCCTTTTCCTCATGTTCTACCATTGTTCCTGATGCAGTTGTTTTGACGATAGTTTTATCTGCCATATGGAATCGCCTCCTTTTCTCTGGTTTCTTTATATAAAATATAAATTCCGCTGACATTCGCAGCAATCTCTTACGTTTAAGTTCGCCTATTAACTTTCAGCGTATAACTTCTCAAGATACTCTCTGGCTGCTACCGCATTCTCCGGAGTTGTATTCTCTAACGTACACTGAATGAAAGGCTTATGTTCCTTGATTCTCTTAACAAGAAGTGGGTAATTTAAGTTACCTGTTCCTGCTGCGATGGACTTCATTTCTCCATCTTCGATCACCCAGTCCTTGCAATGAATCACTGCAATATCAGGGCCAAGAAGTTCAAACGCCTTCTCAATAATCTCATCCTGTCTGTCAACATTGCCAGGATAGAGTAAGTTAACAGGGTCAAAAATAATCTGTAAGTTCGGACTGTTGATTGTATCGAGTACCTGTCTTGCTCTCTCAACAGTGTAAACAACATGCTTCCACACAGGTTCAATCGCAAGAACTACGCCAAACTGTTCTGCAGTCTTAACAACCGGTCTTAAGTTCTCAATAAAAATCTGAAGAGCTTCCTCACTGTGATTTGCTTCTTCATACTTATACTCTTCATTCACAGCACCTGTCTCTGTACCGACAACGGCGGCACCAAGCCAGGAAGCAAAACGAATAGCGTATGTATAAGACTTTGTGATTTCTTTTAACTTCTCAGGATTTGGATTACAGAGATTCTTGTAATTTCCAAGAACTGCATAATCACAACGATGGTCTGCTGCCATTTCCTTCATGGTAAATGCAAGACCTGGTGTCATTGTTTCAAGGGTCGGCTTAAAAGACTTGATAGACTTGGCCAATGCGATGTGCACGCAGTGAAAGCCCTGCTTTTCTACATGTTCAAAAAGTTCCGGTAATGTCTGAACGCCCGTATCATGGGCACGAATTCCAATTCTCATAATCCAGTTTCTCCTACTATTTGTTAAACTCCATTATATAAAGCTTTTTTCTGCGGGTCAATTACGAATTCTCGCAAACCGCACAATAACGCGAAAACTCTGAAAGATGCCTGTAAAAAGCAACCTCCAGAGCTCATATTCAGTATTGATTGACCTTACTGTCCTTCTTAAGAAGGAGCCAGATACACGGGATAAGAAGGATTGGTCCGACAATCGCATCTACCGCAACAGGAAGGATTGTTCCCTGCTCCGTCAGCATATTATTGTACATGACAATGCAGGTCAGACCATTGTTAATAATATGCATGGAAATGCTGTACCAGAGTGAGCCTGTATGCTCATAACAAATGGCAAATGCAAGACCTAAGAACATTGCGTTGATTGTCTGTACACCGTTCATATGAACCAGTCCGAAAACCACGGCAGAACCCACAATTGCAGCCTTTATTCCAAAACAATCTCTGAGTCTTCTGTAAACAATTCCACGGAATAAAAGCTCCTCCGAAATCGGTCCTAAAATTGCAACCGCCAGAAAACTTAAAACACGATTGGAATCTGTAATTATGCTATTGAGTGTATTGAGTGCGGCGCCTGTCGGAATGAAGCTGACAACGACCGAGGACACCATCGTCAGTCCAAAGAATACGCCAAATGTAGAAGCAAGAGTCAGCGGTGTTACTGCATGTTTTTTCAGAATCTCTCCTTCTGTCCTCTTCTTTTCATCATCTTTGAAGAGATAAAAGAACAGCGGAATTGAAACCAGGCTTGAAATCAGCAGTACCGGCATTGCAATTGCTGTCGTAGCCTCAAGTACGATCTGATTGATATCATAACTGTCAAAGGTTCCTTCATTCACAATTTTCCGCGCCATCACAAAGCCCGCATAAACGCCACCGAGCGCACCGGCCATTGTCTGAACACCTAAGAAAACAAGCACCGGCCAGAGCGCATGAAATGCATCTCCAAGCTTAGTATGCTTCTTCTCCTTCTTCTGAAGGTACGGCGGCAGTGCCTGCTGCTCCTGTACTTCTGTCCCGTTCATCGTAGTTTCGTCCATAGATTCCCTCTTTTCTTTAAATTGATTAATCGTTCCCTTAATCGTTTTAGTTAAGTTTATTATACTAAGCCACACTCTATCCTGTAAAGCTATTGCGTTTTTCTTGTTCTGCCACAATCCACGCATTTTCCTTGCCCTTACCGGTACAATTACGTATAATACCGGCATGGGAGGGTTACTCATGAAAATAATAGTTTGTATCGACAACAACGGCGGCCTGATGTTTAATCACCGCAGACAAAGTCAGGATTCTGCGCTTCGCGCCTGGCTCTATGGCCACTTCGAATCAGAGGATTCAAAAGATGAATGGCAGGATCTGGTCATAAAAAGACTCCATTTAAACAATTATTCTTATAACCAGTTCACGGACGCACCGGAGGGCTCACCAATCGTCGTGTCTGAAACACCTTTAGAAGACTGCGCAGATGATGAATTCTGCTTTGTCGAAGATATCGACATCACACCTTACCTGGACGACATCGATGAATTTATAATCATCAACTGGAACCGGGATTATCCGTCAGATACCAGTCTGGATATCGATTTTAATGAGCTTCGTCTGATTTCCTGCATTGATATCGCAGGCAGCTCTCACGAAAAAATCACGATTGAGCGCTATAAAAAGCCATAAGCACCACCCAAAGGCCAAAGTTCTGTGAAAGGTGCGAAAGCTGCAAAAAACTGCAAGCGTCCAGATGAAACAAATGAATGAAAAGGATTTTAGAAACAAATGAATACTACTTTTAAAAAGCTTCAGGCTCTGCTCCTGACACTTATCTTAACGCTTACGCTAACCGGATGTCTCCCTGACATCAAGGCGAATCCAACTGCGCAGCAGACAACTACTGCAACTTCAACAACCGTTGCTGACAAACAATCTTCACCTGACGGACAGCCCGCTGCAGATGGAACAGATAAACCGACAACCGATGGCACGGATAGTCAGGAATCCAACGCGACCACCGATGACAGCATCATCCGCATTCCGGCTTACAGCGACGCTCCATACATTGTAATTCACAACAATGTGCCGTACTTTACTGCACAAGACCTGACAACAGAATCTTACGAATACTATTCTGCACTCGATAAAAAGATGCGCTGCGGCATGGCGATTTCAAGTATTGGTAAGGATCTGATGCCAACCGAAGCCAGAGGTTCCATCGGTTCTGTCAAACCAACCGGCTGGCAGACTGCCAAGTACGATATCGTAGATGGAAAATATCTCTACAACCGCTGCCATCTCATCGGCTTTCAGCTGACGGGCGAAAATGCCAACAAGAGAAACTTAATTACCGGAACCCGCTATTTAAACGTTACCGGCATGCTTCCTTTTGAAAACATGACCGCCGACTACATCAAAGAAACCGGAAATCACGTATTATATCGGGTAACACCTGTATTTGCCGGGGATAACCTCGTAGCACAGGGAGTTCTTATGGAAGCCCAGTCTGTAGAGGACGGCGGCGAAGGCATTCAGTTTAATGTCTTCTGCTATAACGTTCAGCCAGGCATTGCCATTGATTATGCAGACGGCGACAGCGCCCTTGGCACTCCTGCTACTTCTGCCATGGAAATCCCGGTTGAAATTCTTCAGAAGCGATAAGGCTCTCCTCCCTAAAGGATGAGCGTTCACTGATACAAAAAACTCCCGCAACCTGGAAGCGGGAGTTTTCCTTTTTAGAGTGCCTCAATTTACATTGATTTCTTCATCTGTTCAATCTGATCATCAATTGAATCCAGAGAATCCTGAACGGCATCAGCCTTTTTTGAAGAACTATTCTTCTTTTCCTTCTTGTCTCTCAGCTTATCAGCACTGCCTGCAAACATGACACTTGCAAGAAGTCCAGCTCCACCAAAGATTAAAACAAGCATAAGAATCCACTCATAAAGTGAAATACGGGCAAGATACATATGTGTATTCATAATAATCGCTGTTAAAATTAACAGAACGGAAAATGCTGTAAATATCTTGGATGCAAAGGAGCCGGTTGCAAACATCCAGACAACACCGATGATGAACGGAATCATCACCATACCGGTAGTCATATGGAAGCCACCGAGGTTAAACCCGCCGTATCCAAAGAATCCTGTACCTACAGAAACCTTCTGTGAGAAAATAAATAATCCCACAACCAGAAGTACCACACCTGCCACAAATCTGAGCAGTTCATTTTTTGCATTTCTCATTTCTTTCGTCCCCTTTTCATTTAGTCCCTTATTTTAAATAATCAGAACAGCTTCTTGGCAATCCAAACCAGAAGACATGCACCAAACACCGATACCAGTCATCTGTAAACGGTTCCTCTGTTCACAGCGCTATTATACTATATATCACACAAATCTGTCCTGCCAAAAATCCGAAATAATCAGAAAATACGGGTGAATTCACCAAAAAGCCCCTGCAGACAGCAGACAGGCTATCTGCAGGGGCAACCTGCAATCAGACCGGCTTTATGCCGCCTGATTCATATCCTTTTTCTTCTTTTCAAAGTACTTCTTTGACTCTCTCACAACAACGCCATTTAATGCGAAGATTGCAATCATGTTTGGAATCGCCATCAGTCCGTTTACAATATCCGCAATTGTCCATACAGCACTTACTGTCATGTAAGGTCCGATGAATACACAGAAGATGTAGAGTAGCTTAAACCACATGGTAGACTTGCCACCTGTTAAGTACTCAAGGCACCTTTCTGAGTAATAATCCCATCCTAAAATCGTGGTAAATGCAAAGAAAATTAAGCATACCATCAGGATGAATGCGGAGAAACGTGCAGGGAATGGAAGGCCCTGCTGGAACGCATAGGTTGTGATACCAACACCTTCAAGTCCTTCTACCTTCCATGCTCCTGTAAGAACAATGGAAAGGCCTGTCATGTTACAGATTATAATAGTATCAATGAAAGTACCTGTCATGGAGATGAGTCCCTGCTTTACAGGTTCATCTGTTGTAGCAGCAGCTGCTGCGATTGGTGCAGAACCAAGACCTGCTTCGTTAGAGAAGATACCTCTTGCGATACCCTTCTGCATGCAGACGAAGATGGAACCAATTGCACCACCGGTCACAGCCTGTGGATTGAATGCACCTTCAATGATTTCTGCAAATGCGGCAGGAACTGCAGTAATATTCATTACAATCAGAAAAACAGAGAAGATGATATAAATCGCAGCCATGAAAGGAACGATTACCTGAGCTACCTTAGAAATTCTCTTTAAGCCACCAATCAGAACCAGAGCTACAATAACACTTAAGATTAATGAGGAAACGATAATTGAAATACTTCTCTCACCAATACCAGGAACCATCACCGTATGCAGACTTTCAGGATCAAAGAAATTCTTAACAGCGGAAGAAATTCCGTTTACCTGAGAGAATGTACCAATTCCCAAAAGACCTACTAATACGCCAAAGAATGCAAAGAGCTTCGCAAGCCATTTGAACTTTGTTCCCATACCTTTTTCAATATACATGAACGGTCCGCCTAAAACGTGACCATCTTCCTTTGTTTCACGGTAGAAAACAGAAAGGAAGCACTCTGCAAACTTCGTTGTAATACCAACGAATGCAGCTACAATCATCCAGAATAAAGCTCCCGGACCACCTGTACCTACGGCCGTGGCAACACCGACGATGTTACCGGTACCAATTGTTGCGGAAAGTGCAGTACATAGTGCTGCAAAGCTTGAAATTTCACCCTCTCCTGAATCATCTTTGCTGAATGTGTACTTTAAAGCAAGAGGGAGTTTGCGAACATTTAAAAAACCGGTTCGAATTGTAAGAAGGACGCCTCCTGCAAGGATCAGTACCATAAGCGGCACACCCCAGACATACCCATCGATTGTGTCAAGTAAAGAGTTTATCGTTGACCACATAAAAAACCTCCAGATAGTTTTGTCTTCAAAAACGCCAATACTATACCATAATAAAGTAATAAAGTACAATAGGCAGCGTAAATTTGTACTCGGAAATCACAGAAAAGACTATCCCTGTGGTTTTGTGATTAAAATTAGATTTGAAATCATTCTACTATTTTTCTCTTT
>CACZJL010000022.1 GCA_902781505.1 uncultured Lachnospiraceae bacterium | reverse complement strand
CTCAACCTTACAGGAAGATCCTTTTTTATGCAACTGTCAATGTACTATGCCGCCGGGGCAGCGGTTGAGGAATCACATAGAAAAAATGATTGACCCATTAAATAAATGATGGCGCCGGGTGAAACTGAATAAGTTTTTCTAACCCGGCGCTTTTTCGTTTCTGCCGCAGGTGAAGCCGGAAGGTGTGGCAGAAGCGAGGAAACGATTGACTTATTGGTAGACAGGAGAGTTAAAATGGCAGTTTTTCATAATCCGATTCGTAGAGGATTTTATCCGGATCCGGCGGTGATCCGCGTTGGTAATGATTTCTATATGGTCAATTCGACCTTTCAGTATTTCCCAGCTATTGTAATCAGTCACAGCAGAGATATGATTCACTGGGAAGTGATTGGACATGCGATTGATAACAATGACTGGCTGGATTTAAGAGAGTGCGGAAACTCACTTGGTATCTGGGCGCCTGATATTTCTTATCATGATGGGAAGTTTACGATTTTTGCGACGCTACGTTTGAATGGTGATGGTAAGCGCGGGAATGCGCCGATTCACCGACAGCTGATGGTGGAGTCAGAGCATCCGGAAGGTCCTTATTCGAAGCCTGTGTATTTAGATGTACCTGGTATTGATCCATCTCTTTTTATTGATGATGACGGCAAGCACTATATGATATTAAGCCCTGGTATCTGTGCGGTTGAGATTAGTCCGGATAACAAGGAAGTGCTGTCTGAGAAGATGGTTCTCTGGGAGGGAACGGGACTTCGTTGCCCTGAGGGACCTCATATCTACAAGATTGGTGAATATTATTATGCGATGCTTGCAGAGGGCGGTACCGGATACGGCCATCAGATTTCGGTCGGACGTTCTAAGAGTCTTAAGGGGCCTTATGAGGCGTCACCGTATAATCCTTTGATGCATCAGTTTGATGAGAATGCATTGATTCAGAGAACCGGACATGGTTGTCTTGTTGATACGCCGGATGGTGACTGGTGGTGTTATTATCTGTGCGGCAGAGCGAATGAAGGTCATTACACGACAGTTGGTCGTGAGACAGCACTGGATCACGTGGAATGGACGGCAGACGGCTGGTTTACGATTAATGGAGGCAAGGGTCCTTCTGTTGAAGCAGAAGCGCCTAAGCTGAATACATTTGAGTATGAAGAGTGGGCGTATGATGAGTTTGATCCGAAGCCACTTCACAAGGAATGGCTGTGGAGCAGAAACCCGAATGGTGGTGACTGGTCACTCGATGAGAATCCGGGACATATGAGAATTTGGACATCTGACGGAACACTTGATGAGATTCGTGCGAAGAATATTCTGCTCAGACGAGAGACGGAGCTTTCTTATTCTGCAACAACGAAGTGCGAGTTTTATCCGTCTAAGGATGGCGAAAATGCAGGGCTTACCTGCTATTATTCTACTCAGACCTATGCGAGATTCTCGATTTGTTACGAGGGTGGCAGAAAGCTGCAACTTGTAATTAATAAGAATCACGGCGAAGAGGTAGTCGTTGAGATTGATGGGATTAAGGAGCGCCCGGTTTATCTGATGGTTCAGGTTTATAAGCAGACGAGACAGTTCCTGTATTCTTATGATGGTGAGGCGTGGAACCTGGCAGGAACGTTGCATGACTGCACCTTCCTTTGTGATGAGGGGGTGCCGGATGATCCGAAGAGACACACAGGTACGCTTGTAGGTATCTATGCGAATAATGGAGGTGCCGGAACACGTATTCACGCCGATTTTGATTATTTTGATTTTAAGCCGATGGGAGAGCAGGCGTAAGATGCTTTAACAGACGGTGATTTGCCAGATTCGGTGAAGGCTATGAAAGAAATGGAGAAAAGGGATGGCTGAGGAAACATTAGAGAGAAAAGAACTGGCGGAAGAGACAAAGTGGGACTTGAGCTCTTTGTTTGCGTCAGATGCTGAGTTTGAAGAAATACTTGGTGGCCTTGAAGCACAGGTGTCGGAACTGGCTGGATTTGAGGGTCGATTAAAGGATGCGGAAAGTATTGCGTCTTACCTGACTAAAGAGACGGAACTTGGAAGAACGCTCTCGAACCTGTTTTCTTATGCGAGCATGAGAAGGGATGAGGATACGAGAGAAGAAGCGGCACAGAGCATGTATGCACGGATTTACGGGGCGTACGTGAAGGCTGAGACCAAGACTGCATTTGCCACACCCGAGATTTTAAGCTTGCCAGATGAGGTGCTTGAAGGGCTGGCTACAGCTTCAGAATTGAAGGGGTATCGTTATCGAATTCAAAATTTGATTAAGGAGAAGGCACATACACTGACCGGGGAGCAGGAGGCGCTGTTAGCATCCTTTGGCGAGGTATTTGCCGCACCTAGAGAAATTGCGGTGAATCTGATGAATGCGGATCTCGTCTTTGATTCAGCTGCCGATGCGAAGGGGGAGATGCACGAGGTGACCGGTTCTAATTATATTCTGCTTCAGACAAGTAAGGACCGCGTGCTTCGAGAGAATTCGTTTAAGAGCTTCTATAAGGGATATAAGGGGCACATCAATACATTTGCCGCGAGCTACGCAGGTGCTGTGAAGATGGCAGCAGCGGAGGCGAAGGCGAGACATTACGAGAATTCACTTGATATGTATACGTCTGGAGAGCATGTGCCGACGTCGGTTTATGATAATCTGATTGCGGCTGTGCATGAGTTTATGCCGGCAATGTACCGCTATGTGGCGCTTCGAAAGAAGATACTGGGTGTTCCTGAGCTTCATTACTATGATTTGTATGCGCCGCTGTCGGCAGGCTCTACGGCTTCTTATACGTATGATGAGGCGAAGGAGATGGTGCTTTCTGCGGTTGCGCCTTTGGGTAAGGAGTATGGTGACGTTGTAAGAGGAGCCTTCAAGGATCGCTGGATTGATGTGTATCCGAACAAGGGTAAGCGCGGTGGTGCGTATTCTTCCGGAACGTATGATTCGAACCCTTATATTCTGACGAATTTTACGGGAACGCTGGATTCTGTTTCGACGATTGCGCATGAGATGGGGCATTCGATGCATTCATATATGTCGAATCACACGCAGGAGCCGCAGAATGCGGATTATACAATTTTTGTGGCCGAGGTGGCGTCGACGGTTAATGAAAATCTTTTGATTGAGCAGCTGCTTCGTGAATGCGAGGCTGATGCGACGGATGAAAAGATGGCACTGCTTAATCAGTATCTTGAAGGGTTCAAGGGAACGGTGTACCGCCAGACGATGTTTGCCGAGTTTGAGAGAAAGGTGCATGCAGCGTATGAGGCTGGAGAGGCGTTATCTGCGGCATTCTTAAATAAGACTTATCGCGATTTGGTTGAGCTGTATTTCGGACCGGAGCTTGTAATTGATGAGGAAGTTCAATACGAGTGGGCGAGAATTCCGCATTTCTACAGACCGTTTTATGTGTATAAGTATGCGACGAGCTTTTCTGCGGCGGTTGCGATTTCTGAGGCGGTGCTTTCTGAGGCTGGGGCAGTTGCCGGTGGAGAAGGTGCAGTGTCTGGTGAAGGAGTTGCGTCCGGCGAAGGAGCGGTGTCTGGTGAAGGCGCGGTTGCGGCGTATCTGAAGTTTTTGGGAACGGGTGGTTCGATGGATCCGCTTGATGAACTGAAGATTGCGGGTGTTGATCTGAGTATGAAGAAGCCGGTTGAGGATGCATTGCGCAAATTTGAGCAGGTGCTTGACGAAGCGGAGAAGCTGGCGTGAGTGCGTGACGGAGTGTCGGTGACGGCAGGTGCACGATGCAAGGCGCGTGACTGGAAGTAACGGATGGAAGTGATTGAGGTAAATGGATGATAACAGGCAATTTAAAATAATCAGCTCGAACAGGGCGATGATCAGGACCTTTAAACAGAACTCTTCACATGGGAACAAGATGAAGGTGTATACGGCGCAATTTGCTCTGTTTACGGCTCTTACGATTGCGATGTGTCTGTTGATTTTTATTATGAGTTCTCATGACGGGACGGATTCGGAAGTGGATTCGATGAAGGTCGGCATGCTGTTTGGAAGGCTTTTTATCCCAGGATTTGCGTCATGGGATGCGGCGAGGCAGACGGCGACGGCGATGATGATTGATTATCCGATCCGGAAGGCTGCACATATGACGGAGTACGGTGTGCTCGCACTTTTGTCCTGTATGGCGTATTACTATCACATGAAGATGCAGAATTTAAGAAAACTGTTTCAGATTGTGGCTGGTGAGAAGGTTTCGCTTTTTAAGGTCAGCCCGTTTTACAGGGCGTTTGTGTATGCGCTTGTTGGGGCATTTGCCTATAGCATGACAGATGAATTTCATCAAACCTTTGTGCCGGGGAGGTCGGGGCAGTTTACAGACTGTCTGTTTGACACGGCCGGGGCGTTGATTGCATTATTGTTGCTTGCTTTGATTCGGCGGGTAACGAGAAAGTGGAGGAAGAGAAAATGGGGCATAAACTGACCCGTGAGGATATTAAGAAGATGGAGAAGGAGATTCAGTACCGAATTTCCGAGGTGCGCCCGAAGGCACTTGAGGATGTCAAGGAGGCGAGAGCGCAGGGGGATTTGTCAGAGAATTTTGAGTATCATGCGGCCAAGCGTTTTAAGAATCAGAATGAAAGTCGTATTCGTTACTTACAGAGAACGATTGCGAATGCCTCTATTTTGGAGGATTCTGCGGCCGATGATGAGGTTGGCATTAATAAGATTGTCGGCGTGTATTACGATGAGGATGAGGAAGAGGATGAGTTCCATATCGTTACGGCGATGCGCGCGGATGATCTGAATAATTATATTACGATTGAGTCGCCGCTTGGACGTGCGATGATGGGACATAAGGCCGGGGATTCAATTGTGGTTCATGTGAATGATAAGATTTCGTATCCTCTGACGATTCGGTATGTGAAGCCGTATGACGAGAGCGAGGATAAGATTAAGTCTTATTAAGATCGGGGCATTTTGTGGGGAGATGATTGATTGAGTTTGAAATTAAATGAGGAACAGCTTCGTGCTGTTACGGGCCCGCCGGGGCCGGCACTTGTGTTAGCCGGCCCCGGAAGCGGGAAGACGACAGTGATTGTCGCAAGATTAATTTTTCTTTTAAAATCCGGAGTTTCACCGGAACAAATCCTTGTTTTAACTTATACAAAGGCTGCTGCTAAGCAGATGCAGGAGCGATTTAAGAGAGCAGTCGCAGATGAAATGAATCGCGGAACGAAGCTTTCTAACAGGTATTTTAATGTTTCTTTCGGCACGATTCATGCCTGCCTTTATCATATTCTTTGTAAATATTCTAAGATTTCTTTTAAGATTTTACCCGTTAAACAAAAATATGCATTTTTAAAATATCAGTTGAAACAGTATGCGAAGGGCTATAGTACGTCTGAGGAGACGGTGAAATGTCTTGCAGAAGACATTACGAACTGGCGTGTGAAGCTGATGATGGAAGAAAGCCGGGGAGGTATTCATAACGACAATTCGGAGACGGAATTGAAGCGGCAGACGGGGAAACCGTTTGAGACTCAGACAGGATTGCCGTTTGAGTCGTTTAAGCTGATTGCTGAGGCATATCTTGAGTATTCTAAATCCTCTGATTATCTGGATTTTGATGACATAATTATACGCACGTATGAGTTATTTTTGAACCGGCCCGAGGTACTTACACAGGTTCGAAACGATTTTCGATATTTTCTCGTGGATGAATATCAGGATATTTCGCCACTCCAGGAGAAGGTGCTTGAGATGATGGTGGGGAATCCGGCGTGTGTATTTGCTGTGGGCGATGATGATCAGAGTATTTATGGGTTTCGCGGGTCGGACCCTGCGTGTATGAAACGATTCAGTGCAATGTTTAAGGGAACGAGAATCTACAAGCTGGGAGCAAATTACCGATGTGGTGAACAGATTGTAGAGTGCGCAGCTAAGGTGATTGAGGAAAATAAGAATCGATTTAAGAAGGAGCTTAAGTCGGTCGCACGTGTTGAGGGGAAGGTGCGAATTCTTGAATTTCAGAATCAACAGGAGCAGGCGGAGTTTATAGCAAGTGAGATTGCAAAGAAGCTGCATGGGGAAATGCAGGATAGGAAGCTGCAGCCAGAGGATTTTTGTGTGTTGTTTCGGGCTCATATTCTTGCGGGGCCGGTAGCTGAAGCTTTATCTAAATACAAGGTGCCTTCCAAATCTGAGGGTATTATTCCAACAATTTATGAGGCTTTCTGTGTAAGACTTGTCCTGTCCTACATGGAGGCTGCAGAACAGATGAATAATACAGGCAGGTGTGAAACGAAGCTTTTGCTTCGGATTATGAACTGCCCGGAACGAGGGATTACAAGAGACTTTGTTAATAGAGATGCTGTGGATTTGAAACAATGGGTTTGCGAGATGGAGCATTTGCCGGAAATGAAGGTGGAGGCTGAGAATCTGATTCGGGAGCTTCGTATTATCTATTCGCTTCCGCCGGCACTGGCGATGGATTTTGTTTTGGATGCGGCTGGTGTGCGGGCATGGCTTGTGCGTGAGAATTTGCGTGCCGTGAAGGAGAAGGATGCGGATTTTGAACTGCTTTCTGAGGTGAGGCTGCAGGCGTCTTCGTTTATGTCGTTTCGGGCGTTCAAGGTGTTTATTAAAGAGCAGGTTCTGGCTCTTAAAGATGCGAACGCCGGGAAAGCAAACGATTCGGGTAATGGTCAGGGTAACTCGGCCGGTTCGGGATGTGTTCAGCTTCAGACGCTTCATGCGTGTAAGGGGCTTGAATATAACTATGTTTATATTATTGATGTTGAGGAGGGGGTGATTCCATATTCACATGCGACGACGCCAGAGGCCATCGAGGAGGAGAGGCGGCTCCTTTATGTCGGGATGACGAGGGCGAGGTATGGGCTGACAATCAGCAGTGTGAAGATGAGACTGGGGAAGGAACAGGAGGTGTGCAGGTTTTTAAAAGTGTTGAAGTGAGTTTCCGGTCGAGGAGATACTTATTTTGAAACATGTGGTATAGACTTGTAAAGTGCTGGGGATTTGTGGTAATCTTTATGGGTCTGAAGCGGCTTTATCCTGTGTTTGAAGCGGTTAAGATGAAAATACGAATAGACGAGCGGCGCTGTTTGTGGCGCGAATTTCGGAGGATTTATGGCTAATACAAATTCACAGTATGATACTGTTACATTAAACTTAGATGGCAATCAGGAAGTGGAATGTGCGATTATTCGAGTATTTCCTGCCGGTGGTCACGATTACATCGCACTTCTTCCTCTTGAGGATGAAGAATCTGATGAGGTGTTCCTCTACAGATACGAAGAGGAAGATGGTGAACCAACTCTTTTAAACATCGAGTCTGACGAGGAATATGAGACGGTCAGCAAGGCATTTGAGGAAGAACTCGATGCGATGGAAATGGAAGAGCTTGATGCGGAATTGGAAGAAAATTGATTTTCTTAAGTAAATTTCAATTTGCCCTTGCTTTCTTAAGCAAAAGTGATTAAAATAACATTATTGAAACTTGTCAAAGGAGACATTCGTTCAGGCGTGCCTGTGGGATTGTCTCCTTTTTACGTTAATAAGAAGAGGAAACAGCCGCAGGAGGCAGCAGATTGGGCAACAGAAGTGTTGCTGATATGCGGATAAGGAAGGACATACGGGAATGAATGTTTCGGCAGATAAACATAAGGAGTTAAGTATGGATAAGATCGACAGACAGTTAATTACATTACTTCAGGAGGATGCAAGAATGCCTCTGAAAGCTCTTGCGGAGCATGTATTTCTTTCTTCACCTGCTGTTTCTGCACGAATTGAGCGTCTGCAGAAGGAGCATATCATCGAAGGATATGAGGCTAAGGTAAACCAGCAGAAGTTGGGCTACCACATTACGGCATTTATCAATCTTGAGGTTGCGCCTGCCCAGAAGCCGGAATTCTATCCATTTATCAAGGATTGCAAGAATGTTGTTGAATGTAATTGCGTAACCGGAAACTATTCCATGTTGTTAAAAGTCATTTTCCCTAGTACAATGGAGCTGGATACCTTTATTGGTCAGCTTCAGAAGTTTGGAAGAACTTCTACTCAGATTGTGTTCTCTACACCTGTTGAACCAAGAGGTATCGATGTAAACGAACCGGTTCCACATCAGGAGCAGGAAGATTAAAGAGGGAATTTTTATGGCAGATTTTAAGATGCAGGCAAAGGCAAATGCTATTTTAGATGCGGTTTCATCCGTTATTGTTGGTAAGGAAGAGGTTGAAAAGCTGGTATTGACAGCAGTGTTAAGCCGTGGGCACGTTTTACTTGAGGATGTGCCCGGAACAGGTAAGACTATGATGGCGAAGTCACTGAGTAAAGCGCTTGATACGGCATTTGCCAGAATTCAGTTCACACCGGATCTGCTGCCAGCTGATATTACAGGTATTAATTTCTACAACCGTAAGGAAGACGAGTTTGTGTTCCGTAACGGTCCGATTTTTACGAATGTGCTGCTTGCAGATGAAATTAACCGTGCGACTCCAAGAACGCAGTCTGCGTTGTTAGAGGCGATGGAAGAGCATCAGGTGACGGTTGATGGTAAGACGTATGCGCTTTCAGAGCCGTTCTTTACCATTGCGACACAGAACCCGGTTGAAACAGCCGGTACTTACCCGCTTCCTGAGGCGCAGTTAGATCGATTCTTAATGAAGCTCTCTGTCGGCTATCCTTCAAAAGACGAGGAAGTCCGCATGATTGAGCGTTTCTTAAATGATAATCCTTTACAGAAAATTGAAAGCTGTGCAAGCAGAGAAGATGTTCTTGCTATGCAGGCAGAGGCAGAGCAGGTAACGGTTTCTGAGCCTGTGATGCGCTATATCGTTGAGATTGCGGATGCGACAAGAGCAGAAGAAGCGATCGCTGTCGGGGTTTCTCCTCGAGGAATTCTGGCTATGGTACGCGCTGCACGAAGCTATGCCTATATCGATGGTAGAAGCTTTGTAACTCCGGATGATATTAAGACTCTTGCAGTTCCTGTATTCGCCCACAGACTGGTAAGAAGAACAGGCACAGGCAGAAATATGGATGGCGCGCAGATTATTGAGCGTATTTTAAGCGAGGTTTCTGTTCCTACTGAAGATTTCGGTAGTGTCGCTACTGAAGCGTAAAGTTAGGAGCTGACTATGGGCCTGATTTTAATGCTTGTTGGCGTGTATGTATTCTTGTTTTTGCTTCGCGCCTATTATCGCCGTCATTGGGCGGATGAGGTGGAATCGAGTATCGCTTTTGACCGTCCGTTTGTTACGGCCGGAACTTCACTGAATCTCGTAGAGGTTGTGACGAATCGAAAGAGAATGCCGATTCCCTATCTTGATTTAAAGTTTGAAATGAATAAGAACCTGAAGCTTGAGGAGACGGTTGGTGTGTCGCGTACGGATAAGTCGTACCGCGATGACATCTTTTCACTTCTCAGCTTTCAGCGTGTGACCAGGAAGATTCCTGTTGTGGCTGGCAAACGCGGTCTCTATTTTATTAATGGTGCGCAGCTTGTGAGTTCCGGAATCTTCATGGAAGATATTATGATTAAGCCGGTTGAGGTTGCAACCCAGCTGACTGTTTATCCAAAGCTGGTAGATGTGAATCAGTTTGAGATTCCATATGCCCATCTAAACGGTATTTTAGAGAAGGCGTCGTTTACAGATGCCGATCCTTTCGCTTTTCGTGGCATCAGGGAGTATCGTCCGACGGATTCGATGCATGCTGTAAACTGGAAGGCTTCTGCAAAAAGTGAGACGTTTATGGTTAATACGTTTAATACGACGGTCAGTCCGGACGTCTGCATTTTACTGGATTTTGACCCGGTCGGAAACCTGACCTTTCAGGCACTTCAGGAAGAAAGCATCTCCATCGCCGCATCATTTGCCAATGAACTGATTGCAGAGGGTGTATCTGTATCGTTAATCAGTAATGGCCGCGATTCGGTGACAGATGAAGAGGCGCGCATTTTCTCATCTTCTTCGATGGGGCATAAAAACACGATTGGCACGACTCTTGCGATGCTTGATACAGAACGCGAGGTGAGACCAATGGCGGAAGTGATGGAGGAGACTGTGAAGTTCCTTCAGGAGAAGGATGCTACGGTCTTTGTTCTCATTAGCTCTTCGCAACGTAAAGAAACGTTTGAAGGGCTTGATGCACTGATGAAGATTGCGAATACGCCGGCTCTTGCTGTTGTTCCGCTTCATGCGGACATGCCTCTTGAGACGCCTGTGACACGCGCACAGGTCGACAGATGGGAGGTGTCAAGATGACAACGAGAGTTTATAATATCGCGTCTGTGGTGGCTGATATTGCGCTGCAGATTTGCGTTTATTTTTCGCTGGTGACGTTAATTCTTCATACACTTTACGGAAGTGCGAAGGTGTATGAACTTTTACTTCCTGTTGCTCTTTCAGTGATATATGAATATCTGCTTCGTCGCTATTTAAAGAGTCTCGCGCTCTATGGGCTGATGCAGGTTCCGGTTGCAATTGGCTTTTTGCTTCTGGGAAGTGATATAAATGAAAAATTCTTCCTTGTGATTTTCGTGATTCTGTTTATCTTCTTTGCATTTAAGCGAAAGAACGAGATGGTTGCGTTTTATGACGAGACCAGCACGGTGGCCTACAAAGAGGAGAAACGCACCAAGGCGGATGAAATGCAGAGAATTCGTCGTAAGATTTTGGAAAAGGAAGAGGTTCCTGCCTTTGTTGCGATTCTTTTTATCGTGCAGAATGTGATGGGCTTCTTTAAGGGTGACGAGGCGAGTAAGGCTGTTTCGGTCTGCACCTTCCTGCTGTTTGTTCTGCTTCAGATTTTTGCTCGTCATGCCAAGGCAATGAACGAGCTGTTTGATGAGAATGCCGGAAGAGAGGATTTCCCGGGTGCGCAGATTGGGCGTGTTAACCGCTATGCAGTCTTTGCGATTATGGCAGTGAGTGTTGTTCTGATGCTTCTATTGTTTGGAGTGGATTCTTCTATCTTTGGTGATATGGGCTTCGGGCTTTTACGTGGTCTTTTGATTGGCGTAATTCTACTGATTAAGGTGCTTGGGTTCCTGTCTCCGAATGACGCGAATGATATTCTCGAAACCTTCCAGACGACAACGCCGATTACAACCACAACCGGGTACGAGGATAATGTTAATGATCTTGCACAGCCGGTGAATACATTTGCCAATTCTATTATGATTGGTCTGACGATTGGCGTGATTGCACTGACGATTATTCTGATTGTTGTCGGAGTGAGGCATTTTGCTCTGCAGTTTAGGGCGGCAAGGTCAGAAGGTCTTGATACTTACGACTTTGTGAAGACAGACCGCGAAAAGAAGCGCAAAGAGAAGAAAAAGGATCGAAAGGAAGTTAAGGAAGATCCGGATGCTTCTGAAAGAAAGCGAATTCGAGCGGCGTTTAAGAAGGGCGTGGCAAATGCCTTTAAGGCGTCTGCCATCCACCTGAGTAAGGCGGATACGGCAAGCGAAATCTTAACAAAAGTTTCTGAGCTAGGTAACGAAGTTCCGGTCGAGGTGCTTAAGATTTATGAAAAGGCAAGATACTCGGAGGAGCTGCTGAGTTCTGAAGAAGTAGCTGTTATGCAGGATTTCGTTAAACTTTCGAAAAAGTAAGTCCGCCGGACGGGAAACTTTCGAAAAAGGGTTGATTTTCACACTTTAATCTGCTAATATATGCACAAGTTAGGAATTTCGATACGTAATTCCTATCATAAACAATTGCAATCTGCGTGTGCAGAGAGTGCGATTCATATAGCGAACCTTAAATGCGAGGAAGAGGAATAGTAGCTTGACTAGGAGTCACAGAGAGTTGCCGGTTGATGAGAGGCGCCGATTCTGATATTGAGTGAACTCGCCTCAGAGCAGCCGCCTGAAATATTAGTAGGAGCGGACGGATACCAACCGTTAACGTGGCAGGTTGTGATGGCAACCGGTGAGTGCCCTTTATGTAAGGGAATGAGAGTGGTAACGCGGAAATTATGTATATTTTCGTCTCTTGGTACAAGGTGTGCCAGGAGACTTTTTTTATTCTCATGAGGCACCACAACTAATCGCGGCAGGACTTAAGCCTGGACCGGTAACTGAATATGTTGCGGGACTTAAGCGGAGCACGCGTGAGCATTAATTTTAGTGGAGGAAGAAAAGATGTTTGATTACAAGCAGTACAAGAGAGGCTATTTTATGCCACCAGTTGCATGCAATGACTGGGTAAGTAAGGAGTACATTGATAAGGCGCCAATCTGGTGTTCTGTTGATTTACGTGATGGCAACCAGGCTCTGATCGAACCAATGGGACTTGAAGAGAAGCTTGAGTTTTATAAGAAGCTGATCGAGGTTGGATTTAAGGAAATCGAAATTGGTTTCCCTGCTGCATCTGAGACAGAGTATGAGCTGACTCGTGCATTAATCGAAAGAAATATGATTCCTGAGGATGTTACGATTCAGGTTCTGACACAGGCTCGTGAGCACATTATTAAGAAGACATTCGAAGCAATTAAGGGTGCTCCGAGAGCGATTGTGCACGTTTACAATTCCACATCTGTAGCGCAGAGAGAACAGGTATTTGCCAAGGATAAGGAAGAAATTAAGCAGATTGCAATCGACGGCGCGAAGCTGTTAAAGAGGCTCGCTGAGGAAGATGGCGGAAACATCGCATTTGAGTACAGCCCTGAATCCTTCACAGGAACTGAGCCAGAGTACGCATTAGAGGTTGTGAACGCAGTTATCGATGTCTGGGAGCCAACTCCTGACAGGAAGTGCATCATTAACCTTCCTGCAACCGTTGAAATGTCTCTGCCACATGTATTTGCCAGTCAGGTCGAGTACATGAGCAAGAATATGCATAACAGGGAAAATGTTATTCTTTCTCTGCACCCACACAATGACCGTGGTACGGGCGTTGCAGATGCTGAGTTAGGTCTGCTTGCAGGTGCTGACAGAATCGAAGGTACTCTGTTTGGTAACGGTGAGAGAACCGGTAACGTGGACGTTGTTACGTTGGGTATGAATATGTACGCGCAGGGTGTTGATCCTGAGCTTGATTTCTCTGATATGCAGGGTTTGGCTGAGATGTTTGAGCGTCTGACTCAGATGAAGATTGATGACAGAAAGCCATATTGCGGTAAGCTCGTATTTGCTGCATTCTCCGGTTCTCATCAGGATGCGATTTCAAAGGGCATGCACTTCAGAATGGAAAAGGATCCAGAGCACTGGACAGTTCCTTATCTTCCTATTAATCCGGAAGATGTCGGAAGAACCTATGATTCTGATGTTATCCGTATCAATTCTCAGTCCGGTAAGGGCGGCGTTGCTTATGTATTAGAGCATGCGTACGGCATGATTGTTCCTAAGAAGATGAGAGAAGATTTAGGCTATGCGGTTAAGGATGTTTCCGATGTTGCACATAAGGAGCTTTCACCGGAAGAGGTTCTTGAAATCTTTGAAAAGCGTTACAGAAACTTTACTCCGGTATTTGATATTCCTGAGTGCCACTTCGTTCAGACCGGCAAGAATATCGAGGCTCATGTAACGGTTCAGATGACGGAGGATGGTTCTAAGAAGGAGCTTGTTGCTACAGGTAATGGCCGTCTTGATGCGGTTTCTATCTGCCTGTCAGAAGAATTCGGCAAGCCATGTGATGTTGTTGTTTACGAAGAGCATGCAATGAAGGAATCTTCTGATTCTTCTGCGATTGCTTATGTTGGTATTAAGGGTGAGACAAAGGCTTACTTTGGTGCTGGCCTTGATCACGATATCATCCGTGCTTCAATCTCTGCACTTGTCAGTGCGATGAACAGAAGTCTGGTAGGATAAATGAGAAGAACCCCTGCGAGTTGCCGCTCGCAGGGGTTCTTCTCATTTTGAGTGGCAGAGCATCCACAGGTTAGTTTTTATAAAACATATGTTCGATTTATTTGCATTAAGTATTTCGGTTGTGGTATTATATAAAATGCTTGTTTAGGCTTAAACACTGAAATTGTATGGATTTTGAAAGATTTTATTTATGAAGAAGAGTTTTATTCTGGCATCCGGTTCACCAAGACGCAGAGAACTGTTGTCCTGTATTGTACCGGATTTTGAAATTAAGGTAAGTGACGTTGATGAGACGCCGATTGAAGGAACACCCGAAGAAATCTGCAGGGATCTGAGTATTCGAAAAGGTATGGCGGTGTTTGATTCACTCGATGGCGAGGAGAAGGCAGCGAAGGTTGTGATTTCTTCGGATACGAGCGTCTGGTTTAATGGTGTAATGTACAATAAGCCGACTTGTTGCTCTGATGCAAAGCGGATGCTTCGAGAACTTTCCGGAAACACACACGAGGTGTTGACAGGATATGCAGTGATTACAGCCGCTGACGGGGCGACTTTTGACAACCGTGGTAAAGCAATTTCGCAGATTGGCGCCGGAGCAGATTCTCAGCCAAATGTGAAAGTGAATGCCGGTGTTGTTGTGACTAAGGTGACTTTTGCGAAACTTACGGATGAGGAAATTGACGAGTATGTTGCCAGCAAAGATCCGCTTGATAAGGCGGGAGCTTACGGCATTCAGGGAGTGTTCAGAAAACATATCGAGGGAATTTCGGGGAATTATGACGCTGTTGTAGGTCTGCCATGTGCGGCTCTGTATGAGGCTCTGAAAGCGGAAGAGCTGCTGTAACAGAGGGCCGTGGCAGCTTGGCTGGTCGAGGCCGGGAGACGGCGCAAGAGCCGGACAAGGCCGCATGGGTGTCACGAACGAAAGAAAGGATGAGTGTTTTATGAAGAAGCCTTTTAAGTTGATTGCATCTGATATTGATGGAACGCTGATGTTAAACGGAGCGCAGAGGATTGATGAATCGTTCTTTGACTGTGCGAGACAGCTGATGAAGGAGGACGTGCTGATTGCTCCTGCAAGCGGCAGACAGATTCCTTCGCTTAAGATGATTTTTGATCCGATTAAGGATGATTTGGTTTATATTGGTGATAATGGTGCGGTTTCCATGTATAAAAACGAAATCATCGGAATCCATCCGATGGACCGTAAGCTTGTGGATGCAATTATTAGAAAAGTGCTTGAGACACCGAACTCAGAAATCATGGCTGAAACAGCCGACTGCGCATACATTTGCCCTAAAGGAGAGACGTTTTATAATCGCATGACGAGAAAAGTTATTTATAAAACAGAGGTTGTAACAGATTTTTCGGCGATTAAGGATGACTTCGTAAAGATCAGTATTTATGATGATTTTGATGCTCATCGCACAGCTGACATGTATATGGACCTCTTCGGTAAGGAAGCGGCCGGTGCGATTTCCGGTGCTCAGTTCCTGGATTTTAATGCAATTGGCGTAAATAAGGGGCTTGGTATGCAGGATGTGCGCGAGTACTTCAAGCTGAAAAGAGAAGAGACCGCTGCATTCGGCGATAACTATAACGATATTGAAATGCTAGATGAAGCCGGAACGGCATTTGTCATGGAAAAGGCTGTGGCGGATATTCAAAAGCACAGAGATTTTTCGTGCAGTAAGGTGGAAAATACGCTTCGCGAGCTGTTTGAGATTTGAGGCGGACAGCGATGCTTTAAGCACGAAAGACAGGAGAGAAACAATTGATTAAGGTTACGATTCTTTGCGTCGGCAAGGTGAAGGAGAAGTTCTTTCGCGATGCGATTGCCGAGTATCAGAAGCGTCTGACGAGATATTGCAAGCCGATTGTAACGGAAGTGGCGGATGAAAAGACGCCGGAAGATGCGTCCGAGAACCAGGTGAAGCAAATCAAGGACAAGGAGGGTGAGAGGCTTCTTTCGCATATAAAAGATGATGATTATGTCATTGCGATGGCGCTTGATGGGGCGATGTTAAGTTCTGAGGAACTGTCCCGTAAAATGGAGACAGAGATGCTTCATGGTGCAAGTTCTGTTGTGTTCTTAATTGGCGGGTCCTTAGGACTGTCTGATGCAGCCTTAAAGCGTGCAAACGCGAAGGTCTGCTTTGGCAAAGTGACCTATCCGCATCAGTTGATGCGCGTGATTTTAAGCGAGCAGATTTACCGGGCGTTTAAGATTATGAAAAAAGAGCCGTATCACAAGTAAGGGAGAATTGAGATGAGCGGAAAGCTGAATCGATTTGTCAGAAACAGGAAGGTGTTTTACGCGACATTTACCGCGATTGTTGCCGTCCTGATTGTATATATTTTGTTTTTTAACGGGGTGTTCTTTTATTTTTCTTTCGGATTAACAGGAAAGACTTACGCGAAAGCCGGAGATCAGAAGATTTCTATGATGGCAGCGAAGATTCTCTTAGCAGATGAGAAGTCATCTTTCGAAAAGATTTATGGAAATAACGTATGGTCTCAGAAGACCGGCGATGTCACGATGCAAGACGCAGTGAAGGATAAAGTGAAGACGAAGCTGTCCCGTATTGTTCTGATGAACAAGGCAGCTAAGGACGCCGGTATTGTTCTTTCAAAGGATGAGCGTTCTGCTGTTAAGGCTGCTGCAGAGGAATACAAGAAATCTTTGCGTTCTGATCAGATTAAGAGCTTTAAGGCAACGGAAGAACAGCTTGAAGACATGTTCACATCCTTTAAGATTGCCGATAAATACTACGAGTATCTGACAGCAAATATGAAGGTTGAGGTGTCTGAGGATGAAGCCAGAGTTATCACCATTCAGTACCTGAGTCTGACGGATGAAAATCAGGCACAGGAAGCACTTGAGAAGCTGAACGCAGGCACACCGTTTGCCACGGTAGCCGGAATGTATGCCAATGGACAGGAATTTGAAACCGATGTGAAGCGCGGTGAGCTCGATCAAACGTTAGAAGATGCGTTCTACGAGCTGAAATCCGGTGAAACCAGCGGAGTTATTGCGGCTGGCGGAAAGTTCGTTATTGCACGTGTGACGACGGATAATGCAGAATCTAAGACCGATGCGAACCTGGAGAAGTTGACGCAGGAGCGCATTCTGCAGAAATTTAACGAGAGTTTCGAGGGCAAGGAGACCGGCACGTTTGTAGAGACCAATAATTGGAGCTACAACCACGTTAAATGGGATGATTTACCAAAGTCAGATAAGACATTTGACGAGTTCTTTATGGAACACATGAACACAAAAAAGTTGGAGGCTAGTAATGGCTAAGGAATATGGTGCAGGTGATATTACAATCTTAGAGGGACTTGAAGCGGTCCGCATGCGTCCGGGTATGTACATCGGAAGTGTGGGTACGAAGGGCCTGAATCACCTGATTTATGAAATTATGGACAACGCAATCGATGAGCATCTGGCAGGCTACTGTTCCGAAATCGATATCACGCTGAATCCGGACGGTTCCTGTACCGTTAAGGATAACGGCCGTGGTATCCCGGTCGGGATTCAGAAGCAGGCCGGAATTCCTGCGATTGAGGTTGTATTCACGGTGCTGCATGCCGGCGGTAAGTTCGGCGGTGGCGGATATAAGATTTCCGGTGGTCTTCACGGCGTCGGTGCGTCCGTGGTAAATGCTCTTTCTGAGTGGCTTGAGGTTACGGTCCGTGAGGGAGGTGCCGTTTATTCCATGCGTTATGAGCGTGGCAAGACGGTGAAGAAACTTGAAAAGATTGGCACATGCAGAAAGAATGATACCGGAACCTGCGTTACGTTTAAGCCGGATGCAGAGATTTTTGATAAGACCTGGTTTAAGGAAGATGCGTTAAAGAGCCGTTTTCACGAGTGTGCTTATCTGAATCCGAAGCTTTCTATTCACTTCCACGATCTGCGAAAGGCGGAAGAGACCGAAGATGTGAGCTTTTCTGAACCGGAAGGCCTGTCTGCCTACGTTAGGGATATTAACGCTGGTAAGGAAAATGTTTCCGACGTTGTAACGTTTAAGAAGACTTATGATGGTATCGAAGTTGAGTGTGCATTTCAGTATGTAAACGAATTCGAGGAAAATATTCTCGGATTCTGTAACAATATTTACACTCAGGAAGGCGGTACGCATGTTACCGCGTTTAAGTCTAAGTTCACGACGATTATCAATCAGTATGCGAGAGAACTTGGAATCTTAAAGGATAAGGATTCAAACTTCACAGGAACCGATGTGCGTAACGGTATGACAGCGATTGTTGCTGTTAAGCATCCGGCGCCGCGTTTTGAAGGTCAGACAAAGACTAAGCTTGATAATCCGGATGCCGGTTCTGCAGTAGCTTCTGTAACAGGTGAAGAGGTTCAGCTGTTCTTTGATAAGAATCTTGAAACATTAAAGAACGTCATCGCCTGCGCTGAGAAGTCAGCAAAAATCCGCCAGCACGAGGAAAAGGCCAAGACAAATATGCTCTCTAAGCCTAAATTTTCCATTGATAATAATGGAAAGCTGGCAAACTGTGAGTCGAGAAAAGCCGAAAACTGCGAAGTCTTCATCGTAGAGGGAGATTCCGCGGGCGGTTCTGCGAAAACTGCAAGAGACCGTAAAACACAGGCAATTCTGCCGATTCGCGGTAAGATTCTGAATGTTGAGAAGGCTTCCATTGATAAGGTCCTTGCCAATGCCGAGATTCAGACGATGATTGATTCGTTTGGCTGTGGCTTTATGGAAGGTTACGGAAACGATTTCGATATCAATAAATTACGATATAACAAGATTATTATCATGACCGATGCCGACGTCGATGGTGCGCATATTGATACGCTCCTCCTGACGTTCTTCTATCGTTTCATGCCACAGCTGATTCAGGAAGGTCACGTTTATCTTGCAACTCCACCTCTTTACAAGGTGGTTCCTAAGCGTGGCAAAGGTAAGACAACAGGGCAGTACCTGTACGATGACCGTGCACTCGAGCGTTACAGAAAGGCTCATCCGGAAGGATCATTTACCCTGCAACGCTATAAGGGTCTTGGTGAAATGGACCCGGATCAGCTCTGGGAGACGACATTAAATCCGGAAACCCGTATTTTAAAGCAGGTTGAGATTGAAGATGCTCACATGGCATCTGAAGTTACGGAAATGCTGATGGGAACAGACGTACCGGCTCGTAAGAGCTTTATCTACCGTCATGCACATGAAGCAGAAATTGATTCTTGATTAAGAAGGTTGAACATAAATGGCAGAACAGATTGAAAAGACAGAATATTCTGAACTGATGCAGAAGTCTTATATCGACTACTCCATGAGCGTTATTACGTCCCGTGCGGTTCCTGATGTAAGAGATGGCTTAAAGCCTGTACAGAGACGCGTGCTCTACGCAATGGATCAGCTCGGACTCGACAGTGATAAACCACACAGAAAATCCGCTCGTATCGTTGGTGATGCGATGGGTAAATATCATCCACACGGTGATTCCTCAATTTACGAGACACTTGTCGTCTTAGCACAGGACTTTAAAAAGGGCATGGCACTCGTTGATGGCCACGGTAACTTTGGTTCCATCGAGGGCGATGGCGCCGCTGCGATGCGATACACGGAAGCCCGTCTGAAGAAATTTACGGAAGAGTGCTATCTTGCGGACTTAGATAAAAATGTTGTTGATTTCGTACCGAACTTTGATGAAACAGAGAAGGAACCGGCCGTGCTTCCGGTTCGCGTTCCAAATCTCTTGGTTAACGGTGCTGACGGTATCGCTGTAGGTATGGTTACTAACATTCCTCCTCACAACTTAGGCGAGGTGATGAATGGCTACTGTGCTTATCTTGATGCAGACATTGCCGGTAAGGAAATCACAAATGAAGAGCTGATGCAGTACGTAATCGGCCCGGACTTCCCAACAGGCGGTATTGTCATCAATAAGGATGAACTTCCCGCCATCTATGAGAAGGGTGTCGGTAAGATTAAGCTTCGTGGACGCCTTGAGTTTGAGCAGGCGAAGACGAAGTCCGATCGTGACAAACTTGTCGTTACGGAAATTCCTTATACGATGATTGGTGCTGGAATTTCAAAATTTATATCAGACGTCGTAAGCCTGGTTGAGAGTAAGGAAGCTACAGATATTGTCGATATTACAAACGAATCCAGCAAGGAAGGCATTCGCATCTGCATGATTTTAAAGAAGAATGCAGATGTGGACTATCTTAAGAATCTGCTTTACAAAAAGACCAGACTTGAAGATACGTTCGGCGTGAACATGCTTGCTATTGCTAATGGTAAACCCGAAACTTTAAGTTTAAAGGATATTTACAAATATCATTGTGATTTCCGTTTTGACATGGCCAAGCGTAAGTATACATCGCTTTTAGACAAGGAACTTGCCAATCGTGAAATCAAGGAAGGTTTAATCCGCGCCTGTGATTGCATCGACCTGATTATTGAAATCCTTCGTGGCTCCAAGAATCTGGCTCAGGCCAAGGCCTGCCTGATTGATGGTACAACAGAAGGGATTAAGTTCAAATCCGAGCAGTCAAAGAAAGACGCTTCCGAACTTCATTTCACTGCCAATCAGGCAACAGCAATCCTTGAGATGCGTCTGTACAAGCTGATTGGTCTTGAAATCGAGCAGTTAAACAAGGAATATCAGGAGTGTCTTGCTAAGATTGCAAAGTATGAAAAGATTTTAGGTAATCACAAGGAGATGGCCAAGGTCATCCGTGCCGATCTTGAAAAGATTAAAATCGAGTACCAGAGACCTCGCCGCACAACCATTGAAAATGGTAAGGCAGCGGTTATCAGGGAAAAGGAATTCGAAGAGCAGGAAGTGATGTTCTTAATGGATCGCTTCGGCTATGCAAAGACGATTGACATGGCAGCTTATGAGAGAAATATGGATGCCATCCATGAGACAAACCGTTATGTGCTCTCTGTTATGAATACAGATAAAATCTGCATTTTCACAGATAATGGTAATCTCCATCAGGTGAAGGTTAAGGATATTCCGTTCACGAAGTTTAAGGATAAAGGTACCCCAATCGATAACCTCGGCAATTATGATTCCTCCGGGGAATCAATCATTATGCTGACTCCTTTATCGAAATTAAAGGATCAGAAGCTGTTATTCGTTACAGAAAAGGGTATGATGAAGCTGGTTGATGCCTCGGAATTCCAGGTTTCGAAGCGTACCGTTGCAGCAACAAAGCTCTCTGAGGGCGATTTGATCTGTGGTATTTATGAAACGGATGCGCGGATTCTGTCTCTGTCTAAGTTTAACTTAGATGGTACGATTTCTGAGGAAGATGTTGTAGATTCTGAGCAGTGTGTTATCACACAGACAGAAGGCGGCTATTTCCTGAAATTCCCATTGCAGGAAATTCCGTTAAAGAAGAAAAATGCACTTGGTGTCTGTGGCATGAAAGTAGCAGATGAAGACAAGATTTCAGATGTCTACCTCTATACGGAAGGCGATGACATTCAGATTTCTATTGATTCCGGCAAACGTGTTGTCGACCTGAAGTCTCTTCGAGTTGCGCATCGTGCAACAAAGGGAAGCAAAGTCAAGGGCTCTGCTGTAAAAGTATAAAGTTGCTAAAAAATAAGCAGGAACTGCGAGAAAGGCAGTTCCTGCTTTTTTTACATTTGCCGAAAAATCGGGATTAGTCGTCGATGTACTCTTCGTAGATTGCGATGACCTTGTTCATCATTTCAGGACCTGGGGCACCGATTGTGAGACGCTTGTCAACACAGGTTCTTAAGTCGATTGCTTCATAGATATCATTATCGAATACAGGAGAAATCTTCTTGTATTCGTCAAGTGGCAAATCGTCAAGAGCGATGCCTCGGTCTAAGCACATCAGAACGAGCTGGCCGACGATACCGTGAGCGTCGCGGAATGGAACGCCTTTCTTGACAAGATAGTCAGCAGCATCGGTAGCATTTGTGAAGCCGTGCTTAGCGGAATCTTCCATGCGCTTCTTATTGAAGGACATGGTATCAATCATGCCCTTAAAGAGCTTGATGCAGCCAAGTGTTGTATCCATGGCGTCGAAGGCAAGTTCCTTATCTTCCTGCATATCCTTGTTATAAGCAAGCGGAAGGCCCTTCATTGTTGTAAGAAGGGACATCAGGGCGCCGTAGACACGGCCTGTCTTACCACGAACTAATTCAGCGATATCAGGGTTCTTCTTCTGAGGCATGATGGAAGAACCGGTGGAAAATGCATCATCAAGCTCGATGAACTTGTACTCGTTAGAGTTCCAGATGCAGATTTCTTCAGAGAATCTGGAAAGGTGCATCATAATGATGGATAAAGCATCTAAGAATTCGATTACGTAATCTCTGTCAGATACAGAATCCATGGAGTTTAAAGTTGGGCCATCAAAATCAAGAAGCTTGGCAACTAAATCGCGGTCTAACGGATATGTTGTACCGGCTAAGGCACCTGCACCGAGAGGGCAGTAGTTCATTCTCTTAAAGATATCCTTTAAGCGGCTTCTGTCGCGCTTAAACATCTCAAAGTATGCTCCGAAATGATGAGCAACCGTTACAGGCTGAGCCTTCTGAAGATGTGTAAAGCCAGGCATGAAAGTCTCTGTGTTCTCCTTCATAATGCGAAGAATCACACGCATCAGGTCAAGAAGCTCAACAGAAGTTGCCTTTACCTGATCTCTTGTGTAGAGTCTCATGTCGAGAGCAACCTGGTCGTTTCTTGAACGGCCTGTGTGAAGACGCTTGCCGGCATCGCCGATACGCTCGATTAAAGTAGCCTCCATAAATGTATGGATATCTTCGTATTCATCAGTAATTGTAAGAGCACCGGATTCGATATCCTTTAAGATACTCTCAAGACCGGCAACGATCTTCTTTGATTCGTCTTCTGTAATAATCCCTTGAATTCCAAGCATGGTAGCATGAGCGATACTTCCCTCGATGTCCTGCTTGTAGAAGCGCTGATCAAAAGAAATAGAAGCATTAAACTCGTTAACCAGTGCGTTTGTTTCCTTAGTGAATCGTCCACCCCAAAGTTTCATAATGTTAGTTCCTTTCTGGGCCGCTTTAGCGCGAAGCCTCGCGGTTTATTTCCTCCGTGTGAATAACGGTGGTGTTTCGTTTGTTGCCTGCTGCCTGTCTGATACGCTCATCAGAGTATGAGGCAAAGCGCTGTAAGAGAAGTGGTGCTGCATAAAACTTCCACTTTCCTTCGTTGAAGCGCCGCTTGGCTAAAGTACATAATACCAAGATTGCGATACTTAGTAAAGTAAGGAATATGCCGAGGGCAAGTCCGCGAGGGAAGTAAGTAAGCGTAATCTTATGCTCGCCCGGTGTCAGTTCCGCAGAAATGAAGGCATCCTTGTAGGCAGTAATATCTACCTTCCTGCCATCTACCTTCAGAGTCCAGCCCTTATCAAATGGAATGGAAGTGAAGAAAATGCCACGCTGTGAAACATTAATCGTACCCTCAATCTTCGTAGTTGCGTGTCTTGTGACATTCAGCGAATGCTCATTCATCTTCTCATAGAACTGCTTAAACTTCTCCATGTCCATACGAACAAAAGAAATTGACATCGTGTTATCAGCTGACACCTCGATGTTGTCATTCGGTGTAGCGTAGCCGCAATCTAAAACTCGATTGCCCATCGAAATATCAGTAAACTGATAAGACTGCACATCATTGATGATAACCGTAGCAGATTCGACGTTCTTATTCTTGATGACCGCATAGTAGTGACCGCTTGTCTGCGGAATGATGCGGTAATCAGAGTTTCCGGAATAAGATACTTCTTCTGTGAATAATCCTTCGACCCCGGCAAATGCCTTGGCCAGTGTGTTCTGCGATTCAAATGGAGACACTGTGCCATCTGTGTGCCATTTGGTTTCAGAATCAGACGGAACCATAAATCCAATCGGTAGCGTATAGTTGTTCTTATAGACAAATTCACCATCGTGTCCGGTCTGATATGTAACAAACCCGGATTCCTTAATCAGCTTGTTTGTAATAATATACTTTACACTGAAAATCGAATTTGTCAGGAGAGTAGAGCCATTGTAATTATAGTCATTCATCGAATTTTCCAAGCCAAGAGCTCCAAAAAGCTCCGTAATACCGGCATTTGCAGTGGAAGAGAAGACGGAAATGGATGGGTAGTGATCCCAGGCACCGTCATTTTTCGTAATCTGACCGGTATACTTATCAACTCTGAAAAGAGAGGAATCCTCGCGGCGAACATCCTTCATCACAGCTTCTACCGCCTTGTTATCAAGCAGGAAACTCTTGCGGTCTGTCTTAGAAAGACCGGTGTAATCAAGATTCACAGCAGACTCAATAATTACAATCATCGCAGTCAGGAACATCAGTGGAGCAGCCCATGGACCCCTGTTTTTGTTCCAGACATATAAAAGAATAGCGTAAATTACAACAAAAATCAGTGTCAGATAAATGATCTTAAAGCTGTATTGATACGTTCCTTCGTATGAGCTTGTTGCTCTTGAATAAATCTCTTCAATGGCAAATAAAACGGCAATGGCAATACCGGATGCGACCTT
Source organism: uncultured Lachnospiraceae bacterium (assembly GCA_902781505.1). Taxonomy (GTDB): domain Bacteria; phylum Bacillota; class Clostridia; order Lachnospirales; family Lachnospiraceae; genus UBA4285. Next base: position 9,502 of record CACZJL010000022.1, on the reverse strand, counting down.
CAGCTCACTTCCGGAGTATTCCCTGATTCTTACGGCAGCATCACAGCTCATCACAAGCATAAAGAAAATATAAATGAAGGACTGTCTGCAGCTTAGGGAATTTGGAAAATGCATTCCGTGCCAGATGTAATCAAATGTGTTTAAGTTAAAGGAGAAGAGAAAAATAAGAAGAATCAGACATCGTACGATTTTCTCTTTCGCCTTAATGTTCTTTGCACAAATATAGAGCGGAAGGAGCAGGAATACGGCAACGCCACAATAGACGTTCGGGAATTTCTCTCCAAAAGTAACCGGCACGTCAATCATCTGACGGCTGATCATTAAGAAGAAGGAGAAGTAATTCTCCATAAACTTTGGAAATGTCGAGCTGCTTGAGGCACTGAGGCTGTAAGTATAAAGCTCAGGAAGCAAAATCACTGCTCCGATTCCGGCAGAAAGCATGGAATAAAAAGCAATGTGAAGGCATTTCTTCACGTAAAGTCCAAAACGCTTAGGCCCATCATACATAACCAGACTTGCAAAGAAGTAGATGATTACGGTTAAAATAACCATGATGGAAATATAGTAGTTAGTCACGACGCAAAGCCCCAGACTCACTGTGTAGAGCAGGCATTTGTTCTCATTTACAAGCACTTCGATACCAAGAATGATCAGAGGCAGAAGCACAATACAGTCCAGCCACATCACATTCCAGCAATAGGCTGCCCAGTAGCCGCTGGTTGCGTAGAAAAATCCGAACAGGGCAAGCGTCATCTTGTCAGACTTTGTGTGTTTGGATGCGTACCAGGTAAATGATAAGGACGCAAGCCCGGCCTTAAAGATAATCATGAAATCCATGAAGTCTACAAGATAGCTTTGTGGTACAAGAATACAAAGCCAGTTCAGAGGACTTGCGCAGTAGTATGCGTAAAGCGAGGCAAAGTTTGTACCCATGCCGATATTCCATGAATAATTCAAAGACTCATGGTGTAGAATTTTGTATCGGAATTCTGCTAAGAATGGCGCATATTGATGATACATGTCGGAATACAGATAATAGCTTGTTCCGCCTGGATAAATTGAACGGCCAATGAAAATGGCCCCGTAAACAATCACGGGCAGCAGAAATGCAACAAGAAAGGTCATCTTACCTGCCGGGACCGAAAATGGTTTACGTGTTTTACTGGATGTGTTACTCACGGTTCCCTCCCATATTGTGAATATATACTCGTATTTTACAATAAATAGGCGGAAACGTAAATGTTCACTTGTTTTTAAAGGAAAAGTCGTTTAAAATTTAATATGTATGGAGTTCCTTAAATCGGTAGCCTGTGAACGTCCGATTTGAGGTGATTTTAATGCAATATTCAGAGAAAATTTTAAAAGGAATCAGGAAGCATTCCTTTGTAATTAAAGTCAGTTTCCTGATTTTTGCAATAGTCGTAACCGGCATTCTTGGCCTGACCCGGCCTTTTACCGGTTCTGAAAGTAAATCCGGCACAGAAATCCTTCCGGCAAATGGCGTGGCAGAGATTAAAGCAAACGGTGCTTCGCCTGCGGGCAAAGAAAACGATGCGGACATGCATAACGCAGAAGCCGATTGCACCGGTACAAATACGGACTCACGGACAATGAAAATAGTTGTCTATGTCTGTGGCGAGGTTTATAAACCTGATATTTATGAAATGCAGCAGGGACAGCGCGTGAAGGACGCAATTGATGCAGCCGGAGGAGCGACGGATGAGGCTGATTTAAATGGTCTGAATCTCGCGGATTTCCTGTCAGACGGTCAGAAAATCTATGTGTTAAGGGGCACGGAGAACGCATCAGACGGTGATGGCGGGATGGATGGCTTGAATGCTGCAGGCGGCGATGACGAAGCCACGAGTGATGCAGGAAGCGCGATGTTGCAGCAACGAATTAATATCAATACTGCTACAAAGAGTGAGTTGATGGAACTTCCCGGCATTGGCGAGACAAGGGCACAGGACATTATACAATACCGAAAGGAACACGGAGCATTTGCCACGATAGAAGACATTAAAAAGGTGCCTGGAATCAAGGACGGTGCTTACTTAAAAATCAAACCCCGCATCAAGGTTTAGACTTAAAGGAAGAGGAAGCTATGAGCAAAGTTTTAGTTGTAGATGATGAAAAGCTGATTGTTAAAGGACTTAAGTTCAGTTTAGAGCAGGACGGCTATGATGTGACGACTGCATTTGATGGGGAAGAGGCTTTAGAAAATGCAAGACAATCCGATTTTGACGTCGTTCTTCTGGATTTGATGCTTCCGAAGATGAATGGACTTGATGTGTGCCAGAACATTCGTGAATTTTCCGATGTTCCGATTATTATGCTGACGGCAAAGGGCGATGATATGGATAAAATCATGGGCCTTGAGTACGGTGCAGATGATTATATCACAAAGCCGTTTAATATCCTTGAGGTAAAGGCAAGAATTAAAGCGATTTTAAGACGTCAGCGTCACAATGTCCCTGCATCTGCAGCAGGCGGTTCTAAAATTGTGGCAGGCGGACTTGTGCTTGATGATGATGCACGTTCCCTTACAATCGACGGAAAGGATATCAATCTGACCGCGAAGGAGTTTGACCTTTTAGAGCTTCTTGCGAAAAATGCAGGCAAGGTATATTCAAGAGATGACCTTTTAAATCAGGTCTGGGGTCATGATTATCCGGGTGACGCAAGAACGGTTGATGTTCATGTTCGTCGTCTGCGCGAAAAGATTGAAGAGAGCCCAAGTACGCCAAAGTACGTACACACAAAGTGGGGCGTTGGCTACTATTTCCAGGCGTAAGTGTCGCAAGTCTGTACACAGTGTTAGAAATGACGCGGGGCCGATTTAAGCATAGCGTGAATACAATGAATTGACAGGTTGAACGATGAAAACCTTTAAGTTAAAAAATCTTCTGAAGCCGGTGAAACTGGCGAATCAATCAGTTAAAAACTTCTTCCGTGGCATCAATATATTTATCATCGGAGTTATGCTGTTTACCGGCATACTGCCGCTGGTTGTCCTTGCTGTCACGGATTACTATTATTTCTCCAACACGATGGTGAGAAATGAGATTAATGATCTGCAGATTCGTGCCGTTGTTCTTGAAGACGAAATGTCAGGGTATCCTACAATGGACAAGGCCAAGGAAAATGGCGTTTTTGCCCAGTACTCGAAGTATGCGTCCTTAAATGCGCTTCGAATCCGTGTCATGGACAGAAATTATCAGGTCATTTTCGACTCGTATGAGCAGGAAGTGGGCCGTTTTCTGGTAAATCCACGTGCCATTGAGGCCATGACAACTCTTAAATCCGTATCCAATGATGAAAATATTACCGGTGTAATTGAAACGGCGGTTCCGGTCATGAACATGAACGGAGAGCTGCAGGGAATCTTCCTTGTGAGCTCTGACATTACCGAGGTCAACACAAATCTCCGTCAGCTGACAGACCGCACGCATTTGGTTGTAATTATGCTGGCAATCATGCTCATGATTTTTTGCTTTGTGATAACAAGGCTGATTTCAAGGAAATTTACCAATCTTCAGACAACACTTGATGAAGTGGCGGATGGACACACCGATGTGCGGTTAAAGAAGGTCTGGCCATCTGAATACGCGCGTCTTGCAACTTCGTTTAATGAAATATTAGATAATGCAAATAAGACCGATGAATCGAGACAGGAGTTTGTATCGAACGTTTCTCATGAACTGAAGACGCCGATGACTTCGATGAAGGTTCTTGCGGATTCCTTAAATGGTCAGCAGGATGTTCCGGTCGAGCTGTATCAGGAATTCATGCAGGATATTGCTAAGGAAATTGACCGTGAAAACCAGCTGATTGAAGATCTGTTAGCACTTGTCAGAATGGATAAGAGTGTTGCAAAGCTTAATATTACGTCAGTTAATGTCAATAATCTGATGCAGAATACGGTTCGCCGATTAAATCCAATTGCGTCTAAGAAGAACATCGAGCTGATGTTTGAATCGTATCGTCCGGTTGTTGCTGAGATTGATGAGATTAAGTTCACTCAGGTCATTACGAACCTGATTGAAAATGCGATTAAGTATGGTAAGGAGCACGGATGGGTGCATATCACCTTAAATGCCGATTACCAGTACATGTTTATTACAGTAGAAGATAATGGTATTGGTATTCCGGAAGAGAGCCAGAACCGCATCTTTGACCGCTTCTACCGCGTAGATAAGGCACGTTCCCGCGAAACCGGCGGCACAGGTCTCGGTCTGTCTATTGTAAAGGGTATCGTTTTACAGCACCATGGAAGTATCAAAGTATATTCCGAGGAGGCAGATGAGACAACAGGTACCGAGGGCGGAACGACATTTACCGTGAGAATCCCGCTCAACTACGCGAAAACGGTTATGAATCCGGCAAAGGAGGTACATGGTGACTAAGAAAAGATTACAGATTCCGGCACTGGCAATGTGCCTGGTGCTGATGCTTTCAAGCTCGTTTCTGACCGGGTGTCTTGGGGAAAATGATAAGGTCTCTGTTTATTACACCAATAAAGCGGGCACGAAGCTGACCACTCTTGATTATCACATGAAAGCGAGTTCTGATGATTATAAGGGTCAGATTATGGAGCTTTTAAATCGGATGGATGTGTCCCCGAAGGATGAGGAGCATGTTGTGATTAAGCCGGCTGAGCTTGAAATTCTGTCCGTGGATTTTGATAACAATACCTGTACGGTGAATTTTAATAATGCCTATACGAAGCTGGATCATCTGACAGAGCTTCTGTATCGGACTGCAGTTATCAAGACACTCAGCCAGATTACAAAGGTTGATAAGGTGAATTTCTTCTGTGAAGGTTCTGAGCTTGTGTTGGAGTCCGGTACGAAGCTGACCGGGATGAAGTCCAGCCAGTATGTCGATGACTCAAATGACAAGGATACCGCCGTTGAATGGCGCGATATTGATCTGTACTTCGCCAATGCGGCAGGAGACAAGCTTGTTCGTTCCCACACTGTAGTTGCGTATAACAAGAACATGTCCTTAGAGAAGATTATTGTTTCCAAGCTGATTGCGGGTCCTACCGAAAGTGGCCTGAATGCGACACTTCCAAATACAATGCAGGTATTATCTGTCTCCACTAAAGACAGAGTCTGCTATGTGAATTTAAGCACCGCATTTCTTACGGATCTGGTAAATGTAACTGGCGATATTCCGATTTATTCTATTGTAAACTCTCTGTGCGAGCTGGATCAGATTGATGCGGTTCGAATCATGGTCAATGGTGACTCTACAAAGATCTACCACGAGTCTACATCTCTTGATCAGACCTTTAACTTCAATTATTTATATGTGCAGTAAATATGCGGCCCGCGCCATCCGGCGCGGTGTGCCGTCGTGCATTTTTCGCACTTCGCACCGTCCGGCACGGTGTTCGCTGAAGGGAGACGATTATGTGAAACGACCGTTTGTATTCCTTGCGGGGGTAACTTTGACCTCGCTTCTTCTTTCTTACAATTTCGTATTTACGTGGCATTTGAAGCTGCCATTTAAGGGACAGTCGGCTGGGCTTCTTTTCCTGGTTTTCCTTCCCTTATTACTTTTCATTTTTCGTAAGCTTTTCATATTTCGCAAGCTTTTCATACTGATTTCAGGCTTTATCTGGATTTTCTTAACGACCACTTCGGTATTCTTAAATTACTTTTCAAATTTTCATTCCATAGACGATAAAATAAATACGAAGGTGCATTTTGAAGGTGTTGTCCTGCGCTCAGAAGAAAAGGCAGATTTCAACTGGATTTACGTGTGCCCGGCTAAGATATCATTTGCCGCAGAAGGTTCGGGTGAGGACGTCGCGCCACAAAGCGTAATCGTGGAGGGGATTCGAGTGAAGGCCAATCAGGTTTTTTTCACCGGAACAAAAATCAGCGGTGAGGGTACTTTAACAGAGTTTGATCATGCAAGAAATTTCGGGAATTTTGATGAAGCGAGGTTTCAGAACGCAGGTGGAATTGCATATGGAATTAAAGATGTGACGGGACTTACAAGAGTGCGTGAGACGACAAAAATCCTGCAGCTAATCGAAGGAATCCGGCAGCAGGCGCAGGAGAGTCTGAATCGATGCACGAAACCTCCCTACACCGGAATCTTCAGCTCGATTCTCCTTGGGAATAAGAGTGAGCTGGATTCTGAAGTCAGGAGTCTGTGGCAAAGCCTCGGAATCGCTCATATTCTTGCTATCAGCGGTCTTCATATATCGTTCTTTGGAATTGCCGTGTTTAAAGTATTAAGAAGGCTACACAGGACGTATGCGCAGGCAACGGTATCAGCAGGAGCAATTGTAATCGGATACTGCATTCTTACAGGAATGTCTGTTTCAGGTGTTCGCGCCGGAATCATGTTTTTACTTTCCATGCTTGCAGAATACAAGGGACGTAGTGTTGATGGCCTGACCAGCATGTCAGTTGCGTTTCTTCTGTGCATCTTTAAGACGCCGTTCCTGTTTCAGAATATGGCCTTTGTTCTGACCTTGAGCGCAATACTTGGAATATATCTGTTTAATCCATTTCTTTCAGGATTTCTTTCAGCTGATTACTTCAGAAAACATCCACTTCTCAAACATCTGTTAAGACAGTTCATCTCATGCATTTCCATCTTTTTGGCCATGCTCCCCGCAACCTGTCAGTATTTCTTTCAATGCCCTATATTTGCCCCGTTCTTAAACCTCATTCTGATTCCGGTGCTTCCTTTATGTTTGCTTTCAATCACGTTGACAGCGATTGCAGGCTGCTTTTGTGTTCCGGTTGGAACGTTTCTGTCAATGGCGGGCATCAGGGTGATTGACTTATTCAATGCGTCCTGTGAAACTTTTAAGGGCAATGGAAGAGGAGGAATTATTACAGGAAAGCCGCAGGACTGGCAAATTGTCGCTTATTACCTGATATTTCTGTTACTGTTTTTCTGGCTTAGCAAACACAGGATGACATTTCAAATTGATTCCTCGGGCAGTAAAAGTGAATATGTGAGAATCGGGCGGCTTTTTGTGACGGGCACTGTAATTCTGTTCAGTGTACTCGTGCTTCTAAAAACGCCGGAAAGTAAGAGCTTCATCACAATGATTGACATCGGGCAGGGTGACTGTGTTCTGCTTCACATAGCACAGGAGCATGAAACGAAAAATTACCTGTTTGACTGCGGGTCGTCAAACGTTAAGGGAATTGCGAAATACCGCGTGATTCCATATTTAAAAGCCGAGGGAATTGGTGAATTGGATGCCATCATAGTCAGTCATTCGGATGAAGATCACATAAACGGAATTCGCGATCTCGTGGAATCCGGTGAAATCAAGGTAGATGAAATCCTGGTTTCAGATGATTCCATGACACAGCTGATATCCTCTCTGAACATCCCAAGCCGCATGATGTGCCGGGGGGATGAAATCCAGGGCGAGTCTATAAAGATTACATGTCTGTGGCCTGAAGTGGGGGTCACGTATCAGGAGAGTAATACAGGTTCCGGGGTCTATGAATTTACCGACTTCGATTCAGAATTTAAGGCGATATTTACGGGGGATGCGGATGAAACGGCGGAAGAACAAATGTGCCTGCGCGGCAGCCTCGAAGAGATAGATGTACTGAAAGTGGCCCATCACGGGAGTAAGTCATCTACGTCAGACTCATTTTTAAAGGCAATTCATCCGAAACTCTCGCTCATTTCAGCCGGTGTGAATAACAGGTATCATCACCCCTCGAAGGAAGTGTGTAATCGCCTGACAGATTATGGAAGCCGCTGGGCTGTGACAAAGGAAGCAGGTGAGATTAAAGTGACCTGGGAGGGAGGCGTAATCCGCTGTCAGACCTGGCTTAGCGACGCGTAGGATTTAAACTTCGCTCACCTGAAACTTTATGGTATAATTGGTGCATGAAAACGATTAATGAAAATATTAAAAATCAGGAATTTTCGCACGTGTATCTGATGTACGGTGAAGAAGATTATTTAAAAAAGCAATTCAGAGACCGACTGAAAACGGCCATTATTGGTGATGACACGATGAATTACTCCTATTTTGAGGGAGAGCATTGTGTTCCGAGTGAGATTATCAGTATCGGCAATACCATGCCGTTTTTTGCAGAGCGTCGTCTTATTATCGTTGAAAACAGTGATTTCTTTAAGACAACGCAGGATGAGATGGCAGATTTTATTAAGAATCTTCCGGATTATCTGTACATGGTCTTTGTTGAAGCCGGGATTGATAAGAGAAACAAGGTTTACAAGGCAGTGACTGCTACAGGTTATGCAACCGAAATGGCAGAGACCGATGAGAGAACGCTGTATATGTGGATTGCGTCAATTGCAAAACAGGCGGGAAAGAACATCCAAAGAGATGCCTGTGTTACGCTGGTTGACCGTCTTGGAACCTCCATGGAGCTCATCAGAAATGAACTAGATAAGCTCTTTGCCTATGTCGGAGAGGCAGACGTCATTACAAACGATGATGTTCTTGCGATTTCATCGGAGGTCGCTTTAAGTGTCATCTTTGATTTAATTACGGCAATTGCTGAGAAAAACAAGAAAAAGGCGCTCGATTTGTATTATGACATGATTCTTCAAAGAGAGCCGCCGATGCGGATACTCGTTCTTCTGAACCGCCAGTTTAACGGCATCTTACTTGCAAGCAACGGAGCTGCCAATCGTATGAAGAATGGAGATATCGCTAAGGCAATTGGAGTTGCACCATTTGTAGTCGGCAAATACCTCAGCCAGGCAAAGGCATTTTCCACGGATTCTTTAAAGCGGATTGTTCGCATGCTTGTGCAGACAGAAACCGATATTAAGACCGGTTGGATGGATGCGCAGCTCGCCGTCGAGCTTGCCATCGTGCAGGCAATCGATAGCTAAGATAAAGAAATAAAAAGAAAGGGAGTGTGAGAGCGCTCCCTGGCATAAGCATAAAAAAACTCAGGTATTCGTGGGTGACGTAAATACCTGAGTTGATTTATCTTTTTATTAAGGAATTATGCAAGTGTGTTTACAAGCTTTGTAAGGCGGGAAACCTTTCTTGCGGCATTGTTCTTATGAAGAATGCCCTTGCGGGAAGCCTTTTCGATTGTTGCGATTGCAACTGTAAGAGCTTCAGAAGCAGCAGCCTTATCGTTTGCAACTACAGCAGCTTCTACCTTCTTAATTACTGTCTTAACGTTTGTTCTGATGGACTTATTACGCTCAGCTCTGATACGGCTTGTAATAACTCTCTTCTTTGCGGACTTGATATTAGCCAAGATGTACACCTCCAAAATAGTATTTAATAATTATAATTGGGTTAATGTATATGAGGCAAAATCCGGACACGGACGTATCTGTCTCAAACATACTTTTAGTATTTTATCTTATGAATTAAATACTGTCAATTGTTTTTCGTCCATTTTTCGGAAGTTACAAGAGCTAGAGTAAAATTTCACTCGGAAAATTGAATTAATAAAAAAGAACATCCTTCTTTGTGATAAAGTTATTTTTGCGAAAAAACAAAACAAGGGAGGAT
>CACZJL010000021.1 GCA_902781505.1 uncultured Lachnospiraceae bacterium | reverse complement strand
AACAGCAAATCTATTGAATGTGTATTCCTCGATAGCTCAATGGTAGAGCACTCGGCTGTTAACCGAGTTGTTGTAGGTTCGAGCCCTACTCGGGGAGCTTTTTGTATATACGGCGACATAGCCAAGTGGTAAGGCGTGGGTCTGCAACACCCTGATCGGCGGTCCGAATCCGCCTGTCGCCTCTATTAAGAACTCAGAGATTGTTCTCTGAGTTCTTTTTTTTTTAATAGACAGAACATGAGAAATCAGTATACTAGCGGACTTTGAGGTGTACGGGTGTGCATGCGGCTTCATTGTGCTATACTTTAAACTGTTGGGAATACAAGGCGATGAGGGAAATTATTGCTGGAGGTCATGAGGATGGACCTGGGATTTACCCATATTACGATTACGAACAACCAGCGTTTCTGGAAAGGAGTACATGCAGTATTACTCTTTATTCTGGCGATGCTTCTTAATGTTGCAGGCGGAACGGTTGCCAGCAGCGTATATGAAAATTTTCGATGCGATTCAGTCGGAACCGTGTTATTAAGCTGCCTTTTAGGGCCGCTTGCGGGAATTACGGCAGGATATATCTATGACGTATTTATGTCAATAGGGGATATTACGCATTTTTACTATGCAATTCTCAGCATTATCACCGGATATCTGGTTTCTTATTTTTATGAGAAAGGGTATTTCGGTTCCATAAAGAAGATGCTGTTAACAGTCTGGCCGACGATGTTTCTGATTCATGGAATCGGAGGAGAATTTCTGACCAAATATCTGAACAATTTCGAAATACAGACACAGGCGAATTACCCGGCTGTTTCCTTTGTTACAAATGCATTTGGAGGTTCGCCTTATCTTTGGGGGTATCCTGTGAATGTTGCAATTGAAGCAGTTGAAAAACTGATTGTACTGCTGGTTGCCTATTTTATTTTAAAGGCGATACCTGAGCGGATTATGAAGGAATCCAATCGAAATCTGAACGTGAAATTACGCCACACATCGATTATAAGACATAAGGTTACGCTGATAACATTTGTGACAAGCTGCGTCATTGCATTTGCTACGCTCATTTATACCTTTATGGAGTTTGCACATTCTTTAAGGGAACTTGATGGAATGATTCCGGTGAGTCTGTTGACAGATGAATATATCAGCGTGATGAGACAACAGCAGATGGTATTTGCGGCACGCGTATTCTGTGTGGTTGTTGGGGTTGAGATTCTACTGGCTTTTTTTATTCTGTATTATTATGATTATAATATCGTATTTAATATAACAAGAATGACGCGCATCATGGATTCTGCAATGAAAGAAGATGCCAATATCAGGGAGAATACGCTTGCGGCACTCCGTGGTATGGATGTGCATACCGGTGATGAGATTGAGGAGCTTGGGCAGACGTTCCAGTCGCTGATTCAGGAGCTGATGGATTCCATGCAGAGGGAACAGGCCGAAAAAGAGACAATTACTAAGATGCAGACGAATATCATTGCGACGCTTGCGGACATTATCGAAAACCGTGACCTGAATACGGGTGAGCATGTCATGCGAACCTCGGGTTATGTAGAGGTTGTGGCGAAGGCGATGAAGGCTAGGAATCTGTATCCTGAAATTCTGACGGATGAGTATATTCAGCAACTTCGAATTTCTGCGCCGCTGCATGACATCGGAAAGATTCGTATTTCTGATACCATTCTGAATAAGAAGGGGCCGCTTAACAGAGAAGAATATGAGATTATGAAAATGCATCCGATTTTTGGCGGCGAGATTATTGATCAGATCGAGGAGAGAATCGGAGCTATGCCATACTTTGACATTGCAAGGGATTTGACGTTGTATCATCATGAATGGTGGGACGGAAGCGGATATCCATTTAAGAAAAAGGGAGATGAAATCCCTCTTGCCGCAAGGATTATTGCGGTTTGCGACGTATTTGATGCATTGTCTTCTGAGCGTGTATATAAAAAGGAATTTAAGGTAGAGGATATCATCCGTATAATGAAGGCGGAACGTGGAACCCACTTTGACCCGGATGTATTTGATACATTTGCCGAAACGCAAAACGAAATCTTACAAATCAGGGAGAAATACCGGGATGAAGATTACAGTAAATCAGGAAAAGAAACTGTTTAAGCTTGATACGCCTAAAACCAGCCTGGTGCTTGGCCTCGCTGATGGAAAGTATCTTGGACAGCTGTATTATGGAAGGCGCGTCAGATCTATGAATTTCGCAGATCTGTGGCATACGGAGGAATATCCTGGAACGCCGGAAAGCGCTGCAAGAGAAGAGGGAAAGTTTGAGGACGTTTTCGCCTATGAGTATCCGGCCTCAAACAATGGTAATTTTAATGAGACTTGTCTGTCTGTCTCCCGCCCAGCAATTCATGAAAACGGGCATGGAACCAGTGAAATTCTGGTAAAACCAACCTTTGACTCTTTTGAAATACTTAACGGCAAGCCAGACCTTGAGGGACTGCCGCATACATTCGGTGATGAGTCGAGTGTGCAGTCCCTAAAAATCGTGCTTCGAGACGTGAACGAGAAAATTCGTGTGGAGCTTTTATACTCTGCATTTGCCGATACCGATGTAATCACGAAATCGGTGAAAATTGTAAATGAAGGTGAGGGCGTTATTTATTTGAATAAGGCACTCTCTGCCTGCATGACGCTGAATGCGAATCCGGAAGAGCGATTTGAAGTTCTGACCCTGCACGGAGCATGGGCAAGAGAACGCCACATGGAACGGGTGGAACTGGGATTTGGAGCATTTTCCAGGGAATCATACCGGGGCGTGTCCGGACATCAGGAGAATCCGTTTATGGCGCTTTTGAGTCGCGGAACTACCTGTGATTCCGGCGAAGTGTATGCGATGCACTTCGTTTATTCGGGCAACTTTCTGGCAAAGGCTATTAAGAATCAGTTCTCCCAGGTGAGAATGGTGATGGGCATTCATCCGGAGCATTTCCGCTGGAAGCTTTCTTCCGGCGAATCATTTCAGACGCCGGAGGTGGTGATGACCTATTCTGCTTCGGGTTTATCTGAGATGACCAGAAGTCTGCATACGCTTTATCGGAATCATCTGATTCGTGGATTCTATAAGGATAGGAGACGTCCGATTCTCATTAATAACTGGGAAGCGACATATTTTGATTTTGACAGTGAGAAGCTTCAGGCCATTGCAGAAGAGGCCGCAAAGTCCGGCATTGAGATGCTGGTCATGGATGATGGCTGGTTTGGTCATAGAAATGGTGATGATTCGTCTCTTGGTGACTGGTATGTGAATGAAGCGAAACTTACAGGTGGATTGAAACCACTGGTCGATGCCGTGAATAAGGCTGGTCTGAAGTTTGGCATCTGGTTTGAACCGGAAAATATCTCTCCGGATTCGGATGTCTACCGTGCCCATCCGGACTGGGTATATCAGTATCCGGAAAGTACACCGGTCATGGTCCGCCATGAATATACTGCTGATTTCTGTAACCCGGAAGTGACAGAGTACGTCTACAGCCGTCTGAAGGCGGTACTTGAGTCGGCCAATGTGGAATATGTGAAGTGGGATATGAACCGTCCGATTACGGAGGGACACAGTCTCTTTCTTCCTCCTGACAGACAGGGAGAGGTTCTTCACCGGCACATTTTAGCAGTTTATGCGATGCAGGAGAGATTACTGAAAGACTTCCCACAGCTTTTACTTGAAAACTGTACGGCGGGTGGAGGAAGATTTGATCCCGGCATGTTATATTACAGCCCGCAGTTCTGGTGCTCTGATGACACGGACGCTGTGGAACGACTGGCTATTCAGGAAGGAACGCAGCTTCTGTATCCGCTTTCTACAATCGGTGCGCATGTGTCCGATGTGCCAAATCATACGGTTGGAAGAGTCACACCATTTGCCACAAGAGGACTCGTAGCGATGGGAGGAACCTTCGGGTATGAGCTTGATATCACGAAAATCAGTGACGAGGACCGCGCGCAGATTCCGGTTCAGGTTAAGCTTATGAAGGAATTCAGCGAGCTGATTCGCACCGGCGAGTATTATCGTCTGGCAAGCTACCGCGAGAATAACGTGTATGACAGTTACATGGTCGTGAGTAATGAGAAGAATCATGCGGTGGTGTTTGTGGTGCAGGTGCTTTCTCAGCCCAATGAGAAGAGTCATATTCTGAAACTTAAAGGGCTCAAAGAGGAAGCGACGTACGAAGTTCGCGAGGTTTCCGTGGCAAATGGCAGTAAACGGTTGTGGGGAACGTATTCCGGTGACGTGCTGATGTATGCGGGACTGATTGTTGCGCGTGAGATGGCCGATTTTACTGGGCTTTGCCTGGAATTGACAGAAATCTTATAAAGTGCTAAAGTCCATTGATATTAGATTTCAAGGAGAAAATAAAAATGAGTGAGAAGAAACCGATTATCAGATGTAATCCAGTCTTTAAGCAGATGGTATGGGGAGGAACACGCCTCGGTTCTGATTTTGGATATGAGATTCCGGGTGACTCCACAGGTGAGTGCTGGGGTATTGCAGCTCACAAGAATGGCGACGCTACAATTGAGACAGAAGAGTTTAAGGGCGAGACTTTACGCTCTCTCTGGGAGAAGAGAAGAGATTTATTCGGAAATCTCTCCGGAGAAGTCTTTCCGTTATTAATAAAGATTATTGATGCAAAGGCGGATTTAAGTATTCAGGTGCATCCGGATGACGCATACGCAGCTGAACATGAGGATGGCTCTCTGGGTAAGATGGAGTGCTGGTATATTATTGACTGCCCTGAGGATGCCGAGCTGGTTGTTGGTCACAATGCGACAACACGCGAAGAACTCGCTGATATGATTCACAATAAGAAGTGGGATCAGTTTATCAGAAGAATTCCGATTAAAAAGGGTGACCTGATTCAGATTGATCCGGGTACGGTTCATGCAATTACTTCCGGCTGCCTCCTTCTTGAGACGCAGCAGAACAGTGATATTACATACCGTGTCTATGATTATGACCGTCTTGTAGATGGAAAGCTTCGTCAGCTTCATGTTGAGCAGAGCATCGATGTGATTCAGGTACCTGCTAAGTCTGTTGAAGACAGTAAGCTTCATACGCAGGATCTGCCAAAGAATCAGTGGAATGAGCTGATTGCCTGCAAGTATTACCGTATTTTCAAGCTGACGCTTGATGGAGAGATTGCATTTAAGCAGACTCATCCATTCCTGAACCTCAGTGTGATTGAGGGGGAGGGAACCTGTAACGGTGAAACTGTGAAAAAGGGAGATCATCTGATTCTTCCATGCGGATTTGGCGATGTTAAGATGACAGGAAAGATGACTGTGATTGCCTCTACTGTAAACGATAAATAAACCTTAAAACGGGTGATTCTCATTTGGAATGAGAGCACCCGTTTTTCTTGTTTGGCCACAGGGGTTGTGCTATACTTATTTAAATGGCGGCTTTGTGCGTGCTCGAGCCCTCAAACAGGCTAGTACACTGAATTCTTAAGATTCAATCTGCCGCATGTACGAAAGGAAGTAAACTATGAAAAATACTACACTTGTAATTATGGCTGCTGGAATGGGAAGCAGATTTGGAGGCGGAATCAAGCAGCTGGAGCCTATGGGCCCTAACGGCGAAATTATCATGGATTATTCTATTTATGATGCGATTCAGGCCGGATTTAACAAGGTTGTTTTTGTAACTAGAAAAGATTTATTTGAAACATTCAGGGAAGTAATCGGTGACCGTATTTCCAAGGTGATTCCTGTAGAGTATGCATTCCAGGAAATGGATGCAATTCCTGCAGAATTCTCCGTACCGGAAGGCAGAAATAAGCCTTGGGGAACAGGCCAGGCAATCCTTGCTGTCAAGGATGTGGTTAAGGATCCATTCCTTGTAATCAATGCTGATGATTACTATGGCAAGAAGGCATTCCGGATTATTCATGATTATCTTGTTGAGGATCATCCTCATGATAAGAAGTATCAGTTCTGCATGGCAGGATTTATCTTAGGCAACACTTTAAGTGACAATGGCGCAGTAACACGTGGCGTTTGCAAGGTAGATGCCAATGGGAACCTGACAGGTGTTACAGAAACAGGCGGTATTGTAAAGACAGCAGATGGCGCTGAGGCTGATGCTGCTGACGGAAGCAAGGTTTCAATTGATCCCTCAGCTCATGTATCCATGAACATGTGGGGCTTCACTCCTGACTTCTTAGAGGTACTTGAGGGTGGATTCACCGAGTTCTTAAAGGAGCATGGTACGGAATTAAAGTCTGAGTATCTCCTTCCTGAAGTAGTTGATCAGCTGATTCAGTCCGGAGAAGCTGATGTTAAGGTTCTTGAGACAACAGACAAGTGGTTTGGCGTAACATATAAGGAAGATAAGCCGGTAGTTGTAGATTCAATCAGAAAGCTGATTGAGGATGGAATCTATCCTGAAAAGTTATATAAGTAATCGATTATTGGTGGAGGGCATTATGAAGAAGGTAGCCAGAGCAGTGCTCATCGTTATCATCGCCTGCATCTTAGGCGGTGTATTAGGCTGTGTTTATACGATGGTTGCAGAAAGACCGGTATATACTTCAACGGCAAAGTTATACGTTGACACCGGTGATTCTGAATCAAAGCTTCGTGCAAATGACGGAGGTCTTGTAGATGACTTTGCAATTATTTTTGCGAGTCCGGTTGTAATCCAGGATGTACAGAAGACACTTGGAACACAGGAAGATATTTCTAAATATATTTCTGTTAATACGCCTCCAAACAGCAATGTAATTGAGCTGATCTGTACATATCCGGATCAGAATACAGCAAAGAGTTATGTCGATGCCGTTGCAATGACTGCAATTAAGACAACATCGATTGTTAAGGTTGGTTCCATTCAGATTCTTTCCGAAGGTGATTCAACCGGACAGTCTGTTCGTCCAAACCTTCGCATCAATGCAATCCGTTTCTCTATTGTAGCAGCTGTGCTGACTGCGATTATTGTTGTGGTTGTTTCTTTACTGAAGGCCGCATTCAAGCCGGAAGAAGATGCTGACAGAGCGGTTGCCAAGCTGATTCCAAGACTTGAGCGTCTTGAGAAGATGGAAGGCATTACAGCAGATGATCTTAAAAATGCAGCAGATGATTCTACTTCCGATCTTACGGAAGAAACTCCGGTTAAGGAGAAGTCACCGGAAGAGGATGAACTGGTTCAGTACATGAAGGCACACAGAAAGAAAGCGGCTGATGAGGACGCTTACATGGACGCATTAGATGATGAACTTTCAGGAGAGCAGGAAACACCTGAAGCTGAGAGGGATACAGAGCGTTCACAGGCAGAAGAGGGTACTGCACCGGAGCATTCTGAATCTGCAGCAGCTGAGATTCCTGGTGATGCATTCGCAACATCCGCACTTCCTGATGCAGACGAGACGGTTTCGCAGGTTGCCAAGACAATTTCCCAGGAAGATGAAGAAGAGCGTGAGGCGGAAGCTGCAGCTAAGGCGGCAGAGGCAGCACTTGCAGCTTCTCTTGCAACGGATGAAATGAAGTCGAAGTTTGAAATGGAATCAGCACAGACGGCGGCAGCGGTTTACGGTGAGACAATGGACAATGCATTTGCCACGGGCGGAGCGTTTGCGGGCGATATCGAAGATGAGGCTGCAGGCACAGCAGTGAATGGCTTTGCAAGTCTTCCTGATGAGAAAGATGCGGTTACAGACCCTGCAGATGAAGTGGATGAGATGGATTATACAAGCAACTTCGGAAAGAGCGTACAGGCAGCAACTTCTGCATTAGGCAATTACGCTGCTGAGACAGCAGGTTTCTCTGATGCTGTTCCGGAGGACGTGCTTCCTGATATGAATCTTGCAGATGATGGTTTTGAGATGGATACTCTTGAAGAGCCATCTTCTTCAAGCTCCGAGGTAATCGGAAGAATCAGAAAGTGAGGTGGGTACATGTTTAGTGTTAAGATTGATAAGCTGATTGATATGTCAAAGAATCAGGAAGAAGACTACCATGCTCTGACTGATCGCATTCTGAATATTATTGATTTAAAGGTTCATTCCATCGGTCTTGTTGGTGCGGGAACCAATGCAATTAAGATTGCAGCATCTCTTTCCGAGCGTACCGGAAAGGTGATTCTGGTGGACGGTGATTTCACAAGCGAAGCATTTATGGGCAAGTATAAGCTTGGAAAGCATCTTCTTGGCTGGAGAGATTCCTTAAAGAACGGGGAAGCGGTTAATAAGAATATTGCGGTTACGAGCTATCCGTTAATGGATCTTCTCTTTACTGGTGATGAAGAGGTGGACTGGACTGATTCTATGAGAGACAGCTTTGCTTCTGCAATGGATGCACTGGGTTCGGAGTACAGCTATGTGTTAGTTACTTCAGATGAAGAGGGCCGTACGGCAAGATGCTGTGATGCCGCAATTCTTTGTATGAGCGAGAGCGAGTACACTGTGAACAAGGCAAAGGATCGTGTTGCCGAGCTTGATCGAAATGGATGTTATGTTCTGGGAGTAGTTCTTTATGAATGAGGAAGACACGCAAAGAAAAATTACAGAATTTAAAAATTTGGTAGAGGAGTCCGATAACATCGTATTTTTCGGTGGTGCCGGAGTCTCTACGGAAAGTGGTATTCCTGATTTCAGAAGCCCTGATGGACTTTATAATCAGAAATACCAATATCCTCCGGAAGCTATCATTAGCCATACGTTTTATGTGCGGATGCCGGAGGAATTTTTTAGGTTTTACAGGGACAGAATGATTTACCCGGATGCCAGACCTTCTGTGACGCATTTAAAACTTGCTGAGCTTGAGGCAGCAGGAAAGCTGAAAGGCATTGTGACGCAGAATATTGACGGATTGCATCAGATGGCCGGAAGCAGTTGCGTTGTCGAGCTTCATGGTTCCGTTCTTCGGAATTACTGTGAGCGATGCGGGAAGTTTTATGGCCTCGAGGCGGTGACGGAGTCGAAAAGTCTGGTTCCTGTCTGCGAGTGTGGTGGCAGAATTAAGCCGGATGTTGTTCTTTATGAAGAGTCTCTGAAAGATGATGACATTGAAAGGGCAGTCGATTTAATCAGTGAGGCGGACGTTCTGATTGTAGGAGGAACTTCCCTTGGCGTGTATCCGGCGGCAGGGCTTATCAACTATTACCGTGGAAGAAAATTAGTGTTGATTAATAAATCGGTGACACCTTTCGATGGAAGGGCAAATTTATTAATTCATGCACCGTTAGGAGAAGTATTCAGTGCAATTTAATGTAGGGGATATCGCAACGTTAAAAAAGAAGCATCCGTGTGGAAGCGTGGACTGGGAGGTTTTACGTGTCGGAGCGGATGTTCGTTTAAGATGCAAAGGTTGTGGCAGAGAGGTACTTGTAAAACGCTCTCTGTTCGAAAAGTCGGTAAAAAAAATAGAAAGTCGCTCTTAAGCTCTTGCTAAATTAGTATTTCTATGGTATTATTTTAACCCGTGATAATATTAATTATCCTTGTTCTCTGCTTGTGACAGAGGACCAACAGACCAAAAGGAGGTGCGACGTAACATGAATAAGTATGAATTAGCATTAGTTGTACGCGCAAACGTCGAAGAGGAAGTAAGAACAGCAACAGTAGATCAGGTCAAGGATCTTATTGCAAAGTTCGGCGGTACAATTACTGATCCAGGTACACTTGAGAAGAAGAAGCTTGCTTACGAAATCGAAAAGCAGACAGAAGCTTTCTATGACTTCATCAAGTTCGAAGCAGAAGCAGAAGCTCCGGCTCAGATTGAAGACAGACTTCGTATCATGGACAATGTTGTTCGTTTCTTAATCGTTAAGGACGGAGAATAATCAGTAACTTACGACGCGACAACGTTTTCTATATAAAAAGGAGAAAGCGTATGAACAGAGTTATTTTAATGGGTAGACTCACTAGAGATCCAAATGTTACCTATACAAACACTGTGAATGGTCAGATGGCAATTGCCAGATACACACTTGCAGTAGACAGAAGAGTTTCAAGACAGAGCAACAATGGTGAACAGCAGACTGCTGATTTCATCAGTTGTACATGTTTCGGAAGAACTGCTGAATTCGCAGAGAAGTATCTTCATCAGGGAACAAAGCTCGTAGTCGAGGGAAGAATCCAGACCGGAAGCTATGTCAATAAGGATGGCCAGAAAGTCTATACCACAGATGTCGTAGTCGACAATCAGGAATTTGCAGAGAGCAAAGCAGCTGCAGCTCAGAATGGTAGTTATGTAAATAACAACGCTTCTGTTCCAGCACAGCCACAGGCTCCTGCAGGCGACGGCTTTATGAATATCCCGGATGGGGTTGAAGATGAGGGCCTGCCGTTTAACTAAACCAGGAGGTAACAGGTATGCCAGTAGATAATAAGAAGACTGAAAGACCAGAAGGTCATACAAGAAGAAGACCTATGCGTAGAAGAAGAAAGGTTTGTGCTTTCTGTGCTGATACAAGCAAGGGTATTGAATACAAGGATGTTGCTACATTAAAGAAGTATGTTTCCGAAAGAGGAAAGATCCTTCCTAGAAGAGTAACCGGAACATGCGCTAAGCACCAGAGAGCTCTTACAACAGCTATCAAGGTTGCTAGACACTTAGCTCTTATGCCTTACTCTGTAGACTAATAACGTCTCTTATTGAGATTCTGGGTTGGCGATTCTTCGCCAACCGGGAATCTTTTTTTCACATTTTCTTAAGATTCACTTTCTGAATCGATTTTCACTTGATTTTTATTTTTTTAATTCAGGTTTCGACCTGTCTTTTTTGTGACCCTTTGTATTCTTATTGTATGCAAATCTGGTTTCAAACGTTTCTTTTTATTACTCTTGCATCCATTTTAATGTGACTCGCAAAGGAGTTTGATATGAGTAAACGTAAAGGAATCAGTGTTATATTATTGGTGTTTTTACTAGTCTGTGTAACAGGAAGTTTGCTGATAGGAGCGGCAAGTTCGGTCTCACAGACGATGTTCTGGTACTCATCAGAACGGGAGGTGGGAGAAGTCCCGCAACTGCATGCGGGTTTTGAAGAAGGTAAGATGTTTTATGCCATGATTGACGGGCATTCAGCGTACTGTTTAAATTATACTCTCTTCGCCGATGGTGGTCAGACGATGACGAGTTCGACAGATTCACGGACGGAGCTGACCGACGAGCAACGTCAGCTGCTGGCTTATTGTCTGTATTATGGATTTTCAACGACAAGTACGGAGAACCCGTCGGTGACTGACAGAGATCAGCATCTGGCAACACAGGCAATGGTCTGGATTATTGTCGGAGATATTTTTGATACAGAAGACGGGGATGCTGCCGCGCAGATTATCTGCGATTCTGCACCGGATCCGGCAGAGGCGTATGACTATTACGCGAATTTGCGTGCACAGATTCATGGCGCGTACTATGCGGGAATCCCGTTATTTGCCTCGGAAAATGAGAATGCTGCCGCAGTATCCATGCTTTCCTGGAATAAGGGCACGAAGCGGTATGAGACGACTCTTACCGATGCAAATGAGAAGATTCAGGAGTTTGATATTGATCTTCCAGGATTTCAAGTTGAACGAAAAGGTAATTCGGTTACCATCAGCACGGCGACTCCAACGGTGACTACGACCGGCCTATTGTCTTCAAACAGAAATTTCGTTAAGACGACGAGTTCGTGTGTTTTCTGGCTGACCGGCCGAGATGGTGATCAGGAGTTTATTTCGGAGCGACCGGCGATGGAACTTAAAAAAGCATATATGAAGGTGGAGACCGGAAGGCGCAAGGCGTCAATTACTCTTTTTAAGACGGATGCTTCGACAGGGCAGGTTTGTTCTGGGGAAGGGCTCTCGGTGGCCGGTGCAGAGTACGGGCTTTATGCGGCGGAGGAGATTCATTCGGATACAGGGGTCTCTTATCAAAAGGATGGATTGGTCTGTACTTTGAAGATTGGTGAAGATGGTACTGCAAAGATTGGAAATTTGTGGCCTGGCCGTTATTATCTTAAGGAGACAAATGCCCCGGCAGGTTATGTTCTGGATTTAAAGAAGCATGAAGTTGATCTGTCTGAGTCTGCCTCGGCGGAAGAGGAAATTCATGCAGATGTTATAGTGCAAGATGAGGCGGTTCAAAAGTCAATTAGGATTCATAAAACAGACCGAGATGGCGCACCTCTGTCCGGAGTTGGATTCTCGGTGTTTCGGGAGGATTCGTCGGAAGCTGAGGTGATTGGCGAAAACGGTGAGACGGTGTTGTTTACGGATGCTGAGGGTTACCTGACAACAATTCCATTGCGCCCGGGAACGTATCGCATTCGGGAGGTAGTGAAACCAGATAATTACATTGCATGCGAGGACCAATACTGCGTTGTGAAAGCCGATTCTCAGGGCGCTGCTCAGCAGAATGATTCTACCCAGAAGATTGGCGCTGCGCAGCAGGGTGACGTTGCCCCGGTTCAGGTTGAGTTTGTGAATGATCCGTTTAAGGCGCGTGTGAAGGTGAAGAAGGTGGATGAGCGGACCGGAAATCTGATTCAGGAGCCGGCGCGGTTTCGGATTGAGGATGCTGTAAGTGGTGCAGTTTTCGGAACGACAGAGAACGGATACGAGACGAAGAACGGAGAGCTGGAATTTCCATTTGCCCTGAAGGCGGGAACGTACAGGCTGGTTGAGGTTATAGCGCCTTTCAGGTATGAGATTGCAGACCCGATTGAATTTACGATTGATGAGAAGGAATATGAAACTGCCTCGATTGATGTCGGACAGGAACCGGTGCTGACACTCTCCGTCAGAGAGAAGGAGAAGCGCTGCGCACTGGATGTACGAAAGCTGGATGATGAGACGGGGGTATTGCTTGATGGAGCACGATTTGCCCTGATTGCAGCAGAGGATATTCCTTGTGCGGATGGGAGTGTAGAGGAAGTCCTTTTGGAGGATGATGGCGCACCGGATGGTTATTATACGGATGAAGGTGCTTCGGAACCTGGAACGCGTAGAATGGAGTTTTCTAAAGGGCAGACGGTTGCTGTACAGACGTCAGTAAATGGTGTGGCGCATTTTGACCATCTTCCAATTGGGGAGTATTACGTAAGGGAAGTTCTGGCTCCGGACGGATATGAGCCGGAGTTGGAAGATAAAAAGGTTAGCCTGAAGGAAAACGAAACGATGACCGTAGACTGGAAGAATCACAAAAAAACGGAACCAACGACGACACAGCCTGTAACTAAGTCGGCGCCAACGACGCAGCCACCGGAAACTCCAAAGACACATCCGACAAAGCCAAAAGCCGACCCTCCGGAAACGCCTAAGACTCCGCCGGCACCCTACAAGATTGTGGGCGCACCATTGACCGGCGATGCAATGGCAAGGACGGTGATTGGGCTGATCTGTATGCTGGTAGCGGCAGTCCTTTCGTGGTACTTTGCGGGAGGAATACATAAGAATAACAGGTGATAATGTCTTTTTTTGACCAAAGTGTAGCGCAAATGGTATAATCAAGGAAATAATGAGATTTAGTCATACCTTTGTGGGAGTGAGATAAATGAAGGATAAGGGGAAGTCAGCATATAGGCTGACAGGTAAACTAAAGGCATATTTCAGATGGATTGTGATTGCAGGAATTCTGGCAATTATCATGGACATTGAGATGTTTTCATTCAGTGTTCCATCCGGACTTGTGGCAATGGTATTTGTAGTCCTTTACTGGATTATCGTACTGTTTATTCTTGCATATATCCGCCCTGGAATCATGCATGATCTGGTCGACTTTTCGGCCAACTATTCACAGGTTCAGCATCAGCTTCTCTTAGAACTGTCGATTCCTTATGCGTTGCTTGACAGTACCGGTCGCATTTTGTGGATGAATCAGGCTATGCAGACACTTACAGGGAAAAAGAAGGATTTTCGAAATAACATCGCAACTGTATTTGGCGAAGTCACTCCAAACAATTTTCCTGAGATGGGGCAGACAAGAGAGCTTCGAACAAAATTCGGCAAGCGTGATTACTGTGTGGAGTTAAAAACAATTCCTGCGCATGTTCTGACAAAGAATTCAAAGATTTACGAAGAGGACGAAAGTGCAACCTTAGTTGCAATGTACATGTTCGATGAAACAGACATCAACATGTATATCCAGAAATTAAAGGATGAGCGATTTGTCGTAGCTTTAATCGACATCGATAACTACGATGATGCCCTGGCAAATGTCGAGGATGTCCGTAAATCTCTGTTCATCGGTCTGATTGATAAGCGTGTAAACCGTTATTTCTCTGCCGGGCAGGCTGTTGTCAGAAAGTTAGAAAAAGATAAATACATGGCAGTCTTCCGCTACAAATACTTAGAGCGACTCCAGGCTGATAAGTTCTCAATCTTAGAGGAAATCAAAGAAGTGAACATCGGTAATGAGATGAGTATCACCTTAAGTATCGGTATCGGGACGGGTGCCAGCGATTATGCTAGAAACTTTACATTTGCCAGACAGGCGATCGACCTCGCGTTAGGACGAGGCGGTGACCAGTGTGTTGTAAAGGATAATGACAAAATCACCTACTACGGCGGTAAGAGCCAGCAGATGGAGAAGAACACCAGAGTTAAGGTGCGTGTCAAGGCACAGGCGCTTCGTCAGATTTTAGAGTCCAATGATAACGTTATCATCATGGGACACAAACTGCCTGATATTGACGCATTTGGCTCAGCAGTCGGTCAGTACGTTATTGCAAAGAGCCTTGGAAAGAATGCCAATATCGTCTTAAATGAGGTTCCTGCAACGATTCGTCCGTTTGTAAATCGCTTTTACGGAAGGGACGATTATCCGGCAGATGCTTTTGTATCGAGCGAACAGGCATTGGCATTGGTGAATCCGAAGACAGTTGTGATTGTAACGGATGTCAATACGCCGGAAAGAACTGAGTGTCCGGAGCTGCTAAAGAAATGCAGAACAGTGGTTGTATTCGATCACCACAGACGAAGTAGCGAGAGTATTAACGGTGCGGTGCTGTCTTACGTGGATCCAAATGCATCATCAGCAAGTGAGATGGTGACAGAGATGATTCAATATGTATCAGAAGATATCAAACTGAAGGGCTTTGAAGCGGATGCGCTGTACGGTGGTATGGTTATTGATACGGATGGTTATAACAGCAAGTCGGGCCCGAGAACCTTTGAGGCAGCGGCTTTTCTTAGACGTCACGGTGCAGATGTTACAAGAGTACGAAAACTTCTTCGTACAGATATGAACGAATACCGCGAGATTGCGCAGACGGTCAGTCGTTCAGAGATTTACAGAGAGTTCTTTGCGATTTCCGTATTTAACGGAGACGGCATTGACAATCCGACGGTTGGCGGTGCTAAGGCAGCCAATCAGCTTCTGGATATATCCGGAATCAAGGCAGCATTTGTTATTACAGCATATGATGGGAAAATGTTTATTTCTGCCCGTTCCATCGATGAGGTGAACGTGCAGCTCATCATGGAGAAGCTTGGCGGCGGTGGTCATATCGCGGCAGCAGGTGCACAGCTTTCCGGTGTTACAGTGGAACAGGCAATTGAAAAGATTAAGGATATACTTGACGCAATGTTGAAAGAAGGAGAGATACAATGAAGGTAATTTTACTTGAAGATGTTAAGGCACATGGTAAGAAGGGTGATATCGTAAATATCAGCGATGGTTACGCAAGAAACTTTATCATTCCAAAGAAGCTTGGAATTGAGGCAACTCCAAAGAACCTGACAGATTTAAAGAATCAGAAGGCGAAGGAAGCGCGTATTGCAAAGGAAGAGCTTGATGCTGCACGTGTATTTGGCGAGGAATTAAAGACAAAGAAAGTCACACTTGAAATCAAGATTGGTGAGAATGGAAAGACATTTGGCGCGGTATCTGCCAAGGAAATCGCAGAAGCAGCAAAGAAGCAGTTAAATCTTAATCTTGATAAGAAGAAGTTCAAGCTCGATGAGGCAATTAAGGCAGTTGGCACATATGAGGTTCCAATTCGTCTTCACAAGGATGTTACATCCTTCCTCACGGTCGTTGTAGAAAGCAAGCAGTAAAGGATTTTAAAATGGCAGATGAGGTAAATACTCTGACGAAAACGATGCCGAACAGCATTGAAGCGGAGCAATCGGTCATCGGTTCTATGATTATGGATCGTGATGCGATTACAGCGGCAGCAGAGATGTTAAATCAGGATGACTTCTACTACAAGAACTATGGAATCATGTTCCAGGCGATGGTAGATATGTTTAACGAGGATAAGCCGGTAGACATCGTTACTCTTCAGGAAAAATTAAAAGAATATAATCTTCCGCCGGAATCCGCATCCGCTCAGGCAATTGCAGAAATCGCGGCAGCAGTTCCAACCTCTGCAAACGTAGGGCACTATGCGGAAATCGTTAAAAATAAATCGTTGCTCAGAAGCATTATCCGGGTTAACGATGAAATCAGTAATGCCTGTTACACAGAATCAGATACTACTGAGAATATTTTAGCAGACACGGAGAAAAAGATTTTTAATCTGGTTGGTAAGCGTGGTTCTAAAGACTACACACCAATCAACAAGGTTGTTTTAGAGGCCCTGGAAAAGATTCAGGAAGCAGCGGTCAACAAGGGAAGCGTAACCGGAGTTCCGACAGGCTTCATCGACCTGGACACTTATCTTGCAGGCTTTCAGCCATCTGACTTTATTCTGGTCGCAGCGCGTCCTTCCATGGGTAAGACCGCGTTCGTCCTGAATGTTGCAGAACATGTAGCAATCAAAGAAGGCATCACAACTGCCATC
The DNA here is from genome assembly GCA_902781505.1 of uncultured Lachnospiraceae bacterium. Classification (GTDB taxonomy): domain Bacteria; phylum Bacillota; class Clostridia; order Lachnospirales; family Lachnospiraceae; genus UBA4285. The sequence continues at coordinate 19,146 of CACZJL010000021.1, read as the reverse complement.
TTTTCTCTGGAAATGAGTAATGTCCAGCTGGTTAACCGTCTTTTATCCCTGGAATCTTCGGTAAATGCCGATGCAATCCGAAAGGGTAATTTAGACTCCGGTGACTGGGGCCGTCTGATTAACAGTGCGGAGGATATTTCAAAGTCGAAGCTGATTATCGATGATACACCTGGTATCTCTATTCAGGAGCTTCGAAGCAAGTGCAGAAAGTATAAGCTGGAAAATGATCTGGGCCTGATTATCATCGACTACTTACAGTTGATGAGTGGTAATGGTAAGACTGATTCAAGACAGCAGGAAATTTCGGATATTTCCCGTTCCTTAAAGGCTCTTGCAAGGGAGCTGAATGTTCCGGTTATTACACTGTCTCAGCTGTCCCGAGCCGTAGAGCAGAGACCGGACCACAGACCGATTCTTTCTGACCTTCGTGAATCCGGTGCGATTGAGCAGGATGCCGACGTAGTAATGTTCATTTACCGTGATGATTACTACAACAAGGATACAGAATTTAAGGGCGTTTCAGAGCTGATTATCGCAAAACAGCGTAACGGTCCGATTGGAACCGTAAGACTGGCATGGCTGCCGGAGCAGACCAGATTTGCCAATCTCGAAAAACGACCAGTACAGTAATTTTAAGCCGCAGCTTTTAAGCCGCGGCTTTTTTGTGTGGCCGGTGCCGGAAGGGCATAAAAAAACAGGAGCTTTTAAAAAGCTCCTGCTCTTTGATTCGTAAGTTTCCTTCAGATTACTGAGGATTTGGTGCGCCTACAGGGCAAACAGATGCGCAAGCACCACACTCGATGCACTGATCTTCAGCGATTTCCATATGGGAAGCTCCCTCAGAAATTGCATCTACTGGACATCCAGATACGCAAGCACCACAGCTGATGCAATCATCATTAATAACGTATGCCATAATAATAGTACCTCCTATATATTTGTGTATTTATACACTTTGTTTGTAAGCTCATTATATAGTTTCGTCTTCAAAAGTGCAACAAATTTTCGATAAAAAAACATGCGCAAACCCGCTTTCCGTGCGCGTTTGAAGCAACTAACCGACTCAAATAAACCCTACCTGATTAGTAGGAAAGAAGGGGAGATGCGGCATCCTGTCTGAATGAAAGGGAACATGGTTGTGTACGATTTTCTGACCGAATTTTGAGATGTAACGTAAGAAACTTGACAATTTTTTTCAGCTAACCTATAGTGAACTAGCAGGAATGAAACCTGTTAATAAATTACGAAAGGAAGTAACGATATGAAATCGATTACCAAAGATACATTAATTGGCGACGCACTTATGATGGATGGAGGAATTGCTCCAATTCTTATGGGTGCAGGTATGGAGTGCATCTTCTGCCCATCCGCAGCAGGTGAAACAATTGAGCAGGCCGCTATGGTTCATGGAATCAATCCGGATGATCTCTTAGAAGATATCCAGGATTATCTTTCAAGCCAGGGCTAATTCATTAACAAAAGCCGCAGGAGAATTTACTCCTGCGGCTTTTGTTTTTAATGGCGCTTTTAAAAACCGGACTTTCAGTTTCAGAGTTCGTAGAGCTTTTTTAAGGCATGATCTTTGATGAGGAGCTTTCCGTGTTCGCTGATCCAGGCGGCTCTTGCTCTGCCAACCTTTGCGCTCTCGGCAAAGTCATTCAGGTGAAGGAGTCTGGACTCAGAAGAGTCATCAGCCTTTAAATCGACAAGCAAAATGTATTGGCCATCTGGAAGGGAGTAGAGGGAGTTCTTTGCGTCAAATTCCCCGTGCAGCTCTTCTGCGGCACGTTCTACATCTTCAAATCGACGGAAGGTAAAACTAAGATAAGAGGCTGTGCTGACAGACTTCTTTTTGCTTTCCGACGGCTCAGGTCTGGCAGGTTTTGTGCCCGCTGGCGCGAGCTGCGAATCACTGTAGACATCAAAAGAGACATTTGCCGAAGGATCAATCTTGCTCAGGTAATCGGAGAAGTAGCGGCTGAGACGGGAGAAGATGTCTTCTCCATCGCTTTGCGCTATTTCTTCTGAATCTTCGGTGAGGTCGTCGGGTTCGTCTGTATTCAGATCTTCTAAGAATCCGTTGTTGAGGTCTTGCGTATCATCTTCGTAGTCCTCGTCCTCATAAGCTTCGTTTTCTACATAGTTTTCATCATATTCATCAAAATCATCCTCAGGTGTCAGATCAGTCATTGATTCTGTCCAGTCCTCTTCCCCAGGTGAGAAACGGGAGAATCGCTGATCGAGTTCATCAGGGTTATCTACTTTTGTGACCTGAAGAAGAATGGAATCTCCCTGAAGCGGGATGATTTCGATGCGAAGCGGTACGTCCTTTGTCTCGAAACCGAGCTGTTTTCTTGCGATATCCATTATTTCTGTAAACAGAAGTCGTGTTTTCGGACTTCCGTAGGTCAGTTCACTGACTGTCATCATTCTGGATGCGAGGTCTTTACCGGTTAACGTAAAGCGACACTGGCTATTGTTTATTTTCTCAAATTTCATTGTAACCACGTCCTTTCCTTACGCTTCCCTCTTCGCCCTTATCATAAACTATTGAAGAGAAGATGTAAAGAAAACACCTATTGCAATTCTTGTAAATCTATAGTATAGTGTCAATAGATGCCGGTCGACCCAGATTGTAAGGGGGCGATAAAGGAAGAAAAAATTCCTGGTTCTTAAGGTGCATTCCGCACCGGTCTGTTCAGACAATCTTCTGAACAGAATATTCAGCAAAAGGTAAAATAAGCAGAAAGTAATCTAAGTTTCAATTCAATTTTTCATGAAAATTGGAAAGCATTTTGTGCGTCTGAAGGCGCATCGTGAACATCCCCGAAAACAGTGCAAAACAGGGGACAGGAAGAGAAGTAAACCAGAATATCAGTAACTTCAGTAAGATTTCAGACACCGATAAACGTATCTGATCACAGGCGGAACGTTTTAGGGGATGGGAAATACCGGCATCGAAAGCATTTTCCAGATGGATAAGGGAAAATATTATCACGGACGGCAGTCTTTTAAGGACTCCATACAGGACCGGCTTTGAATGGGCGAAAGCCGGTCCTTTTTCTTGACATTTTCACCATTCAATCATAAAGTTATAAAGATAAGAGCAACAGACTCATATAAATAGGTAGAGAATGGCATGAGAAAACAGGGAAAAAAACGTTGGAACTATATGAATATCCTGCTTGCAGGACTTTTTACAATGGTAATTATTGTTGGAATCGGACTTTTTATCAAGTACTGTGTTCCAACAGGAAAGAAATATGATTTAAATACATATTTTGAAACGAGTGAGGGAGCAGATTCGTTGCCGGTTGTTCTCGATGGAGAGGTGACAGCAGGCGTTGCAAAGGTGATTAACGGAGATGTTTTCTTAACAAGAGAGTATGTTGTTAACAATCTGAATCCGAGATTTTATGCGGATTCTGAGAGTGGTGCGATTCTGTATACGACGGATTCTCAGACCACAACCTATACGGATGGCTCAGGCCATGTATCTAAGCAGGGTGATGTCTGGTATATCAATCTGGATACGGTTTTAAAGGTAACTAACATGAGCTGGGAGAAGGCAGAGGCGCCGGATCGCATCGTAATCAGTAAGGACCGTTCCGAAAGAACCATGGTTACTTTAAAGAAGAAGGCGGCTATTCGTTACAGAGCAGGGATTAAGAGCCCGATTCTGAAGAAGACAAAGTTTGATGCAGAAGCAGTGATTCGTCTTGAGGAACAGGGGGCATTCACCAAGGTTCTGACTGCTGACGGAATTACAGGCTATGTGAAGACGAAGGAGATTATCGATTCGTATTCAGAGAAGCCTGCGGATACCTATGTTGAGAAGTATCAGAAGAAATCCATGAATCAGAAGTTCACAATTGGCTGGGTTCAGACAACCAATCTGGCGTCGAATGTGCACGTGAAGGAATATGCAGACCAGGCGACAGGGCTGAATGTGGTTTCTCCGACCTGGTACCGGGTGGAGGATATTACAGGCGAGGTGACAAGCTACGCGGATGCGTCGGTTGTTTCAGCAATGCACGCAGAAGGAATTCAGGTGTGGCCGCTGATCAATGACTTTGCCACGGATCTTGATGTAAAGACATTGCTTTCAAGTCAGGGCAGTCGAAACCGTATCATCAGCCGTCTGATGAAGGATGCAGCAAGCTACGGCTATGACGGAATTAACCTGGATTTTGAATATGTGAAGGAAGCTTCAGCAGAAGATTACCTGCAGTTTATTCGTGAGCTTTCTGTCGAATGTCAGAAGCGAAATCTGTATTTAAGCGTTGATAATTATGTGCCTCGTGCATTCTGCGCTTATTACAATTATAGGGAACAGGCATCCTATGCGGATTATCTGATCATGATGACCTATGATGAGCACTATAGCGGGTCTGATGCAGGCTCCACTTCATCCATCGGATTTGTACGTGAGTCCGTGGCAAATGCTCTTGCAATGGTTGACAAGAGCCAGCTTATCTGTGCACTTCCGTTCTACACAAGACTCTGGGAGACAAAGGACGGTAAGCTCAAGAGTACCGCATTTGTGATGACCAGTGCCCTTGCGAAGGTCGAGGAAGCGAATGCCGAGAAGGTCTGGAATGATGAGCTTTCACAGTACACGGCTGAGTGGGATGAGGACGGCGCGCATTATCAAATCTGGTTAGAGGAAGAGAAGTCCTTTGCCGAGAAGATGAAGGTGGTCAGAGAAGCTGATCTTCCAGGTATTGCAGTCTGGAAGTTAGGCGGCGAGAAGCAGGAAATCTGGTCAGTCATCAATACAGCACTTGGCCGCAGCTGAAAAAAATGACAGCTATGAAGAAAGAAGAAAGAGGGCGTACTTAAATGAACACGATCATTGCACAGATTACGCAGGATCCATTGGAAAATGAAAAGATATTTGCACAGGCGGGAGAGATTCTCCGTGCCGGTGGTCTTGTAGCGTTCCCGACGGAGACCGTTTACGGTCTTGGAGGAGACGCATTTGATGAGGACGCAGCCAGAAAGATTTATGCAGCAAAGGGCAGACCTTCTGACAATCCACTGATTGTCCACATCGCAGATAAGGCAGATCTCTATAAGCTCTCAAGAGAAGTGACAAAAGAGGCAGAGCTTCTTTCTGAGAAGTTCTGGCCAGGTCCGCTGACCATGATTTTAAAGAAGCAGCCATCTGTTCCGTCCACTATTACAGGCGGTCTCGATACGGTTGCGATTCGTATGCCGGTTCATAAAACGGCGATGGAAATGATTAAGGCGTCCGGTGTCTATGTTGCGGCACCGAGTGCAAATCTTTCCGGAAAGCCAAGTCCTACAAGAGCATCTCATTGTATTCATGATCTGAAAGGACGCGTGGATATGATTATTGCAGATGACACTGTTGATATCGGTGTAGAATCTACCATCATAGATTTGAGCAGTGAGGTACCGACCTTGTTACGTCCGGGATACATTACTCTTGAACAGCTTCAAGAGGTTCTCGGACACGTTGAAGTGGATCCTGCCATTAAGGGAGCGGTTGTTCCGGATGGTGTAGTTCCGAAGGCACCGGGTATGAAATATAAGCACTATGCTCCGGATGCATCGCTTTCAATCGTAGAAGGTGAGCCGGACGCTGTCGTTGCTAAAATCAATGAGCTGGTAGCGGAAGGAATGAAGGCCGGTAAGAAGGTTGGAGTCATGGCAACAGAGGAGACGAAAGGTCGTTATCCGGAAGGTATTGTAAGAATCGTCGGAAGTCATAAAGATGAGGCGACGGTTGCTCATAATCTGTTTGCTGTTTTAAGAGAATTTGATGAGCTGAAAGTAGATCTGATATATTCAGAAGGATTCTCTACAGAAGCAGTGGGAACAGCAGTAATGAACCGGTTGATTAAAGCAGCCGGCCATACTATAATAATGGCGTGACAGGAGCTCCTTATGAGTACATTTAAACGTATCATAGCAGTAGACAAGGGTAATACCTGCAGAGGCCCGATGGCGGCGACAATCTTACAGGATCTTCTTAAGGATGATCATCTGATTGTTCAGTCGAGAGGCATGGTGGTATTATTTCCTGAACCATATAATCCGAAGGCAGTTGCAGTGACTGCGGCACATCATATGATTATGCCGAGTGACCGTTCTGTTCAGTTAAAGGAAGAGGATTTCGGGCAGGATACATTGATACTGGTTATGAATCAGAGTATGAAGCAGAAATTATATCACACCTTCCCGAAGGCTTTGAACGTATTTTCCATGACGGAATTTGCCGGCGTCTCAGAAGAGGAAGTGCCGGATCCGTATGGAAAGGGAATGGATGAATATAATCAATGTTTTTTAGGTTTGTTTGATCTTGGCGTTAAGATTCGTGAGCGTCTTCACGCAGAAGAAAAGGAAAAGAGAGGAAAATGATGATGAAGGTTGCAATTGGTTGTGATCACGGTGGTTTTGAATTAAAAGAGCAGGTGGTAAAGCACCTTGCAGATCAGGGTTATGAATTAACAGATGTAGGCTGCAACAGCCTAGATTCTGTAGATTATCCTGTATATGCGAAGAAGGTCTGCGACCTGGTTAATAATGGCGATGTGGAACTTGGCATCTTAATTTGCGGAACAGGTATCGGTATGAGCATGGCTGCAAACAAGATAAAGGGAATCCGTGCCGCACTTCTTTCCGACTGCTTCTCAGCAGAAAAGACAAGAGAGCACAACAATGCAAATGTAATGTGTCTTGGTGGCCGTGTAATCGGACCGGAACTTGCATTCCGTATAGTAGATACATTCCTTACAACTCCATTTTCCAATGCAGAGCGCCATCAGCGCAGAGTTAACATGTTAGAAGGCTAATTTTAAGCAAAGAGGTAATCATGAGTGACAAGAGACAGGGCTACATTTCATGGGATGAATATTTTATGGGAGTAGCGAAGCTTGCAGCAATGCGAAGCAAGGACCCGAATACACAGGTTGGTGCATGTATTGTCAGTGAGGACAATAAGATTCTGTCCATGGGTTACAACGGTTTCCCAAGAGGATGTTCAGATGATGAATTTCCATGGGTTCGCGAAGGTGATCCACTGGATAATAAGTATTTTTATACCACTCACAGTGAACTGAATGCGATTCTGAATTATCGCGGCGGAAGTCTTGAGGGCAGTAAGATGTATGTGACGCTGTTTCCTTGCAACGAGTGTGCCAAGGCTATCATTCAGGCGGGAATCAAATCTTTTGTCTATGAGAGTGATAAGTATGCCGACACAGCATCTACCATTGCGTCCAAGCGCATGCTGAATGCAGCTGGTATCCGCTATTATCGCTATCAGCCAACAGGCAGAAAAATAGAGTTTGACGTATAAAAAATATCCACATCGGGCGGGAGCATGTTCTCCTGCCTGATGTGGATTTCCTTTATCTGTCATCAGATCTTTGCGGGGCAATTGCTGTATTCAGATTGCGTGAGTGTGTTCGTCCATCTGTCTTAAGTAGTCGTTCAACTGATTGGAATAGATGGTAGCAAGAAGAGCATCGAGCTTTCTTAAGGCGCCGGAAAGATCTTCTTTTGAGATCAGACCTCTGTCAAAGGCATCGGCGAGTTCATCAAGATCGACTACATGAACCTTGTCGTTCAAATCGATGATGACGTCAGCAAGTAAGTCGGTGAAAAGATAGGAGTCTGTTGTCTTATCGATATCGGTCTTGATGATGTCACAGTAGATGTAACAGAGGGAACCATCTTCTTTTAAGAATCTGCTGATTTTCCAGCCCTGATCGAAGAGATACATGGAGACTCCATGGCTGAAATCATCTTTCGGTCTGAATGTCTGCCAGGCTGTGATAAGGTAGTTAGAACCAATGGATACGATGTAATCATCGTCAAGTGGGACGAGCTCATCAGGAATAAGCCGTCTTCGAAGTAACTTAGGCATGAGGTTACCTCCTTTACGCGCATTAGTAATAATTGAATTATAGCACCACGAGGAAGTTTTACAAGAAACACAGGGAAAAGTTTTTAAGGAAATTTAAAAAGGGATATTATGATTGAGAAAATCTACCGTTCGAGGTTTGGAATATATATTACAGCGGCCATTATCACTGCGATTGTGACCTTTATCCTGATTGGAAGGGAACAGAAAGTGCAGTCGAAAGAGACTATGATGTCGGCAACACTTCCTGTGCTGACCTTTGAAACGCAGGAAGGAACTTCGTTTAATCAGCTCCATGGATATTTTGAAAAATCGATGGAAAAGGAGGTATCTGCCGAATCCCTGACTCCTTTGTCTTCGGATAAGAGACAAAAAATCGTGATTCATTCGTATGGACAGGCTCTTGAAGGGATTACCTATGAGATCCGTGAGAAGGACAGTGGAAAGCTGATGGAGAAGACGGATGTGAGTCTGTCTGCGATAAAGGATGAGACGGCTGCGGATCAGACGGTTTACGAAGGAATCTTAAATATCAAGAATCTTTTAGACGCCGATGAGGAGTATCGTTTATCGATTGCGCTTCATATGACGGAACGAGATGATCTGTACTTTTTTACAACGGTGAAGAACGGCTCGTCGCTTGATCTGGAGAAGAAAATCGCATTCTTTAAGACATTTGCCGAGGCAATTTATGACCCGGATCAGCAGGATACGATTAAGAAGCAGCTGATTGTGAAGTCAGGGACGGATGCTTCAAATTATGCGATTTCTACGATGAATAACAACGTTTCACACGTGACCTGGGGGGCGCTTTCCCCGAAGCCTGTCAGAGATATTATTCCAACAATTACCGCGATGACGGAAAAGGAAGCAGAGAGTGTTTTAAACTATCCGATTCTGATTCCGAATACCGGTGATTTGTTCGATGAGATTCAGGTGCGGGAAGAGATTGGAATTAAGACTTCAACCAGAGGCCTGCTGATTACTAAGTATGATCGTAGGGCGTCAGAAAAATTCATGGCAGAAGGTGCGATGATGTCCGGAACCCGTGTGAATCTTGGAATTCAGCCTGAGGATAATTCAAGACAGAAGAGTTCGGAAGATGGAAATATTACGATGTTTATGAACAATGGCAATCTCTGGAGCTTCCGCTCGGATACAAGCACATTTACCCGTGTGTTCTCTTTCTCCGGAAGGGATTATGACGGTGTGCGTGAGGATTATCCGGAGCATGATGGAAAGATCCTGAAGGTGGAGAAGGACGGAAGTGCTTATTTCCTGATTTACGGCTATATGAATCGCGGAACCCATGAAGGGTATACGGGCATTTCGTTGATGCACACAGACGGCACGTCGGGCAAGGTCGAAGAGATGATGTTTATTCCGGTCACACAGACATTTGCCAGAATGGATGAGGACTTGCAGGAGCTCGGATTTGTCAGCAAAAACGGGGTCTTCTATCTGAAGGTCGGAAGTGTGTTGTATTCGATTGATACGAAGGGTACGGATGTATTTAAGGAAAGTGAGAATCTTTCTTCCGGAACCTATGTTGTAAGTACGGATGAGACGCAGGTTGCTTTTTCTGTAAACGGAAGTGCGACACGTGGAACGGGAATTCGGGCAATCAACCTGGACGCTGGAACCTCGAAGGATATTACGGCTGAGGACGGCGATTATGTGAAGGTGCTCGGATACATCAACCGGGATCTTGTGATTGGCCTGGCGCATGCAAAAGACTGCACGGAAGAGTCTTTCAGAATGTATGAGATTCAGATTATTGATGAGAATGGTGAGATGGTCAAGCAATACGCGCAGGATGATGTATTGATTACGGATGCGGAAGTTATGAACCGCCGCGTTCGAATGGAACGTATTCTGGCAACGGACGGGTCGGAGCTTTCATCCGATCAGCTGATTGGACCATCCGAGGAAACGACAAAGGTTCATTCTATCTTTGTTTCCGATGAGACCAGATTAAAGGAACTGGTGCTGATTCTTTCCGCTGCCGGTCAGAATTATGCGGATGCCAGTGTGAAGATTAACAGTTCCATTCTGCTTAGAGACGGAAATACGGTGAACCTTAACGGACCGTCTTAAAATTATGATAAGGAAAAACGCCTCGCAGGGTGATCCCTGTGAGGCGTTTATTTGTTATCTGAAGTTCAACGTCAGAATTATTCGTGGCCGTAGTGCTTCTGATTATATTCCTTAACTCTTGTCTGAATTCTTTCAACTGGGGACAGAAGGTTGCTGATGGAAGAGTCATGGTTAAGAGTATCGATAATCAGTGCGATGTACTTGGACATATCAACATTGATGTACCAAGGCTTCTCTAAAAGTTCAGCCGGCTGGTAAACGAGGTTTGTTGTAAGGACCTTATCAATGAGACCCTTTTCATATGCTTCGTCAAACCTATCGAAACCGCTTGTGAAGAGACCGAATGTAGTAGCGCAGAATACACGTCTTGCCTTACGCTCCTTTAATTCTCTTGCAACGTCAATCATGGATTCACCGGAAGAAATCATATCATCGATGATGATAACGTCCTTGCCTTCAACGTCAGAACCGAGGAACTCGTGAGCTACGATTGGGTTACGTCCGTTAACGATCTTTGTGTAATCTCTTCTCTTGTAGAACATACCCATATCAAGGCCGAGTACGTTTGCAAAGTAAACGGCACGTCCCATACCGCCTTCATCAGGGGAGATTACCATCATATGTTCAGCATCAATCTGAAGATCATCTACACCTAAAAGAAGGTATTTGATGAACTGGTATGTAGCAGAGATGGATTCAAAGCCCTTAAGAGGAATAGCATTCTGTACACGTGGGTCATGAGCATCAAAAGTGATGATGTTGTCAACGCCCATCTGTGAGAGCTCCTGAAGAGCAAATGCACAGTCAAGAGATTCTCTCTGTGTTCTGCGGTGCTGTCTGGACTCATAGAGGAATGGCATGATAACAGTGATTCTTCTTGCCTTACCACCTGCAGCCTGGATGACACGCTTAAGATCAGCAAAATGATCATCAGGAGACATGTGGTTCTTCATTCCACATAAAGAATATTCAATGCTATAGTTGCAGACATCAACCATAATGTAAAGGTCTGTACCACGTACGGACTCCTTAATAACACCCTTACCTTCGCCTGAACCGAAACGAGGAGTAGATGCATCCATGATATAAGTATCTCTCTTATATCCGTTTGATAAATTCTCCTGTTCGCGCTGTGCTCTCCACTTTACAAGATAATCATCAACCTTGCTTCCAAGTTCTGTGCAGCTGACTGTTGGGATAATTCCCAGTGTTCCGTAAGGAATTGTTTGTGTGTGCCTTTCGTCGCGTGGCATATTCATGACCTCCAAACTTTAACTTAAATCAATAGTTCTATAAAATGCGGCATTATTCAGAAGTTTTACTACCTCTGACAGGTTTTTACTTTTATATAGTAGAAAGCCGTAGACCTCTAATACTATAGCGGGTTTGTTAACCGTCGTCAAGCGTTAAGAATTCCTGCGCTTTTGCTGGATTCTGATATCTGCTCCGTAGAACTTAAACATCTGATACGATTGAATAATTCTTGAGGATACGCGTTCACTGTACTGATCGCGCAGCTGGTTCAATGTCAGATTGGTAGAAATCAGAGTTGAGCGATTTCTTAAAATGCGCTCGTTCAAAATATAAAATAAACGGGACGTCGTGAACTTGTTTGAAAGCTCGGTTCCCAGGTCGTCGATAATCAGGAAATCGCAGTCTACAATAAAGGATGTATCTGTCTTTTCCTTGTCCCTTGCATCGGCAAATGCATTGTCGGATAGCTTCTTAAAAAATTCCACAGCGGTCAGGTAGATGACGGAGTGAGAGGTGTTTAAAAGCTCTCTTGCAATACAGTTTGAAAGAAACGTTTTACCAACACCGGTTGTTCCGTAGAACAGCAGGTTTGGCTGAACTCTGTCAGGTGCGTCAAAATCTGCTATGAAATCCTGGCAGGCATCCACAATCCGCTTCATATTCATGTATGGAGTCAGCTTGGTTGCCGCATCAATATCCTTTGAATCGTTACTGTACCATTCATAGGAGAAACGATCAAAATTCTCAGTAGCCGTGATGTTCTTTAAGTTTGAATCGTGATACACAAGGTCAATTGCATATCGTTTGAAACAGGTGCATTTCTCCTGCCCGATATAGCCGGTATCATGGCAGAACGGGCAACTGTAAATCGGCTCTAAGTAATCAGCAGGCTTTCCAAGATTCTCTAAATACATTGCCTTGCGTTCTGCGAGTTCATCAAGCTGTTCATCAAGAGATGGACCGCTGGCGTGAAGAACGGATGAATGACTGTCAGACTCAGAATCTGATTTTCCGGTATCTCCGCCAATTCGCTGCACGGCTTCCTGAAAGGAGAGTTTAACAATCTGTTTATCAATTGCTTCGATCTGAGGGCAGTCTTTTACAACCTCTGCATAGCGGTCTCTTGCAATCGCTGCATTTTCAAGACGAAGCTGATCATAGATTCTCATGATGCTGTCAAATTGTTTGTTAGTAAGTGCCATAGGTGTCTCCTAAATTTCATCCGTTGTTACTTAACAATGAGCTCTCCAAACTGTCGAGGTCTGTTTCACGCTGATTGAAATTGCCAAAAGAGCTGGAAGATGGCTGCTGTGTTGCCTTTTTCTTAGCAGAATCACCTGCAGAAAGTTCGGCCATCATCATGCGGTATTCTTCATCAATTCGCTTGATATCCTGTAAAGTTGCTACATTCTGAGACTTCCACTTAACGAGGATGGAATCTGCATACTGGAAGCTTGGCTGATGTGTTGTCTTAAGGGCGCGGTTGCAGGCTTCTGCGATGATTTCGGAAGAGAAGCCATAGGACTTACTCCACTTGTTGATGAAATCCATTTCTACCGTACCGGGAGCACGGTTGTTCAGCCCGAAGGCTGACATAACAATATGTACGGCATCTTCGTGGGTTTCGCTTTCTTCCTTGGCTGCCTTAACGGTTGTGATTCCCTTGTCGGCCCAGTTGATAGCGATCTTCTCCATGTAGCGCATGCTCGTTTTATTGCGCTCTACACAGTAGCAGACAAGATACTCAATCAGGTCGGCCGGGAAGTGCAGTGCATCGTAGCAGAAGGCAAGTGTTCTTACGTCCTTGGCAGTCAGAGGCTTTCCAAGATAGCGCTCGGTTAACCAAAGTATATTTTTGAAATCTTCATCGGAATTAAATTTTGACATTTCTTCCGGTGTGTATTCTCTTCTCTGCTTTTCAGCCTCAAAGGAGACTAAGGCGCCTGTAGAAGAATCAACCTTCGTATAGGCGTCAGGTCTGTGAACAGCTTTTTCCTGGAAAATGGTCTGGTCGGCATCGGAAAGATCTGCTAAGGCCTGATTATTCTGAACCTGATTGCCGGCAGAACGATCCTGACGGACAAGGTCAGGGTCTGCTAACATGATGCTTTCAGGCTCTGTGAAGTGGCCATCCTTCTTTAATGGATTCCCATCAGGACCAGTTGGACCTGAAACGGACAGGAGTCCGGCCTTCACCCAGTAGCCAATGGCTCTTGCAACATCGGATTCAGTCTGGTTTAAGGCATCTGCGATATCAGAGAGTGTTAAGTGATCTGCCTCTGACTGCAGAACCATGGAAAGATATAAATAGACTTTCACGAATTCCCCGTTCGCTGCAGTCATGTAGTTGTGGATAAATTTATTCGGAATGACAGTAGCCTGTGCATTCTGACCCTTCAAAAGTTTCAATTAAAGTCCCTCGCTTACTTCTTATAATGTGCACTAAGTATAGCATAGTAGCGTATCCTTTCAAGATTGGCGGTATACACACAAAGACTGTGTGGATAAATGTGGATAATGTGGATAACTTGTGCAAAACCGCGAAAATACGCACTTTTATCATCAAAGAAAAATCCACATCCTTTCTCACATTGAATTGGGGAAAAGATGTGGATAATGCGGATAACTTGTTCAAATGTTCGATTACGCTTTGGAAACCAAGTCTTCGCCTACTTTGTAGACATCGCCGGCTCCCATTGTTATCAACAAGTCACCGTGCATGACGTTTTCTGATAAAAATTTTTCTATTCCTTCAAAGGTGTCGATATAGCGACACTCGCCGCCTCTCTTTATGATTTCGTCGCAGAGAGTCTGGGATGAAATGCCTAAATCATCATTTTCTCTTGCTGCATAGATTTTCGCAAGGATGACATGGTCTGCACCGTGGCTTAAAACCTCGGCAAAGTCATCCATAAGAAGCTTGGTTCTTGAGTAGAGATGAGGCTGGAACACAAGATAGATTTCCTTGTGCGGATAGTGCTTAGCTGTTTCGAGTGTTGCACGAATCTCATCCGGGTGGTGTGCATAATCATCAATGACATCAGCACCATTAAATATGCCCTTCTTCTGGAAGCGCCGCTCAGCACCGCCAAAGTTTGAAAGGCCCTTCTTAATGGACTCAAAGTCAGCACCGACAAGTTCCGAAGCTGCAATTGCAGCAAGAGAGTTGTATACATTATGAATACCCGGAACATGAAGCTGAATATCTCCGATTTCCTTTCCGTTTTTCACTAAGGTGTAATGGCAGCAGCCGCTTTCATTAAAGGTGATGTTGGCTGCACTGTACATGGACTTAGCAGGATCAGAGCCGACGGTAACGACATTTGCCTTAAGATCCTTTGTAAAATACTCGTAATCATCGATATCAGTATTGATGATAAGGGTGCCTCTTTCCGGCAGGCGGTCAGCAAACATACGGAAGGAGTGACGGATATCATCGATGTCCTTGAAGAAATCGAGGTGGTCTTCCTTGACGTTTAAGATGATGCTGATGGTCGGAAAGAAGGACAGGAAGCTGTTTGTGTACTCGCATGCTTCTGCGACCATGATGTCTGATCCGCCGACACGTACGTTGCCGCCGATGGAATCAAGAACAGCACCGACAGAGATGGTTGGATCTGCATTTGCGGCAAGAAGAATCTCTGAGACCATGGAGGTTGTGGAAGTCTTACCGTGAGTTCCGGCAACGTTGATGGATTCGTGATATTCCTTCATGATTGCGCCTAGAAGGTCTGCTCTGGTCTCCATTGCAAGACCTGCTTTCTTAGCTGCCTGAAATTCCGGATTGTCCGGGTGAATGGCAGCAGTGTAAACAACCAGATCGATTCCTGGCTTGATATTTTCAGCTTTCTGAGGGTAGGAAATTTCTACGCCTTCTGAAGCTAACTTCTTAGTGAGTGCACTTTCTTTTGCATCAGAGCCGGATACGGTAAATCCTTTGTCTAATAATATCTGAGCAAGTCCGCTCATGCTGATACCGCCAATGCCGATGAAGTGTACGTGCATTGGTTGTGAAAATTTAATTTCCATCATAAAGTACTCCTTTTTGGATTCCTTTTATTATATACACAAAGCGCATTAAAAACAAGTAAACTGCCTGCTCCACTGTACCGGAATTCCCTGTTATTCAAAAAAAGAAGGACTTACAGCCGGCAGTTGCCATGTAGTATACAATTGTGACATCGGTTTCATAATTGAGAGATAAATCGGACAAATTGTTTAAAAATAAAGAAAAATTATGCCCGTAAATTGAATTGATATGATATAATACAACTAACGTATTTGCAGGGAAAAATTGAACAACCGAGGTGATTACATGATCAAGAAAGAGATGATTGCCATGTTATTGGCAGGAGGGCAGGGAAGCAGACTCGGCGTCTTGACTCAGAAAGTCGCTAAGCCAGCAGTTGCCTTTGGTGGAAAGTATCGAATTATTGATTTCCCGCTTAGTAATTGTATTAATTCGGGCATCGATACAGTAGGTGTGCTGACACAGTATCAGCCACTGAGACTGAATACACATATTGGTATTGGCATCCCATGGGATCTGGACCGAAATGTAGGCGGTGTCAGTGTTCTTCCTCCATATGAGAAGAGCACAAACAGTGAGTGGTACACAGGTACTGCGAACGCAATTTATCAGAATCTGGAATATATGGAGCAGTTTAATCCTGACTATGTACTGATTCTCTCCGGAGATCACATCTACAAGATGGATTACAAGATTATGCTCGATTATCATAAGGCTAACAATGCAGACGTTACGATTGCGGCAATGCCTGTTCCGTTAGAGGAAGCAAGCAGATTCGGTATTATCGTAACAGACACGGATAACCGCATGACAGCTTTTGAAGAGAAGCCAAAGGTTCCACGTAGCAACCTTGCATCTATGGGAATCTACATCTTCAGCTGGAAGGTATTAAAGGAAGCACTGTTAAGACTGAAAGATCAGCCGAAATGCGACTTTGGTAAGCACATTATTCCTTACTGCCATGAACAGGGTAAGAGAATATTTGCCTATGAATACAACGGTTACTGGAAGGATGTTGGTACTCTGAATTCTTATTGGGAAGCGAACATGGAACTGATTGATATTATTCCTGTCTTCAATCTCTATGAGGAATTCTGGAAGATTTATACCAAGGCAGATTCCCTTCCGCCTCAGTATGTTGCAGATACAGCATACATCGAGAAGAGCATCATTGGCGACGGTACGGAAATTTATGGTAAGGTCTATAATTCTGTCATCGGTTCCGGTGTTGTTATCGAAGAAGGTACGGAAATCCATAATTCCATCATTATGAACAATGCAGTCGTCGGTAAGAACTGCCATGTTGAGAAGGCAATTATTGCAGAAGAGGCAGTGATTGGCGACGAAGTTGTTTTAGGTGATGGAGAAGAAGCTGAAAACGTACTGAAGCCTGCAATTTATAACCATGGTCTGGTTACTGTCGGTGAGAAGTCTGTGATTCCTAATCGCATGAAGATTGGAAAGAACACGGCAATTTCCGGTGTAACAACAGCTAAGGACTATGAGGATGGAGCACTTCCAAGTGGTGGTGCCATTATTAAGGCAGGTGAAGACGCATGAAAGCAATCGGTATTATTTTAGCAGGTGGCAACAATCGCCGCATGCGCGAACTTACAACTAAAAGAGCAATCGCAGCAATGCCAATTGCAGGAAGCTATCGTGCAATTGACTTCTCCTTAAGTAATATGTCCAATTCACATATTCAGAAGGTTGCTGTTATTACTCAGTATAATGCAAAGTCTATTACAAGACATCTCGGTTCTTCGAAGTGGTGGGACTTCGGACGTAAGCAGGGAGGCCTTTATGTATTCACTCCTGCTATTACGGCAGAGAGTAACAACTGGTATCGTGGAACGGCAGATTCCCTTTATCAGAATATCGACTTCTTAAAGAACAGCCATGAGCCATATGTAGTTATTGCATCCGGTGACGGTGTCTACAAGCTTGATTATAACAAGGTTCTTGAGTATCACATTGAGAAAAAGGCAGACATCACAATGGTTGTAAAGAAGATGACAGATCGCAGTGAAATCAATCGTTATGGTCTGGTATCCATGACGGAAGATAATCGTGTTACAGACATTGATGAAAAACCGCTTGAGACAACACTTTCAACAGTTTCTGCAGGAATCTATGTAATCCGCAGAAGAATGCTGATTGAGCTGTTAGAGAAGGCAGCAGAAGAAGACCGTCATGACTTCGTGCGCGACATCCTTGTAAGATATCGCAATATCAAGAAAATCTACGCATATAAGTTAGAAAGCTATTGGGCTAATATCTCAACAGTGGAAAGCTTTTACAAGACAAACATGGACTTCTTAAAGAAGGATGTAAGAAATTACTTCTTCAAGGAATATCCGGATGTTTATTCTAAGGTAGAGGATCTTCCGCCGGCGAAGTATAATTTTGGTGCTGATGTTAAGAACAGCCTGATTTCAAGCGGCTGTATCATCAACGGCAAGATTGAAAATTCCGTTCTGTTTAAAAAAGTGTATATGGGCAACAATAGTGTAGTTAAGAACTGTATTATTATGAACAATGCATATATCGGTGACAATGCCTACATTGAGAACTGTATTGTAGAGAGTGGCTCTACAATCAAGGCCAATGCAAGGTTCGTGGGGGAAAACGGCATCGAGATTGTGCAGGAAGATAATCCAATTTACATGTAATTGCCTAACTTACGGGCGGAAATGGAGCGAGCGATGAATATTACCGACATTAGAATCAGAATGATTCCCAAAGAAGGAAAAATGAGGGCAGTTGCCTCGATTACGATTGAAGACGAATTTGTAGTGCATGATATCAAGATTATCGATGGCGACAAGGGGTTATTTATTGCAATGCCAAGCAGAAAGTCAGCAGATGGCGAGTACCGTGACATTGCACATCCGATTACATCGGAAACAAGAGGAAAACTTCAGGATCAGATTTTAGAAGCCTATCAGAGAGCTGTAGAAGAAGAGAACCAGGCAGAACCGGAATAAACTGGTTGCCTGTCTGCGTCGGAAAGTTGCCGGCTGCAGTCCTTTATAAAGAAGATGAGTTTTAGATGGGAATGTGAGTTTCTTCTATCAAAAGGTGTATCAGAAAATGATAGTGGAAGGGCTTTCAGTATGCAGGTACTGAAAGTCCCTCTTTTTTTGCGTTTAAGCAAATAAAAAACCGGATATAGATAGTTAGTTTCGAAAACAGAAAAGATGTCATGTGCGAAATGCACAATTTCACCAATGAATAATTGAATATTATGCTGATTATTATGTACTTTGACAGCTTAATTAGTTGAACTAGTTTTAGGAAATAGCAAAAATGTTGCATAAAAAAAGAACTATATAATTGTATATTGTGAAAGAATTACAAAATGTGTACAAAAAACATGTATTTAGAAAGAATGAGTCACGAAAATAAGTAGTAAGTGCTTACACAACATGATAATATTCAATTATATTTAGCGAAGTTGCAAGTGGAATTGTACTGGAATGAATACAATCTCCGAGCGTTGTATCAAGCGGTAACTTCTACATGATTAGTTGATACAGGAGGAATGAAGAGAATGAAAACTTTAAAACAGAAAAAAGTTCTCGCCGTGTTCTTAAGTGCATTAATGCTCATTGGAACACTCCCACTCAGTGTTTTAGGGGGAAAGGCAGAGAAGGTCAAGGCTGAGACGGCAACTTATGTTCTCAATGCGAGCGACTTAACAGTTGGAAATTTTGAGAGCGGCGTAGCTCTTACAGATTACTTTACATTAAATCTCGCAGCATCCGTTGATGCAAATAATAAGACAAGTGATGCCGGTGATTCATTCACACAGAGATTAAAGTTAAAGAAGAATACAGACGGAAGTGCAAATGGTTCTGTAGACTTTGTA
>CACZJL010000020.1 GCA_902781505.1 uncultured Lachnospiraceae bacterium | reverse complement strand
CTTTAAGGAATGTCGCTCTGAATTAGAAGCGATGTTCATGTAACTCGTAAACAAGGTCACTTAGAAGAAGTATTTACACAAACTTCTTTACACAATCGATTAGTTTAACAAGTCCATCATATAATACATATTTACAACAAGTTGCTTTAGTTGTTCCTTCAAGGCTAAAGATTGAAAATATTTTAAGATCATCTAAATGGATAACTGCTGTTTTGCTGTCAATTCCTAACATACAAACTATATCGTCAAAGGAATAATACACTTTTCCGGAAAGCTTTGCAGTTCTGATTGAGTAGTTAATCTTTTTATTCATATTAACTTACGCTCCTTTCTGAAGTTCCGAGGAACACTTTTCCGTAGTAACTATAGGGACTTGAGTGTCATCCTCATTTGGTTCATACATGTATCCTGTGTACTCATACAGCAGTTTTGGGGATACATAATAGTCATACTGTAAATGGTTTTCATCGGTCTTAAATGCCGTACCAAAAGGTAACAGACCTCTTTGTAAGCCTATCCGAACAAACATGGAGGATTTACCCATGATTTTAGCCACAACCGAAATTGGCACACTATGTGCTGCACCTTCAGTCATGCTGATTCGCCTCCTTCCTTCTCTTTGGCAATCTGGTCTATGATCGTCATGAGCTCATTTTCCTTGTCATTTGACAGCTGATGACGAAGCATTTTGCTGAGATTAGTGTCCTGCATATTCAGACGTTCAGCTACTTCCCAGAGTTTTACACCGCTAATCTTGGCGTATTCGCGCAGGTCTTGATTGTTCATACGATCACCTCGATTTAGATTTATTGGCACTGTAATAATGATGATAATTATTGTTGTGCTAATAATAGCTTAACCGAATTTCGTCCCAATTCATAAGGACGCGAAATTTAGTAAAAATGAAAAAATACGCTTGATATTTAGAAAGGAGTCATTATGGAAATAATGAATAATGGAAAAATGAATGGTTCAGAACATTCACAAATTGAACTAAATGACATCATTGAATGCATCAACAACGATTTTGACGCATCCCTAATTGCCATTAAATCAACTTATAAAGGAGAATTACACTGGATAGTTACTGATGGAAACGATCCTGATGTAAATGCCTTTTGCGTAGGTACTGTTATAACCGGAGTTTTGAACCACATCAACCATCAAGAGTATCCACAAAATCCATCGAACAATGAATACTGCGAAAAACTTATTGAAATAATCAATAATAAGGGAAAATACAGTATCCACGAACTTAGCGAATATAACAAGAAATATCGATACTTGCCGTATTACCTCTTATCTTCCAAGTCATTCAAAGATTTTTACGATGGTAAAGAGTCGTGTCCCTTCACTTATTCAATTCAAATGATAGAGAAGAATTATGATAGAGGCGAATTGCATGAAAAATATCGGCTCAATAATTATTTTGAGTTATTCATGCTTGATTTAGAGGAAGTGCTCTTTAACAAGAAGTGTCCGTGTAAAATCAAATATTGTCGTGAATGCAATACTGCTATTTGGATCTCTCACCTAAATCAGGAGTATTGCCCATATTGTCAGGAGAATAAAAGCAAGAGAGATTATCAGAACTATTGTAAAAACAATGAGATAAACGCTCTTGTGAAAAGTATTCATCAGAGATTTTGTAATAAAGCCCATGCCAGAGAATTGTATCTACAGTCTAACTTCGACTCGGAACTTCATTATTACCAAGATATAATTCAAGCAGGTAAGTCCGATATGAAAGTTGAACCATATTATAGATCTGACATTAAAACCGATGAGGATTTGATTAAATGGCTTCGTGAAAAGGATGACAGTCTCAGAGTACGTAAGCCATATAGAAAAAAAGAAGATCTTGAAACGCCGGGGGGAGGTGAATAATAATGGCTAAATCATTCAGAAGAGCCAATCATTCCGGCTCCATCACCAAGGTAACAGATGCACGCCGTCGAAAACCATTTAAAGTCGTAACTACTATGGGCTGGACTGATGATGGAAAGCAAATCCGTAAAGTGCTTGGCTACTATAAAACACGGGATGAAGCTACAGTTGCACTGGCGAATTACAATGAAAACCCATATGATATTTCAGGTGGAAGGGCAACATTTACAGATGTTTATGAAAAATGGAGCAATCAGAAGTACCCAACAATAAGTGATTCAAATGTCAAAGGCAATATTGCTGCATATAAACGCTGTTCGTTTCTTTACAAAAAGCCGTTTAAAGATATTGGCGTGGATGACTTGCAATATGTGATAGACACTTGTGGCTGTAATTATCCTACGCTCAAAAAAATAAAAATACTATTTAACCAGCTGTATAAGTATGCTTTACCACGAAAGCTTACTGACCAAGATTATTCTAAAAATGTTGACATTAACAAATACAAGCAACGAAATCCTAACCAAAAGAACAGACAGGCTTTTTCTCAAGAAGAGATTCAAAAAATAAAAAATCTGGATTGCGAAGAAGCAGCAATGACTGTCCTTATGCTGATTTATTCCGGTATGCGTATCGGAGAGTTCCTGAACCTCAAAAAAACAGACTGTCACCTTGATGAGCGCTACATTGATGTTACAGCAGCTAAAACCAAAAACGGCATCCGAAAAGTGCCAATCGCAGAAAAATCCATAGTGTACTGGGAGCACTTTTACAATAAGACCGACAGTGAATATCTCGTTTCGATGGATGGAAGAGATTTCAGTACAGGCAAAGGATATACTGCCTATAAGGATACATATTGGACTCCGTTAATGGAAACCTTGGAATTTGGCAAGAGAGACATCCATGAAACTCGTCACACCTGTTCCACTCTTCTTTATGCAGCTGAGGTATATGAACCCAAGATCAATCGTATTCTTGGTCATACCGGTAAAACTACTGCTGAAAATGTATATACGCACCTTCCAGTCGCAGAACTGATCGATGCGATCAATACTATTTAAACTTCGAGGGACAAGCTTGTCCCTCGCCACATAAACCCAAACAAATAATCTTATTACTGAAAAAGGAGTAATCACAATGGAAAAAGAAGAATTATTACAAAGGATCAACAAGTCGGTACCCCTCATGGCAGAATTAGCAAAAGCCGAAAATGTCATCGCAGATTATCCAAAGGTAAAAAGCAAAGCATATAAATGGATAATGCTATCACTCTGGCCAGCATTCCTCGGTATTCTGTTTTTGGTCGGATTTCTTACTGCAACGGAAGATAAACTGAAATTCTTCCTCATTACTTTGATACTGTTCGTTCCGACAACATTGGCGATCGTCGCATTCATAAAGAAAAAGCAGAAGTACGACGAGGCCGTAAAAAAATCAAAGGATATTGAGAACGATCCTACACTGTCTTGGCTTCCGATCAGTTACCGGAACAGTTATGCTTTTTCATATATTTCTGATTGCATTACCTCCGGCAGAGCGGATACCCTAAAGGAAGCCTTAAACGACTTCGAGGCGTACCAGAAAAACCTTCTGCTTGCAGCAAGCTTAAATCGCCCGCTTTCATAACTGAATATTTCAGCTGCATAAGAAAATCCCTCATAAGACTTATAAACAGTCCTATGAGGGATAGTGCCTTTCAGGCTTTACGCTTCAGATATTAGTGGGTGCTGTATGGGTGCTGTATGGGTGCTACCGTCAGTTTTTGAGCAGTTCTCAGCACGTTTTTCAGGCAAAAAGAAAACCTCGTAAACGCAATGTTTACGAGGTTTTTCGTTGTTTTTGATAAAAAAGTAAGTTCGCGTCTGATTATCTCTTGCTGAACTGTGGTGCGCGACGAGCTGCCTTGAGACCTGGCTTCTTTCTTTCCTTCATACGAGGATCTCTTGTTAAGAATCCAGCCTTCTTAAGTGTTACTCTGTACTCATCAGAATCAACCTGAAGGAGTGCTCTGGAGATTCCGTGACGGATAGCTCCAGCCTGACCAGCGATACCGCCGCCCTTTACGTTAACAAGTACGTCGAACTTATCTACAGTGCCTGTAGCTACTAATGGCTGACGAACGATAACCTTTAAAGTTTCAAGACCGAAGTACTCTTCGATGTCAGTCTTATTAACTGTGATCTTGCCAGTGCCTGGTACTAAATATACTCTGGCAATGCTGGACTTTCTTCTGCCTGTTCCATAGAACTTATTTGCTGCCATATTGACTTCCTCCTAACCTTTAATCAAAACTTTAATACTTCTGGCTTCTGAGCTGCCTGCTCATGTTCTGGGCCAGCGTATACGTGAAGCTTTGTGTACATCTTTCTTCCTAAAGGTCCCTTTGGAAGCATTCCCTTAACTGCATGCTCGATAACCATCTCTGGCTTCTTCTCAAGAACTTCTCTTAATGTAAGTTCCTTAACACCACCAACATATTCAGAGTGGCTGAAGTAAATCTTATCATCTAACTTGTTGCCTGTGATCTGAACCTTATCAGCGTTGATTACGATAACGTTGTCGCCGCAATCAAGGAAAGGTGTGTAAGTTGGCTTGTTCTTGCCTCTAAGTACGTTAGCAACGTTGCTTGCGAGACGGCCTAATGTATAATCTGCTGCATCTACAACATACCATTTTCTCTCGATGGAAGATGCACTAGCCATATAAGTCTTCATTAGTTTTCCTCCTGAAAATTCTAATCATCAAATATTAAGTCTTCCCATGCTTCTGCTACGGCAGTCGGTAGCAATCCAACCTGCTATGAAATGCCTTATCCGGGGCTATTGGTTAAGTATTTCTGCACGCGGAAATGCGTCAGTGTGACCTGTTGTCTACACACGCAGTAAAAATTATAATACACGCCCCCACCAGTGTCAAGAAAAAACCTCGACAAGGAGTTAAAAAAATCCACATGCTCCGGGACTTCATTAAGTCTGAATTATCGCTCCCCCGGCATTAAATCCTCTCCATCCGGATACTGCACTTCAATCTGTGTCAGGCCCTGTGGTGGAGCTGTCATTCCCGCCTTCTGTCGGTCGCGCGATTCTAACATGTGAAGCACCTCTTCCGGTGGAATCATTCCCATGCCTACCTGCGCTAACGTGCCCGCAATAATGCGAACCATGTTATAGAGGAAGCCATTTCCCGTGACACGAATCACTATCATTGGCTCATCATCATAAATCTCAAGTTCATAGATTGTACGAACCGTCGTACTTGCAGACAGATGCACACTGGCAAATGCCCGAAAATCGTGTGTTCCGATTAAGTACCCTGCCGCCGCGCGCATTTTATCTACATCCAGTTTCTTTGGCAAATGCCATGCGTACAGTCTTAACTGTGGCAGTCGATATTGTGAATTACAGATTGTGTACTCGTAGGTTTTGATTGTGTTTGCGTGCCGAGGATGAAAACTATTCGGAACCTGTCTGGATTTCTGAATTGCGATATCATCCGGAAGCTTCGAATTTAAGGCAGGAGCGAACTTTTCTGCCGGAATGGTACTCTCTGTATCAAAGACTGCGATATTGCCCGCAGAATGCACGCCTGCATCAGTTCTTGAGGCACCGATGACTTTGATATCTTCTCCTGTCAGCTCTTTAATTGCAGCATCGAGTACATTTTCAATGGCATTCGCATTGTTCTGTCTCTGCCAGCCTGCATAATTCGTACCGTCATACGATACGGTAAGGCAGATTCTTCTCATTTCACTCAAATCACGCGTCCTCCGGCGTATATATTCAATCCGATCATGACAGCCAGGTACAGTAAAAGACTGATGTACCCACAGGCGTCACGCTTCGTGTACTTTAATGGTTTCATTTTTGTACGGCCCTCGGAACCATGGTAACATCTCGCTTCCATCGCCATCGCAAGATCATTTGCCCTGCGGAAGGCAGAAATAAAGAGAGGTACCAAGATTGGAACCATGGCTTTGGAACGACGGATGATGTTTCCTGTTTCAAAGTCGGCGCCTCTGGCCATCTGTGCCTTCATGATTTTGTCTGTCTCGTCCACAAGAATTGGTATGAAACGGAGCGCAATCGACATCATCATGGCAATTTCATGTACCGGCACCTTTACGACCTTTAAAATGGCAAATGCCTTCTCTAAGCCGTCTGTGAGGTTATTTGGCGTTGTGGTCAGGGTAAGCAGTGATGTTCCCATGATGAGGAAAATCAGTCTGATTATCATAAATACGGCGAATCTGGCACCTTCTTTGGTGATGGTGATGGGGCCGAATGAGACGAGGGTCTCACCGCTTGTCAGAAAGAGGTTAAACGCAGCACTGAAGATGATTAATAAAACAATGGCTTTTAAGCCTCTGGTGATGTAGCTTACCGGGACTTTGCTCAGTTTGACAGTAATAACCAGAAACAGAGCGGCTGCGATGTAGATTTCTACGTTCATGCCAATGAAGAGGCTGATAATATATACGAGGGTTGCTGCCAGCTTTACTCTCGGATCCAGCTTGTGAATCACTGACTGGGCCGGATAATACTGACCTAAGGTAATATCTCTTAACATAGTTTATTCCTTCAAAAATTCTTCATAATACTTTCTACTGCCTCGCTTATAGTGATGGCGTCTGTGTCTACGTCCATCCCGGCTGCCTTCAGGTCGTTCATGCAATATGTCACCTGCGGCGCTGCAAGACCAAGTTTTTCGAGTTCCTTGTAATGACGGAAGACTTCCTTCGGAGTTCCGTCAAATGCAAGCACACCCTTGTCCATTACAAGGAGGCGGTCCACATAGTTAGCAACATCTTCCATGCTGTGAGACACGAGAATTACTGTAATTTTCAGGTCTTTATGAATCTGACTGATCAGACCTAAGATTTCTTCTCTTCCCTTTGGATCAAGACCTGCGGTAGGCTCATCCAAAATGAGGACCTTCGGTTTCATTGCAAGCACACCGGCAATCGCTGCGCGACGCTTCTGTCCACCAGACAGATCAAACGGAGATGCCTTGTAGAAACGCTCAGAGCCTAAATTAACGGATGCGAGCGCTTCTTTGGCAAGTACTTCTGCTTCTTCCTTGCTGGCTCCAAGATTCCTCGGTCCGAAGCATACGTCCTTTAACACATCGGATTCAAAGAGCTGATGCTCCGGATACTGAAAGACCAGACCGACATTGCTTCGAAGCTCAATCATGTTGTAGCCAGGCGAGTAAATGCTCACATCATCCACCTTAATATCACCGCTGTGCGCCTTTAACAGGCCGTTTAAATGCTGGATAAAAGTCGATTTGCCAGAGCCCGTGTGTCCAATCAGACCGATGAACTCACCACCCTTAATTTCACAGGTTACATCATCTAACGCACGTTTTTCATAGCCCGTACCTGCTTCATATACATACATAAGATGTTCTGCTTTAATATTCATGCTTCCACCTCCCTGTATGACTGCGGTGCTTTAAAGCCCTGATTCTTAAGCTTAATCAGCTCCTCAACGAGCTGCTCACGTTTGATGATTCCCTTAGGCAATGGGAATCCCTTCTTAATCAGTTCGTCCGCAAGCTCTGTAACCTGCGGTACATCCAGTCGCAGGTTCTTTAATCCTTCCACGTTGGAGAAAATGTCCTTTGGCTTTCCTTCCATGACGAGTTCACCGCCGTTCATGACGAAGCAATAATCCGCATCAATGACTTCTTCCATGTAGTGAGTAATCAGAATTACAGTAACATGTTCCTTCTCATTCAGCTCATGCAGAGTTTTAATAACCTCTGCGCGTCCCTGTGGATCGAGCATTGCCGTTGGCTCATCTAAAACGATACACTTCGGTCTCATGGCAATGATGCCTGCAATTGCGATTCTCTGCTTCTGACCGCCCGAGAGCTTGTTCGGGCTTGTCTTTCTATATTCGAACATTCCTACACTTTTTAAAGCGCTGACCACGCGGTTCCAGATTTCAGAAGTCGGAAGCCCAAGGTTCTCCGGACCGAAACCAACCTCTTCCTCAACCACCGTACCAATAATCTGGTTATCCGGGTTCTGGAACACCATTCCCGCTGTCTGTCTGATGTCGAGTAAATGCTCTCCATCCTGTGTGTCCATTCCATCGACGAAAATTGTTCCGCCTGATGGGAATAATATTGCATTAATGTGCTTGGCAAATGTACTTTTTCCCGATCCGTTATGACCGAGAATTGTGATGAATTCTCCCTGTCCCACTTTAAGGCTTACATCGTTCAATGCTCTGATTGAGTCAACGACGTTGCCATTTTCATCGTGTACAGCGTATACAAAACTAACATTTTTTGATTCTACGATTGACATGTAATCATCCTTTCAAGTAGAGCGCCCACATTCAGGCTGCCCTCTCATTTAGTCACTTATCCTGCATTATACAGCCTTACAGGCATTCGTGCAAGCACAGGCACGCCTGCCACCTGGAAAAGCCGGTCTCGCGACAGAGCTTGTCTCACGGTAATGCTGTCTCGTGGCAGAGCCGCTCGATTTTCTGTCCGCTTATGCGGCCATCATCGAAATTCTAAAAAAAGAGAGGTGCGGACCGTATGGTCTGCACCTCTTCTATCATGTTTTGTATTAAACTAACTCGATTAATACTTCCATAGCTGCGTCACCCTTACGGCAGCCGATCTTTACGATACGTGTGTAACCACCGTTGCGGCCTTCGTACTTAGGAGCGATTTCGTTAAGAAGCTTGTCTGTAAGATCAATCTTCTTTGTGTTTCTCTTTCTTCCAGAGTTATCAGCAGGAACGTCTGTAACTGTGTAAAGAATCTTATCCATCTGTCTTCTTGCATGAAGTCTTGATGGAAGGTCCTTCTTAAGTTCCTTCTCTACTGTTTCATAAACAGTAACCTTCTTGCCGTCAACAACTTCCTTTACACGCTTGCCGTTAGCGTCCTTCTTAGCAACCTTAGCCTGAACTGTAACAGTTTCGAAGTTATCCTTTTCTCTTACTGCAAGAGTGATAAGCTTTTCAGCCTGCTTGCGGATTTCCTTAGCTCTTGCTTCTGTTGTGATGATCTTGCCATTAGCGATAAGTGCTGTTGTCTGAGATCTTAAAAGAGCCTTTCTCTGGGATGCTGTTTTGCTGAGCTTTCTGTACTTAGCCATAATAAATCCTCCAATAGACACCACATACATGCGCGTTTGGTCTTACTGTATGTAGCCAAATTTAACTTATTAGTTCTCTTCGCTTGGGCTTAACTTAAGTCCAAGTTCCTTTAATTTATTCAGAACCTCTTCAAGAGACTTCTTACCGAGGTTACGAACCTTCATCATATCATCCGGTGTCTTCTTTGTGAGCTCTTCAACTGTGTTGATTCCTGCTCTCTTAAGACAATTGAATGAACGAACGGACAGCTCAAGTTCTTCAATAGACATTGACTTAGCCTTAACTGTCTCGTCAACTTCTGGCTCAACCATCACTTCTGCCTTTGCAGCACTGTCAGAAAGGTTGATGAACACCTTAAGGTGCTCAGATAACACCTTTGCAGAGAGGGA
Source organism: uncultured Lachnospiraceae bacterium (assembly GCA_902781505.1). Classification (GTDB taxonomy): domain Bacteria; phylum Bacillota; class Clostridia; order Lachnospirales; family Lachnospiraceae; genus UBA4285. The sequence goes on along the minus strand of CACZJL010000020.1, from coordinate 26,724 downwards.
TACTGCATCTTCAGGATTGATTGTACCATTAGTAAATACTTCAAGAGTAAGCTTATCGAAATCAGTTGCCTGTCCTACACGAGTATTTTCAACCTTCATGTTAACACGCTCAACAGGTGTGAAGATGGAATCTACTGCGATTACACCAACAGCCTGGTCTGGTCTCTTATTCTTCTCGGAACTTACATAGCCGCGGCCATTGGAAATTACGAGTTCCATGCTTAACTTGCTCTTTGAATCGTTGAGATGTGCGATCTCAAGATCTGGATTGATGATCTCGATATCAGAGTCGACTTCGATGTCAGATGCCTTAACAACACCTTCACCAGAAGCCTCGATACGAGCGATCTTATCTTCAACGCTGCTTCCATTATTCTTGATTGCGAGCTGCTTGATGTTCAGTACGATCTCTGTAACATCTTCCTTGATGCCTGGGATTGAACTGAATTCATGTAAAACTCCGTCAATCTTAATGCTGCTTACCGCTGTACCAACCAGGGAAGAAAGCATGATTCTTCTGAGAGAATTACCTAATGTAAGGCCATAACCTCTCTCAAGTGGTTCTACTACAAATTTACCGTACTTGCCATCCTCAGAGACTTCTGTCTTTTCGATTTTTGGCATTTTAAAATTAAAATCTGCATCAACCATTGTTATTGCTCCTCCTTTATCCGGCAATAGAAGCCCGGAGTCCTTGATATGCTCTAAGGACTACGGGCACCCTTAAATTACTTAGAATATAATTCGACGATAAGCATCTCATCGACAGGGATGTCGATCTGATCTCTTCTAGGAGCAGAAACAACTGTACCCTTAAGATTCTCCTGATCAGCTTCAAGCCATTCAGGAACAAGTCTGCCGTTTACAGACTCAACGATATCCTTAAATCTTGCAGAAGACTTTGCAGACTCCTTGATTTCGATAACGTCGCCCGGCTTTACAGCAGCGGATGGGATGTTGACAATCTTGCCGTTTACAAGAACTTCTCTGTGATCAACAATCTGTCTGGCTTCTCTTCTTGTTCTAGCAAGTCCGAGACGGAAGATAACGTTGTCAAGACGGAGCTCAAGCATAGTCATGAGGTTTTCACCAGTCATGCCCTTAGCGCGCTCAGCCTTCTTATAGTAATTTCTGAAAGGCTTCTCTAAAACGCCGTAGATGAACTTAGCCTTCTGCTTTTCGCGAAGCTGAAGTCCGTACTCAGAGATCTTTCTCTGGGCATTCTTAGCCTTTCTGTTAGACTTCTTGTCATAACCTAAATATGTTGGATCCAGATCAAGGGATCTGCATCTCTTTAAAACAGGTGTTCTGTTCACTGCCATTTCGTACTACCTCCTAAATTAAACTCTTCTACGCTTTGGTGGACGGCAACCATTGTGTGGTACCGGAGTTACGTCCTGGATGGAAGTAACAGTCAGGCCTGTAGCAGCGAGTGCACGGATTGCAGCTTCTCTGCCTGAACCTGGTCCCTTAACAAATACGTCAACAGTCTTTAATCCATGGATTAAAGCAGCCTTAGTAGCAGTTTCTGCAGCCATCTGAGCAGCATATGGTGTAGACTTCTTGGATCCTCTGAATCCTAAGCCGCCTGCACTTGCCCAAGACAGTGCATTGCCTTCTGCATCAGTTAATGTAACGATTGTATTGTTGAAGGATGCCTGGATATGTGCCTGGCCTCTTTCAACGTTCTTCTTAACGCGCTTCTTAGATGCGTTCTTAGCATTATTCTGAGCCATTGTTCTAAAAATCCTCCTATAGAACTCACATTAAAGGAAATGTGAATTACTTCTTCTTGTTTGCTACAGTCTTCTTTGGACCCTTACATGTTCTAGCGTTTGTCTTAGTCTTCTGACCACGGCAAGGAAGTCCCTTTCTATGACGGATTCCTCTGTAGCAGCCGATTTCCTTGAGTCTCTTGATATCCATAGCAACCTGTCTTCTGAGGTCACCTTCTACTAAATGTTCTGTATCCTCGTTGATAACGTTGCTTAACTTAGCAACTTCTTCATCAGTCAGATCCTTAACACGTGTATCAGGATTTACGCCTGCAGCTTCAATGATCTGAGCTGCTCTTACTCTACCGATACCGTAGATGTACGTAAGTCCGATTTCGATTCGCTTTTCTCTTGGTAAGTCTACACCTGAAATACGAGCCATGTGTTTTCTTTCCTCCGTTTATGAAATAAATAAAACCTTGCAGACAGCCCCATACGCAGCTCGCCAATACCTTGGCGCCTGAAATGTGTGCGCGGTCTCTTCTGCTTTATAATGATAGTAGTCTTCCACCGGGTTACCCCGAATGACTGTGAAAGCTACTGCAGCCGCATAGTAAAATTAGTAATGAGTCTCTTACTCATTACGCACAAATAAAGGAAGTTACAACTTCCTTAATTCTGATTGACCTTTTCGATCAACCCTGTCTCTGCTTGTGCTTTGGGTTCTCACAGATAATTCTGATGACGCCCTTTCTCTTGATAACTTTGCACTTTTCGCAAATTGGTTTAACTGAAGATCTAACCTTCATTGCAAAAGCCTCCTTTCAGACAAGTTCGTGTACCATTGTATCATAAGCAAAATTCTTTTTGCAAGAATTTTTTACTTATCTCTCCAAATAATTCTTCCCTTTGTTAAATCATAAGGTGACATCTCAAGAGTTACCTTATCTCCAGGAAGAATACGGATGTAGTTCATTCTGAGCTTACCGCTGATGTGAGCAAGAACCTGAGCACCATTCTCAAGCTCTACAGAGAACATCGCGTTTGGAAGCTTCTCTAAAACTTTTCCTTCGATTTCAATTACATCTGACTTTGACATATCTTACTCCTTGTCAAGTGTGTCAGCCTAATACCTTAACGATATCGGCAAATACTTTGTCCATATCCTGTGTACCATCGATGTTCACGAGCACTCCTGCCTTCTCATAGAAATCAATCAATGGCTGTGTCTGTGTATGATATACATTGAGACGGTTCTTAACTGTCTCTGGCTTATCGTCGTCACGAAGAATTAACTTCTCTCCGCAAGCGTCGCATACGCCTTCAACCTTAGGTGCGTTGAACTGAATATGGTATGTTGCTCCACAACCTACGCATGCACGACGGCCGCCCATACGGTTGATGATATTCTCATCTGGCACGTCAATATTAATCGCAAAGTCAACCTTTTCTCCATTTGCCTTGAGAGCATCGGAAAGAGCCTCTGCCTGAGGGATTGTTCTTGGGAAACCATCAAGTACGTATCCGTTCTTGCAGTCGTCCTCAGTGAAACGATCCATGATCAGGTCAAGTACAAGTGAATCAGGAACGAGTTCACCCTTGTCCATAAATGCCTTAGCCTTCTGCCCAAGTTCTGTGTTGTTCTTGATATTCGCACGGAAGATATCTCCTGTGGAGATATGAGGTACGTTGTACTTTGCTGCGATTCTCTTCGCCTGTGTACCCTTACCGGCGCCAGGTGCGCCTAACATAATGATCTTCATATTCTGCCCCTTATTCTTTTAAAAAGGCGCGCTTTTTAAGAAGCGCGCCTAAGTTGGAAATCTATTTGAATTACTCGCTTAAGAATCCCTTATAATGCTTGTTATAAGTCATAGATTCAATCTGCCTCATTGTCTCGAGGATTACGCCAACGACAATGATGATGGATGTACCACCAAAGGACACGCTTGCGTTAAATAATCCAGAGCAAATGATTGGAATCAGCGCTACGATCATAAGACCGATTGCACCAACCAGGATAATGTAATTCAGAATTCTGTTCAGGTAATCGCTGGTAGATTTACCAGGTGTGATTCCCGGAACAACTGCTCCTGACTTTCTGAGATTATCTGCTACTTCAATTGGATTAAAAGTAATCGATGTATAGAAGTAAGCAAATACAATTACAAGAAAGATGTAAAGCAGGAGACCAAGACTGTACTTTGGTGCACTTGGTCTAACCCAATAGGATGAGCTTAAGTAGCGAATCCACTCTTTGTCCGTCTTGCCAACGAGCTGTGCGATAAATACCGGGAACTGCATCAGTGAAGATGCAAAGATAATTGGCATAACGCCCGCTGTATTAACCTTTAGCGGAATGTTGGAACCCTGTCCGCCAAAGCTTCTTCTGCCTGTAACTTTCTGTGAGTACTGAACCGGAATTCTACGTTCAGCATCCTGTAAGAAAACGACAAGAACAACCAGAATAACAACAATCGCAATAATGATTGCTGCAGAAAGAATGCCCTTTGGAATTGTCTTTCCACCAATGAATGTAGTGAAAAGTCCTGCAAAATCTTCCGGCATACCGGAGATGATATTAATAAGCAGGATTACTGAAATACCGTTGCCTACGCCCTTCTCTGTAACACGCTCGCCAAGCCACATTAAAATTGCTGAACCAGCAGTTAATGCACATACCACTACGATGATAGATGCAACGTAGTGAAGCTTACTCATTCCCTGATAATCACGAATCAGACCCTGACGGCCAAATCCGATACCCATTGCAATACCTTCAACGAGTGAAAGAGCGATTGTTGCATAACGCGTAATCTTTGCAATAAGCTTTCTGCCTTCTTCGCCTTCCTTCTGCATCTCTTCGAGTGGAGGAATAGCGATTGTCAGCAGCTGAATAATAATCTGAGCTGTGATGTACGGAGTAATACTCAGTGCAAACAGGGACATTTTCTCAAATGATCCACCGGTAAAGGCGGATAAAAAGCTTAAGTCTCCGTCATTAATGCCACTAAGTAATGTCTGAAAATACTGTGTATCTACTCCGGGGATCGGGATTAAAGCACCAATTCTTACAACGACAAGGATGAATAAAGTATAGTATAACTTTGTTCTGATATCCTTATTTTTTAACACGTTGACAAATGCTTTGACCATTAGATCACCTCGACTGTTCCACCCAGTGCTTCAATCTTTTCCTGTGCAGATGCTGAGAAAGCATTTGCCTTTACGTTAACCTTCTTTGTAAGCTCGCCGTTTCCGAGTACCTTTACAAGATCGAACTTGCTTCCAACGATACCGGACTCAATAAGTGTCTCGATTGTTACATCGGCACCATTGTCGAATCTCTCGAGGTCAGAAACATTAAGAATAACAACGTTCTTTCTGTTGATGTTTGTGAAGCCTCTCTTAGGGATTCTTCTGTATAAAGGCATCTGGCCACCTTCGAAGCCTGGTCTTGGAGCTCCGGAACGAGCCTTCTGACCCTTATGACCCTTGCCTGCAGTCTTACCATTGCCTGATGCATGGCCTCTGCCTCTTCTGAAATCAGAAGTTGTAGCGCCAGCTGCTGGTCTTAAATTTGATAAATCCATTTTTGGCACCTCCTGTATTAGTTTTCTTCAACCTTTAATAAGTATCTAATCTGCTGAATCTGACCACGTGTTGCAGCGTTATCAGGAAGAACAACAGTCTTACGAATCTTGTTGAGACCCATAGCTTCTACAGTTCTTCTGTGCTTAGGAACGCAGCTGATTGGAGATTTGATTAAAGTGATTTTTAATGTCTTCTCTGCCATTTTAAACTCCTTTACGTATCTCTCGGTGAAAATCACCAAGCTCAATAATCATTAGATTTCTTCTACAGCCTTACCACGAAGTCTGGCAACTTCTTCTGGCTTCTTCATAGACTGAAGACCTGTTAAAGCTGCGAATACGACGTTCTGCTTGTTATTAGAACCTAAGGACTTTGTTCTGATGTTTCTGATACCTGCAAGCTCGAGGATTGCACGTGCCGGACCACCAGCGATGATACCAGTACCTTCTGGAGCTCTCTTAAGGAGAAGGGATGCACCGCAGAACTTACCGATGAAATCATGAGGAACAGAACCGTTCTTATCGAGATGAACCTCGATCATCTGCTTCATAGCTGCTTCCTTACCCTTACGGATAGCTTCCGGAACTTCTGCAGCCTTACCTACACCTGCACCTACATGACCATTCTTGTCACCAACTACAACAAGTGCGGAGAAACGCATATTACGTCCGCCCTTTACTGTCTTGCTGACACGCTTGATTGCTACTACGTTATCTTCTAATTCAAGATCAACGCTATTAAAATTTGTACGCTTCATAAGACTCTCCTCTCAATTAGAATGTAAGGCCAGCTTCACGAGCTGCCTCTGCTAATGCTGCTACTTTACCAGCGTAGATGTAACCACCACGGTCGAATACAACTTCCTTGATGCCTGCTTCAAGCGCCTTCTTAGCAACTGCTGTTCCTACAGCCTGTGCTGCAGCAACGTCATTAGTCTTCTCTACTGCTTCCTTAACGTCCTTGTCAAGTGTTGAAGCGGAGACAAGCGTCTTACCTAATGTATCATCAATAACCTGTGCATAGATATGATTGTTACTTCTGAATACTGCTAAACGTGGTCTCTGGGCTGTGCCTGAGAAACGATTACGTAATCTTCTATGCTTATTTACGCGGAAAACCGCTCTTGATTTCTTACTAACCATCTTTGCTCACTCCTTTAATTATTTCTTACCAGTCTTACCAACCTTACGTCTAATAACTTCATCAGAGTACTTGATACCCTTGCCCTTATATGGCTCTGGTGCTCTCTTAGCTCTGATTTCAGCTGCGTACTGGCCGACCTTTTCCTTGCTGATACCCTTAACTGTGATTGTGTTATCCTTAACCTCAGTCTCAAGTCCTTCCGGATCTTCCATAATTACGTCATGAGAATAACCAAGATGTAATTCAAGAGTCTTACCCTTCTTCATAGCTCTGTAACCAACACCGTTGATCTCGAGAACCTTAGAGTAACCTTCAGTTACACCAACGATCATGTTGTGGATCAGTGATCTTGTTAAGCCGTGAAGAGCCTTGTTAACCTTAGCGTCATCTGGTCTCTTTACTGTTAATTCTGCTCCTTCGATTTCGATGCTCATGGATGGAGCAAATACTCTTGTTAAAGTACCCTTAGGGCCCTTAACCGTCACTTCATTATTTTCTGCTACATCGACTGTTACTCCAGCCGGAATAGCGATGGGCATTCTTCCGATACGTGACATATGCCTGAACCTCCTTAATTGGATTACCGTAGCTATCATAGCCACGGCTTGCTTAAAATAGTTACACAGGTGGTGCTTATTATTCACCATCCTGCAATTTGTGTGAGTCAGATTGGGTTTTATCGAACTCATACCGCACTATTATAGATGAAAAATCTTTCGTGTGCAATCTGTTTTTGGAAAATATTTATTTTATTTGTAAACTTTCCAGACGCTTGCGCCAGAGTGCAGGGGTGTTCCTGTTTTTGGGGGACAAAAAAGCTGCCTGATTTCTCAGGCAGCTTCTAAAGTGCTGTTTAGTAACTTTACCAAACGAATGCGAGTACTTCGCCACCGACATTGAGCTTTCTAGCTTCCTTGTCAGTTAATACACCCTGGTTTGTGGAAATGATAGCTGTACCAAGTCCGTTAAGAACCTTAGGGAGTTCGCTCTTGCTTGCGTATACACGAAGTCCTGGTTTGGATACTCTCTGGATACCAGAGATAACCTTTTCATTCTTATCCTTGCCATACTTTAATGTGATGTGGATATTCTTAAAGCTTCCGTTATCAACAAGCTCATAAGCCTTGATGTAACCTTCATTTAAGAGGATCTCTGCGATGGAGATCTTCATCTTTGAAGCAGGAACATCTACTGTATCATGCTTAGCTGTATTCGCATTACGGATTCTTGTAAGCATATCTGCAATTGGATCTGTCATTCTAATTTTCCTCCTTAAATCTCATTCGAAGTCCTGATTACCAGGAAGCCTTACGAACGCCAGGGATTTCACCCTTGTATGCTAACTCACGGAAGCAAATTCTGCAGATTCCGTATTTTCTTAAATAAGCGTGTGGACGACCACAGATCTTACAACGAGTATATGCTCTCGTTGAGAACTTTGGTTCTCTCTGCTGCTTAACCTTCATTGAAGTCTTTGCCATTGAATTTTCCTCCTAAATTACTTCTTGAAAGGCATTCCGAAGTCTCTAAGGAGTTCGCGTGCCTCTTCATCAGTCTTGGCAGTGGTAGTGATGATGATATCCATACCTCTTACCTTATCAACCTTATCATACTCGATTTCAGGGAAGATGATCTGTTCCTTGATTCCAAGTGCGTAGTTACCTCTTCCATCGAAGGAATCAGCACTTACACCGCGGAAGTCACGTACACGAGGAAGTGCAAGATTTACAAGTCTGTCGAGGAAATCGTACATCTTGTCGCCGCGAAGTGTTGTCTTGCAGCCGATAGCCTGACCTTCTCTTAACTTGAAGTTAGCGATAGACTTCTTAGCTCTTGTAAGAACTGCATGCTGACCTGTGATTGTTTCCATATCTGCAACAGCTGCGTCAAGAAGTTTGGAGTTCTCCTTAGCTTCACCAACTCTCATGTTAACAACGATCTTGTCGATTTTAGGAACCATCATTGGGTTCTCGTAACCGAACTTCTCTGTTAACTGCTTTGTGATTTCTGTATCATATAATTCTCTAAGTCTGCTACTCAATTTTGTTGCCTCCTTCCTCTATTAGTCGATAGCCTTACCGGTTGCCTTAGCAACACGGATCTTCTTGCCATCTTTGATTTCGTAACCAATCTTTGAAGCCTTGCCATCTACAGCGAAAGCAATGTTGGAAAGATCGATTGGAGCTTCCTGATGAAGGATGCCACCCTGCTGATTAGCAGCAGATGGCTTAGCATGCTTAGTTGCCATGTTGATTCCTTCAACAAGTGCCTTATGATTCTTAACGTCAACGGAAAGAACCTTTCCTGTCTGACCCTTATCTTTACCGGCGATTACCACTACGGTATCACCCTTCTTAATTCTAGATGCCATTAGTGATACCTCCTTATAATACTTCTGGAGCAAGAGAAACAATCTTCATGAAGCCTTTGTTTCTTAACTCTCTTGCAACTGGTCCAAAAATACGTGTGCCCTTTGGATTCTTATCATCATTGATGATAACAGCTGCGTTCTCATCGAAGCGAATATAAGAACCATCTTTACGACGGTTAGTCTTAACTGTACGAACAACGACAGCCTTAACAACGTCACCCTTCTTTACAACGCCGCCTGGTGTTGCATCTTTAACAGAAGCTACGATAACGTCGCCGATACCTGCATATCTTCTAGTAGATCCACCCATAACGCGGATGCAGAGGAGCTCTCTAGCACCTGTGTTATCAGCAACCTTCAGTCTGGTTTCCTGCTGTACCATGTGATACTACTCCTTTCAGTAATATACCTAATTATTTAACCTTTCTGATAACTTCAACAAGTCTCCATCTCTTATCCTTAGAGAGTGGTCTTGTTTCCATTACTTTAACGACATCACCGATGGAGCATTCGTTGTTCTCATCATGAGCCTTTAACTTGTAAGTTCTCTTTACGATCTTGCCGTAAAGAGGATGCTTTACGTTATCTTCAACTGCAACGACAATTGTCTTATCCATCTTATTGCTAACGACTTTGCCGGTACGAGTTTTTCTTAAATTTCTCTCTGTCATGTGCTACTCCTTCCGATTAAGCGTTCTTCTGAGCAATAACAGTCTGGATTCTAGCGATGTTCTTGCGAACTTCTCTAATTCTGCTTGTGTTATCCAGCTGATTGGTTGCATTCTGGAATCTAAGGTTAAAAAGTTCCTTCTTAGCAGCTACTAATTCATCAGAAAGCTCTGCAGCTGACTTTGTCTGTAATTCTTCTACATATGCCTTAGTTTTCACTTTGAATCACCGCCTTCTAATTCTGCACGACTAACTACCTTACACTTAACAGGCAGTTTGTGGGATGCAAGACGTAATGCTTCGCGAGCAGTTTCTTCTGGAACGCCAGCGATTTCGAACATTACACGTCCTGGTTTAACAACAGCTACCCAACCTTCAACGTTACCTTTACCTTTACCCATTCGAACACCGATAGGCTTAGATGTGTAAGGCTTATCTGGGAAAATCTTAATAAATACCTGGCCACCACGCTTGATGTAACGAGTCATTGCTACACGGGCTGCCTCAATCTGGTTGGACTTGATCCATACTGGCTCAAGTGCTACGATACCATATTCGCCGTTTGTGATCTTATTGCCTCTGGAAGCCTTTCCAGCCATAGAACCACGGAACTGCTTTCTATGTTTAACTCTCTTAGGTAATAACATTACTTATCGCTCCCTTCACGCTTGGAGTTGCGATTCTTCTTTGCCGGAAGAACTTCACCCTCATAAATCCAAACCTTAACACCAACCTTACCGTATGTTGTGTTAGCTTCTGCGAAACCGTAGTCGATGTCTGCACGAAGAGTCTGAAGAGGAATTGTACCCTCTGAATAGAACTCTCTACGAGCGATATCTGCACCGCCTAAACGACCGGAACAAGATGTCTTGATACCCTTAGCACCCTGCTTCATTGTTCTGCTCATTGTAGACTTCATTGCTCTACGAAAAGAAATACGATTTTCAAGCTGACCAGCGATGTTTTCAGCAACGAGCTGAGCATCCTTATCAGGTCTTCTAACTTCCTTAACGTCAAGAGAAACTCTTGATGCAGAAGTCATAGCTTCGATTTCCTTCTTTGTCTTTTCGATTTCAGCACCGCCCTTACCAATAACAACGCCTGGCTTAGCTGTGTGAATAATAACTGTTAATCTGTTAGAAGCTCTCTCGATATCAATTTTGGAGATACCAGCGCTGTAAAGCTTCTTTTTTAAGAACTTTCTGATCTTCTGATCTTCTACAAGGCTATCTGAGAATGTCTTCTTATCTGCATACCACTTAGAGTTCCAGTCCTTAATAACCCCGACTCTTAAGCCATGCGGATTTACTTTCTGTCCCATGTAAATCTCCTTTCTTATCTCTCATTTAATACAACAGTGATGTGGCTGATTCTCTTCTCAATACGATATGCAGAACCCTTAGCTCTTGGCTGAACTCTCTTCATGATTGGGCCTCTGTCTGCGTAACACTCTTCGATGAAGAGGTTAGCTCTATTCATACCGTTGTTGTTCTCAGCGTTAGCAACTGCTGAATTAATGAGCTTCTGAAGGATTTCAGAAGCATATCTCGGATTATATGTAACGATTGCTAAAGCTTCTTCTACGCTCTTGCCTCTGATAGCATCAAGAACGAAACAAGCCTTCTGCACGGAAATCCTGGCATATGAAACTTTTGCTCTTGGTCTTGTATCCTTAACTTCGTTTCTCTGTCTTTTGATCTGGGATCTATGTCCTCTTGCCATGGATAGTGCCTCCTTTCACTCTTATCTTGTCTTCTTTTCGTCTGACTTATGTCCTCTGTAAGTTCTTGTTGCAACGAACTCACCGAGCTTATGGCCTACCATATCCTCTGTAACGTATACAGGGATGTGCTTTCTGCCGTCATGTACCGCAATGGTTAAACCAACCATCTCTGGGAAAATTGTAGAACGACGAGACCAAGTCTTGATAACAGTCTTGTTGTTGCTATCAGCCTGAGCCTTAACAGCCTTTAATAAGCTCTCGTCGATAAATGGTCCTTTTTTAATTGAACGAGCCATTGTTCTCCTCCTTAATTAATCTCAATTACTTGATTGCTCTGCCGTTTCTTCTTCTAATGATCAGCTTGTTAGAAGCCTTCTTACGCTTACGAGTGATAACACCCATAGCTGGCTTACCCCAAGGAGTCATTGGAGATGGACGACCAACAGGAGCGCGGCCTTCACCACCACCGTGTGGATGGTCATTAGGGTTCATGACAGAACCACGAACGTGTGGACGGATGCCCATATGTCTCTTACGACCAGCCTTACCAAGATTAATAAGGTTATGATCTCCATTACCTACAACACCGATAGTTGCGCGGCAATCGATTGGAACCATTCTCATTTCGCCAGATGGAAGACGAAGAGTTGCGTACTTACCTTCCTTAGCCATGAGCTGAGCGCTATTACCAGCGGAACGAACAAGCTGTCCGCCCTTACCAGGAATGAGCTCAATGTTATGAATCTGAGTACCAACAGGAATGTTAGCGAGTGGTAAGCAGTTACCTACTCTGATTTCTGCTTCAGGTCCGTTCATAACTGTCATACCATCAGTTAATCCCTGAGGAGCAAGGATATAAGCCTTAGCACCATCAGCGTAAGCGATTAACGCGATGTTTGCTGTTCTGTTTGGATCGTATTCTACACCAACAACCTTTGCTGGGATACCATCCTTGTTTCTTCTGAAGTCTACAAGTCTGTAGTGCTGTCTGTTACCACCACCATTGTGTCTGACTGTAATCTTACCCTGATTGTTACGTCCAGCATTCTTAGACTGAGATACTAAAAGTGACTTCTCAGGAGTCTTCTTTGTGATTTCGGAGAAATCGGAACCAGTCATGTTTCTTCTGGAAGGTGTATATGGGTTATACTTTTTAATTCCCATTTTAATCTCCTTTCAATTTCGTGTAATAACTTCTTTCTACACACGGAAACTGCATATAGTTTGTTTTCATGCAGCTACCGTTCGAGCTAATCTTTTAATTAAAGTCCTTCGAACAGCTGGATATCCTTGCTGTCTTCGCTTAATGTAACAACAGCCTTCTTAATCTTAGCTGTCTTACCTTCGTCAGTTCTGTTAGCTCTTCTGGTCTTGCCATCCTTGTTCTGTGTGTTAACACGAACAACTTTAACGCCGTCGAACATCTTCTGTACAGCTTCCTTAATCTGAGACTTTGTAGCCTGTGGATTAACGAGGAATGTGTACTTCTTGAATGCCATGTCAGCCATGGACTGTTCTGTAATAACCGGCTTGAGGATTACATCATAGTACTTAAGATCTGCCATTATGCATATACCTCCTCAATCTTTTCCACTGCAGACTTTGTAGCGATTACCTTGTCATACTTAACAACATCATATGTGTTGATTGTTTCTGTTGTGATAACCTTAACTGCAGGTACGTTTCTTCCTGAAAGAACTACGTTCTTATCAGCTTCGCCGAGTACAACTAATGCCCTAGAAGCATTGAGGTTGTTTAATACTTCAACGAACTTCTTTGTCTTAGCTGCGTCGAGCTTGAACTCGTCAACAACTACGAACTTAGAATCGTTAACCTTAGAAGTAAGAGCGGAGAACAGTGCTGCTCTTCTCTCCTTCTTGTTTAACTTGAATGAATAATCTCTTGGCTTTGGTGCAAATACAACACCACCGCCTGTCCACTGTGGAGATCTTGTAGAGCCCTGTCTTGCATGACCTGTGCCCTTCTGTCTCCATGGCTTTCTGCCACCGCCAGAAACTTCAGAACGTGTCTTGGCACTCTGTGTTCCCTGACGCTTATTTGCGAGCTGGTTGACAACTGCCTGATGTACAAGATGTTCATTAACTTCAACACCGAATACAGCATCGTTCAGTTCGATAGAGCCAACTTCGTTGCCTTCAATATTGTAAACAGATACTTTTGCCATCTGTATGGTCCTCCTTCCAAACAAAGATTACTTTGTAGTCCTTGTTGATTCTTTCAGTGTTACTAATGCTTTCTTAGGACCCGGAACTGCTCCGCGAACTAAGATCAGGTTGTTCTCAGCATCAACCCTAACTACTTCCAGATTCTGGATAGTAATCTTCTTGGCACCCATATGTCCAGGCATTCCCTTGCCCTTCTTTACCTTACCAGGTGTTGTTGCAGATCCGTTAGAACCCTGATGTCTGTGGAACTTAGAACCATGAGCCATAGGTCCTCTGGACTGACCATATCTCTTGATGGCGCCCTGGAAGCCCTTACCCTTTGAAACAGCAGTAGCGTCGATCTTGTCGCCTGCTGCAAAGATATCAGCCTTGATTTCGTCCTTTACAGAGTATTCCTCTGCGTTCTCAAAACGAAACTCTCTTACAAATCTCTTGTAAGAAACTTCTGCCTTGTCAAACTGTCCCTTAACCGGCTTGCTTACGTGTTTCTCAGAAACATCTGCAAAACCAACCTGAACAGCGCTGTAACCGTCGTTCTCAGCTGTCTTTACTTGTGTTACTACACAAGGGCCAGCCTGCAAAACAGTTACTGGTGTTAAAACACCATCTTCATTGAAGATCTGAGTCATTCCGACTTTTGTAGCTAAAATTGCCTTCTTCATGTGATTCCTCCTGTTTAATCTACAGCGGACAATATGACTGTCGACTACATCTTTGGCATGATTCGTGTATGTCTTGAAACAGGCGCATATTGTCATCCTAGAACAGTTAATACTGGGTTTTGTATTAAAAATCCGTCAGGATTGCTTACATCATAAAAATTTATTACTTCGAGTATTTAGGGCCCCTCCGGGCCATCAGCATCTTGTTGATTTCTTACCTTAAAGGATCTGGATTAGCCCATAACCTTTAAATTAATATCAACACCTGCTGGCATCTCGAGCTTAGACAGAGCATCTACAGTCTTCTGAGATGGTGTAAGAACGTCGATGAGTCTCTTGTGAGTTCTCTGCTCGAACTGTTCTCTGGAATCCTTGTACTTATGAACAGCACGAAGGATTGTAACTACTTCCTTCTTTGTTGGAAGTGGAACTGGTCCGCTTACCTTTGCTCCAGTCTTAGTTGCTGTCTCAACAATCTTCTTTGCAGACTGATCAATCAGCTGGTGATCATACGCCTTGAGGGTAATTCTGATTACCTGATTTGCATTTGCCATAAAAAAAGTCGCCTCCTTGATTCGCACTTTTTGAAGTACGACAAGCGGTGACTGTACACTCTCCCACGCGTGTCCTATTATTCGCAGAAACTAATCGCGTGTCATTTCTGTATTAACAGATGATTAACTGTACAGTGACTTGTCGCCAGGTTTGCGCCGGATTCATGCCTTCCGGCCTTGACATTCGCTCCACGGAAAACCCGCCAGCCCTTTATTTTGGCTCACGGCAACCTCACGCTTCAACGCTATCATGCCACAGCAATTAGCAGTATACCTTATATCTGACACGCGTGCAAGAAAAATATTTTGTTTTTCAAAAAAACATTGTTTTTTATGCAGAACAATCCTTTATCAAACGAAAGCCGCACCTTTTCTACGTTCTCCGGCAATCTAAGGTTTCTGAAATTATTGAAATCTCGGTGATATTACCTACTGGCAACCACAAGATTCTCCTTAAAAACCCCATTATTTAGATTCATTAATCGATTCCACCAGCTCGGAGAGTTCTTCCCATCGAAGCATCTTTTCCTCAAGCTTTGCTTCCATCTCTTCCTTCTCTGCAGAAAGCTGATTCAGCTTCACAAAGTCGGTCGTGTTTCTGCCCATCGACTGATCAATTTCCTCGATGCGCTCTTCTATAGAAGAAATGTCCTCTTCGATCGTTTCCCATTCCTTTTCTTCCTTATAAGTAAGCTTTCTGGCATGACCTCTCGTCAATGCATCATCGCCGCTTGTCCTTGACGCCTGCACTGTGCCATCCGCAGAAATTTTAGCAGCACCGGCACCTTTGCCAGTTGCACCACCAGCACTAAGCACGTCCATCTGCTTCTTTAAAGAGTAGTCTGTGTAGCCGCCCTCATACTGCTTTAAGACTCCGTCTCCTTCAAAGACAAATAGTCTCGTGCAGATGCGGTCGAGGAAATAACGATCATGGGACACGGTAATCACGATACCACTGAAGCGATCAAGGTAATCTTCTAAGATTTCAAGCGTTTCTATATCCAGGTCATTTGTCGGCTCATCAAGAATCAGGACGTTTGGCTGACTCATCAGCACGGAGAGCAGGTAAAGACGTCGTCTCTCGCCGCCGGATAACTTTGCCACGGGAGTCCACTGCATCTTTGGTGTAAAGAGGAACTTCTCGCACATGGCCGATGCCGAAATCAGACCATCTGTCGTTCTGACGTATTCACCAATTTCCTTCACGGTTTCAAGAACGGTCAGATTCATGTTCAACGGTTCGTTCTCCTGCATGAAATAACCGATTTTGATCGTCTCACCAATTGTCACAGTGCCCGCGTCCGGTTCAAGCTGACCTGTGATAATCTTCATTAAGGTAGATTTGCCGCAGCCATTCGGACCCACGATGCCGATACGGTCATCGCGCAGGAAGATGTAGGTAAAGTCCCGAATCAGCGGTGCATTCCCGAATGACTTGCTGATGTTTTCGAGTTCAATTGTTTTCCTGCCCATGCGGGACGCAATTGAACCCATCTGCAGCTCATCCTTCTGCATGTGAATTCTTGCAGCGAGCGAATCTTCTTTCATCTGATCGTAACGGTCGATTCTCGCCTGCTGCTTGGTGGAACGCGCAAGCGCACCTCTCTGAATCCACTTCAGCTCGGTTCTGAGCATGTTCTGTCTCTTATCTTCAGTTGCGCGCTCAATCTCTTCGCGCTGCGTCTTTCTCTCAAGAAAGCCGGAGTAGTTCGTATCATAAGTGAAGATTTCACCGCGGTCGATTTCAGCAATCTTGTTGGTTACGGCATCAAGGAAGTAGCGGTCATGCGTTACCATCATCAGCTGACCCTTGAAGTTCGTCAGATAATCCTCAAGCCACTCGACCATTTCGTTGTCGAGGTGGTTCGTCGGCTCGTCTAAAATAAGAACATCTGCAGGCTCCAGAAGCGTACGCACCAGCGCGATTCTTTTCTTCTGACCGCCGGAAAGCGTCTCGCACACTGCATCCACGTCAGGACAGCCAAGCTTATTTAACATGGACTTAGCCTGTGCTTCAAGGGCTGGCCCCTTACTTAAATCTTTGCCCCTCATAATATAGGAGAGAACTGTATCACCTTTCACAAATTCCGGAGCCTGCGCAAGATAGGACACCGTTACATTCCTGCCCTTCACCACGCGGCCTTCGTCCGGCTCCTCAATTCCCGCCGCAATCTTTAAAAGAGTCGACTTGCCCGTACCATTTACCCCGATCAGACCGATCTTATCGCCCTTATTCACGCCCAGTGTTGCCTTGTTGAACAGCACTTTCTCGGCAAATGTTTTTGAAACTTCTTCTATATTCAATACGTTCATGTCGTGCCCTTTCATGAAATGATTTTGTGCTATTCTACCACAGGTACCTCAGTCAGGGCAAACTTCGCCTTGATCTCTCCTGTATACGAAAACGATTTCACCCTCACGAAAAATCCTGCAACTTTGTTAATAGTTCCACATAAACTTCTTGTAATTATGCGGGTTGTGCTTTAAAATTAATTTAGATTATTTTAAGGAGTACAATATGTTCGTTGCAGGTAACTGGAAAGATTACGAAGTAATCGATACCTCAAAGGGTGAAAAGTTGGAGCGATGGGGAGATTATCTTCTCGTTCGTCCGGATCCGCAGGTCATTTGGGATACACCAAAGGAACTGCCGGGCTGGAAGAAACCAAATGCTCACTACCACCGTTCTTCAAGAGGTGGCGGTGAATGGCAATTTTTCGACCTTCCTAAGCAGTGGACAATTTCTTATGATAGTAAAGAGGTTGGAAAGAAGTTAACATTTAACCTGAAGCCTTTCTCGTTTAAGCATACCGGTCTGTTCCCGGAACAGGCTGCTAACTGGGATTGGTTTGGTAAGAAGATTCGCGAAACAGGAAGACCGATTAAGGTCTTAAACCTTTTCGCTTATACCGGTGGTGCCACTCTTGCAGCCGCTGCTGCAGGTGCACAGGTCACTCACGTTGACGCAAGTAAGGGTATGGTCAACTGGGCTAAGGAGAACGCAGAAAGTTCCGGACTTCGTGAAGCACCTATCCGCTGGCTCGTTGATGACTGTACCAAGTTCGTTGAGCGTGAGATTCGCCGTGGCAATCACTATGATGCCATCATCATGGATCCACCTTCCTACGGACGTGGTCCAAAGGGCGAAATCTGGAAGATTGAAGATGCGATATACCCTTTAATCAAGCTCTGCAGTCAGTTACTTTCTGACAAGCCACTGTTCTTCCTTGTCAATTCTTATACAACAGGCCTTCAGCCAGCTGTTTTAACGTATATGTTATCTACAGCTCTTGAAAAGTTCAATGGTGTTGTACACAGTGATGAGGTTGGCTTACCTGTTACAAAGACCACAAAATCCGGTGCATCCTTAGTTCTCCCATGCGGAGCTTCAGGACGCTGGGAAGCTAAAAACTGATTTGGAACCGGTCTGGCGATAGCCGGTCATTGAATCTTCTGCTGATTTTCAGCTTACGTCTGCCACCCTGGCAGGTATTTGATTTTAAGGCAGAACATTAACTTGCATCAGGCAGACTTTTAAGGGATCTGTTTGAAATAAATATTAAGGGGAAAATTTACTATGAATTTCGACCGCACAACCTTAAAAAGCAACGCAAAGGTAGCAATTAAGGGCAATATTGCCACATACTTTGTTGCAACCATCATCGTTGCTGCAATCACTGGTATAGCAGAGGTTATCCCAGTTCTCGGAGCTGTTGCTTGGATTTTTGTAACACTCCCATTCCAGTTTGCATTTGTTCTCATGGCATTAAAGATGATTCATGGACAGAAGCTGGAAATCGCTGATGCTTTCAGTTCTTTCAACGATACTTACTATCTTAAGAGTATCGGTGTTTACTTACTGGTTGGCATCTTCACAGCCCTGTGGAGCTTACTCCTTGTTGTTCCTGGAATCATCAAGGGTCTCTCCTACTCCCAGGCACCATATATCCTTGCTGAGAATCCTCAGATGGGTATCATGGAATGCATCGATGCAAGTAAGCAGATTATGGATGGTCATAAGATGGACCTCTTCCTTCTTCAGCTTTCTTTCATCGGCTGGTGCTTCCTTTGCTCTTTAACATTTGGTATCGCATTAATCTATGTTAATCCTTACTACAATGCTACTGCAGCTAACTTCTACGAAGCATTAAAGGCTGAAAAGAGCGGCGCAGCAGCTATGTAATCTGACGCAAAAGTGCTGATTTCACTTATGTGCCCTGTGCAGATTAAAAGAGTCGAAAAGTATTTGCTTTCCGACTCTTTTTTCATGCTCATGTCCGTGGACAATTGGTTGCCGTTGCAACTTCCTGTGAGCAGATGTTTACTTCCAGTTATCGTTGTAGTGGGCTCTCTCACCACCGATGTACTTTGGACGGGTTCTTGCTGTGACTACATGTGCATAACCGATTGTTTCCTGCTTTGTGCGGTATGGTACGGCTACCGGCTGAAGGTGCATTCCGATCAAGGTATCTCCGATATCAATTCCTGCCTGAGCCTGTACGTATTCTACTGCTACAGCCTGCTCAAATCCTGTATATGCAGCGGTTGAGAAGGAACCACCTGCCTTCAGCTGCGGCACGACATTCACAATTGCGTACCCATGCTCCTTCGCGCATTTCTTTTCCATGATAATTGCGCGGTTCAGGTGCTCACAGCACTGTGTTGCAAGATAAACCTTTCTCTTATCACAGGCAGCTTTCAAAGCAGAAAAGATTGTTTCTCCAATTTCTTTTGAAGAATAGGTACCGATCCCGTGCTTTGCTACTTCCGATGAAGAACAGCCAACCACGAGGATATCTCCCTCATCGAGCTTAGCCGCATCAAGAAGCTCCTCTGCTACTGCTGTGGTCTGTGCACTGATCTCATTTAAATTAACTTCAACCTCTGTTGCAATTCCATTTGCCGACATTTCATTCCCTTCCTTTCCTGTTCAAGGCGGTCAGAACGCACATTCCGTGCCGCCTGTCTGAACTTTTAATCCTTGTATTCATAGCGCAGCAACTGGCAGTTTTTGATGCCGAATCTGCTGTACTCTTCGTTGGTCATATCAAAGAAGTAAGACTGGACACTTCTTGCGATGCCGTTGTGGGCTACAATCAGAATGACCTTGTCTCCTGCTTTGATTTCATCTAATACATTATAAATCCTCTGTGCAAGATGGAGCATGGATTCTCCGCCTTCGTAAGAATCTACGAAGTGGGTTTTGGATTCCTTAAATTCCACACCATCTCTCGCCGTTGATTCGAAACGCCCGAAGTTCTGCTCAATAAGGCGTTGTTCCACTTTCAGCGGAATTCCTGTTTCATCTGCAATGAACTGTGCGGTATTCTTCGCACGGGACAGCGGGCTGCACCAGATTTCATCAATCTTTATCTCGCCTTTCTCAAGCTTTTCACGAATTTCCACACCGAGTGCCTTTGCCTGCTCACAG
Source organism: uncultured Lachnospiraceae bacterium (assembly GCA_902781505.1). GTDB lineage: Bacteria > Bacillota > Clostridia > Lachnospirales > Lachnospiraceae > UBA4285. Next base: position 6,676 of record CACZJL010000020.1, on the reverse strand, counting down.
CCCGTGTCTGTCAACACAATATCCGTCGCGCCACAGATTTTATTTTCCACGTTCCAGATAGTCTGGCCGTGTCTTGTAAAATACAAATGATCCATGATTCGCCTCTTTTCTCCTTTTGCATCTACTTTAGCAGGATAAAGCCTCGGATGCAAGTCCTGCAAGAGTCACAAGCTTCTGGCTGATTCAAATGAATACTGAAATCACAAAAGCCCGCTTAGCACTCAGCGCTAAGCGGACTTTTTCTCCACATTTTATGTCTAAACTTCGGACATCCCTATCTGTCGGGACCTTTGCGAAGGATGGACCTTTCTGTTTGTCTTCTTATGTTAAGAAGACCGGTTTCGACCGGCAGGTCAATCAAAGGCTTACGCTGCTTTTGAATTAGCAGAGCCTTCCTTTGTTTCGATGAGCTTCTTAACACATGTAACTGCAACGATGACAGAGAGTGCGATTAAGAATACTGCAACAATGAGCTGCATGCCGTTAACAAGGAATGTTGCCTTGCCTGCTGCATATTTCTGAACGTTACCGACTACGTTGAGTACGATAGCTGTTAAGCAAACGGCGAACATGATAACCATAGGAACAAGAAGCATCTTGTGCTTACGACCTGTAGCCTTAAGGAATACAGCGATACCCATAAGTACTAAAGCTGCGAGCATCTGATTAGCTGCACCGAAGAGTGCCCATACGTTGTTGTATCCGCCAAGGCAGAGGATGTAGCCTAAAACAAGAGTGATTGCTGTTGCTACGTACTTATTTGTCAGGAACTTCTGCCAAGCTGGAATCTTTGACTGATTCTGCTCGTCAGACATGAATAACTGGATGAATGCACGGGAGCCGATACGTCCTACAGAATCGAGGGATGTAAGAGCAAGACCTGCGATACACATTGTCATAAATACAGTTGCTACGGAAGTCGGTACACCAAACTTTGTAAGGAATCCTGCAACACCTGATGAGAAGATGGCAAATGGTGTGCCTGCCGGCTTCTGACCATTTACAGCAACAGCACCAACAAGGATCAGAGAGATTACACCGAGCAATGTCTCAAGAACCATTGCGCCGTAACCTACGAATAACATATCCTTTTCGTTCTTGATTGCCTTAGAGGATGTCTCGGAAGAAACCAGAGAATGGAATCCGGAAACAGCGCCGCAGGCGATTGTTACGAAAAGTGTTGGGAACAGATAGCTTACAGAACCGTCAGCTGCTGCAACGGAGAAGCCGTTAAATGCATTGAGGTTCATATCAGGATGACCAACAACTACTCCGAGGAAACCACCAAGAAGCATTGCGATCATGTTGAATGTTGTCAGGTAATCTCTTGGCTCCATTAATAACCACATAGGCATAACTGATGCAGCGAAGAGGTAAGCCATGATAACGAAGTTCCAGTTTGTAGCTGTAAGGTAGAGAGGAAGCTTCATACCAATTGCAAACATCACTACAATGAGAACAATTGCAAGTAAAGACTTCATCCATTCCTTCATTGTAGGAACTAACTTTGTAACAACACCAAGGATAACTGCACCTAAGATGAAGAGAAGAGATACTGTACCAGCTGCAGCGCCGTTGTAGTTCTTAACTACTTCTCCAGAACCGGCAGCCTTTGTAAATCCATTGAATGTTGAAGATGTCATGGATGTGAATGCTGCGATTACAAGAAGTGTGAACAGCCACTCGAACAGAGAGAAGAATCTTCTTCCGGCCTTACCAATGTACTGTTCAATGATTAAACCGATGGACTTACCATCATTCTTAACAGATGCATACATGGAACCGAAATCCTGTACAGCACCGAAGAAGATGCCACCGAAAAGAAGCCATAAAAGACATGGTACCCAGCCAAACATAGATGCAAGGATTGGTCCCTGGACAGGGCCTGCACCGGCGATGGATGAGAACTGATGTGCAAATACTGTAAACTTTGATGATGGAACGTAATCCTGACCATCCTCATGCACTACGGCAGGAGTCTTGGCATTTGGATCGATGCCCCATGTTTTAGCTAACCAGCGGCCGTATACAAGATAGCCACAAAGCAGTGCTACTGCTGCGATTAAGAGAAGAACTAAACCATTCATTCTTATCACCTTTCCTTCCCTCTTAGGGATATTCATTAGATTTCGGGACACCCTCCCGATGGAGATAAAACGAAGATACGATTATAGTTTGTCCCCACATGACACGAAAGCTTACCCCATGTATCCTGTCTTCAGGCTAAAAAAGGCTTTCGTCTCTCAATGCAAGGAATGCATTCAAAGACGAAAGCCTGTAAACTTCCGCGGTACCACTTTGATTGCTGACTTAAGATCAGCCACTCACGCTCAAATTTATCAAAAAAGAAAATGAGTTCCATGTAACGGTAGAATCCCGGTGAGGCTTAATGATTTCCTGTTTCCTGAAAAATGTTCTGCCCACGGCTCGCAGGTGATTTACTGAATGTGCCACTATTGTCTCGCACCCACCGACAACTCTCTGGAAGTACTTTCACTCAGCTTGTTCCTGTTCAAAGCCTTTTCGTATCTTTTATTTTATGTTGCACATTATAACTTCACCGCGGTGAATTGTCAACACGGATTTTTTATTTTCTTTCAACTTCAATCAAAATTGCTCACAAACAGCCATTCATGCGGCTTGTGAGCACTTGAAAAATCTTTTTAATATCGTAAGCACTGAAAAATCATGTTTACTCATTTGTCTTCGCAATGAAGTTTTCAAGCTGAGCGATAGCCTTGCCGGAATCGATGGTTTCAGCAGCCTTCTGGATTGCCTGCTCGAATGTAAGGTCATCTGATACAAGGTAAATACCAGCACCTGCATTTAACAGAACAGCATCCCTCTTAGGACCCTTTGCTCCATTAAGAATGTCGCGGGTAATCTGAGCATTTTCCGCAGGATCACCACCAACCAGATCTTCCTTGTTGCAGCGGGACAGACCGAACTGCTCTGGGCTGATTTCATATGTCTTAAACTCGTCTCCCTTAAATTCACATACCTTTGTAGGAGCGGATACGGAGATCTCATCCATCTTGTCTTCACCGTAAACAACGAGGGCTCTCTTAACGCCAAGGTTCTTTAATACGTGAGCAAGTGGCTCTACTAATGCTTCGTCATATACACCAAGTACCTGGTAGGAAGCACCTGCAGGGTTAGCAAGAGGGCCAAGGATGTTGAACAGAGTACGGATTCCGATTTCCTTACGAACAGGACCTACAAAGCGCATTGCCTTGTGATAGCTCTGAGCGAAGAGGAAGCAGAGGTTTGTCTCTTTTAATACCTGTGCACTTCTTGCAGGTGGAATTGTGATATTCGCACCAAGTGCCTCAAAGCAATCAGCTGTACCGGACTTGGAAGAAGCTGCACGGTTGCCGTGCTTTGCAACCGGGATTCCTGCTGCAGATACAACGAGTGCAGATGTTGTTGAGATGTTGAATGTGTTGGCTCCGTCACCACCGGTACCAACGATTTCAAGGACATCCATGTCATTTAAGAAACGCTCACAGTGAGAACGCATAACGCCGGCTGCTGCTGTGATTTCCTCGATTGTTTCACCCTTCATGGCAAGTGCTGTAAGAAAAGCTGCCTTCTGCGCTTCTGAGCACTGATCTGTCATGATTTCTTCGATGACAGCTGTCATCATCTCTTTACTTAAGTCTTCTCTCTTGCTTACTTTGATAATTGCGTCTCTGATCATAATTCATTCTCCTCCACAATATTAAAAATGATCTCGTTCGCTCTGTCGGGCGCTTGCGCGGCCTGCATCGGCGACCTTAATGTACAAAGTCCCTGACAGATGCCTGTTTAAGGCTTCTGTCAGGGACGAAATTTACTTATCGCGGTGCCACCCTGTTTTGTAAAATCTGTGATTTTACACTCTCAGCAGAATACGAACATATTCCTCACGATTTACGCTCGTGTCACGTCTCAGATACTTGATTTTCTCCAGCCTTGCCGCTGATGAAAAAACGTTCCCTTCGCCCTCCGTGGTCCATTTGACAGACTGCATTCCTGCGGGTTCTCAGCATTCCCGCTCTCTGTTAAGCGCATATTCTGTTTTGATCTCCACTTCATCGGTTTAAATCTATAAAGTTTTATAAGACTATATTACTCTGAATTCGAAATTTGTCAATGCAGAAATCAAAGAATTTGTCTTAAAACATTCATCAAACATCAGCTCCTCGCGAAGCATCTCCATATTCTCATCCGAGTATTCCACCTCTCTTGAAAACAGGTGGATAATCTCCATTCTATCCTCAAACATGAACGCCTTCTTTTCCTTAGCGCGGCACATATCCATGAGACGCAAAAGCAGATAAAAGACTGCGGCAATCTTCACATTTTCCAATAAATCATGACTGTAACAGGTGCCTGCCATGTAGCGGAACAGCAGGTATTCCACGAACTTCCTGTAATCATCTTCGCGCTCCCCGCCATTAAGAGAACGTTCAAAGTCGGTCATCTGCGTTGCGAAGCCTGTCAGCATTGGCTCCCTGCCAAGGAAATCAGAAAGAAGACTCATCTCCTCCTCCCAGGCATCGGAATAATTCTCAAGCCTCGTGAAAGGCTCAACCAGCTCTAAATTGCGACTTCCGTAGGAACTGACCGCACCTGCAGGAAGGAGCGTTTCAAGCTGCGCCGAGTAGAAAGAATCCACTTCAACTAAAGCATTTGCCTGCCTGGCCTCGTTTAAAACAGCCTCATAGTCACCGGCATTGATCAGAAGCTGGCACTTGTTGGCATGCAAAAGAACCGCCGCCATCGTCGTTCCAAACGGATGATTCTTATTCGCAAGCTGCGCCATATATGCGCTACGCAGGGTAAAGACAGCCTCTGCAAGGTCTTCTTCAAACTCCGGATCATCATAAACTTCCTCATCCGACTCGCTCGTTGTCAGCGCAACCGCATCTTCAAGCTTGCCCGTAAAAATCAGGCGAGCTGCCTCTTCACACGACAGGCCAACACCAGTCTCCTTCACATCTCCAAAGTACTCACTGAAACGAGGAAACTGCGTACATACAGTTCCCATGTGCTCCTCGCCCATCTCCTGATAGACGCGGCACAGCCCCTTCTCATCAAGCATCGGACATTCACCCTTACTGTTGTTGAAATAACAGGAGTCCCCATCTGACACGAGTGCTGCAAGCAATTCCCCGGCAAATGGTCCTTTCTGGCTCTTATAGTATTCAAAGGTTTCTTCGTCCACTTCGATCTGCCAGCCGCCGCGACAGCAATTGTCCTTACAGCGGTCTGCAATGCAGACAAAATCCGCATAGTAGCGCGGTGTTCTGAGCTTCATTTATGCCTCCTCCTTTGAAACAATAATATCCGCAACCTGATAGCGGATGATTTTGCTGATGTCGGACAGCTTCACCTCAACCTGGAAGCCAACCTTTCCGCCGCTGAAGACAATGGTATCAAAGTCTTCTGCCGTTTTGTGAAACGTCGTCGGAAACACCTTCTTCATTCCGATTGGTGAACATCCGCCGTGCACATAGCCCGTAAGCGAAAGCAGTTCCTTCTGTGGAAGCATCGCAATTGCCTTTTCCCCGACAGCTTTGGCCGCCTTCTTTAAATCCAGCTCCTCAGCCACCGGAAGCACAAAGACATAGTAACTCTTTGATTTGCCAACGGTCACCAGCGTTTTAAACACGCAGGCAGGATTTTCACCAAGCGCTGCGGCAACATCTACACCGCTCACCGCCCCGGTCTGTGTGTAATCATGCGCTTTATACGAAATCTTCTTCTGTTCTAACACGCGCATTACATTGGTCTTCTCATCCTTCTTACCCATAGTTGTCCTTTCTCCTGCTCGGGCAGCATCTGCTTCCCGGCAATTCTTATCAACAAAAGGCGCGCACCCAAATCATGGACACGCGCCTTCTAAAAATACTCATTAATTCAATTCCATCCAGCGTTCCTGAAGTCTCGTAATTTTTTCAAGTTCCGCCGCATCCGTCACCAGCCGTCCGGAATTGTAGAACAGCACCTGTGGCTCTTCGCCGCTTCTGACTTCGAGCTTTCCGGCATCCTTTAACTTATTCTGCAGATTGATGATGGTCGCCTTACTTCCGTCAATCAGCCGTGCTCCTGGCATCAGCGTGGCAAATGTGTCCTTAAAGAAGTTAAAGTGCGTGCATCCTAAGACGAGCACGCTGTACTTTGAAAAATCAAAGTCTTTCAATGCACTTTTCAGATACTCCGTAACAGCATCGGAGACAAACTCGCCATTTTCCGCGAAACGAACCAGTCCGGGAAGAGCAACCTTATCGACCTGACCATGCTTATCAAATCTTGCAATCAGCTTTTTGAGCTTCTCGCCCTCAATCGTCACCTTCGTTGCTGCAATCAGGACTCTTCCATCCCCGGCAAATTTCGTTACCGCAGGCTTGACTGCCGGCTCAATGCCGATAATCGGAATGTCTTTATATTCATCTCTTAAATGCGAGACACCTACACTCGTTGCCGTATTACAGCCGATGACCACTGCCTTGCAGCCGTGCTCCGTCATGAACCGCATGGATTCATCAACGTAAGAAAGAATCTGCTCCGGCGTCTTCTCGCCGTACGGAACATGATCCACATCCGCGTAATACAAATATTCCTCATCAGGCATCAGTCTGAGCGCCTGATTCAACAGTGTAATTCCTCCAAGACCGGAATCAAATACACC
>CACZJL010000019.1 GCA_902781505.1 uncultured Lachnospiraceae bacterium | reverse complement strand
TGGTAAGGTAACAGACAATGTAATCAATGGCGTAACATTTGATATTGCAGCAGCAGGAAGCTACTCCATCAGGAGTACTTCTACAGTGAAGGGCCTTAACATCTACAAGGTAGTAGTTAAGGAAATCTCCGGTGGTTCTTCTGAAGTTAAGAGAGCTGACTGGTCTTCTGTAGCAGCACCTGTTATTACATCTGCAGTACAGAATGGCGAGAAGATTGATGTAACAGTTGACTGCCTGATCGGCAATGATGGTGCAGATAAGGTAGTAGTTACAGAAACACTTCTTGATGGTACAACAAAGGAACTTACTTCCAAGAAGGAAGGAACTTCCGTGACATTAAGTTTCTCAGCATCTGAATCTGGAACATATAAGTTTACAGCAACAGCTTCCAGAGATGGTGAAGAAACAACAAAAACAAGTGCTGAAGCAACAGCAGATTTTGCTTTACCACTTACAGCTCCAAATATTTCTTCTGTAACAAGTGCAGGTAACGGTAAGATTTCCGTTGTTTGGGCACCGGTAACAGAAGCAACTTCTTACGAGGTTTCTTACGCAGCAGATGGCACTGATGCTTTCAGTGCTCCTGTTGAAGTAACAGATACAGCATACACAGCAACTGGCCTCACAGTAGGCACAAGATACAACTTCAAGGTTGTTGCTAAGAGAGCTAATCCAGAAGCTGCATCAGAAGCTGGTACAGGTTCTGCAATCGCAACAGCTGATGCTAAGCAGGTTTGGTCCTTCTCCGCATTTGGTCAGGGTGTAAGCCTTGATTCCAAGAACGCCGGTTCTGAAGGCAATCCAAACGAAGGTGATGGTTCCGTAAGAGTATATGCAGTCAATGGTAAGGGTAAGCTTGTTCCGGCTTCTACAGACGGACTTTCCTTCTACTACACGGCAGTACCTGCTGACAAGAACTATACATTAGAAGCAGATGTTAAGGTTAACAGCTGGACATATTCAAACGGACAGGAAGGCTTCGGTCTTATGGCAGCAGATGCTGTAGGTACATCCGGTGATGCTTCCCAGTTCTGGAACAACTCTTACATGGCTACCGTATCAAAGGTTGAATACTATGCAGCAGATGGTCAGGTAGCTGACGCCGGTGATAAGATTTCCATGAAGCTCGGTGTTGGTTCACAGGAGAAGATTGGTGTAACAAAGGAGAATCTTGACAATCCAATCTCAAGCACATTCTCTACAGCAATGAAGACACTTGAAACTTCACAGGCAAGAGCAGGCGCTGGTACTTACAACATCGTAGGCGGCAGAACACAGGCTGAATGCACAGGAATTACTGATGCAGCTTCTGACAAAGTATTCCACTTAAAGATTCAGAAGAACAACACAGGTTACTTCGTATCCTACACAAATGCAGCAGGACAGACAGTAACAAACAAGTACTACAACGAAGCAAACAAGGCTAACTTAGGTTATGCTAATGTATTAGGTCAGCTCGATGCTGAAAATGAATACGTTGGTGTATTCGCAGCAAGAAACTGTGATGTAACAGCAAGCAACATCAACCTTACAGTAATTAATCCTGAGGATGATGCTCCGGCAGAAGGCCTTGATGTAACTTATGTAACACCAAACTATCAGATTGTATCTGAATCCACATCTAACAGCGAAGACTATGCACTTGAGTTCATGGCTAACGCTGACGGACATGTAGTAGCAACAAACGAAGCAGGTGAAACAGTTCTTGATGCTGATGTAAAGGCTAATGAGAAGGTTTCTCAGGATGTAAAGCTTGCAGAAGGCAAGAACACATTCTCCGTAACAATGACACCAAATCCTGATTATGCTCCTGCAGCATTCTCAAGACTTAGCTCTTATGATGCACAGACATTAACAGCAACAGTTCTCTACCAGAAGGTTAACGGCGACTATGTATTCGTTGGACCGGAAGGCAGCGCTAAGGCTGACGGTACCAGAGTAGCTCCTCTTGATCTTCAGACAGCACTTAAGTATGCACAGCCAGGACAGAAGATCGTTCTTCTTGACGGAACATACAACTTAACAAGCACATTAAAGGTACCAAGAGGTACAAATGGTACAGAAGAAGCTCCTATTACATTAATGGCTGATACAGAATCCGAAAGCAGACCGGTTCTTGACTTTGGTAAGGTATCTGAAGGCGTGGTAGCAGCAGGTGACTACTGGTATTTCCAGGGCTTTGACGTAACAAATACAACAAACGGTAAGGATGGCTTCAGACTTGCAGGTTCTTACAACGTAGTTGATAACTGCAACTTCTACAACAATGGTAACACCGGTCTCCAGATCAGCCGTTACATGAGCTCCGATGCTAAGTCTGAGTGGCCTCATGACAACTTGATCCTCAACTGCACATCTCATAACAATGCAGATGCCGGTTACGAAGATGCAGATGGTTTCGCAGCTAAGTTAACAATTGGTGAAAACAACGTATTTGACGGATGTATCGCACACAACAACGCAGATGATGGTTGGGATCTCTTCGCTAAGCCAGAGACAGGATCTATCGGGGCAGTAACAATCAAGAACTGTGTAGCATATGCTAACGGTTACCTTGAGGATGGTACAAACGCAGGTAATGGTAACGGATTCAAGATGGGTGGTTCTTCTATCACAGGTAAGCATCACTTAATTAACTCTGTTGCATTTGATAACAAGGCTAAGGGTATCGATTCTAACTCCTGCCCTGATATCATCGTTGATAACAGCACAACATTTAACAATGCAAGCTTTAACGTAGCATTCTATACAAACGATGCTAAGAACACAGACTTTGTGGCAAATGGAATCCTTTCCTACAGAACATGGAACAAGGAAACATCCGAGCAGTTCAAGTTCAAGGGAACACAGGACGAGTCCAAGGTTTATAACGCAAGCAACTACTTCTGGATTGCAAAGCTTTTAGCTGAGCCAACATCTACTTACAACAACTCTAACGGTCTTGTAGAAGATGACTGGTTCGAGAGAGTAGATACATACTTCGATTACGATGCACACGTATATGCTCAGGCTCCAATCGGAAGAAATGCAGATAACACAATTGACATGATGGGACTCCTTGTTAAGACAGATAAGGCTGCTTCTGAAGCAGGCGCTGTTATGACAGGTACAGCTTCTAAGAAGCTTGAGCTTCCGACAAATGCAGGCGAAGGAAATACTCAGAATCTGATTCCTGATACAACAGAAGCTGCTAAGACAGGTGTAAACACATATGCAATCGCACTTCTCGCTATCCTTATGATGATCAGCGGATTTGCAATGCTTGCGGTAACGGTTAAGAAGAGAGCTTAATCGATTTGGAAGAAAACTGTGAAAGCTCTTGAAACTAAAGGAGCTTTTACAGCGAATAATTTATGGTAGTTCTTTTATAAAAGAATTTCACTCTACATTCCAGAGAAGGGCATGGCCGATTGGTCATGCCTTTTTCGCGTCTGAAGGAGATTTTGTCTCGAACTGAGAAATATGGTAAAGTAGAGTATACAAAAGCATGAGAAAGTGGTGCAGATATGAAAATTATTGCGGGACTTGGTAATCCTGGAAAACAGTATGAAAAAACAAGACATAACATGGGGTTTGAAGTGATTGATGAGCTGAGCCGTCAGTATGGAATTGATACAGATACAGAGAAATTTAAGGGACTGATTGGAAAGGGCGTCATTAACGGTGAAAAGGTGATTTTAGTCAAGCCGCTCACATTTATGAATCTTTCCGGTGAGTGTTTGCAGCCTCTTATGAATTACTATAAGGTGGGCGTAGAGGACCTGGTTGTAATCTACGATGACATCTGTTTAGAGCCGGGTCATTTACGCATAAGAGCCAAGGGAAGTGCAGGCGGGCACAATGGGATGAAGAGCATCATCAAATGCGTCGGCGCAGATACATTTGCCAGGGTCAGAGTCGGAGTTGGCGAAAAGCCAAAGGGCTGGGATCTGGCGGACTGGGTGCTCGGGCATTTTGATAAGGAACTGGTGCCGGTTGTGGAAGAGAGCTTTAAAAAGGCCGCTGATGCAACGGCATGCCTCATTTCTGAAGGCGTTGATGCTGCGATGAACAGGTTTAACGGCTGATTACGCTGATACAGGATTTGGCTGATTGTAGCCGAAAGAAAGATTGTTATGAGTAATGTTGATTTAAAGGAAGCTTTTCTGACACCGTTAAAGAAACTGGCGGGGATGGATGAGCTGAAAAAAGATTATGAAAAGTACCCGGTCTGCTATCTGGCGACCGGGTGTATTGACGTGCAGAAGCCACAGTTTGTAAGTGCGGTTGCCTTAGGAACGAAGCTGCGGCTGTTTGTGACGGCAGATGAGGTGAAGGCAAGAGAATACAGGGACGATTTTTTGTTTTACGGAACGGAAGCTCTCTACTATCCGGCGAAGGATGCGGTTTTCTGGGCTGCTGACACACATGGGAGTCAGATTGTGGAGCAGAGAATTCTCTGTGTGCAGAAGATTCTGGAATATGCACATGGTACGAGAAGAGATAAAAGACCTCTGACGATTGTGACAACAATAGATGGTCTGGCTGATTTTCTGCCGACTCCCGGCAAATATCTGGATCGAATCATCCGTATCAGTAAGGATGAGACGATCAATATTGAGGAGCTCAGCAGGAATCTGATGGACATGGGATATGTACGCCGGGCGATGGCAGAACTTCCAGGCCAGTTCTCCGTTCGTGGCGGAATTTTTGACGTGTTCTCATTTACAGAGAACCTTCCGGTGCGTGTGGATTTCTGGGGAGATGAAGTGGATTCCATCCAGTCTTACGATCCGGACAGCCAACGTTCGATTGAAAAGCTCGAAGAGGCAAGAATCTTTCCTGCGACGGAATGTCTGCTTGATGAAGACGAAAAGTCGGCCGGCCTAGAACGTGTGGAAAAAGAACTGAAAGAGCAGCTGAAAGGCTTTGGAATTGATAAAAAGAAAAAGACAAAGGAAGACCTGGATGCCATCAATAACATTCGAGCCGCTGTCGACACATTGAGAAGGACAGAAGATTACAGCAAGTTTCAGATGATGTTTGATACGCATATGACAGGGCTGTTATCGTATTTTCCAAAGGACCGATCTCTGATTATCTTTGATGATCCGGGGCGTTTGAAAGAGCGCATGGAGCTTGTGGAATACGAAGTCGAAGACTCTGTGAAAAACCGTCTGACAAAGGGCTACATTTTGCCAGGTCAGGCTAAGTTTATCCGCAGCTATAAGCAGATTGTGGCGTCTGCTGCAGAACACAAAATCCTCCTTTTATCGACGCTTGATACAAGGCCGGAAGGCTTTAAGGATGTGAAAATGATTCGCGCGGATGCAAAGTCGATTGCGACGTATAACAATTCCTTTGAGTACCTCGCAGACGATCTTGCAAAGTATGAACGCAAGGGCTATGCAAGTATTGTTGTCTGCAATTCCCGCAGCCGTATGAAGCGTGTGGCAGAGGATTTGCGCGAGTTTGGACGGAAGGCCTATATCGCTGACGGACCGGTGAAATTCGTCGAGCCGGGAACGGTTCTTGTCACCTATGGAAGCATTCATGGCGGATACGAATATCCATCCCTGCAGTTTGTTGTTATCACGGAAAATGATATTTTCACGCGAAGAGAGCGCAAGCGCCGCAAGGTGAAGAAAGAATATTCGGGCAAGAATATCGCAAGCTTTAACGAGCTGTCAGTTGGCGATTACGTCGTACAGGAAGACAAGGGAATCGGCATATATCGCGGAATTACAAAGCAGAAGTCGACCGATGGAGCCGAAAAAGACTATATGGAAATCGACTATGCCGATGGCAAATATTATGTCCTCGCAACCGGACTTGACCGCGTGCAGAAATATGCGGGCGGCGATACCGAAAAAAAGCCGAAGTTAAACAAGCTGACCACGCAGGACTGGAACAGGACCAAGTCCCGTGTTAAGGGCGCAGTCTCTGAGATTGCAGAAGATCTGGTAAAGCTATATGCGGTCAGACAGCAGGAAGAGGGCTATGCTTTTGACCCGGATAACGAATGGCAGAGAGAGTTTGAAGAAATGTTTCCTTATGAAGAAACAGGGGACCAGCTCGCAGCGATTACGGATGTGAAAAGAGATATGGAAAGTCGTCGAATCATGGACCGTCTGATCTGCGGAGATGTCGGCTTTGGTAAGACGGAAATCGCTATTCGTGCGGCATTTAAGGCCGTGCAGGACGGAAAGCAGGTAGCGTTCCTGGTTCCGACCACCATCCTTGCACAGCAGCACGTAAACAACTTCAAACAGAGAATGAAGGATTTTCCGATAACAGTGGAGGAAATGAGTTCATTCCGTACGGCGAAGCAGAATAAGGAGACCGCTGAGAAGCTCTCAAAAGGACTCGTGGATATTGTAATTGGTACTCATCGTCTGCTCAGCAAGGATGTGACATTTAAGGACCTCGGTCTTCTGATTGTCGATGAGGAACAGCGATTCGGTGTAACTCATAAGGAGAAGATTAAGGCACTCAGAAAGAATGTCGATGTATTGACACTTTCTGCGACACCAATTCCTAGAACACTCCATATGAGCCTTGCGGGAATTCGTGATATGAGCGTCTTAGAGGAGCCGCCGGTTGATCGACTTCCGGTGCAGACCTTTGTCACCGAGCAGGATGATGAGATTATTCGTGAGGCAATCAAGCGTGAGATGGCCAGAGGCGGTCAGATTTACTATGTCTACAACCGTGTTCAGTCGATTGATGAAATTGCGATGCATATTCAGGATTTGGTTCCCGAGGCAAATGTGGTCTATGCCCACGGTCAGATGGAGAAACGCCGGCTCGAGCACATTATGTCGGACTTTATCAATGGTGAGATCGATGTTTTAGTTTCAACAACAATTATTGAAACCGGAATGGACATCTCAAACTGCAACACCATCATTATCGAAGATGCAGAGAAATTCGGCCTTTCGCAGCTTTATCAGCTTCGTGGCCGCGTGGGACGTACGAATAGGACGGCCTACGCTTTCCTTCTCTATCGCAGAGATAAGATGTTAAAGGAAGTAGCGGAAAAACGACTTTCTACAATCAGGGAGTTCTCAGACCTTGGCTCCGGCTTTAAGGTTGCGATGAAGGATCTGGAAATCCGTGGCGCCGGCTCTGTCCTTGGTCGCTCTCAGCACGGACATATGGCGAGAGTAGGATATGACCTATACTGTAAGATGTTAAATTCGGCGGTCAATGAGCTGAAGGGTGTGAAGAATGAGTATGAATTCGAAACAAAGGTGGAAGTTGCAGTAGATGCTTTCCTTCCAAGCTCCTATATCCCGAATGAGCAGCAGAAGCTCGAAGTCTATAAGCGTATTGCGGCGATTGAATCCATGGATGAGCTTGAGGATATGAGAGATGAGCTGACCGACCGCTTTGGAGAGATACCGGAAAGCACGAATCATCTGCTTTATATTTCACTGATGCGCGCCATTGCTCATAAAATCGGCATTACGCAGATTACCGGAAAGTTGCAGAAGAATGCCTGGGTAACAAGGCTTGATCTTGCGCCAACAGCTGATATCGACGGTGATGCCATCAGCGATTTTATCGACATGTTTGGTGGCTCTATGGTTTTCGCACCGGGCACGGTACCGGCCCTTTTATGGAAGGTCACAACAGCGAAATATGAAAGCGCCATTGATTATTTAAGTGGATGCGTGGAGATGCTTGACATTTGCCGGGAAACACTTACAAATAATAATTGACTTTAGTAATGTGAAGGACTAAAATTACTTTATATTTTTAAAGAAAGGAAGTCATGTACGATGGAAAAGAAAAACATTGACTGGGCAAATTTGGGCTTCGGCTATCATTCAACCGATTACAGATTCGTAGCGAATTATAAGGATGGCGCTTGGGATGAAGGCGCATTAACGACGGATGATAAGGTCGTGATTTCAGAGTGCGCAGGTGTTCTACAGTATTCACAGTCCTGCTTTGAAGGCTTAAAAGCTTATACAACAGAGGATGGCCACATCGTGACATTTCGTCCTGATCTGAATGGCGAACGTCTTGAGAACTCTGCTAAGAGACTTGAGATGCCTGTATTCCCTAAGGAAAAGTTTGTAGAAGCCTGTTTAGAGGTTATTAAGGCTAACAAGGAGTGGGTTCCACCTTACGGTTCCGGAGCAACACTTTACCTTCGTCCATACATGTTCGGCTCAGGCCCTGTAATCGGTGTTAAGCCGGCAGATGAATACCAGTTCCGTATTTTTGCAACACCGGTAGGCCCATACTTCAAGGGTGGCGCTAAGCCAATCGTTGTAAGAATTACTGATTTTGACCGTGCGGCACCTCATGGAACAGGTCACATTAAGGCTGGCTTAAACTACGCAATGTCCTTACATGCAATTGTAGACGCACACAACAACGGCTACGCTGAGAACATGTACTTAGACGCTGCTACAAGAACAAAGATTGAAGAAACAGGTGGTGCAAATATCATCTTCATCAAGCCAGACGGCACATTCGTAACACCAAAGTCTAATTCTATCCTTCCTTCCGTAACTCGTCGTTCTCTCGAGTACGTTGCTGAGCATTACCTTGGCATGAAGGTAGAAGAAAGAGAAGTAACTCTTGCAGAAGTTGAGTCCGGTGCATTCTCTGAGTGTGGACTTTGCGGTACAGCTGCAGTTATCTCTCCAATCGGCAGAATCGATGACCACGGTAAGGAAATCTGCTTCGCTTCCGGTATGGAAGAGATGGGTCCTTACACAAAGAAGCTCTACGATACATTAACAGGTATCCAGATGGGCCGTATCGAAGCTCCGGAAGGCTGGATCTACAAGGTTGACTGATTTAGTCATCGGAAAATGTGATTTAAGACCGTTCGCACTGTGTACAGTGCGGGCGGTTTTTTTGCGCCCGCGCTTGCCGGGGCTGTATGTACCGCATGGGTTGCTGCAACATTGTGCCATGGCACCCGCCGCGCGGTTCTCCCTCATCAGAAGCTGAATAATCTAAAGTGTACAAGTAAGCCTGAAAAGTGGTAAAATAAAAAAGAACACATGGGAGGCAACTTAATATGGGTGATTCAACACAGCGCTTATTAAAAGCGAATGTTCCGGTAGAAGAATGTCGTAACATTGAGAGGATTCTTCGACAGAATAACATCTCTTACTTCGAAAAATGGAAGAACCATAAGTCCCTTTTTGGAAGAGAAGATTTTAAGCACGCTAAGTGCGATATTTATATTCACATGGATTTTGTCAGAAAAGCCAGAACAGCACTTGGCATGCCGGTGGAAGACTGACCAGACAAAGATTCAATGCAGGTCTGATCCTGTCGCAAGACAGGACGGCCTGTTTTTTTGATACTTCTTTCGTATGGTCGACTTTAGTTTGCTAATATGCTAATATAATAAAGAATTTATATCATTAAAGAGGCGTAATTATGAAAAAACTAACAAAACTGCTCCTGCCGCTGCTGTTGATTTCTCTGGCAGCAGGAATGCTCGTTTCATGCGGTAAGAAAGCATCAGACGACAATAAACTGATTGTGGGATTTGATGCAGAATTCCCGCCATATGGATATAAGGATGCATCCGGTGAATATGTCGGATTTGACCTGGAACTGGCCGAAGAGGTTGCCAGACGTCAGGGCTGGGAACTTGTAAAGCAGCCGATTGACTGGGATTCCAAGGATATGGAATTAACCACCGGAGCCATCAGCTGTATCTGGAATGGGTTCACCATGAACGGAAGAGAACAGGATTATACCTGGTCCTCCGCATATGTAGATAACTCTCAGGTTGTAATTGTTCCGGCTGATTCACAGATTAAGGAATTAAGTGATCTTTCAGGTAAGACTGTAATTGTTCAGACAGATTCCTCTGCTCTTGCTGCGTTTACCGGGGAAGACGCAGAACCTGAAAACGTAGAACTTGCAAAGTCCTTTAAGAAGTTACAGCAGGTAGGCGATTACAACAGCGCCTTCATGAACATGGAATCCGGTTCCGCAGACGCAATCTGCATGGATATCGGTGTCGCGGAATATGAAATTAAGAACCGTGGAAATGCATTCCGCATGCTGTCTCAGAGAGTATCTTCCGAAGAGTACGGCATTGGCTTTAAAAAAGGAAATACAGAGCTTCGTGACAAGGTACAGGCTTCCTTAAACGATATGCTTGCAGATGGAACATTTGCCAAAATCGCGGAGAAGTGGGGCTTAACGGACTCTGTCTGTCTTGGACAGGAAGGTGCGGATACGGTTATGAAGGCAGAGACTGCCGGTACCGCTAAGGGATTCTCCTTCGCAGATTTCGCAGATGTAATGGTTGAATTATTAGAGGGTCTTGGTGCGTCTCTTCTTATTTTCTTCCTGACATTGATTTTTTCCCTTCCGTTAGGTCTTCTTGTGATGTTCTTAAGAATGTCCAAAAACCCTGTACTTCACGGAATTGCAAGAGTGTACATTTCTATCTTACGTGGAACTCCACTGATGCTCCAGCTCCTGGTTGTATTTTTTGGCCCTTACTACGTATTTGGCATGTCGCTTTCCAACTCGTATCGTTTCTGGGCGGTCATTATCGGATTCTCAGTAAACTACGCTGCGTACTTTGCTGAAATCTTCCGTGCAGGTATTGAGGGCGTTCCTCAGGGACAGTGGGAAGCGGCTGATGTTTTGGGCTATTCAAAGAGCCAGACCTTCCTGCGCATTATCTTCCCTCAGATGTGCAAGAGAAGCCTTCCACCTGTGACCAATGAAGTCATCACACTGGTTAAGGACACCTCACTTGCATTTGCCCTGGCATATACGGAAATGTTTACGCTGGCTAAGCAGATTGCCGCGACAAGATCAAGCATCATGCCTCTGTTTGTTGCAGGTCTCTTCTACTACATCTTCAACTTTGTCGTTGAAACGGTAATGGGAAGACTGGAAAAGAAATTAGATTATTTTGAATAAAGAAGGAATACTATGTCAGTATTAGAAATGAATCATGTAAAGAAAAGTTTTGATGGAAAAGTAGTTCTTTCCGATATTTCTATGAAGGTGGAGGAGGGCGAAGTTGTCGCAATTCTCGGACCATCAGGCTCTGGTAAGTCCACCCTTCTGCGCTGTGCAACTTTTCTTGAGACGATGGATGAAGGAAGTCTCTCTTATAACGGAGAGAAGGCAACCGTTCAGCAGGAGGGAGAACCGACGAAATATGTATCATCTGCTGAATTAAACAAGCTGAAGAACAACTTTGGTCTGGTGTTCCAGAACTTTAATCTCTTCCCTCATTTTTCCGTATTAAAGAATCTTCTTGATGCGCCTGTTACCGTACAGGGCAGAGATAAGGAAGAGGTCAGAAAAGAGGCTCTTGAGCTGTTAAAGAAGGTTGGCCTTGAAGACAGAAAGGACAGTTATCCGGATCAGTTATCCGGTGGTCAGAAGCAGAGAGTAGCCATCGCAAGAGCGCTGACTATGAACCCTAAGATGCTCTTTTTTGATGAGCCGACATCTGCCCTCGACCCTGAGATTACTGCGGGAATCTTAAAGGTTATGAGACAGCTTGCAGAAGAAAAAATGACAATGGTCATCGTTACACATGAAATCGATTTTGCCAGAAAAGTGGCAGACCGTGTCATTTTCATGGATGGTGGAGTAATCGTAGAAGAAGGAAAGCCGGAGGATGTGATTGATCATCCTTCCAACGAAAGAACAAGAGCTTTCCTGCAGGAATTAGCATAAGTAAGTTTTTGTAGTAAAGCCTTTGGGAAGTTGTGTGACTTCCCAAAGGCTTTTTTTATCAGAACATCCTGCTTTTACGATTTTGCTGATTCGTGTAAAGCAGAGCAGAAATGCGATTTGATGGATTTTATATAAAACGAACAAGAAAAATGATTACAAATGAAACTGGTGTGGTAGAATATAAGTATAAGTTTCGTGTGACTCGAGCATGTTCGGGAGGTTATTCATGCCAGATGAAAAGAAAGTAAATATAAAAACAATCGCGGATATGGCCAATGTGTCAGTGTCAGCAGTATCCCGTTATTTAAACAGCGGATATGTAAGTGAAGAGAAAAGGGAAGCAATCAGCAACGCAATTGAGCAGACGGGTTATCTGCCTTCAAAGCAGGCACAGAGTCTTCGTGCGAAGAAGAGTAATGTCATGGGCGTTGTTGTGCCGAGTATGAGTTCAGAAGCAGTTGCCAGAGTTGTGGATGGCGTCAGCGGTGTATTAAAGGACGAAAAGTATCAGATGCTTTTTGCGGATACAAACAGTAATGATGCGGAAGAAGTGCATTACATGGGACTGTTTAAGAGCTTTCCGGTAGATGGAATTATCTTAAGCGGAACAAAGCTCAGTAAGATGCACAAGATTGCATTTAACAAGCTTCAGCTTCCGGTTGTCATTGTTGGACAGAAATTTGATCACTATCCATGTGTATATCATGATGATTTCGGCGCAGCGAAAGCACTGACGGAGCTTCTGATTTCCGCCGGCTGCAAGCACATCGGAATGCTCGCAATCCCGGATGATGATCGGGCGGTCGGTTTTGAACGGCTCAGGGGCTTCCGGACCGCATTAAAAGAAGCCGGAAGACCATTTTCCATGACAAATCAGGTTGTAAGAGTTGAATTCTCTATTGAAAGTGGCTATATGAACGTGGAAGAGCTCATAAACAGGTATCCGGATCTTGACGGAATTGTGTGTGCGACGGATTCCGTCGCAATCGGAGCGATGCAGCGTTTGAAGGAACTTGGAATCTCCATTCCAAATCAGATGCAGATTGTAGGCTTCGGCCATGGTAAGATGGGCCGCGTTGTTACGCCAAAACTCACATCCGCCCATCTTTTCTATCGTCAGGCGGGAGAGGTTGCGGCCAAAATGCTCTGTAAGCTGATTGACAAGAAAGAAGTGGAAGAATCTCAGGTGATGCTTCCATTTGAAATTGCAACAGGCGGTACAACGAAACGTGTACCGGTAAAAGGGGAAAATGGATGAATAAATGGAAACCGATATTTCATATCGTCAGTGATGGCTGGCTGAATGACCCGAATGGGTGTTGCGTGTTTAACGGGGAATATCATGTGTTCTATCAATACTCTGAACAGCCGGATTGTTCCGGCGTGATTCAGTGGGGACACGTTTGCAGTCAGGATCTTCTTCACTGGAAAGCTCTGCCGGCTGCGATTATGCCGGATTCTCCGGAGGATAAGGACGGAGCCTATTCCGGTTCTGCGCTTGTTGAAGGGGATACCCTTCAGCTTTTCTACACGGGAAATGTGTTTGAAGAGGGGCAGGCAGATGACGAACATCGACTGGCGTATACCATGACTGTTTCTTCAAAAGACGGAATTCAGTTTGTCAATAAAAAGGTGCTGATGACCAATTCTGATTATCCAAGAGAAATCAGCCGTGGCATCCGTGATCCGAAGGTATGGAAGGAAGACGTTATCTGGGTCTCTTCTCTGTACAGAACTGACAGGAATATGGTTCTTGATATGACAATTCCAGAGATAGAAAAGCCGCTGTATTATATGGTTCAGGGAGCAAGTTCGAAAAAACATGTCGGAGAGGCAATCATCTTCCGTTCTGTCGATAAGATTCACTGGAAAGCCGTGAGAATCCTGTATTCTAAAGAACCGTTAGGATATATGTGGGAGTGCCCTGATGTCTTTCGAATGGAAGACTATTACTTCCTTTCCTGCTGTCTGCAGGGAGTAGAACCGATGGGGCTGCATTATCAGAATCCACATCAGTCCGGGTATTTTCAAGTCGACATGAAGAAAAAAAAGGAGGCCCGCATTCCGGTCAATATGTTTCGGGAATGGGACCATGGCTTTGATTTCTATGCGCCTCAGACCTGGCGAGATGAAGACGGGACCCGCCTGCTGATTGGCTGGATGGGAATGCCCGACTCCCCTTACAGAAGGCCGGAGCAGGAGGAAGGCTGGAGCAACATGCTGACCATTCCGCGCGTGCTGCACCTGTCTGAGAGAAAAGGAATCTTCACCATTGCACAGAAGCCGGTTCCGGAGCTTGCGCTGCTCCGCGGCAAATGTTATGAGAACCAGCCGGTTCTGTTAAAGTCAATGGACGTGCTGGTTGACAATCCTTGCGGGGAGAGCTTCCAGCTGGAGCTGACAGATTTTACGGACGAATCTTTTTATGTGGATGCGCACGTTAAAGTACAGGAAGCAGAAAGCGGAGAAGATCTTCTGTTTGAAATGTCAGAATTCTTTGAAGAAAGCAGCCTGGTGCTGCAGTTTAATAAAGAAGAATCGACCTTCCTCTTCGCATTTGACTCAGAGCGCCTCGGCGCTGGTCGCGGTACGAGAGGAATCAGAATCTCTGAAATCAGAAAGCTTGAAATTATCACTGATGCATCGAGTGTAGAGGTATTCATTAATGAAGGAGAGGAAGTCTTTACGTCAAGAATCTACCCGATGTACGGAAAGCTTGCGCTCAAGGTGACAGAAGGGGACGTCAGAACGAAAACCTGGGAGCTTAAGTAGACCAGCCGCCCGCAATCGGCTGATTCAGTCGTGGACAAACTGCTGGGATTAAAGTAAACTTATAAGAAGAATTTTTTGGAGGAAACAGGAATGATTAAATTAGAACGTACATCCGTGATGAACTTTGATAATGCGATTCGCGGTGCCCGTAATTCTTATAACAGCTGGGATCGCATGGATTCCTCCTTTGCAGAGGATGGAAGCTTCGTGTTCGGACCTAATGACCTTGACCTTGCCAAGCGCCTTTCAAAGGCCGGTTCAAGCCACAGAAAGTTTATCCGTCAGATTTTTGTATCGGTTGATATTACAGCACCTTTATACTGGTGGAAGGAGTACGATACATACAAAGTGGCAACCGTTGCCAACTCTACATCTACCATGCATAAGATTTCGGCAAAGCCTTTTGAACGAGCTGATTTCAGTGTCGATCACTTAGACGAGCAGGGCTTCAAAATCATGGATGCCATGATTGAAGGTCTTGAGGGAATCCGTCAGCAGTATGTTGAAACAAAGGACAAACAGCTCTGGTATGACATGATTCAGCTTCTGCCTGAAAGCTACAACCAGATGCGTACCTGCACCTTAAACTACGAGAATCTGCTTGGTATCTACTATGACCGTAAGGATCATCGTCTCGAAGAATGGCATACATTCTGCGACTGGTGCAAGACTCTTCCTTACTTCACAGAACTCTTTATTGAAAATAAGTAAAATAAACGCCCTGCACAGGAGAATTAAACTCCCGGCAGGGCGTGTTTTTTTGTTGAGCGGCCTTGATTCATTCAAAGTGCTCGCGGGCTGCGATTTCTGCTGTTTTCCTTGCGGTGTCAGCCGGTGTCTCAGATGCATCCTTTGGAAGGCTTTGCATGTACTGATGCATGGATTCTGCAACAACCTTGCTGTGAGCAACGGCCTCAACAACTGTGCGGGCGCCATTAACGGCATCGCCGGAAGCGAAGATGCCAGGTCTTGTGGTGTAACCATTCTCGTCGGCTTCAAGAAGACCGCGGGTATTGGCTGACAGGCCCTTTGTAGAATTAACCAGCTCAGTCTGCGGACCCTGGCTGATACTGATGACAACAGAATCAGATGGGAAGAGGGTGTCAGAATCAGGAACATCAGTAAAGGTTCCATCTTCCGCTTCCTCCACCTTGCGGAAGATTACACCGTTATCCTTGATTTCTACCGGCTTCCAGTTGTATTCAAAGTCGATGCCTTCAAGCTGAGCATAGGAGAACTCATAATCACTTGCTGCAACCTTCTTTGTAATAGAAAAGCAGGTGATATAACGAGCACCGTGTCTGAGCGCGGTTCTTGCTACATCCATGGCAGCATTACCGGCGCCGATAACAATAACGCGTTCGCCTAAATGATAGACATCCGGATTGTTTAGATAGTTGATACCAAAGTGAACATTGCCGAATGTCTCACCCTTGATATGAAGAGAATTTGGCTTCCAAACGCCGGTTCCAATGAAGATGGATTTATATCCATCGCGGAACAAATCTTCGATGGTGATGGAAGTACCAATCAGGGTGTTTGGACGAACCTGGATTCCCTTCATGCGAAGATGACGGTATTCAATGTCATCAAGTACAGACTTTGGAAGGCGGAATTCAGGAATTCCGTAACGAAGAACGCCGCCGATTTTGTCTTTGCCTTCAAAAATCGTAACCTGATAGCCGTATCTGGCAAGAATGATTGCGATTGTGATGCCGGCAGGGCCGCTGCCGATGATGGCAACACGCATACCGTTACTTTCCTTTGGTCCCTGTGTCATCTGATTTGCATAGGTTGTGGAAATATAATTCTCAATGGTAGAGAAATGCACCGGAGTGCCTTTCTTTCCCAATATACAATGACCTTCACACTGATTTTCATGATTGCAGATCAGAGAACATACCGTGGTAAGCGGATTGTTTTCAAACAGCATCCAGCCTGCTTCATTGAGATTATTCTCCTTTAAAAGGCGGATTGCCTCCGGGATGTTGGTGTTAATCGGGCAACCCTTTCTGCACATTGGCACTTTACACTGTAAACAGCGATTTGCCTCATCAAGTACATGTAAAGCCATAAAAACCTCCTTGGTTTCGTGATATTCAATTGCAGTCACGTAATAGATGCCTAAATTATAGCATTATTACTGGCGCAAATCCACCTGGAAAGGTATAATTACGGTTGAAATGTGTGTGACAAAAATTAGGGGCACGTTTAAAGTCGGGAGGCTTTTTTATATGAAAAATACAGAAGAACAGAAATTTGTTCTGACCGATGAAACGACCAGAGCCATAAAAATGGGATGTTATATCCTGATGTTCGCGGTCCTGATCGGACTTTATGCAGAATTTGTAGTGACCGAAGGGCGCTCCGTATATGGAATGTTCTTTTACGATGTGCATGATACCTTTATGGATTTTATTAACTCTCTTCGCGATGCGATGCAACCAAATCCATATGCGGAAGGCGTAATCTATCCGCCGTTTACCTACCTTTTACTCCGGGCATTTACCGTGATTTTTCCGGAAGATGTAAGAGAAATCTATCTTGGAACCGGCGGTCTTGTAGAAGAAAAAATTACGCAGGAAACCATGCTTGCAGTTATTTTCTTCCTGATTATTTCCATCGGCGCATATGTAGCGCTGACCTACATGTACAAAAACGGAAAGCCAGGCGAGCGAGCCTACTTTACCGTGATCATGATGTTGTCACTTCCGTTTTTAAATGCGGTTGAGCGTGGAAATGTCATTATTTTAAGCTATGCAGGTGTTCTTGCCTTCCTTACATGGAAGGATTCCGACAGTCGTTTCCTTCGGGAAATGGGACTGATCTGCCTTGCGTTTGCGGCTTCTTTAAAGGGCTATCCGTGTGTGTTCGGACTTCTTTTGATTAAGGAGAAGAGATGGGGAGAGGCAATTAGAGCAATTATCTATGGAATTGCCGTATTCTTCCTTCCATTCTTACTGTTTGGCGGGTTCGATCAGTTCTTTGTAATGTGGCACAATATTCAGAAGACAACCAGTGGTTTTAATGGGGCCAAGTACCTGCGCTATGACTTCTCAAGCTTCATTATTACAATGCTTCGAAAGGTGGGACTTGCGGAAAAACCTGCAGAGTTTTTTGCAAATCTGTATCGGCTGTTCTTTGCAATCATGGGAACACTTGGAATCTTTCGCAGTCTGAAGCCATGGAAGAAAATTCTGATTCTTTCCCTGATGGTAATAGGACTTCCGGGATTCTCAAACAGCTATACAGGACTGTTCCTTGTGCTTCCGTTCATGGCACTGTTTAACAGTGATTACCTTGAGAAGAGAGATATTAAATACATCATTCTGATGATGGGGATGCTTTTTGCCGTACCATTTACCAACAATATCGAGAATCTTCCGAGAGACTGGTTTTATCTGCATGATGCGATGCATACAAAGATTGCAGCAACGACAACCTTTATTTTAAGTGTCCTTGTAATCCGCGATATCTGCCTTGACAGAAAGTATGTAAAAACGCAGGAGAAAATCGGACGCGATGTCGAAGAAATTATGAATGAAGACCATCATGAAAGCCCTGTAAAATCCATGTAAGAACGTGACTTTTTGGGTCAAAATGGCGAAAAATCCGCAAAAAATATGTCGAATATGTCGAAAATGCCCGTAAATACTGGCTTTTTGAATGAAAAATGTTGACAAACCCGCATGAGAAGTATATAAAAGGATTTGTAGGGGGCAGACACTTAAATTAGCCCAACAATCTCAAGAATAAAGGAGAGTTTTATAATGAACAAGACAGAATTAGTAGCTGCAGTTGCAGAAGCAACAGAACTTAAGAAGAAGGACGCTGAAAAGGCTGTTAACGCTGTAGTAGATCAGATTGCTGCTGCATTAGCTGATGGCGATAAGGTTCAGCTCATCGGTTTCGGTTCTTTCGAAGTTGTTGAAAGAGCAGCAAGAAACGGTAAGAACCCTCAGACAGGTAAGACAATCAAGATTGCTGCTTCTAAGGCACCTAAGTTCAGAGCCGGTAAGGCTTTAAAGGATGCTGTAAACAGCAAGAAGTCTAATAAGAAGAAGTAATTCAGACGGGGAACCGACTGTTATTCAGGAAGGAAGCGGCTCGTTCGCTTCCTTCTTTTTTTTAACTGCTTCCTGATGTCAGCCGGAACTGATTTACACCGGTAAAACAGGTTGTGACAGGCAGGGGAAGAATCAGAGCCAAAAGGAGGCTTATCCATGAGACTCGATAAATACTTAAAGGTATCCAGATTAATTAAGCGTCGCACCGTGGCAAATGATGCGTGTAATGCAGGCCGTGTAACCGTGAACGGGCGCGTTGCTAAGGCTTCCGTTGATATCAAGCCGGGAGATGAAATTTCCATCGCGTTTGGTAACCGTACTGTGGCAGTCAGAGTGAAGGACGTAAAAGAGACAGTTCACAAAGAAGATGTCGCTGAAATGTTTGAATATTTGTAAAGAAAATGATAAACTAGGGTAGAGTAGCACAATAGTTTTTACACCCTTAGGGGTGAGGGTGAATAAGAAGAGAGATGAAATTGGTATGAAACTCGAAACAAGAAGACAAAAAGAAAGACGTCGCAGGATTAGAATTGCGCAGCAGAGAATTACTTTTGCTGCGGTTTCTTGTTGCGTCGTGCTTCTTGCAGCTGTATTCCTGTTTAATCGACATGGATTATCGGTGAAGAACAGGGAATATCAGTCGCAGATCGCTAGTTTGAATGCGCAAATCGAGGAACAGAAGGCAAGGACAACACAGCTTCAGGAGAAAGAGGCCTATACGCACACAAAGCAGTATGTTGAATCTATTGCTCAGAGTAAGTTTGGTCTGATTTATCCTGATGAAATCGTATTTCGACCGGTAGAAAAATAATGAAGAAGACACAAGAACAGGTACTCCGTAATGTACGGACATTAATTCGCGAAGAGAACATGCTGAAGGACGTTAAGACCGTTGTTGTCGGCGTCTCTGGCGGGGCAGACTCAGTCTGCCTTCTTTTAGTATTGCAGGAGCTGTTCAGGAGAATGGAAGCGAAAGCTGCCAGAATTACAGAGTGGACAGCAGAAGACATTAAGAATGGATTGCGCAAGGAGGCTCCAAAGCTGGTAGCAGTGCATGTTAAGCACGGAATCCGCGGAAAGGAAGCCGACAAGGACGCGCAGTTTGTTCAGAAACTTTGTGAACGCTTAGGCGTTGAAGTAATCGTAAAGGAATACAACGTGCCGAAGATTGCGAAAGAACGGCACGAGACAGAAGAAGAAGCTGGAAGAAACTGTCGCTATGAAGCATTTGCCGAGGTCGCAAGAACAAGGGCAAATGCTGTCATTGCGGTTGGTCATCATGTGGAAGACCAGGCAGAAACCGTGCTTATGAATATGGCCAGAGGTGCCGGTATCGACGGTATCACTGGCATTAAGCCTGTTTCAGGCCGCGTTATCCGTCCGTTGCTGCGCCTGACCCGCGAGGAAATCGAAGGGTATCTTGAGGCACAGGAACAGGATTTTGTCACTGACAGCACCAATGCAGATGATAAGATGATGCGTAATCGCGTTCGTAATTCGATTATGCCGCAGCTGACGGAACAGGTGAACAGACAGAGTATTGCACATATCGCTGACGCTGCCGAGGCGCTCAGAGAGGTCAATGACTGGCTGGATGAGTGTATTCGTGTTTCTACAAAGAATCTGATTAAGTGGGACAAAAAGACCGGGGACTGCATGATTTCCGTAGATGCGAGAAAATTGCCGGCTCCATTCTTACATAAGTTCTTACTGGAATACCTGGCTAAGGCATCCGGTAAGAGAAAAGACTTCTATCGGGCCCATGTGTTACAGGTTGAGCGTCTCCTTCAGGGAGATGGAAAGAGAACCGTAGATCTTCCATACGGACTGATTGCAGTACGTGATGGTAAGTTTGTACGTGTTTACGACCGCACCCGTGATGAGATACAGGTAACAGATCTTAAGAAGATCTGGACAGCAAGCTGTATGGACCAGTTCCAGAAGGATCAGCTCCTCTGGGGTGGTATTGTGTATGTGGACGCAGGTCCTGTACGCATGAAGTTACAGCTTAAAAAGAGTATGGATGATTATCCGGATAATCCATACACACAGTTTTTTGACTTTGACAAGATTCAGAGCCAGCTTACGCTCAGGAATAGAGAGCCAGGCGACAAGATGCTGATTGATTCGGATGGCAATTACAAGAAGCTGAAAGGCGTCTTTATTGATAAGAAAGTGCTTAAGGGTAAGAGAGACTACATCATCGTTCTCGCAGAAGGCGAGAAGGTGCTTTGGGCCGTCGGTGTCAGACGAAGCATGGATTATTATGTGACGGCTGCGACGAAGCACATTCTCGAAGCTTCTATTGAATTTGGAGGAAACGATGCAAGCAAATATGTTTAACGGTGATTATTACAAGAATATCACTGTAATGATTGATGAGGAGAAATTAAAGGCACGTATTGAAGAGTTAGGTGCACAGATCAGTAAGGATTACGAAGGTAAGACATTGAAGCTGATTTGCATTCTTAAGGGTTCTGTTATTTTCACATGCGAACTTGCTAAGAGAATTACAGTTCCGGTGCTTTTTGATTTCATGCAGGTTTCCAGCTATGGAAGCGGCACAACTTCAAGCGGTACCGTTAGGATCAAGAAGGACCTCGATGAGGATATTGAGGGACAGGATGTATTAGTGGTAGAGGATATCGTCGATTCAGGAAACACCCTGTATCGTCTTCTTCCTATGCTGAGAGAACGTAAGCCAGCCAGCCTTAAGGTTGTTACGCTTCTTGACAAGCCGGAAAGAAGAGAAGTTCCAATGGAAGTTGATTACAATGGATTTACAATTCCGGACGAGTTCGTAGTGGGCTATGGTCTTGACTTCGATCAGAAGTATCGCCATCTTCCATTTGTGGGTATCTTCCACCCTGAAAAGTAAATGTAGACCACCGCAGACGTGAGAATTTGACGCCTGCGGTAGTTTTTTTATCTAAAAGGATATTTGAGGAAGCTGATTTTGAAGGAATCAGCATGAAGGAGGTAACGTATTGGGTACTAAAAAAGGACCATCTTCAAGAGAAATGAGAACATACATCATTCTGATTGCCATCTGTGCACTGGTGTATTTCTTTGTGACGAGAATGCTTCCAGGGACAGGAAAGTATTATAACTATCAGGATTTTGAAAGAGACATTAACAATGGAGCAGTGGTTTCTGCAGAGATTAAGCAGAATCCGGAAGTTCCGACAGGTGTGGTTCGTGTGACAACAAGCTCAGGAACGGTCGCATTTAATGTTTCGGATATCAGAGAGGTTGAAAAGCTCTTACAGAGCAAGAATATTAGTTACACCTTAAGTGATGTTCCAAGAGAAAGCCAATTCCTCACTACCATCCTCCCGTTAATTCTGATGGGAATCTCTGTGTTCTTCATCGTGATGATGATGCGTGGCCAGGGCGGTGGCGGCAATGCTAGGATGATGGATTTCGGAAAGAGCCGTGCCCAGATGGTCACAAATGACAAGAATAGCGTGACATTTGCCGATGTTGCAGGCTTAAAGGAAGAAAAAGAGGAATTAGAGGAAATCGTTGATTTCTTAAAGGATCCTCATCGTTATACAGAACTTGGTGCAAGAATTCCAAAGGGTGTGATTTTAACAGGCCCTCCCGGAACAGGTAAGACTCTGCTTGCCAAGGCAGTTGCAGGAGAAGCCGGCGTTCCGTTCTTCTCTATTTCCGGTTCTGATTTCGTAGAAATGTTCGTCGGTGTCGGTGCTTCCCGTGTCCGTGATATGTTCGCTGAGGCGAAGAAGAACGCACCATGTATCGTCTTCATCGATGAAATCGATGCGGTTGCAAGACGAAGAGGATCCGGCCTTGGCGGTGGCCACGATGAAAGAGAACAGACGTTAAACCAGATGCTCGTTGAGATGGATGGCTTTGGTGTAAACCAGGGAATTATCGTCATGGCTGCAACAAATCGTGTGGACATCCTTGATCCTGCGATTCTTCGTCCGGGTCGATTCGACCGTAAGGTAATCGTAGGACGTCCGGATGCCAATGAGCGTCTTGAAATCTTAAAAGTACACGCAAGAAAGAAGCCTCTTGCAGAAGATGTTGATCTGGATGCGTTAGCAAGAGAGACAGCAGGTTTTTCAGGTGCCGACCTGGAAAATATCTTAAATGAGGCTGCGATTTCTGCAGCACGTAAGAAGAGACCTTATATCATCAACGAAGACGTGCAGGAAGCGTTCATCAAGGAAGGCATCGGAACCGAGAAGAAGAGCCGTATTATTTCCGAGCATGAGAAGAAGATTACAGCATACCACGAGACCGGTCATGCTATTCTCTTCCATGTATTACCGGATGTAGGCCCTGTTCATACCATTTCTATCATTCCGACCGGAATGGGAGCTGCAGGTTACACCATGCCGCTTCCCGAGAAGGATCGCATGTTCTTAACACGTGGCAGAATGCTTCAGGATATTACGGTTGCCATGGGTGGACGTGTTGCAGAGGAGCTGATTTTTGACGATGTGACAACCGGAGCATCTCAGGATATCAAGGAAGCAACAAAGACAGCAAGAGACATGGTTACAAAGTATGGCTTCTCTGAAAAGCTCGGTCATATCAGCTATGTAGCAGAAGATGCTGATGAAGTATTCATCGGCCGTGACATCGGTCATAGCAAGCCATATGGTGAAGATATTTCAAGGGAGATTGATGAAGAAGTAAAGAATATTGTTGAAGGCTGCTATGCAGATGCCAAGCGCATCATTTCCGAGCACATGGACGTGCTTCACGCATCCAGCAAGCTTCTTATGGAGAAGGAAAAGCTGACACGCGAAGAGTTCGAAGCACTGTTTAAGGAACCGGGAGAAGCAGCAGAGTCAGAGACAGCTGTATCAGAACAGGCATAACACTGTGTCAGAGCAGACGTAGTATCGCATCAGAGCAGGTAAGTTTTCAGGAAATGTTCTGAAAGGAGGCAAAGATGAAGATTACAATTCCTTTTGACAATCTGAATATCGAAGATCGAAAGCTTCTGTATATGGATAATGTCCGACCTTTGCTTCGTGTGGAGGCACTGTTTCACGATGCGACGGAGTTCTTCAGAAGTCCGTCACAGCCGCTTGCTAACAGCACGGTACGGCTCAGATTCAGAACAGCCAGATACAATGCGGATGCCGTATATGTAGTTTCCAATGGAGAGGAAATCAGCATGGAGAAGACGCGTTCTGACAAGACGTTTGATTATTATGAAACGACGCTCAGCCTTATGGAAGAGCCGGTGTTTTACTACTTTAAGATTCGAAGTGGAAAGATAACCTGCTATTACAATCAGCTTGGACCTTTAAAAGATCCGAATATTTACTATGATTTCCAGATTATGCCGGGATTTGTGACTCCTGAGTGGGCAAGAGGTGCGGTTATGTATCAGATTTATGTCGACCGCTTCTTTAACGGCAATCCGGATAATGATGTACAGAACGCAGAATACAGCTATTATTCCGGCCATGTTTTAAAGAAAAACTGGGACGAAAATCCGTCACTTGAAGAGAGCATCCGCGAATTTTACGGCGGCGATTTAGATGGTGTACTGCAGAAAATGGATTATCTTTCTGACCTCGGTGTGGAAGTAATCTACTTTAATCCTCTGTTTGTATCTCCGTCGAACCACAAATATGATATCCAGGACTATTCCAATATCGACCCACACTTCGGGAGAATTGTGGACGATTCGGGAGAGGTCTTAGAAGAATCCGATCAGGATAATACGCATGCGAGCCGGTATATCAACCGGGTGACCAACCCGAAGAATCTTCAGGCTTCGAATGAGCTTTTTGCACAGGTGGTACAGGAAGCACACAAACGTGGCATGCGCGTAATTATTGATGGTGTGTTCAATCATTGCGGTTCGTTTAACCGATGGATGGATCGCGAGCACATCTACATGGCAAGTGAACATGGATACGACGCAGGAGCATTTATCGCGAAGGAAAGTCCATATCACAATTACTTCAGCTTCAGCGCCGATGAGTGGCCGGATAACGGCTCGTATGAGGGCTGGTGGGGCTACAATACTCTGCCAAAGCTGAATTATGAAGGCAGTAAGGAACTCGAAGATTATATTTTAGACATCGGTCGCAAATGGGTGTCTGCACCTTACAATGCGGATGGCTGGCGACTGGATGTTGCAGCAGATCTGGGACACAGCCCGGAGTATAACCACAGCTTCTGGAAGAAGTTCAGAAAGGCTGTAAAGAGCGCCAATCCTGAGGCTATTATTCTGGCCGAGAATTATGGCGATTCCTACAACTGGTTACAGGGCGATGAATGGGATACGGTCATGAACTATGATGCGTTCATGGAGCCGGTAACCTGGTTCTTAACCGGAATGCAGAAGCACAGTGACGAATACCGCGAGGATCTGCTTGGTAACGCAGACAGCTTCTTTGATGCGATGCGCTATAACAGTGCACGTCTGGGAGGACAGGCTGTGATGATTGCGATGAATGAGCTGAGCAACCATGACCATTCAAGATTCCTGACCCGTACAAACCGTACGGTGGGACGATTGAATTCAAGAGGCAGTGAGGCAGCTTCCGAACACGTAAACAAGGCGGTCATGATGGAAGCGGTTACGATTCAGATGACCTGGCCGGGAGCCCCGACCATTTACTACGGTGATGAAGTCGGACTGTGCGGTTGGACGGATCCGGACAACCGAAGACCTTTCCCGTGGGGAAGAGAGGATAAGCTCTTGCTTGATTTCCACCGGGAGATTATCAAAATTCATAAGCAGTATCCTGTGTTCAGAGAGGGTTCTGTGAAGAAGTTAAAGAGCGAGTATAATCTGATTGTCTATGGTCGTTTTACGGAAGATGAGCAGATGATTATCGCTGTGAATAATAATCCGGATGAAAAGACGGTGAAGATTCCTGTCTGGCAGATTGGCTTCGTTGACGGAGATGACTGCGAGCAGGTTATTGCAACATATGAAAATGGTTATTCTACGGAGCCGCTTGGTTACAGCGTCAATAAGGGAATGTTGACACTGGGCTTAAGAAAGACCTCCGCAGTGGTATTGAAGAAAAAAGTCTGGTAACAGACTGCAGGCAGGATTTTAGTTGTGCGGGAACTGCATTGTAAGAGATACTGCCGACAGATGGAAGAAAGTATTAAGAGGGAATGAAGATGGAGAAACCGGAGAAGAGCGCATTAAATCTGCTTTCAGAAAATGAGAGCCAGGGTACGATTGGCGCGAAAGCGTCAGAAACAGCATTAAACCTGGTACCGGCAGCCGAAGACAGACCGGCGGCCGAAAATCGGGCTGCGGCCGAAGACAGACCGGCGCCTGTTGCCACAAAGGCAGCTGTCGCCAAAGCTGTGAAAGATGCGGCGCCAGCCGGAGCTTCTGCTGAGAAGGTCAGGGCTGCAGCACCAGCTGCCAGCCGGGAGGCTGCAGAAGAGAAGAAGAACCTTCCTGCGGTTACATCCTCAGGCAGAAAGAGAAGAAAACGCGTTTCGTCCATCTATGAGGCGTTGTCTCCGGATGAAATGGAGAAGGGCGAGGAGCTCGATCTTCCAATTCCGGAAGAACATATGCGCGGAAATCCGGCCATGAGTAAGCCATCTCTTGCAGAGACAGTCGTTGAACGAGTTGAAACCTTAGCCGGTGCGGCAAAGGAAGGAACTGTAAAGACTGCGAAGGCAGTAAAAGACTGGAGCGTTGAAAAATACACTGACATTAAGAAATATGGAATTACCGGTGAAAGAAGAACACAGGCTGAAAAGAAGGAAGCCATCGAGAAGGGTAAGCTTCGTAAGAAAGAGATTACGATGAAGCTCAATCGCCTTCGCCGTCTGGCCTACCGTTATCGCTATCCGTTGATGGCAGTTTGTGCAGCTGTATTGATTCTGATTGGTGGAGCCACTGTCAGAGCGATTAGTGCAAAGAGAAAAGCAGATGCGCTTGCAAAACGTACAACGGCTATTACAGGTAATTCAGGCTACGTCTCAATTGACACTGATATACAGGCTAATGGAGTGACAGCTTCCCCTGCAGGAGCGGTTAAAAAGGGTACCATCTATTCCATCAACCGTCCGGCGGAAGTTATCACAAGCAGT
Organism: uncultured Lachnospiraceae bacterium; assembly: GCA_902781505.1. Classification (GTDB taxonomy): domain Bacteria; phylum Bacillota; class Clostridia; order Lachnospirales; family Lachnospiraceae; genus UBA4285. The sequence continues at coordinate 11,286 of CACZJL010000019.1, read as the reverse complement.
TCTAAGGGAAGCTTTGTGAACAGCTGCTTCATCGGTGATGAGACCTTTATCAAGGGCGTAGGCCTTTACGGTTACTGTGATTCTGCCAGAGTATTCACATCAGCCGGACTGAAGACGGACAATGCAGCAATTTACGCAAAGCAGGTATCTGATTTAAAGCCGGATAAGGTATTTATCATGCTGGGATACAACGATCTGGCAGAAGGCAGAAGCAATCAGAATGTTCTCGATAACATGAAGATTTTGATTCAGTCCATCCGTTCACAGTGCGATGCGAAAATCTTTATTGTATCAGTGATTCCTGAGACTGCTGGCTTTGAAGGCGGCAGTGCCGCAAAGCAGAGCGCAATAGACGCCTTAAACGGAGCGTATGCTACCTCCATTACAGCAACAGGAGCTTCGTTCATCGATCTGACTCCATCCATCAAGGGTGCGGACGGATATCTGAATGAGGTCTGCTCTGCCAACGGAAATAATATTAAATCCGATTACTATCCATTCCTGATGGATGGAATCGCGAAACTGATTGGAGCATAATTTGGATTTTTATGTAATGACGCTCTTTCCTGAAATGATTGAGTCTGGTTTTCAGACAAGCATCACAGGAAGGGCAATGGAGAAAGGGCTTCTTTCTTTAAACACGGTCAATATCCGTGATTTCTCGAAGGATTTGAAGCATAAGAAGGTAGATGATTACACCTATGGAGGAGGAGCCGGACTTCTCATGAAGGCGGATCCTGTCGTGGACAGTTTTCACTCCATTGAGGAGAAAATCGGACACAAACCAAGATGCATCTATCTGACTCCGCAGGGAAGAACATTTACCCAGGAGATGGCTGTGGATTTTGCGAAAGAGGAAGAACTGGTATTCCTTTGCGGACATTATGAAGGAATCGATGAAAGAGCCTTAGACCGTGTCACCACAGATTGGGTTTCCATCGGCGATTATGTCTTAACCGGAGGCGAACTTCCGGCGATGGTCATGATGGATGCAATCTCAAGACTGGTGCCAGGCGTTCTTCACAATTCAGAATCGGCGGAGACAGAGTCCTTTGAAAACGGACTGTTAGAATATCCGCAGTATACAAGACCGGAAGTTTATGATGGCAGTGCTGTTCCGAAGATTCTTCTTTCCGGTGACCATGCGAAGGTCGATGCGTATCGCCACGTTCAGTCGCTGATTCGCACAAGGAAGTATCGACCGGACCTGTTTGAAACCTATGTAAAGGAACATCCGGATGAGAAGATTCCGCCGGAAGTCTTTGAAGAGTAAGGAGGTCCTTTTGCTTAAATATAAAAAGGAAATCTTAAGAGAACTTGATGTGCATTATCCGGATATCGGCTGTACACTCGACTATGAGACTCCATGGCAGTTGCTCGTGGCGACGATTTTGTCGGCACAGTGCACGGATGCCAGAGTCAACATCATCACGAAAGAATTATTTGCCAAATATCAGACACCTGAGTCCATTGCAATGGCGGATATCAGCGAGTTTGAGCAGGATATTAAGTCAGCAGGCTTTTATCACAACAAGGCGAAGAATATTATTGCGGCCATGCGGGTGCTGCACTTTGAACTTAAGGACGAAATGCCATCGGGCCTAAAGGAACTGACGTCTCTGCCGGGAGTCGGCAGAAAGACGGCAAATGTTATTCGCTCGCATATTTTTAACGAGCCAAGCATTGTTGTGGACACACATGTAAAGAGAATCTCGAATCGACTGGGATTCACGAAGGAGACAGATCCGGAGAAGGTAGAACTCGATCTGATGAAAAAGCTCCCGAAGGAGCACTGGATCAGATGGAATCTGCAGCTGATCACCCTTGGAAGAGAAATCTGCAGGGCGCAAAGACCAGCCTGTGAAATCTGCTTTTTAAAGGACTATTGCAAAGGAGTTAGCAAGTGATTAATAATTTCATCGCACTGGATACGGAAACAACCGGTATCCGCAGTGCGACTGACCGAATTATCGAAGTGGGAATGGCCAAGGTTGTAAACGGGGAAGTAGTAGAAAAATATGATGAGCTGTTCAATCCGGGGTTCCATCTTCCATGGGAGATTACAAATCTCACGGGAATTCGGGACAGAGATTTAAAGGATTGCCCGGGAATCGCGGAAAAGATGCAGGGAATCCTTGAATTTATCGGGGATTATCCGATTCTTGGTCACAACGTCTCCTTCGATTACCGATTCTTAAAGAAAGAGGCGAAGGTCGCCGGATATCGGTACGAGGGAACCTGCATTGATACCTTTAAGATTGCAAAGCGTGTGCTTCCGACCGGTCAGGGCAAGAAGCTGACAGAGCTCTGCGAATATTTTGATATCGATCCGGGACATTCTCACAGGGCATATGACGATGCAGTGAGTGCTATGAAGCTGTATTACAGCCTTGCGGAGCTGTCACCGGAGGAACCGCTGGTTAATCAGGCGGAAATCATTCACGTAAAAGAGACGAAAGCGGCGCCAATCACGGATGCACAGAAGAGATTTCTGTCGTCCTTAGCGGCACAGCACAATCTGACTCTGCCAAAGCCCCTTGAGAGCTATCAGAAGTCAGAAGCGTCCAGAGAAATCGACAAGATTCTTTCGACATTTGGAAGGAAGTATTAATATGATGAATTTAAACTCAAAGAAGAAAAAGGCAGCAGCCAGCATTTTGATTCTGGTACTGGTACTCGCAATGGTTGGTACAACAGTCATTGCAGCCATTATCTAAAAGGAGCGCATTTTGAAAGAAGGTAAAGCTGGAAATTCATGTATCAGGCGTTCCGTTTTAAAGCTGCTCTCGGCAAATGCAAAGGCCACCCGCAAGGATTTAAACGGCAAGCCCTTCATCGGGCAGGATGTCGCAACTATCTTCAGAAGCATATCAGTTGAGCCGGCGGCCTCGCGAGCGGATGAAGCAGAGTTCGTAGACGCGGCGTCAGCCGCAAATACTGAAGTCGTGGCCGTCACGGCAATGTCATCCATCAGAGCCTATAAGAAAAGCCTGGATGAGGACATCCTCGCCGTGTATTCCTGTGTGAATCACTGCGTAGCAGCAGGTGCAACCCCACTTTCCATGCAGGTTTCACTGATTCTTCCAACAAGCGTGGAAGAGGCAGATTTAAAGCGCGTCATGATGAAATTAAACGAGCATGCAAAGAGCTTAAGGATAGGAATTACAGGCGGTCAGACAACCGTGGATGCGGATGCAAAGACCATCTTTGTGAATGTCTTTATGACCGCGACGCGCACGAGCAGCGCCGCGAAGCGCACAGGAAAGGTCGCGGCGGGCGATTCGATTCTGATGGCGGGCGTGACCGGTCTGGCCGGTGCAAGACGCCTTTCAGGCAGATACCGCGAAGAGTTTTTAAAGAAATACCGGGAGTCTGTTTTAGACAGGGCACTCGGAAGGGAAGAAGACTTATCCCTTATGAAGATTGGAAGCGTGTGTGCAAACGGCCTTGAGAAGGGCTTGATTAAAACAGCATATGCAGCCGGAGAGGGCGGAATTGAAGCAGCTCTCTGGAACCTGTCAGAAAAGACAGGAAAGGGTTTTGAAGTGCAGTTTAATGAACTTATCATGCGGCAGGGGCTCATCGAATTCACGGAGTTTATCGGTGCCAATCCGTATCGTCTGAATGCGACCGGAGCAATGCTTCTGGTTGTGACAGATGCTGAGAGTGTGATGGAAGCCCTGAAACAGGAGGACGTCCCGGTGGCGTTAATTGGAACCGTTACGGATGCATCAGCCAAAGTATTGAAGAATTCTTATTCTGAGCAGATCAGAAATTTAGATAAGCCTCAGGTGGATGAATATTATCATTTTCGATAAGGAGATTATTATGGAGATCAGAGAACAGATTTTAAACGCATTAGAGAAGAACAGCCGTATTGACCTCGCAGAGCTTGCGGTAAGACTGGGGGTTTCAGAACCGGAAGTGGCGAATGAAATTGCGGATATGGAGAAGGAACATATTATCTGCGGTTATAATACTCTGATTAACTGGGATAAGACATCAGATGAGAAGGTGACTGCTCTGATTGAAGTTCGTGTAACTCCGCAGAGAGACCTTGGATATGACGCAATCGCAGAGAGAATCTACAAGTACGAGGAAATCACTTCCATGTATCTGATGTCCGGTGGTTTTGACTTCACCGTAATCATTGAAGGAAAGTCCATGAAGTCCGTTGCCAACTTCGTAGCCATGAAGCTTGCACCACTTGATTCCGTACAGTCCTGTGCCACTCATTTCGTATTAAAGAAGTACAAGGATTACGGCGTCGTATTTGACGAAGAAAAAAAGGATGAAAGGGTGAAGATTACATTATGAGAAAGATGCTTTCAGATAAAATCACCTCCATTCAGCCTTCCGGCATCCGTAAATTTTTCGACATTGTAAATGATATGCCGGATGCCATTTCCTTAGGTGTAGGTGAACCGGACTTTGACACTCCATGGAATGTCCGTGAAGAGGGCATTTATGCACTCGAACAGGGCAAGACCTTTTATACATCCAATGCAGGTCTGATGCCTCTTCGTGAGGAAATCTGCAACTACCTTGCAAGAAAATATAACCTGAATTATGAACCAAAGAAACAGGTTCTCGTTACCATCGGCGGAAGTGAAGCCATTGATATCGGTCTTCGTTGTCTGGTGGATCCGGGCGATGAAGTCCTGATTCCGGAACCTTGCTATGTTTCGTATCTTCCATGTGCCGTTATGGCAGATGCGAAGCCGGTTCCAATCGAATTAAAGGAAGAGAACAGCTTCAAGCTGACACCGGAAGAATTAGAGGCGGCCATCACAGACAAAACGAAGGTTTTAATCATGCCTTTCCCGAACAATCCGACCGGTGCAGTCATGACGAAGGAAGACCTTCTTAAACTGGTTCCGATCATCATAAAGCACGATCTTGCCGTAATCTCAGATGAAATCTACTCTGAGCTTACCTATACCGGCACGAGACATTACTCCATTGCCGAATTTGAGGGCATGAAAGAAAGAACCATCGTCATCAACGGATTCTCAAAGGCATTTGCTATGACCGGATGGAGACTAGGCTATGCATGTGGACCGGAGAAAATCATCTCACAGATGACGAAGCTTCATCAGTTCTCCATCATGTGCGCCCCGACAAACAGCCAGTTTGCCGCAGTGGAAGCGATGAGAAACTGTGACAGAGACGTAGCCGGAATGGTGGATGCCTATAACCAGCGCCGTCGTTTCATGCTCTCTGAGTTTGAGAAGATGGGGCTGCCCTGCTTCACACCGGAAGGCGCATTCTACATCTTTCCGTCGATTAAGAAATTCGGCATGAGTTCGGACGAGTTTGCTACCCGTCTGTTAAAGGAGCAGAAGCTTGCGGTCGTACCGGGAACTGCCTTTGGTGCGAGCGGAGAAGGACATGTGCGTATTTCCTATGCATATTCCATCGAGAACCTGAAGAAGGGATTAGAGCGCATTCAGGCGTTTATTGACACATTATGATTAATATTGTTTTACATGAGCCGGAGATTCCGCAGAACACGGGAAATATTGGCAGAACCTGCGTTGCGACAGGGGCGAGACTGCACCTGATCGAACCGATGAAGTTTCACATTTCAGACAAGTGGGTGAGACGTGCCGGTATGGATTATTGGAAGGATTTAGATGTCACGGTTTATGACGACTACGAGGATTTTTTAGAGAAGAATCCGGATGCCGTCGGGAATACGTTTTACAGTACGACCAAGGGCAAGCACGTCTATTCAGATGTTTCCTACCCGGATGGCTGTTACATCATGTTCGGTAAGGAAAGTGCAGGAATTCCTGAGGAGATTTTAAGTAAGGATGAGGAGCATTGTGTGCGTATTCCGATGCAGGAAACGATTCGTTCGCTTAACCTTGCCAATTCTGTTGCCATCGTCCTCTATGAGGCCTTAAGACAGCAGAATTTCAAGGGCTTTTCTCTCGAAGGAGATTTACATCGTTTAGACTGGAGTAAGTAATTTGAGCAAAGTCAAGATTCGTCCGGTGCGTCTTTCTGACGCAAAGCGTCTTTCAGAAATCTATGCACCATATGTAAAAGAGACGGCAATCACATTTGAAATCGAAGCGCCGGATGCGAAAGAGTTTGAGCGTCGAATTAAAAAAACAGTGAAATCCTACCCTTATCTTGTCGCTGAAAATGACGATGGAGTGGTGGTTGGATACGCCTATGCGTCCGCATTTCACGAAAGAGCGGCCTTTTCAATCTCTGCAGAGATTTCGGTCTACACAGACGGAGCTTTCAGACATCAGGGACTTGGCAGGCGCCTTTTAACCGAACTTGAGCGGCAAATGAAAGCTGCAGGCATTCAGAATTCGAACTCTGCAATTGCCGTGCCGGTGAATGACATCCCGGATGAATACCTCGACTGTAATTCCTGGCAGTTTCACGAGCATATGGGCTATAAAGAGGCTGGCCGCTTCCACTGTGTTGCGAAGAAATTTGGCCGTTATTATGATCTCCTCTGGATGGAGAAATGGCTCTGTGAGCGCGATGAGTCGCAAAAATGAAAGAAAAAGAACCGCGACAGTGTAGAACATGCACTGCTGCGGTTCTTTTAATTTAAGCGGATGGTTTGTCCGCAATTTTTAACTTACTGAGAGTAAAAATAAACTCGGTGCCGACGCCTTCCGTTGAGATACAGTCGATGTTCTCACGGTGTGCCTGAATGATTTCACGGGTGATGGAGAGACCAAGACCGGAACCCTTCTTGTCACGACCTCTTGAAGAGTCGGATTTGTAAAAACGATCCCAGATTTTATCTAAAGATTCCTTACTGATGCCGCTTCCGTGATCCTTCACGGACACATGCACCTTGTCACCGTGCTCGGTTACCATAATCTCAATCGTAGAAGAGTCAGGGCTGAACTTGATGGCATTGTCCACCAGGTTGTAAACAACCTGCTGAATACGCTCCTTATCCGCTGAAACAAGCTCTTCTGAAGCACAGAAGGTGAGAGAAAAATGAATGTCCCTCTTTCTGCAGACACCGCCCATCGTCTCAATTGTATGGCGGATGACAGCATTGATATCAAACGGAGCGATATTTAAAACCACCTTGTCCGGCTCAACTTCATTCAGAGTCAGAATGTTACTGGTCAGACGGGTCAGTCGGTCCGTCTCAAACAGCACAATTTCAAGATATTTCTTCATATCTTCCGGTGGAATCGTTCCATCGGCCATCGCCTCGAGATAACCCTTAATTGAGGTTAAAGGAGAACGGAAGTCGTGGGAAATATTCGACAGGAACTTCTTCTGAAAATCATCGGACTGCGAAATCTGGTTCGCCATGAAATTCAGCGAACTCTCGAGTCGTCCGATTTCATCGTTATTCTTCACCTTAATCTGGTAGGACATATTGCCTTTACCGTATTCATCAATCGCTCTTCCCATCTCAAGCAGTGGTCTGTGCACATACCAGAAATAAAACCCGATGGTTGTAATCGACAGAATCAAAAGAAGTGCAAGCGTCAGATAGTTCGTGGCAAATGTATTATAAGCCTCCTTTTTTATCTGACTTTCCGGCACGGACACCACCACATAGCCTCTCGTTGTGAATTCATTCGTGATTGGTGTAAATACGGACATGGTCAGGTCAGAGAAAATCGTGTAGAAATCTCCAAGCCACACATGTTCGCCATTAAACTTATTGACGTTAAAATCATCAATCGTATACAGAACGGGACTGCCCGCATCAGAACCGGAAGAAGAATCTGCAATGACATGTCCATCGACGTCGACAATCATAATGCGGGTCCTGGTCGCTGCGGCGAGACTTGCGATGCTTACACGTACCCGGCTCTGCGAATCCGCTTCAAAGGCAGGATTTCCAAGAGACCCGGAGGTTTCAATGGCCTCGTGATACAGATTATCCGCGATCTCGTTATAGGTCTTTCGGTATTGAATCTGGTAAATTCCAAATGTTACGGTAAGAAGACTGACAATGGCAATAACAATGTACAGAAGGAGATACTTGGCGAGCAAGTTTAACTTCATGATGTTTCGCCTCGCTTCATCTTCGTAACGAACTTATAGCCGACACCCCAGACGGTTTCAACAGCCCAGGCTTCATGGTCGTTGATTTTCTCACGGATTCTCTTGATGTGAACGTCAACGGTTCTTGTGTCGCCTGCATATTCATAGCCCCAGATGTTATCAAGGAGCTGTTCTCTTGTGAACACCTGATTTGGCTGGGATGCGAGGAAATAGAGCAGTTCCAGTTCCTTAGGCGGCATCTCGATATCACGGTCTCTGTAACGAACAGAGTAATTATCAAGATTTACTTCAAGATCAGGATAAGAAACAATCCTTGCTGCTGTCTTTGTAGATTCGGGAATCGTGGATTCTGCACGGCGAAGCACAGCCTTTACGCGGGCTACCAGTTCCTTGGTTTCAAATGGCTTAATCATATAGTCATCCGCTCCGAGCTCGAGGCCGAGAACCTTGTCAAAGGTCTCACCCTTCGCAGAAAGTATGATGATTGGGACATTGCTGTCCTGACGGATGGTACGGCAGACCTGATAACCGTCCATGCCGGGAAGCATGAGGTCTAAGATAATCAGGTCCGGTTTGAAATCAGGAAGTGCTTTTAAGGCGCTCTCTCCGTCAAACACCATCTTTGTATCGAACATTTCCTTTGTGAGATACAGAGAAATCAGGTTTGCGATGTTTTCATCATCGTCTACGATAAGTATTTTCTGTTTGATGCTCATGTTTTTCTCCCTTTATTTAAACGTTACAATGGTAACACCGGCATCGCCTTCACCGTATTCGCCAAGACGGAAGGAAGCGATGTATGGAACTGTTTTCAGGTACTTTGTGATACCGGCACGTAAGGCACCGGTTCCCTTGCCGTGGACGACACGAACCTGCGGGATATGCGCAAGATAGGCGTCATCAAGGTATTTGCCAAGGCGGCTCTCGGCCTCGGATACGGTCATTCCAAGCAGGTTGATTTCCGCACTTGTGCTCATGGACTTGCCCATGCGGAGCTTTCCGGTATTGGCGTTTCCGGTTACCTTGTAGGAAACCTTGTCCTTAGGCGGATTGTAGCCTTCAATAATCTCAAGGTCCTTCACCTTGAAGGTGGATTTTAAGGCACCGAGTGCAACGCGGACATTTCCTCTTGCATCGGGAGCTGCTAAAACATCGCCCTTCGCATCCATGGAAATTACGTGTACGCGGGTGCCGGGAACAAGCTTTTTCGGATCGGCAGCCTTGTGAACCTTAGGCTGTACCTGCTTCTCCTTCGCCGCGTTGTTCTTCATCTTCTCACGAAGCTCCGTACGGCGTTTCTCTAATTCCTTAACGTTCATGCCGGACTTGTTCATCTCTTTAATGGTCTCATCGGCATAGGACTTGGCACCTGCAAGAATTGTCGCAGCCTCTTCGCGGGCTTTCGCAATAATCTTGTCGGTTCTTGCTTCAAGCGCCTGAGTTCTCTTGGTCAGCTGATTCTTTAAGTCCTCAATCTGCGCCTTGTAGGAATTCAGCTCCTCACGTTCCTTTTCAATCGTAATTTTGGAACGCTCAAGGTCGGATATGAGATCCTCGAACCTCACGTCATTGGCGGTAAGCAGGGCTTCCGCTTCAGAGATCAGGGTGTCTGAGAGTCCGAGCTTTTTGGAAATGGCAAATGCATTCGACTTGCCAGGGATTCCAATCAGCAGGCGGTAGGTCGGGCTTAAGAGCTCTACGTCAAATTCACAGCAGGCGTTTGATACGTCCGGTGTGGTCAGTGCATAGACCTTTAACTCCGCGTAGTGTGTGGTTGCAATTGTTTCAATTTCGCGGTCGTGCAGATCGTTTAAAATCGCCATCGCAAGAGCCGCACCTTCGGTAGGGTCGGTCCCGGCACCGATTTCATCAAAGAGAATCAGGGATTTCTCATCGGCTTCCTTTAAGATGCTCACAATGTTGGTCATGTGAGCGGAGAAGGTTGAGAGACTCTGCTCAATGCTCTGCTCATCACCGATATCGGCAAAAATGTTGTGATATACAGTGATTTCGGAATGCTCGGCAGCAGGAATATTTAATCCGCTCTGTGCCATCAGTGTTAAAAGACCTACGGTCTTCAATGTAACTGTTTTACCACCGGTATTTGGACCAGTGATGACAAGTAAATGAAAATCCTTTCCCATATAGATATCAATCGGAACGACTTTGTTTGGGTCAATCAGCGGATGGCGGGCCTTCTTCAGGTTAAAGATTCCAACGTCGTTTAAGAGCGGCTTCGTCGCTTTCATGCGCCTTGCAAGCTCTGCCTTGGCAAAGATAAAATCGAGGCGAACGAGCATGTTCAAATCCTCAGTCAGAATATCAATATATTCTGCAGCCTTCGTACTTAAAGACGCGAGAATGCGCTCGATTTCCTGCTCTTCCTTTAACTCTAACTGACGGGCGTCGTTGTCATACTTTACAACAGCCTCCGGCTCGATGAAGAGTGTAGATCCGGTCGAGGACTGATCAATAATCAGACCCGGAACAGTGCTTCGGTATTCCGCCTTAACAGACAGGCAGTAGCGGCCCTGACGGGTTGTGACAACCGCATCCTGCAGAGCATTTCTGTAGGAGTTTGAATTCACCATTCCCTGCAGAGTGGAATGTACCTTTTCCGAAATGCGCGAAAGGTCTCTTCGAATCTGGCGAAGTTCACTACTGGCTTCATCAGCCACCTCGTGATCGGACAGAATGCTTCTCTTAATCGGAGACGCGAGCGCCGGACAGTCGTCAAGTGCGTCAAAGAATGCTGTTAAGGAATCCGGTTCGGATTCAAAGTAGTTCTTTACATGGGTGCAGGCTTCAAGAATCTTGCCGATTCGTAAAAGCTCGCCACAGTTTAAGGTTCCGCCGGCTTTGAGTCTCATCATGGATGGGCGGATATCTGTAATTCCCTGGAAAGAAACCTTGCCCTTTGCATAGACGCGGCGAAGAGCATCGTTCGTTTCTTTTAAGAGTGTTTCTACATCTTCTATATCTGTAACAGGAGTCAGTTTTTTAGCTCTGTCCTTACCAAGCTCAGAGTCTGCGCAGTCGGCAAGACGGGCCTGAATCTTCTCGTATTCTAATGTATGTAATGCCTTTGACATCATGTGTTTCATGAAATAACCTCTGAATTAAGTATACTTATCATTATTTTACCCCAGTCTCCGGCAAATGAAAAGACGGCTTTCGCGCTAGAGTAAAATTTCACTCGGAAAATTGAATTAATAAAAAAGAACATCCTTCTTTGTGATAAAGTTATTTTTGCGAAAAAACAAAACAAGGGAGGAT
>CACZJL010000018.1 GCA_902781505.1 uncultured Lachnospiraceae bacterium | reverse complement strand
CTATCCTGATGATGAATACTTCTTCTTAAAGATCATGGATATGAGCCGGAAGAAGTATGTCAGGAATCAGCCATCACATAAAATTTGTGATTGAGCCTTAAAAATTACAACTGTTACAACGAGTGGTGTAACATAAGTGTTTCATTTCATTTTTTCTAATAAATTGCTGTATCACCTGTAACATCAGTATTTTCAATACTTTGAGAGTCTTCTGCATTAGCTGATACACCTGTTACACTTATCTTTATTTTTTATTGCAAGATACGTATTTTGTCTGACAAAATATACTTGTTAGGGCGCTCCCTAAGACCCCAGTGTTTATTGTTTGTATAAAACTTGGTTCCCAATGGTCCTTAATGGCCCTAAATGGTCCCTAATGGCCCTTTTTTTTGAAATTGGGGTCTGCTACAGTAGAATCAGATTAGTTGGAACGAGGAACTTGGTAAATGCACCAGGTTCCTTTTTGGTTACAAAAAAATTAAAGAAGAGAGCAGATTGAAGACAGGAAAACACCTGTCTTCTTTTTTGCGCAAAATTTCTGCAGATTCAGATCATATGTGTCCCATATGTATTTTGAACGGGTGGAAATAAGAATTTTTTAGTAATCGGTTCTGACTCGTTCCAAATAGTAGATGAAGGGATAAAGAAAAATTCTTCTCGGTTTAGTAATGGTTGATTTTTCAACCCATATGTATGTTGAAAGAAAAAATTGAGAAATTTTGCTTTTGATTTAGTAATGGGCGGAAAACCACCCCAAATGTAATGTGAAGGATTTAAGAGAAGCATTGAAAAGAATTCTTCATTTTTCTAGTAATGAGTCACTTGCTGAACCAAATGAATTATGAGCGGAAAGAACAGGAGGTTTAATTAATGAATATTGCAGAAACATTAAAGCATCTTGGAAATCATTGGGAATTATATTGCTTAGCAGGAGACGGAGAGTACAGCTTCGATAGCGCAAAGAAATATTTAATGGATGAGTGCGGAAAACCGGAGTCAACTGCCAGAGCTAAGATGAGTGCCTTTCGATATGCCAGAGACAGTTTGATAAAGATTAGCAGCGATGGAAAAAGATACTTCATAGATCTGGAAAAACTGAATATCCTCGAGGCTTCTATAGATTCGGTGATACATTTTTCAAAGATTGATTATCGAGGGCAGGAGATGGAAGAATTGGAAGTTCTTTATGATTTTCAAAAAGGGGAAACATCAGATTGGATGGATAACTATTACCAACTTAAAGAACTTAGCCAGAAACAAGAGGCAAGAGCATATAAAGAAAATCTGGAGCTTCGCAAAGATTCTGCGAAGACTATTACTGTTATTAGTGAAAAAGTTATGGCACTTGCGAATAACTGCGATAAGAGACTTCAGCAGTTGGAACAGCGAGATTTCATGGATAAGGGCCTACCTTTTATAGAGCGGGTAAAAATCTTCTTCCAGATGAAGCTTGGGCTGATACCAATAAACGAATATCGGAAGATGGAACTTGAGGTATTTCGAGTCTCGGATGAGTTGAAGGAAATACAGAAAAAATTTGGAGGTGAAGATTAATGGAAGCATTACAGTTTTTAACCCGTGGCACAAAGCTAACCAATTATTCTGTGATTCCAAATGATCTTCACGGAGGTGAGCTTAGCAGCACTGCCACAATTTTATATTCCAAGCTTTTAAATCGTTCCAATCTATCCATCACAAATGGAAAGGTGGATGAGTTCGGAAGAGTTTATATTAACTATAAACTTGAAGATTTGGCTGAGGAAATGGGCAAGAGTCTGAGTACGATAAAGGAGAATATGAGGGAACTTGTGGATGCAGGGTTGATCGAGAAGAAGCGCATGAGAAAAGGTCGTGCAAATATGATTTATGTCAAAGTTCCTTCCTCAAGTATAGTCGGAAAATCGCCTGTAGTAGGGACAGAAAACCGACCGTATAAGGGTCAGAAAACTGCCTCTACATGGGGCGGAAAATCAGCCACTAATAACAATAATAAACAAGAATCAATAACATCTTATAAATATGGGGAGGACACGTTTTAATGATGAATGAAATTTGGAATAGAGAAAATATACCGGATAGCTATGTTGCAGAAGATGGCTTATTACATTGTTCCCTTTGTGGTGGACCATTAGAAATCAGGCTTCCTGAATACAACGAGTTCTTTAAATCTGATAAACGCCCAAGCACATGTAAATGCCGTGAGGAAAAAATCAAAAGGGAGCGTGAAGAACATGCCAGGCGAGAGCATATAGAACTTGTGGAACGAAATAAGGGGATTTGTTTTACAGACCGTCGCATGTGGGATTGGACTTTTGAAAACGATGATGGCACCGTGCCTCAAATGGCGATGGCAAAGTGTTATGTAGAAAATTGGGAGAAGGTTCGGCAGGAACATATTGGACTGCTTCTATGGGGCAATTTGGGCTCAGGAAAGACCTATATGGCGGCTGCCATAGCCAATGCTTTATTAGAGCAGGAGAAGAAAGTTCTTATGACAGACTTTGCCAGAATATCCAACATCTCAAAATTCGATGCAGAGGAATATGTGAAGTCGTTGGATTCATACTCACTTCTTGTCATCGATGATTTAGGAGCAGAGCAGAATTCTGAGTTTGCTTTGCAGAATATTGGCAATGTGATTAACCGGAGATGGACTTCTGGAAAGCCCTTGATTGTTACGACCAATTTAGATTTGGCAGACATAAGGAATGTAAAAGAGCAGGAGCTTATGTTTGCACGAATCTCAGACAGGATTCTTGATATGTGCAGACCGATTCATATGCAGACTGTAGAGAGTAAGAGAGTAGCATCCGGAAGACATAAGAATGAAATCTTAAAGGAAATCTTTGGGAAGGAGGGATAACGTATGAGTGAAAAGGATATGAAGGTAAATGTTCCCCTCTGGAGAAAATACTCTTTGAGCATTCAGGAAGCAGCTGAATACTATGGTATAGGAGAGAAGCGATTACGCCAGATTGCTTATGAAAATCAGGGAGAAGATTTTGTGTTAGAGATTGGGAGCCATATTAGATTTAAAAGAAAACTATTTGAAGAGTATTTAGATAAAGTTACTGGAGTTTAAAACACGTAGGCAAGGGACGGATAATAGTGTTCATTTTGCCACGACAGAATGACCATCTCGTGATAAAATAGAATTTGCCGAGATGGTCTTCTTAATTATAAAGAATAGTAAAGGAATTATAAAGAATAGTAAAGGAATTATAAAGAATAGTAAAGGAGACCAAATATATGAGCGAAAAAAGGAGAGATAGTAGAGGAAGAATATTACATAATGGCGAAATGCAGATGAGCGATGGGAGATATCGTTACAAGTATCTGGATTCATTTGGCAAAGAGAAGGTTATTTATAGTTGGCGACTTGACCATAATGACAGAATGCCCGTTGGAAAAAAGAAGACACCTTCTTTAAGAGAGATGGAAAAGCAGATTCAGGCGGATATGTTTGACCATATCATATCCAATGGCGGAAATCTTACAGTCTATGATTTGGTAGAAAAATATATTTCGACTAAGACAGGTGTAAGACCTACGACACGAGCTGGTTATAATACGGTTTTGAATTTACTGCGAAAAGACCATTTTGGTGCCAAAAGAATTGATACAGTAAGAATCTCTGATGCAAAGGTGTGGCTCATTAAATTGCAGCAGGAGCAAGGAAAAAGTTACAGTAGTATACACACTATTAGAGGTGTGGTAAGACCTGCTTTTCAGATGGCGGTTGATGACGATTTGATTCGTAAGAATCCATTTGGTTTTCAGCTGGTGGATGTAATTGTAAATGATTCTGTTCGAAGAGAAGCCGTTAGTCGTGAAGAAGAACGTAAATTCCTAAAGTTTGTAAAAGAGGACAAACACTTTTCGAATTACTATGAAGGAATCTATATTCTTTTTAAAACAGGACTTCGTATTTCAGAGTTTTGTGGTTTAACATTAGCGGATATTGATTTAGAAAATCACACGCTTAATATTGATCATCAGTTATTAAAGAGGGGCAGTACCGGATATTATATTCAGGAAACGAAGACTACAAGCGGCACTAGAGTTTTGCCAATGACTCCGGATATTGAAGAATGTTTTCGAAGGATTATTGAGAAGCGTAACCCTCCGAAGGTAGAACCAATGGTAGATGGTCATAGTGGATTTTTATACTTTGATAAGGATGGAAGTATTATGTATTCCCTGCATTGGGAACATTATTTCAAACACATTGTTGAGAAGTACAATAAAATCTATAAGATTCAGATGCCGAAGATTACACCACATGTTTGCAGACATACTTATTGCTCGAATATGGCTAAGTCAGGTATGAATCCAAAAACCTTGCAGTATTTAATGGGACATAGTGATATTGGTGTTACTTTAAATACTTATACTCATCTTGGATTTGAGGATGCAAAAGAAGAGGTTTTTCGACTGCAAAAAGTCATGTAAAGGAGACGGAAAATCGCCTCAAACCCGCATAAATACTGAGGTATAAATCGAACATTTTTATACCGATTTTTATACCTTTTGCTTACAAAAATACGCAAAATTATGCCAATATATGCCATGTAATCAAAATTCAAACTCTACATAAAAACATCAGGAAAGCCTGTAAATACAACCTTTATAAGGAATTTAAGACTATGATAAAAATACTATTCATCTGCCACGGCAATATTTGTCGTTCTCCGATTGCGGAGTTTTATATGAAAGATTATGTGACCCGTAAGGGGATATCAGACCAGTTTGAGATTGCATCGGCAGCAACTACAACAGAAGAAATCTGGGGAGGTAAGGGCAATCCGATTTATCCTCCGGCAATGCAGGAACTGTTAAGTCACGGGATTGGAACCAGAGATAATGAGCTTGGTGTACAAAAGAAGCGGGCGCGATTAATGACACGTGCGGATTATGATAAGTATGATTATATCATCGGCATGGATTCGGAGAATTTGCATGATATGAAGAGAATTGCAGGCGGTGATCCGGAAGGGAAGATATCGCTTTTACTTGATTACACTGATCATCCGGGGAATGTTGCAGATCCGTGGTACACAAGGAATTTTAAGGCAACGTGGAATGATGTAGCGGAAGGTGTTACGGGATTCATGGAGAAGCTCGGGAAGGAATGAAGTTTTCAATGAAAGATTTAAAGACGGTGGCTTTACAGGGGATGAGTTTACCGCATTACAGGCATATTTAAGGGGTTGATGATGATTTTGACAGAAAAGGACAGGAATAATCTGATACATAGCCTGCTTCTGATGGGCGAGGCGCTGACCCAGTGTGGTGCTGAGATTTTCCGCGTCGAAGATACGCTGAATCGAATCGGATATGCGTATGGCGTGAAGGAAATGAATGTCTTTGTAATCACTTCCGGTATGGTTATTACGATGGACTATGCTGATGGCTCATCGATTACTGAAACGCGCAGGATGCGCGGCATTACGGGCAATGATTTTGAAGAGCTTGAGTCAATAAATGAACTGAGCAGGGAGATTTGCTTAAATCCTGTTCCGGTTGCTGAATTTGCAGAGCGGATGGATGCGATTCTAAGAAGAAAAGCGCAGGCGAAGGGATTTAAGGCGGCACGGGGCGTGATTGCAGGGTCTGCTTTGGCAGCAGGGGCATTTGCCCTGTTCTTTGGAGGAGACGTGGCTGACGGAATCGCAGCGGCGATTTTTAGTTTACTGATTGTCTGGATGCAGATGAAAGTTGCGCCCGCGTGCATGACACGAGAAGTGTTTGAATTTATATGCTCATTTGCCGTTTTTTTGCTGATTGGCGTGACATGCAGGCTGGTTCCGGGGCTGGCACAGGATAAGATTATGATTGGCGACATTATGCTGCTGGTGCCTGGTGTTGCATTTACGAATTCGATTCGGGATATTTTGCTTGGCGACACGTTATCCGGAATCTTAAGATTTATTGAGGCGATGCTGTTAACCGGAGCGCTTGCGGCCGGAGCAATCGCCGCCATGTGGCTTGTCGCAGGGATTGTGGGGTGAGAAGATGATTTTACAGATTTTGATGGCAGGCCTTGGTACAGCCGGCTTTGCGCTCATTTTTCACATGAGAAAGCGATTCCTGCCGGTGGTGGCAGTCGGTGGAATGCTGGTCTGGGGCGTGTATTTGCTGATGGTTCTTGCCTATCCTGGCAAGGTGTTTCTGCCGTCTCTGATTGCAGGAGGCGCCGGTGCATTGTATGCGGAGATGCTTGCGCGCGTCTGCAAGGCGCCGTCGACGCCGTTTTTTCAGACGTCTGTGATTGCGCTGATTCCGGGCCGTGCCCTATACAAGGCGGTGAATGCGGTCGTTAAGGGAGAGTTTGCGGATGCAGGAAGTTACGGAACAGATGCATTTGCCTGTGCGCTAGGAATTGCGCTTGGAATGGGCATTGCGTGGACGATTTGCGACCTGTCAAGAAAGGTTCGAAAGACCACGAACAGATGAGACAGGCCGGGAAGGATTTAGGATATGGAAGAGACGACATTAATTTATCTGGAGCGCGACGGGAAGTACCTGATGCTGCACCGGATTAAGAAGGAACACGATATTAATCATGGCAAATGGATTGGCATCGGCGGTCATTTGGAAGCCGGCGAGAGTGCAGAGGAGTGCATTCGCCGTGAAACGCTTGAGGAAACCGGCTTTGTGCTCGGGCGGATTGAAAAGCTTGGCGTTGTGGACTTTCACTACGATGAGGTTTACGAGAGAGTTCACGTTTTTCATTCCAGCGATTTTACGGGAGAGCAGATTGAATGCAACGAAGGTGTTACGCAGTGGACACCGGTTCGTGAGGTCCTTAATCTGAACCTCTGGGAAGGCGACCGCCTGTTCCTTCCAAAGGTGATGGAAGGAAAGAACGGCTGGGGCATGGAGCTGGTGTACGAAGGCGATGCCCTCATTTCAGCAAAGGATATGGAAATTTAATCCCGCGGGTCAGTGGCCTGACTTTTGGTTGGAAAAAAGCGGCGGGTCAGTGGTTTAACTTGCCAGGATTCAGGAGCAGTGCGAGGTACAAAGGCACTGCTCCTTTTAATTTGCGTGGATTAAAGCCGGTTACGTCAGCAATCCGGTTTAAACGGTACTGCAGGGTGTTGACGTGGATAAAAAGGCGTTCGGCGGTGGCCTTTAAGGATAACTCCTCGTCAAAATAGATTTTTAAAAGCTCAAGATCTTCATCATCAAGCTCTGAAAGTGTCTTTGACAGATAAGTAGTGCGGTTCTCATCAGAAAGGCCGGAAAGCAGAATTTCAAGGGTCAGGTCGTCGAACTTGCAAAAGGCGTCTCCTGTCCGTTCAAGAGCGGAGAGCGCTGTGACAGCCGTTTTGTAGGATGCCTGTAAAAGATACAGGTCTTTTGAGGCGCCGATGGTGCAGGTGAGCATTGGCGCATGGCTTTCGGCAAATGTCCGAATCTGTTCTTCCTTCTTTAAAAGCAGGGCACTGTCTGCCATGCAGATGTAATCACCGGGATACCGGAACATGGTAATCATCTCCGGAATGGTCTGGAAGAAGTCCTGAATATGAGCTTCGAGCATTTCGAGGTTCTTCGGATTATATCTGCGGTTCAGATGGATGAGAAGTATAGACTTGCGGCTGTCTGTTTCGATTTTTAAATCTGCGCACACATCCTCTAGATAATCGTGATTGACCGAATCGCCGTAAATCAGAGATTGCAGGATGAAATGCATCTTCTCTTCATGCGTTCTCGCGTATTCGTTAATTTCCCGCTCACGAATCAGCAGATTTGTAATTCTTACCGCGAGCTCGGCATATTTCCTTACTTTCTCCGGTGTTCCTGTGATTCCGATTACCGCCAGTACCTTGTGATTATGAAAGATGGGCACGTTAATGCCAGGGCGGCTGCCCTTGTATTCATCATTTTTTGTTACTTCAATAGCCTTGCCCTGCTCGGCAGCCATACGCCCGATGTCATGATACGTGCCGACTCTGCGAGCATTGGTACTCGCGTAGATAATGCCATTCGGGTCGATAAAGTTTACATCCTGCCCGCACACATTCTTCACGGTTGAAACAATCTGCTCTGCTAATTCCTTATGAATGTTGTTTAAAACTGCCATAAAAACTCCTCAGGTATTCGCCGCTCTTTCAGCGTGCCCATTCTGGTTTTACACTAAAGGGTGCCGTTGTCTTTTGTGACAATTATAGCACGAAAAAGACCGTGATGTTTGTTTTGTATGACATTCCATACAACCGGAAAATTCGATATGATTACATCAGATTTCAAGGATAAAAAGAATGGAGGTTCTTGATGAAGGTAGTATGTGCAATTGATTCCATGAAGGGAAGTCTTACATCACTTCAGTGCGGTGAGGCCGCAGCGGAAGGAATCAAAAAAGTATATCCGGATGCAGACATTGTTGTCAGACCACTTGCTGATGGTGGAGAGGGAACAGTTGATGCGCTGGTTGCCGGTATGAACGGGCGTCTCGAGCATGTTGAAGTCACTGGCCCACACGGACGACCTGTGGTCTGTCCTTATGGAATTATCGAGGGTGACGCAAAGCCACAGGCAGACGACGCAAGTTCCCAGGCAGGTGATGCATCTGACAAGGCAGACGGCGCAAAGGTTCTGACCGGAGCGACTGCGGTAATTGAGATGTCAGGTGCAGCCGGCATTACGATGGTATCAGGTGAGGAAAAGAATCCGATGAACACTACAACCTACGGTGTTGGTGAGGTGATCAGGGATGCAATTCAAAAGGGATGCAGAAGATTCATTGTTGGAATCGGCGGTTCCGCAACAAACGATGGTGGTGTTGGAATGCTTCAGGCACTTGGCTTTGGCTTCCTTGATAAAGACGGTAATCAGGTAGCTTTTGGTGCAAAGGGACTGAAAGATATTGAATCCATCGATGATTCAGGAGTTCTGAAAGAACTTAAGGACTGTGAATTCCAGATTGCGTGCGATGTCACGAATCCTCTTTGCGGAGAGCAGGGTTGCTCTGCCATCTTCGGCCCGCAAAAGGGAGCAGACGCGGCAATGGTTATGCAGATGGATAAATGGCTTGCGTACTATGCTTCCCTTGCAAGAGAAAAATATCCGGACACAGATCCCAAATTCCCGGGATCCGGAGCTGCAGGTGGCTTAGGCTTCGCATTCCGCACGTTCCTTCACGGAAAGCTCGAATCCGGCATCAGCATTGTGCTTCGTGAAACGAAGCTTGCTGATTACGTGAAAGACGCAGACGTTGTCATCACCGGCGAAGGAAGACTGGACGGTCAGACTGCATTTGGCAAAGCACCGGTTGGCGTTGCTGAACTTGCCAAAAAATTTGACAGGACCGTGCTGGCATTTGCCGGAAGTGTGACGAAAGATGCCAATGCCTGCAATGATGCAGGAATCGACGCGTTCTTCCCAATTCTTCGCGGAGTGGTGACACTCGCAGAAGCGATGGACGTGGAAAATGCAAAGGCGAATATGGCAGCTGCAACAGAGCAGGCGTTCCGCCTGATGAAAGCATGCGGCAAGCACTGATGAAAGCATGTGGCAGGTGCTGATGAAGGCAGCCGGCAGAAAGTAAGCTTGAATCGCCGGCAACTGCCCAGAATATAAGGAGAGATAAATTATGACAGCATCATTTACAACCCTCGGGGCGTGTATCGGCCTCGTACTCGCAATCATCCTGATTGTTAAAAAAGTGAACCCAACGTACTCCCTGATTTTAGGAGCTTTGGTTGGTGGTATCATCGGTTCCGGAGACCTGGTTCTCACGGTAAATACTATGGTTTCCGGCGCATCTTCCATGATCAGCTCTGTGCTTCGTATCATGACAAGTGGCGTGCTTGCAGGAACCTTGATTAAGACAGGCTCTGCAGAGAAGATTGCAGAAGTTATCGTCAGCAAGCTCGGCGAGAAAAGAGCCATCATCGCAGTCGCAATTGCAACAATGATTATCTGCGCAGTTGGCGTATTTATCGATATCTCTGTAATCACAGTAGCTCCAATTGCTCTCGCAATCGGCGAGAGAGCAGGCTACAATAAGCCATCCCTCTTACTTGCCATGATCGGTGGCGGTAAGGCCGGCAATATCCTGTCCCCGAACCCTAATACAATTGCAGTTTCTGAGGCTTTCAAGGTTGATTTGACATCTCTGATGCTCAAAAACCTTGTACCGGCATTTTTTGCACTGGTAGTGACCTGCATTCTCGCAACCCTTCTTTCAAAGAAGAATGGCAGTATGGTAACAGAAGATGACCTGGAAGTCAGAGAAGATAAGTCCCTTCCATCCTTCCTTCAGGCAATCATCGGACCAGTCGTAGTTATCGTGCTTTTAGGCCTTCGTCCGGTTGCAGGTATCACAATCGATCCACTGATTGCGCTTCCTGCAGGTGGTTTTATCTGTTCCCTGGTGTGCGGCAAGATTAAGGGCTTTAAAAATCAGGCCGAATTTGGCTTAAGCAAGGTAGTCGGCGTATCCGTTCTCTTAATCGGAACCGGAACCATTGCCGGAATTATCAAGGCTTCCGCCCTTCAGTACGATTTCATCAATCTTCTTGATTACTTAAATATGCCAGCGTTCTTACTTGCACCAATCGCAGGTATCTTAATGGCAGGTGCCACAGCATCCACAACAGCAGGTGCGACCATTGCGGCACAGACATTTGCCGGAACACTGACAGCATCCGGCGTCTCTGCTTTATCAGCAGGTGCTATGATTCACGCAGGTGCCACCGTAATCGACTCCCTGCCTCACGGCTCCTTCTTCCATGCGACTGGCGGCGCTGCCGGCATGAAGATTGGCGAGCGCATGAAGCTCATTCCTTATGAAGCCTGCATCGGTCTTACAAGTACCGTAGTTGCGACAATTATTTACCTTTTAGGTTTTTAATTTCACTCTTTCACTGTAATGTGATAAAATAATCCTGTTCGTTATCTGTTTTTGACAAACGCTCTTGTTGACTGCATTGTCGGAACCTGATGACGGGCAGGATATTTTATTTCAGGAGTTTAGTATGCAGGAATTGAATTTAGGTGCGATTCGTGAGGAGATTGATGACGTTGATCAGCAGCTTGTAAAGCTGTTTGAGAAGCGCATGAAGCTGTGTCATGATGTCGCTGAATATAAGATTGCAACCGGTAAAAAGGTTTTAGACCGCGCACGTGAGCACGAGAAGCTTGAAAAGATTGACTCTCTGGTTCAGAACCCGGAAAATAAGCATGTGATCGACGGTATGTTTACGCAGATTATGGCGGACTCAAGAAAGACGCAGTATCGTCTTTTGGAGGAATCCGGCCAGAGTTTACGTGAGCCTTACACTGCAATCGATGAAGTGAATAAGGATGGGGTGAAGGTTGTGTACCAAGGTGTTCCGGGTGCATATTCTTCTATTGCAATGCATCAGTATTTTGGCGAAGATGTCGATAATTTCAATGTCAGAAGCTGGCGTGAAGCGATGGAGGCCGTTCGTGACGGTAAGGCAGACTATGCCGTGCTTCCAATTGAAAATTCTACAACCGGCTTTGTGTCTGATGTCTACGATCTTTTACAGGAGTTCCACAATTACATCATTGCAGAGACTTATGTAAAGGTTGAGCATTGTCTGTTAGGCCTTCCGGGAACAGATCTTTCTAAGGTGAAGACGGTGTATTCTCATCCACAGGGTCTGATGCAGTGTCAGAAGTTCTTAGAGCAGTATCCTGACTGGCAGAAGATTTCCCAGGCAAATACGGCTATGAGTGCCAAGAAGGTTGTGGAAGAGCAGGATAAGACTCAGGTTGCAATTGCAAGCCGCGAAGCTGCTAAGGTTTTCGGTCTTGAAATCTTGCGCGAATGCATCAATGACAGAGACAACAATGTGACTCGCTTCATCATTGTCTGCAAGGACAGAAAGTTTGTAAAGGGCGCAAAGAAGATGAGCATCTTCTTTGAAACTCCAAACGAGCCAGGTACCCTGTACAACACACTGAGCCACATTATTTACAACGGACTGAACATGACCAAGATTGAATCCCGCCCAATGGGAGATAATAACTGGGATTTCCGCTTCTTCATTGATTTTGACGGAAATATTGATGATGCCAATGTCATTAACGCGATGCGTGGCATTGAAGAAGAAGCCAAGGCAGTCAGACTGCTGGGAAACTATTAAGCCGGCGCGTACTCGGAAAATGTTTTGTGCATAAAGGATATAGTTTTTAGTGATGTACTGTGCTAAAATGGTTGGGCTGATGAGTGAGTCAGTAATAATTTGATTTCAGGAGAAAAATCATGGAGATGCAGAAACTTGAAGCAGAACTTTCCAGCACTACATACCCGGGCAGAGGTATTGTTGTTGGCAGAAGCAAAGATGGTAAGAAAGCCGTAACAGCTTACTTTATCATGGGCAGAAGCTCAAACAGCCGTAACCGTGTTTTCGTTGAAGATGGTGAAGGTATCCGTACACAGGCATTTGACCCAAGCAAGCTTGAGGATCCAAGCCTTATTATCTATGCACCGGTTCGCGTACTTGGTAACGACACAATCGTTACAAACGGTGACCAGACAGATACTGTATATGATCTTATGGGCGAAGGTAAGACATTTGAGGAAGCTTTAAGAACTCGTGAATTTGAGCCGGATGGTCCAAATTATACACCTAGAATTTCTGCTGTTATGACAGTAGCAGACAATGACTTCAGCTTCATGATGTCTATTTTAAAGAGCAACAATGGTGATCCATCCTGCTGCAATCGTTATACATTCTCTTACGACAACCCTAAGGCTGGCGAAGGAAGATTCATCCACACATACATGAAGGATGCAAACCCACTGCCTAGCTTCGAAGGTGAACCAACATTAGTTGATATCGATGGCGATATCGATGCATTTACCGAGAAGGTATGGAACAACTTAAACGAAGACAATAAGGTATCTCTCTTTGTCCGTTTCATCGACATTGAAACCGGCAAGTACGAGACTCGTATTGTAAACAAGAACCACTAATTGAAGGAGATCAAAATGAACGAATTTCAGTTAAAGTACGGATGTAACCCAAATCAGAAGCCTAGCCGCATCTTCATGGAAGATGGCTCTGAGCTTCCTGTAACAGTATTAAACGGCAGACCAGGATATATCAATTTCCTCGATGCCTTAAACGGATGGCAGCTTGTAAGCGAGTTAAAGGAAGCTACAGGAATTCCTGCAGCCACATCCTTTAAGCATGTTTCTCCGGCAGGCGCTGCAGTTGGCCTTCCTTTAGATGAAACACTTAAGAAAATCTACTGGGTAGATGAGACAATTGGCGAGCTTTCTCCACTTGCTTGTGCTTACTCCAGAGCAAGAGGCGCTGACCGTATGTCTTCCTTCGGTGATTTCATTTCTCTTTCCGATGTTTGTGATGTTGCAACAGCTAAGCTTATCCAGCACGAAGTATCTGACGGCATAATCGCTCCGGGATATGAGCCGGAAGCTCTTGAGATTTTAAAGTCCAAGAAGAAGGGCAACTACAACATCATCCAGATCGATCCTTCCTACAAGCCGGCTGAGCTTGAGAAGAAGCAGGTATTTGGCATAACATTCGAGCAGGGTCACAACAACCTTCATATTGACAAGGAAATGTTAAAGGATGTTGTTACAGAGAATAAGGAAATCCCTGATTCTGCTAAGATTGACTTAGTAGTAGCCCTTATCACACTGAAGTACACACAGTCCAACTCTGTATGCTACGTTAAGGGTGGTCAGGCAATCGGTATCGGTGCTGGTCAGCAGTCTCGTGTACACTGCACACGTCTTGCTGGTTCCAAGGCTGATAACTGGTGGCTCCGTCAGAGCGAAAAGGTTATGAACCTTCCTTTCCGTGATGACATCGGCAAGCCAGACAGAGATAATGCAATCGATGTTTATATCGGTGATGAATCCGAAGACCTTCTTGCTGATGGCGAGTGGGAGAGAGTATTCACTACAAAGCCGGCTCCTTTCACAAGAGAAGAAAAGAAGGCTTGGCTTGCTAAGAACACAGGCGTAGCTTTAGGTTCTGATGCATTCTTCCCATTCGGTGATAACATCGAAAGAGCTCACAAGTCCGGTGTATCTTACATCGCTCAGCCAGGTGGCTCAATTAGAGACCAGAACGTTATCGATACATGCAATAAGTACGGTATTGCAATGGCATTTACCGGAATCCGTTTATTCCATCATTAATTCGTATCGACACTGCTTCGCACTGAGCCCGCAAAGGCAGGGAAGAGCGATTGCTTCGAAAGAAGAAGGTTATTTATGATTAAATTAGTTGCTTTGGATTTAGACCGCACGACGCTTAATTCGCAGGCCAGGCTTTCTTCCGGCAACCGTAAAGCACTTGTGGACGCCGCTCATAACGGCGTCCATATTTGTATAGCGAGCGGTCGCTGTTTTGATTCGTTGCCTGAGGATGTGTTAGCCGTGAAGGAAATTGAATATGCAATCACGGGAAATGGTGCTGCCGTTTACTACATCCCGGAGAAAAAGAGGATTCACTCCTTTGCACTTCCGGTTGGGGCGGCGGACTGTGTCATGGATCTTGTTGAAAAAATGGCTCCGGATATTCCGCACGCATTTGAGACGTTTGTGGATGGTGTTGCTTACGCCTGGGCTGAGTACGTTGAAAATCCGGTCGGATACGGGACGACGCAGACGGCAATTCCTTACGTGAAGCGCACGAGAACTCCTGTAAAGGACTTCCGCGGATTTGTGAAGGCACATGATGGAAATCTGGATGGACTCGATCTGGTTATATCAAATGAGCAAATGAAGCAAAAAATATATGACCAGATTAAGAAGGAAGAGATTCCGGTCTATCTGACAAGCTCTGTGAAACAGCTTCTGGAAATGTCAAACCCGGAAGCCGGCAAGCATTCCGGCCTGAAAGTGCTGATGGATGTACTGAATGTTAAGCAGGAAGAAATTGCGGCATTTGGTGATGCCGACAATGATATCGATATGCTGAAATTTGCTGGGACCGGAATAGCCATGGCAAATGCATCAGAAAAGGCCCTCGCTGTCGCTGATGAGGTGACAGTGCACCATGACAACGACGGAGTGGCCTATGGATTAAAGAATATTCTGCATGTGATTTAAGTACGGTGTGCGTCGCGCCAGCTTCGGAGTCCTTCAAGGTAGGAGGCCGGCACGAACAGGTGACCGTGGCCAACACCCAGATGGATGCGTGGCTTATTAGCTCCATGGTAGTCAGAACCTCCGGAAAGCAGGAGACCGTGGTCTTTGGCAAGTTGTGAAATAAGGCGGGTATCAGCCTGAGAATAGGTTGTGTAAACGCCTTCGATTCCAATAAGACCGGCCTCTTTTAACTCTGTAATCAGCTTCACAAGGTTATCTTTTGAGAGGTGATACAGAATCGGGTGTGCTAAAACCGGCACGCCGCCTGCTTCTAAAATATAGCGAATACCCTCCTGCGATGATATTTTCCGACGAGGAACATAGCAGGGGCCGTAATCGCCGATATAGCGGTCGAAAGCCTCCTGGCGGCTTTTGATAAATCCGTGATTCATCAGCCAGTCAGCAAAAGTTGCTCTTGTAATCGTCGCGGAACCGTAGGTTTCAAGTAAATCTTCGTATTCCATCGGGATTCCGTGCTCGCGAAAGGCGGCACACATTAGCTCATTTCGATGAGCACGACCGTCTTTCATTTCAGCGAGTCTTTTATTCAATGTTTCATCATCAGGATTCAAAAAAAGTCCGACGATATGGATTTCCTTCTCTCCCCAGCTGGTGGAGAGCTCGGCGCCGGGAATAACCTCAACTCCGATCTTCCTGCCGTGTTCGATGGCTTCTTTGCAGCCGTCGCATGTATCGTGATCCGTCAGTGCAATGGCAGATAAGTCAAGAGCTTTGGCCATCTCTACGAGTACTTCCGGAGTATCTGTGCCATCACTGTAGGTGGAATGCAGATGCAGATCAACCTGTTTCATAACAAACTCCTTAGTTTTTTGTAATGTAGGCCTATTATACCATTTTTGGAAAGGAAGAGTTGACGGAAGCTCAAAATCTTTGCGGACGATAAGTAGCGAAGGTGGAATTTTACGTGAAATCCGCGGTTTGATGTGAATTCTTTGTGACTCAGGTTGAATTTCAGCCTGAAACAATTTAAAATGGTATTAGTATTTAGTAAAGCAGGGGAGTAATGACTATGGCAAGAAAACTCGTGGTAAATGGCATCTACCGCCATTTCAAAAATAAACTCTATCAGGTCAAGGGCATTGCAGTCCATTCAGAGACCAAGGAGAAGCTGGTGGTCTACCAGGCGTTATATGGAACGTACAGCCTGTATGTCCGCCCACTCGCCATGTTTATGAGCGAAGTCGATCATAATAAATATCCGGAAGCTGCGCAGAAATGGAGATTTGAACGCGTATCTCCTCAGGCAGATGGTTCGCTTGTAAGTCTTGAAGCAGAGACGGACTACACAGCAGAACCGGCAACAGCACTGGATGACGCAGACTATTTCTTTAACGACAGGGCAGTTGAAGCAGCAGCAAGTGAAGCGGCCAATGTTGCAGATGAAAAGCCAGAAATATCCGAAGCTACAGTCGATGAAGAAAAGCCGGATGAAAATCTGATGGATTTTCTGGATTTAAATACCGGCAAGGAGCGCATCGAATTCCTTACATTAAGAGGGGGTAAGCTCACTAATGAGGTGATTGATGCTATGGCTGCTTCCCTTGATATGGAGATTCCGGATGGTGACCCGGAAACAAGAGTTGCCAAGCTGAAGAAAAACATCGAAACTCGTTCCAGATATGAGGATGTTGAGCGCCTGCGTTAAAAATTATCCCGTACGGGACAGCCGGTAAAAAAAGACAGCCGGCGAAAGAGGGAAGCCGGCACGTTTGGTGGACACAGGCGGAAGCCGCAAAAAATTATTTTATAAAAGAAAGGAA
Source organism: uncultured Lachnospiraceae bacterium (assembly GCA_902781505.1). Classification (GTDB taxonomy): domain Bacteria; phylum Bacillota; class Clostridia; order Lachnospirales; family Lachnospiraceae; genus UBA4285. The sequence goes on along the minus strand of CACZJL010000018.1, from coordinate 21,658 downwards.
GGCTTGAATGGCAGAAAACAAGTATTCAGAAGTAACAAACCTTCACAGAAAATTAGCAGACACAGTGGTTGAGATGGATGGAATCACAGAGGATCTCTATCGTAAGTATGATGTAAAACGCGGACTGCGTGATATAAATGGTAAGGGTGTTTTAACCGGACTCACGGAAATCAGTGAGGTTAAAGCGTCTGAAACCGACGAGAACGGCGTTTCACACCCATGCGACGGTGAACTTTATTACCGCGGATTGAAAGTGGATGATTTAATTGACGGCTGTGTGAATGACAATCGTTTTGGATTTGAAGAAATCACATACCTGCTTTTGTTTGGAAAGCTTCCGAACAAGCAGGAATTCGCCGAGTTTAAGGAACTCCTTAGTGATTACAGATCACTCCCTAAAAACTTCGTGCGTGATGTTATCATGAAGAAGCCAAGTAAGGACATCATGAATGCAATGGCAAGAAGCGTACTGACACTGTATTCCTATGATGAGAATCCGGATGACGTATCCCTTCCAAATGTTATCAGACAGTCTGTAGGTCTTATTTCTGAGTTCCCGCTTCTTGCGGCGTACAGCTATCAGGCCTACCGTTATGCATATGAAGAGAATGCTTCCTTAATCATTCATGAGCCGGATCCGAATCTCTCCACAGCAGAGAATCTGCTTCGTCTGATTCATGCAGACGGAAAGTTCGATTCAATCGAAGCACAGGTGTTAGATATCGCGCTGATTCTGCATGCAGAGCACGGTGGTGGTAACAACTCCTCCTTCACAACACACGTTGTTACCTCATCCGGCACAGATACTTATGCTGCCATCAGTTCCGCCCTCGCTTCTCTTAAGGGACCAAAGCACGGTGGTGCAAACCTCAAGGTTGTGAAGATGTTTGATGATATCAAGGCAAATGTTAAGAACTGGGAGGACCGTGACGAGCTGACAGCGTACATCGATCGAATCCTTCATAAGGACGCCTTTGACAAGACAGGATTAGTCTATGGTATGGGCCATGCGGTCTATTCCATTTCGGATCCGCGTGCCCGCATCTTTAAGGGCTATGTAGAAAAGCTCGCAAAGCATGAACATTACGAGAAGGAATTTGCCCTGATGAGCGCAACCGAAGAGATTGCAGCCAATCTGATTGCGAAGGAACGCAAGATTTACAAGGGTGTATCGGCTAACGTCGACTTTTATTCAGGATTCGTTTACTCCATGCTTGGTATTCCAAGAGAACTCTTTACTCCGATTTTTGCAGTTGCAAGAGTCGCAGGATGGAGCGCTCATCGCATGGAAGAGCTGATTAACTGCAACAAGATTATCCGTCCGGCTTACATGAACATTCATGATCATGAGGTTTATGTGCCGCTTGACGAACGCTGATTCACAGCGAGCGTGATTTTCGGGATAAAACAGCACCTGTTTGTTCGTTGTGTTTTCGGGCTCAAAGTGCTATATTCAATGCTGGTGTAAAAATGCACCGGCATTTTTTATTGTGCGCCCGACGCGCGGCCTTCGAAAGCCCGTGTGGTGTGCGAAAAACAAATTTTGGAGATAAGATTATGAAGATTGCAGTATTAGCAGCTGGTACAAGTACAGAGCGTGATGTTTCTGTTTCAACAAGTAAGAATGTATGCGCTTCTCTTAGAAGAAATGGCTATCAGGCCAATATGATTGATGTGTTTTTCGGAACAAACGAGTACGAAAGCGCTGATGCGTTCTTTGCGGCAGATAATGACCTCGAAAAGACAGCAGAAAAGATGCTTGCAGACACAGATTCTGTTGAAGATGAAGTGGCAGCAAGAAAAGAAACAAAGGCATCTTTCTTCGGAGACAATGTTTTAGAGTACTGTGAGGCAGCAGATATCGTATTCTTAGGTCTTCACGGAGCAAATGGTGAAGACGGTAAGATTCAGGCAACCTTCGATCTGTTAAATATTAAGTACACAGGCACAGATTACATCAGCAGCGCCGTATCCATGGATAAGGCCCTGACTAAGAAGGTGCTGGTATCCTCTGGCATTCCTATGCCAAAGGGTATCGTATTAAACAAGAATCAGGAAATTCCTGAATTTCCGATTCCATGTGTTGTAAAGCCTGCATGTGGCGGCTCTTCTGTAGGTGTGACCATCGTAAAGGAAGAAGCACAGTTTAAGAAGGCATTAGAAGAGGCATTTGCCTTAGAAGATACTGTTGTAATTGAAGAGTTTGTATCCGGCAGAGAGTTCTCAATCGGCGTATTTGACGGAAAGGCTATGCCAATCGTTGAAATCGCGGCAAAGGACGGCGTGTACGACTATAAGAATAAGTATGATGCAAATGGTGCAGTGGAAACCTGCCCTGCAGACCTTCCAGAAGATGTGGCGAAGGTGATGCAGCACTGGGCAGAGGAAGCCTGCAAGGCGGCCGGTGTTACAACACTTGCACGTGTTGATGAGCTCTTAAATGAAAAGATGGAGCCATTTGCCCTGGAAATCAATACCCTTCCGGGAATGACGGCAACAAGCCTGGTTCCAAAGGAAGCAGCGGCTCTTGGCTGGAGCTATGATGATCTCACAAAGAAAATCATTGAGATTTCCTTAAAGAAGTACGAGGCGTAACGTGCCGACAGAAAAGAGAAGGTTATGAAGAATTTAACGATTGAAAATATCGTAAAGGCCTGCAAGGGCGAGTATTTCGGCACGGCAGACCTGACGAAAGAAATCACAGGGGTTACAACCGATTCGAGAAAACTCGAAGAAGGAAACCTCTATGCTGCATTTGCCGGGGAAAGAGTCGATGGACATAAGTTTATCGAGGATTGTCTGAATAAGGGCGCCTTAGTGGCAATCGGTGAGCAGGAAGTGCAGGAAGGCTGGAACTCTTACATTCGTGTAAAGTCAACAGAAGCTGCGCTTCGCGACATTGCTGCATTCTACAGAGCGCAGCTCTCCTGCAAGGTGGTTGGAATCACAGGTTCTGTAGGTAAGACATCGACCAAGGAAACCGTGGCGTCTGTGCTTGGCGAGAAGTATCGCGTCGTAAAGACACAGGGTAATTTCAACAACCAGATTGGCCTGCCCCTGACCGTGTTCTCTTTAGATGAGACAACAGAGGTTGCAGTACTTGAGATGGGAATCGGTGATTTCGGCGACATGAGCAATCTGACGGCGGTTGCGAAGCCGGATGTAGCCGTCATTACAAATATCGGTGTTGCGCACATGGAGAATTTAAAGAGCCGTGATGGTATTTTAAAAGCCAAGACGGAAATCTTTGAAGGAATGGATGAGAATGGTACGGTCATCTTAAATGGTGACGATGACAAGCTTGTGCTTGTTCAGGAATCTCATGGCAAGAGACCACTGTTCTTCGGAATTGATAACAAGTCCGGTGTTTACGCAGAAGATATCGAAGATCTGGGCCTTGAAGGCACAAGATGCGTGATTCGTGGTCTTGATACCGCAGATCATCAGGAGTCGATTTCTGTGACCATCCCGGTTGCAGGAAGACATATGGTTTTAAATGCCATGGCTGCAGCGCTTGTAGGTGAGGTCCTTGGCCTGACAGCTGAGGAAATCCGCACTGGTATCGAAAAAATGCAGACCATCGCCGGCCGTAACAATAAGATCGTGGCAAATGGTCTCACGGTTCTTGATGATTGTTACAACGCATCGCCAACGTCCATGAAGGCCAGCATCGATATCATCAACAGTGCAGAAGGCCGCAAGGTTTGTATCCTTGGCGACATGTTCGAGCTTGGTAAGAATGAGAGTAGCATGCACTACGATGTAGGCATGTATCTTGGCGGAAAGCAGATTGATGTGCTAATCACTGCCGGCAAGTTAGCAGAAAACATTGCTCAGGGTGCAAAAGCATTCCACGAAGCGCATTATGAAGCCTATGATACAGAAGTTCATGCATTTGCCACGAAGGAAGAAATGCTTGATCACTTAGATGAACTTATTTTAAAGGGCGACACGGTTCTTGTTAAGGCAAGCCATGGAATGGGATTCGCAGAAGTAGTAGAAAAGCTGACCCACGAGGAATAAAATTTACTGTGCGATTTCCTGTATGGACGCTTCGTCCTCCGGTACTTTAAGAAGGATGCGCTCGATACGGTTTGGGCTGGCTTTTGCGATTGTGATATCGAGACCTTCAATAGTAACCTTGTCACCGACAACCGGGAAGCGGTCCATCTTCTCAATAATCAGACCGCCGATAGAATCATTGTCTTCGGATTCTAACTTACATCCGATTCGCTCGTTGATATCCTCTAACTTGTAGGTTGCATCAATTTTGTACAGGCCGTCCTTTACCTTCTGGAAAGGTACCTGTTCGTCTGTATCATATTCGTCATGGATTTCACCAACGATTTCTTCGATTAAATCCTCCGTTGTAATCATACCGGCAACAGCACCGTATTCGTCGAGAACAATTGCGATGGATGTAGAATTCTTCTGCATTTCACGAAAGAGTTCAGCTGTATTCTTGGTTTCAAAGGTAAAGAATGGTTCACGAGCTAAATCCATCATTTTAAAGTGCTTCTTAAACTCTTCGTCCTTATGAAGGCTTAAAAACAGGTCCTTGCTGTAAAGGATACCAACCACATTATCCGGATTCTCTTCAAAAATCGGGAGGCGGGAGAACTTGGTTTCTTCAAAGGTCTTGATGACTTCTTCATAGGAAGAGTCAATGTCAATCATTGTCATATCAATCTGAGGAATCATGGCATCCTTGGCCTGAGCAGAACGGAAATCAAAGAGATTATCAATCATCTGCTTCTCTGTAGAAGCGATGCCTCCCTGTTTGTGGCTGACATGAGCAATAGTACGAAGTTCCTTCGACGTAATTTTGTGACTCCTTTTGGTGTTATCTACATGAAGTACTTTTAAAACAGCCGCGCACAGTGCGTTAATGACAATGACGACAGGAGTTAGGAAGAACATGCAGAAGCGAATAATCGGAGCTAATGTCAATGTAAGATTTCTTGCATGAATCGTTGCCATCGTCTTTGGGGTGACCTCTCCGAAAATTAAGAGGAGGAAGGTCAGAACAAAGGTAGCAATTCCAGTGCCGACCTCACCGAAAATTTGAAGCGCTACGGTCGTTGCAATTGCGGAAGCAGCGATATTTACAATGTTATTGCCAATCAGAATCGCTGAGAGCATCTTGGTCTGGTGATCTAAAATCCAGAGCACAAGCTTGGCTCGTTTATTTCCGTTGTCTGCAAGCGTGAGAATCTGAATCTTATCGACACTTGTAAATGCAGTCTCTGCTGAAGAGAAAAATGCAGAAAGTGCAATCAGAAGAATAATTGAAATGAGTTCTATACTAGTCGAGGGGTCCATGAAAATCCTTTCTTAATGTGAATTATAAAAATGTAATCTGTTGTTTTTCTTGATTTTACTAGGGAATCGAAATTCTGTCAAAAAATTTAAAATAAAAAAGGAAATTAAAGGCCGGCCGAGAATAACAAAAATAGACTAGATTTTGCACATCAGAAAACCGCAGGTTTCAGCATTATTTAAAAGATGCGCAAAATGTAAGAAATGAAGAATGGAGGGAGAGCGAATTGTATACTTCAGAAATCATTGATGAAGTACGTTCCCGCAATGACATCGTTGACGTTGTGGGAAGTTACGTGGCCTTAAAGCGGTCCGGTTCTAATTACATGGGTCTGTGTCCGTTTCATAATGAGAAAACGGCATCATTCTCTGTTTCACCTGCTAAACAAATCTGTCATTGCTTTGGCTGCGGCAAAGGCGGCAATGTGTTCTCCTTCATTATGGAATATGAAGGATTAACCTTCCCAGAGTCTGTAAAGTTTTTGGCGGACAGAGTCGGAATGAGCCTGCCGGAAGAGCAGTACAATCCGGAAGAAAAACAAAGAAGTGATAAAAGAGCCAAATTGCTTGAAATTAACAAGCTTGCGGCAACCTTTTATTATAAGGCACTCAGGAGCCCTGAGGGCGAGTTTGGAATGGCGTATTTTCAGAAACGTCAGTTAACAGATGAGACCATGAAAGCCTTTGGCTTAGGATACGCCTCACAGGGCGGTGGTCTGTATCAGATGTTAAAGTCGAAAGGCTATGATGATGAAATCTTAAAGGACAGCGGCCTTTTTACCTACAACGGTGACCGGGTGAATGACAAGTTCTGGAATCGGGTAATTTTCCCGATTATGGATATCAACCGGAAAGTAATCGGTTTTGGTGGACGAGTCATGGGAGACGGCGAGCCAAAGTACTTAAACTCTCCGGAGACGGTTCTGTTTGATAAGAGCCGAAATCTGTTCGGAATGCATATTGCAAGAGGTTCGAGGGCACAGCAGTTCATTATCTGTGAGGGCTACATGGATGTTATTTCCATGCATCAGGCGGGCTTTGATCAGACGGTAGCGTCTCTTGGAACCGCTCTGACACCGCAGCAATGCAAGCTGATGAAGCGATATAAAGATCAGGTTCTTGTAACCTATGATTCAGATGGCGCCGGTGTGAAAGCGGCGAAACGCGCAATAGGTCTGTTAAAAGAAGCGGGCCTGACCTGTAAGGTCATCAATTTAAGACCGTATAAGGATCCGGATGAATTCATCAAGGCAGAGGGAGCAAAAGCCTTCCAGGAGAGAATTGATCAGGCGCAGAACGCGTTTATGTACCTCGTAGAGGCGGCATCGAAAAATTATCATTTAGATACCGGAGACCCGGCGGAAACAACGGGCTTTGAATACGAAATCGCAAGAATGGTAGCGGCACTTGATGAAAAGCTCGAGAGAATGAACTATATTCATGCCATTTGCCGCGATTATCCGATGATTCCGGAAGGACCATTTACGAATCTGGTTAATACGTTCGGAGAGCAGGGCCTTTTAAAGAAGGAAAATGCGAGTCCGTACGAGAGACGACCGGATGAAATCGGGCCGACCTCGGCAAAGCCGAAAAAGAAGAAAGAGACTGGAATTGATAAGGCAGAGAAGATGCTTCTGAATCTGTGTGTCGATCATCCGGCAGTTTTTGATAAGGTAAAGGAATATCTGACACCGGATGATTTCCTTTCCGATTTGTTCCATGAGACAGCGATTCTTGTCTATGACGGGCTTGAAAAGGGCAATCTTAAGGCGGCCGCCGTCATTGATCATTTCAATGAGGATGGAAGACAGGCTGAGGTTGCAGATATTTTTTCGTCGGATCTGGAGGAGAATACGGATATTGAGAAGGCTGTGAATGATTTTGTTCGCAAGATTCTCGATAACAGTCTGAAAGAGCAGATTACAAGGGCTGGAGCGTCGGATCCGTTAAAGATGATGGAACTTATCAAAAAACAAAAAGATATTAATAAGCTCAAAATAGAACTATAAACTGCATGTATGGAGGACCAGGGATGGCAACAAAAAAGACAACAGGTACAGAGGCTGAAGAGACCGTAAAGAAGACTGCTAAGAAAACAGCAGAAGAAAAGCCAAAGAAGGCTGCGGCGAAGAAGACAGCGACAGAAAAGCCTAAGAAAGCAGCTGCGAAGAAGACAACAAAGAAGGCTAAAGCAGAAGTAGCTGAGGTTAAGAAGGAAGCAGCAGCTGCTGCGGTTGAAGAAAAGCCAAAGAATACAGCTGCCGGGAAGACAACGAAGAAGTCTGCACAGGCAGAAGAAAAGAATCAACTTACAGAACTTGATCCGAAGGCATTTTTAAAGATGGTCGATAAATTTGCCAAGAAGGTGAAGAAGGAAGGTACTACAACTACCAGCCAGATTAATGACTTCTTCAAGGATGTTTACATGGGCGAAGATCAGATGGAAGCACTGATTGCGCTATTAAAGGAAAAGGAAATTACGGTTTCTGAGGACGATGAAGAGACTAGCGAAGCACAGTTTGAGGCAAAGTTAAAGGAGCTGTTAGCATACGGTAAGAAAAAGAAGTCCTTAGATTCCAAGGAAATCAACGACTTCTTCGCCGGTATGGATGTTTATGCAGACCGTATCGAGAAGGCAATTGATTTCTTACAGAAGAATAATGTCGAAGTTACCATGCTTGATGAGCCGGAAGAGGAAGATGATGAGTTCATCCCGGATGAGGACGATGAAGAGATTGATCTTGAGAAGATTGACCTTTCTGTCCCGGACAGCATCGGTCTTGATGACCCTGTTCGTATGTACTTAAAGGAGATTGGTAAGGTTCCGCTTCTTACAGGTGAGCAGGAAATTGAATACGCAAAGCTGATGGAAGCTGGTGAGGCTGAAAAGCTGAAGCCGGTTGAGGAACAGGATCAGTCCATTATTGATAAGGGTAAAATTGCCAAGTCCAGATTGGCAGAGGCGAACCTCCGTCTGGTAGTTTCCATTGCCAAGAGATATGTCGGACGTGGAATGCTCTTCCTTGATCTGATTCAGGAAGGTAACTTAGGTCTGATTAAGGCGGTTGAGAAGTTTGATTTCCGTAAGGGATTCAAGTTCTCTACATATGCGACATGGTGGATTCGTCAGGCAATTACCAGAGCGATTGCGGATCAGGCGAGAACCATTCGTATTCCGGTACATATGGTCGAGACAATCAACAAGCTCGTTCGTGTTTCCAGACAGCTTCTTCAGGAGCTTGGTCGTGAGCCTAAGCCTGAAGAAATTGCAGAAGAGATGGAAATTCCGGTTGAGCGTGTCAGAGAAATTCAGAAGATCAGCCAGGAGCCGGTTTCTCTTGAAACACCTATCGGTGAAGAGGAAGATTCTCATCTTGGAGACTTCATTCAGGATGATAACGTACCGGTACCTGCAGAAGCAGCTGCTAACACTCTGTTAAAGGAGCAGTTAGGAGAGGTCTTAAATACATTGACTGAGAGAGAGCAGAAGGTTCTGCGTCTTCGTTTCGGTATGGATGACGGCAGAGCAAGAACACTTGAAGAGGTTGGTAAGGAGTTTAACGTAACTCGTGAGCGTATCCGTCAGATTGAGGCTAAGGCGCTCAGAAAGTTAAGGCATCCGACAAGAAGCAGAAAGTTAAGAGATTACCTCGATTAATTTTCATAAGGAACTGTAAATGAATAAACGTATACTTAGCGACCGCCTTCTGGCGGCCGCTTCTTTGGTAAATGGAGCGGAGATTGCAGCAGATATTGGAACGGATCACGGGCTGTTACCCGTGTATCTTGTGGAACAAAATCGTGCAAAACGTGCAATTGCCATGGATTTAAGAACAGAGCCATTAAAAAGAGCTGCTGATTATATCAGAGAAGTTCGACTTTCATCTAAAATTGATGTCAGACTCTCTGACGGATTTGAGAAAATGGAGCCGTTTGAGGCAGATATTGTAACAATCCTTGGAATGGGTGGTCCGCTGATTACAAAAATCCTTGAAAAGGGTAAGAGTAAGCTGAATTCATCCATGAAGCTGATTTTGTCTCCACAGTCAGAATACCGCGAATACAGAGAATATCTTTCTCAGAACGGATTTGTGATTGAGGCGGAGCTTGCACTTTTTGACCGTGGAAAGTTCTATTGCATTGAGACGGTCAGGTACACGGGTGAGCCGTATGAGCTTACGGAGGCTGAACTGGAGTATGGCCCGTGCCTGGTTGGAGCAAAGGATGCCACACTGATCGAGCAGCTTAAGAAAGAAGAAGGGATACTTTCCGGTATTTTAGAAAACTTAAATCGCGATGGTTCGGATAAGTCCATAGCGCGCCGCGAAGAAATCAGAGCGAAGCTATCTCTCGTTCAAGGCCTGCTTGAAAGATGAAATAAAAAAGGGGAGGAATTGTATATGAAACTTGTTAGTTACGCAAAAGAATTGCAGAAAGAATATGAATATCCGATTGTACTTGCAAAGCTGAACGGGAAGCTGGAAGAGCTTCAGAATGTGGAAGTGGATCCTGACAAGGATAAAATAGAGCTTCTGACAACTGCAGATAGAATTGGTCTTGACGCATACCGCAGAAGTGTTGTTCTTCTGATGCTGACCGCTGTTCACAGACTTCCGGTTGAACTTGATGCGAGTGATGTTGTTGTGGATCATTCGATGGATGCCGGTCTGTATTGCTGGATTAAGGGGAATTTCGAGGTTACGGAAGGGTTCCTTGAAACTGTGATGAAAGAAATGAAGAATCTGGCAGCGGAAAATCTGCCGATTGTGAAGGAGTCCATGCGCACAGCCGACGCGAGAAAGTACTTTGACAGCATTGGAATGCCTGATAAATCGAGACTTTTCCGGTTCCGTAACGGCTCTTTTGTAAATGTATATGGAATTGACGGATATAAGGATTATTTTTATGGCTACATGGCACCGGCTACCGGAATTCTGACGAAGTTTCAGCTTGTGAAGTATAAGAGTGGTTTTGTACTTCAGATGCCAAGAAAGTCAGCACCAGGTGTGGTTCCTGAATTCCACGCACAGGATAAGATTTTCGAGTCCTTACAGCAGACAGGAATCTGGAATGACCGCATGGGACTCGATACGGTAGCTTCTCTTGATGAGAAGATTGCAAAGGGAGAGATGAATCGTATGATTCTGGTTCAGGAAGCTCTCCAGGAGCAGAGAATTGTTGAAATCGTGCACAAGATTCAGGAGAGAGAGTCCGTGCGCTTTGTTATGGTTGCAGGACCTAGCAGCTCAGGAAAAACGACATTTGCCAATCGCATGGTAGTGCAGTTACAGGCAAATGGCTATAATGCACATGTTATTTCTGTTGATAACTACTATAAGGAACGTGTGGATATTCCGTGTGACGCAAGCGGTGACCGCAATTTCGAGGATCTTGAGGCGATTGACGTTGAGCTTTTTAATAAGCAGATGAATGATTTGCTTGAAGGAAAGCCGGTTAACCTGCCTCGTTATAATTTTACGAATGGCGGTAAGGATTTTGCGAAGGAACCAACGACGCTTAAGGACGATGATATTCTTGTAATTGAGGGTATTCACTGCCTGAATGATGCGCTGTCCTATGCGATTCCGAAAGAAAGCAAGTTTAAGATTTATATTTCAGCATTAACACAGCTGAATATTGATGAACATAACCGCGTGGCTACGACGGACGGGCGTCTGGTACGCCGCCTGGTGCGTGATTTCCGCACACGTAATGCATCTGCGTCGGAGACGCTTGGAATGTGGGATTCGGTAAGAAGAGGTGAGGAGAAAAATATCTTCCCTTACCAGGAGAGTGCCGATGTGGTATTTAACTCGGCTGAAGCATATGAGCTTTCTATTTTAAAGCCATATGTGGAACCGCTCCTTTATCAGGTTTCAGAAGATGATCCGAATTTCCTTGAAGCACATAGGATGCTCAAGTTCTTAAATTACTTCCTGCCTTGCAGCTCGGAAGTTGTGCCAAACAATTCAATCCTAAGAGAATTCTTAGGTGGCGGTTGCTTTGGAGTTGATTAAGAATAAGCCGGTCCTCGTTTTGAGGGCCGGTTTTTTAACGTTTATCAAATTTCTGTCGGTAAGGGCGGACGTCGTTAAAGAGCTTTGCAACACATTCTGTGTCACCTGAGTCAATCCGTGCCTTCAGTTCGGTCAGATGATCGATGTAGATTCCAAGGAATTCTGAAATTTTCGGTGTGTTTACTGCAACAATCTGCTTCCAGACTTCAGAAGAGGAAGCGGCAACTCGCGTGGTATCTAGGAAACCCGTGGATGCAAGCTTAAACATCAGTTCATCTGTGTCAGCTTCCTTAACTGCCTGAACCAGAGTGGCAGCTGCCAGATGAGGTACATGACTGATGGCAGCAACGGCCTTGTCATGAACTTCAGCATCGACAATGTAGGGGCGACAACCGAAGGATTCGACAAGGTTTTTGTAAAATTCAAGCTGCTTCGGATCTGTTTCGTCATTTGGTGTCAGGACAAATGGACGGTTTTTTAAAATATCTGCGTTTGCATAGGCGTATCCTGTTTTCTCAGAGCCTGCCATCGGATGTCCACCGATGAACTGCTTTTTTAATCCGACTTTCTCTGCGGTAGAACAAATCAGAGCTTTAGCTGAGCCTACGTCAGTCAGAATACAATCCTCCCGGATGATTTCCTTTAAGCTTCGTAAGTAAATGGTAATGGTGCTGACCGGTGTGCAGAGAAAGATCATATCACAGGATTTGAAGCGTTCATCCACCTCTGTTGTGATGTCATCTGCTGTACCATCGGCGAGAGCCGGTTCAATATTTTCAAGGGTTCTGGAGCTGACAGTGATTTTACAGTCCGGGTAGGTTCTTTTAATTGCCTGTGCCACGGAACCACCAATCAGTCCGAATCCGATAAATCCAAAATGAAGAGGCTGTTTAACCTCGTTTTCTTCTATATTCATAGAGTATCCTTTCAAGTCACGCTTTGCTGCATGCAAATCGGTGTTTGCTGATACACTTTAACACTTTGACGTGCTGATTTCAACTGGAAAGTACAGGAACTTGACATATTCAGGCCTCAACGGTAAACTCCGTAGTAGTTTGTAGCGGAGGCGTGTATGTCATTATATAATCATAAATCAGTTGAGAAGAAGTGGAAAGAGCAGGTTTCAAGTTTTGTCGAAACGACTGAGTACTCTGGCGCAGCTTTTGAAATGGCTGCCGGTGATGATAAAGAAAACGAGGCGGCTGGCGCAATCCTCGTTGTGGTACCTGACGTGGAGGAAGAAGAATGGCATGTTGGACATGTCCGCGGACTGATTGCAGCGCAGACGATGGCACGGTTTCTGACACAGCAGCAGGCCGGCAGTAAAAGCGAAAAGGTGCATCTGGTTATAACAAATGAACAGAATCTGAAAGATTTATATGACCAGAATTTACTGGCTGTATTTACGGATATCAGAAAACTTGTAAAACAGGAACGACTCTTTGATGAGAACCGGGTGAGAGCAGAGAGAATGCAGGCGGTTGGTCGCTTTACAGATATCTATGGATTTGAGATGTCACGCGTGACAGATAATGCGCTCTATGTAAAGGATATGGTTTCAGATTACGGAGCAGATGCGCTGAATCTGTATGAACTCTATACCGGCCCGCTTTCACAGGATTCAGAGTGGAATGAAGACGGAATCGAAGGAATTCGAAGGTTCTTAAAGCGCGTTTATCGCTTATACAGTACATTTGCCGAGGAAAACTTAGGATGGGTGCCGAAAGCTTCGGAAAATGATGAGCATGGCAAGCCGATTGTAAAGGTTATTTCCTCAAATGAGATGGATGCCTGTCTGTACCGTGTCACAAAGGCGGTACAAGAGCGGATGTCGCAGTGGCAGTTTAATACAGCGGTATCGTCGCTGATGCAGGGATTTAAGGAAATCGCAGCGATTTCAAAAAAACAGGGCGGAATCGACAAGAAGACACTGACAGGCTTCGCAAAGATTCTGTTTCCGGTCGCACCGCATTTTGTGATGGAATTATTTGAAATGCTTTCTATCTCTGATGAAGAGGGCGTTCTTTCCTGGCCTGAGCTGCAGGAGCCGGATAAGATGCCTCTTACGATTCCGGTTAAGGAAGGCGATAAGGTGATTGGTCGACTGCAGATTACTAAGGGAATGACTGAAAGCGCGGTTGTAAACCTGGCGGGTGAGCAGGAAGGCAGAATCGCTGAGGCACTTGCAATTGCGAAACGTGTTATTTACGTGAAAGACAGAATCCTGATTCTTATTCGTTGAATTTGCGGGGATAATGCTATATCATGAGATTTAAGCAGGCCTTATGTGCTGACGTGAAAAAGTTAAAGAAGGTAGAAAAATGGCGAAAGACGTAAAAAAGGGATTTCTGGTACAGGGAGGAATTCTGGCACTTGCTGGAATCCTGGTCCGTGTCATCGGTATGCTGTACCGAATCCCGGTAGTTAATATAATTGGAAGTGACGGCAACGGAATCTATTCCGCGGCGTTTAATGTTTACAACATTATCCTGGTGCTTTCGTCCTACGGTCTTCCGATGGCAGTGTCAAAGCTGGTCTCTGCGCGCCTTGCAAAGAAAGAATATAAGGCAGCCTGGAAGCTGACGATTACAGCACTTAAGGTGTCTTTAGTCACGGGCGGACTTGCCTGTCTGTTCCTGTTCTTTGGTTCAAACTGGATTGAGAATGCACTGTATCCGGGTGTTACCGGTATGGCAATTCCACTGCGTGTCCTTGCACCTACGGTATTCATCGTAGCTGTGCTTGGTGTCTTCAGAGGATTTGCCCAGGGCCATGGAATGATGACACCGACAGCGGTTTCCCAGATTGTTGAGCAGATTGTCAATGCAGGTGTTTCGATTGGTGCAGGCTACCTTCTGATGCAGGCCTATGCTAATTCCGGAAATGCACCGGCATATGGTGCGGCCGGTTCCACACTTGGTACCTGCCTTGGCGCAGGCGCTGCACTTCTGTTTTTCCTGTTCCTCTTCCTGAAAAGCCGGAAGAAGATCATGGCAAATGTTGCAACAGATGAGCATGCTGCGCCAGACACAGAGAGCATGGTGAAGCTGATTATCCTCACGATGATTCCGATTATCTTAGGTCAGACATTTAACAACATCAATAATGTAATCGACGATATTCTGTTTAATAATACGGCGATTGCAACGATGTCTTCTGAAATGGTTAAGAAGCAGATGGGGAACTATGCTACAAGCTACATCCTGCTCTTAAGTATCCCACAGGGCATCGCCTCAGCAATGAGTGCTTCCCTTCTTCCAAGTATTGTTCGTTCCTATACGAACCACGATTACAGAAGCGTCAGAAGAAAATTAAGAAGTACAATCCGCCTGAACATGCTGATTGCCATTCCCTGTTTCATCGGTCTGACAACACTTGGTAAGCCGGTCATCCAGATTCTGTTTTCAAAGTATAATGCGAATGAAGGAGACATGATGTTAAAGATCGGTGCAGCAGCCGTTATTTTCTTTACCCTGCAGACCGTTACAACATCGGCACTTCAGGGAATTGATCAGCTGATGTTACCGGTAAAGCACAGCGTTTATGCTTTAATTGTACATGTCGTTCTGGTTGTTGGTCTGCTTCGTTTCACAAACCTTGGTATTTACTCTCTGGTAATCGGAACGATGACCTTCCCTCTGATGGTTATGATTCTGAACCTCTATCAGTTAAGAAAGAGGATTCATTACCGTCAGGAAATTGTAAAGACATTTATTGTCCCATTCATTTGTGCCGGAATTATGGGCGTTTGCATTACATTTGCCTATAACGCGATGGTTTCATGGACAGGGATTAGAATTGTTGCCCTTGGTGTGGCAATGGTAGTAGCGTTTATTACTTATTTTGTTCCACTTGTTGTGCTCAAAGAACTGAAACTGTATTAACTGTTACAAGGTGGCGGCAGGGCACTTGTTTTGCGGCTGCCTGTAATTTATTGAACGAAGGAGGTGTCTGTCTTGCTGTGTGAGATTTGTGGAGAGAGGGAAGCGGTCTATCACTTCTTAAGAGATGATAATGGAACCCTTACAGAACATTGGGTCTGCAGAGAGTGTGCCAGGAAAATCAGACCAATGAGCTGGTATGAGTACATGGAGAAGCATGCTGATAAGCGTGATGC
Organism: uncultured Lachnospiraceae bacterium; assembly: GCA_902781505.1. Lineage (GTDB taxonomy): Bacteria > Bacillota > Clostridia > Lachnospirales > Lachnospiraceae > UBA4285. The sequence goes on along the minus strand of CACZJL010000018.1, from coordinate 6,205 downwards.
GTTTGAAAAGCTTCTGACCGGGATGTTAAAGGGGATTACTGAGGATGATCGTCCTGAAATGCATGTGTCCTGTCCAAGATGCGGCATGGTATTTAAGGAGTTTGTTCAGGTTGGTAAGTTTGGTTGTCCGGAGTGTTACAATGTGTTCGGCCCTTTGATTGAAGATAATATGCTTAAGATTCAGGCCGGAACCAGACACCTGGGTAAGAAATATCAGGATGAGACCGAGCAGGAAGAGATTGAGATTCCTTCTGTGGTGAAGAAAATCAAAGCCAAGGGGAAAAAGAAGAAAACTGAAGAGGGTTCAAAGAGTGAACCCCTGTCACTTGAGGAGCTGAAGGCGCAGATGCAAAAGGCCGTAGAGGCGGAGGATTACGAAGCGGCTGCCAGATTCAGAGATGAATACAGGCTTCGGAAAGGACAGGAATCATGACTGGTCTTTTACGTTGGTATGAGCAGGCGGACGCAAATAATGGAATTATTATTTCATCCAAGGTTCGTCTTGCGAGGAATTTCAGCAAATACAACTTTTCGTTGAAGCTGTCTGAGGAAGCATCCGCGAAAATGATTCATGAAGCTGTGAAGGAGCTGAATGGATTGAAGGAATTTGCCAGCTTCTTAGAGTACGATTTTAAGGATCTGGATGATACTCAGAAAATTGCTTTAAGAGAACGTCACTGCATCAGTGATTTTCTTCTGCAGCAGAAGCAGGCAGCAGGATTTATCTCGCCAAAGGAAGATATTTCGGTCATGCTGAATGAGGAAGACCATATCCGAATTCAGGCATACAGTGCCGGTAATGATTTAAAGAGTGCTTATAAAAAGGCATCGGAAATTGATGATGTGATTGGAAGTGCGGTTCATTATGCGTATGATTACAAGTACGGATACTTAACGATCTGCCCGTCGAATGCGGGAACAGGAATGAGAGCTTCGGTCATGCTTCATTTGCCAATGCTTGCTGCGGCGGGCGGAATTGACTCGCTGGCCAGTGAAGTCGGTCGATTTCAGATGAAGCTTAAAAGTGTCGGTGGTACCGGAAAATACAGTATTGGCGACATGTATCGAATCAGCAATCTTGTGACGCTGGGTGTGTCAGAAAAGCAGATTCTTGAGAATCTGAAGGCGATTGCGGAAATGGTGGCTAAGCAGGAGGCTGAGATTCAGAAGGAATATATTGATTCGATGCCGGTTAGAGCACGAGATACCGTGTATCGCGCGTATGGTGTGTTAAAATATGCAAGAAGTATTGATTTAAAGGATGCGCTGACTTTGCTATCAGAAATCCGGTTTGGTATTCTGAATGGACTGGTGAAGCCGGTTAAGAAGACGGCGGCGATTTATCCGATTATGATTGGAGCCTCGCCGGCGAATCTGTGTCTTGAAGCAGTCGAGACACTGACAGAAGAAGAGATTAACACGGCAAGAGCTGATTTTATCAGGAAGAATCTGCCGGAAATTGAGAATTGAGGAGGAGACATGCAGGAACGCTATACAGATAAGGCGAAAGAATCGCTTGAACATGCAGCGGAAGCGGCCAAGCTTTACGGCCATGCTGCAATTGGTACTGAACACTTGCTGCTCGGCCTGTCCTTAACAGAGGACAGTATTGCAGGCTCTGTTCTTTCAGAGTTTGGAATTTCAGCAGAACGATTAGAGACTGTTATCAGTCAGGAAATTCGTGCAAACAACGTCAGTGTTGCAGAGCGCGGAGGCTATACACCTGCTTCGATGCAGGTAATGGAAGGTGCTGCGAAGGAAGCAAAGCGCTACAATTCAGAAAAAATCGGTACGGAACATATTCTCTTAAGTATCATTAAGGATGGCAAATGCCTTGCTTACCAGCTGATTTTATTAAACAATGTGTCAATCAAGCAGATTTATGTTGCGACTCTTACGGCCATGGGCCAGGATGTGCAGGAAAGTGCAAGAGAAGACGCAAGGCAGAGAAAAAGAGGAAAAAGAAGCTCAACGGAGACTCTTGATCAGTATTCAAGAGACCTCACACAGATGGCAAGAGAGGGCAAGTTAGACCCGGTCATTGGACGTAGTGATGAGATTCAGAGAGTAATTCAGATTTTAAGCCGCCGTACCAAGAACAATCCGGTTCTGATCGGTGAACCAGGTGTTGGTAAGACTGCAATTGCGGAAGGACTTGCAGAGCGCATTGTCTCCGGTGATGTTCCTGAAACACTTGCCGATAAGAGACTGGTGACATTAGATCTTTCCGGAATGGTTGCCGGTTCCAAGTATCGTGGTGAATTCGAAGAGAGAATTAAGAATGTTATTGCAGAAGTCATTGCAGATGGCCATGTCTTACTTTTCTTAGATGAGATTCATACCATCATCGGTGCGGGCGGTGCAGAAGGTGCCATCGATGCATCCAATATTTTAAAGCCAAGCCTTGCAAGAGGCGAACTCCAGCTTTTGGGCGCAACAACTCTTGATGAGTACCGCAAATACATTGAAAAAGATGCAGCCTTAGAGCGTCGCTTCCAGAAGGTTGAAGTTGATGAACCATCCGAAGAGGAGGCTATTGCTATTCTTTCCGGATTAAAGAGTGCATATGAAAATCATCATAATGTCAACATCACGGACGATGCTGTTAAAGCAGCAGTTCAGCTTTCCAAGCGCTATATCAATGACCGCTTCCTTCCGGATAAGGCGATTGATCTGATTGATGAGGCATCAGCCAAGACCCGCCTTTCAAGCTTTACACAGCCACCTGAAATCAGGGAGATTTCAGAAGAATTAGAGGCGTTAAGCCGCTCAAAAGAAGAAGCAATTGCCTCTGAGAATTTTGAGAAGGCCGGTCAGATAAAGAAAAAGCAGTTAAAGTTAAGAGAGAAGCTCGATAAGGTAACGGAAGACTGGGAAAAATCCCGTTCTGAGAGAACTCTTGTCGTAGGCGAAGAAGAGATTGCCGGTGTAGTTGCGAACTGGACAGGTATTCCGGTTTCAAGAATCAGTGAAGGTGAAACAGAGCGTTTAAAGACCTTAGAGGATACCCTCCACAAGAGAGTTATCGGTCAGGATGAGGCTGTTACAGCAATTGCCAGAGCGATTCGCCGTGGCCGTGTAGGATTAAAGGATCCAAACCGTCCAATCGGGTCCTTCCTCTTCCTTGGTCCGACAGGTGTTGGTAAGACAGAGCTCAGTAAGACGCTCGCAGAGACTCTGTTTGGAACAGAGGATTCCTTAATCCGTGTTGATATGTCTGAATACATGGAGAAACACACAGTCTCTAAGATGATTGGTTCACCTCCGGGCTATGTTGGATATGATGAAGGTGGCCAGCTCTCAGAGCAGGTTCGTCGCCATCCATATTCCGTTGTTTTATTTGATGAAATCGAAAAGGCACATCCGGATGTCTTCAATATCCTGCTTCAGGTTTTAGACGACGGCCATATTACAGATTCCACAGGCCGTGTAATCGACTTCAAGAATACCGTCATCATTATGACAAGCAATGCGGGCGCGGAAAATATCATTGCCCCTAAGACGTTAGGTTTTGTAACAGAGGATAGTGAGGATAAGCGCCATGAGGATATGAAGGGAAAGGTTATGGAAGAGGTACGTCGCCTCTTTAAGCCGGAATTCCTGAATCGTATCGATGAAATTATTGTATTCCATCAGCTGAGCAAGGAGCAGATTGGAAAGATCGTTGACATCTTAATGAAGAACGTCAATAAGCGTACTATGGAGCAGATGAAGATTTCCATCGAACTTGACGAGGAAGCTAAGAAGTACATCGTTGATAAGGGCTATGACGAAAAGTACGGTGCAAGACCGCTTCGTCGTGAAATCCAGAACGATATTGAAGATGTGCTCGCAGAAAAAATCCTTGATGGATACTATACCGAAGGCAGCAGAGTTCAGATTACTGTGAAAGATGGTAAACTCCATTTTGGAAAGAAGCGCGGAAAGAATAAGTAAGTATAGAAATCTCGCAGTTCTTATTGTATAATGGCAGTACGGAATACGTTAAAAGTTTCTAACGGAGGAGACATCAATGGCAGTAGTTAAAGAGTTACTTCGTTCTGAGAAGGACGGCAGCTTAAGCTTTGGTAATTACGAACTTACAGAAAAGACTAAGTTAAAGGATTTTGAACATCAGGGTGATGTTTATTATGTAAAGACTTTCGGAGAAATTACAAAGCTCGAAAAGAACGGATCATTCCTTTATGAATCTGAGCCAGGAACTGCAGTTACAAACTTTGCAGAGTCTGACGAGGGCGTATCCTTCACAGTTGATGGCAAGGAAGACGCACAGATTACAGTAGGTCTTGCTGAAAATGCAGCATATCAGACTACAGTAGATGGCAAGGATGCAGGTGTTGTGGAGACTGGAATGAGCGGAAAGCTTACAATCTCTGTAGAATTTACAGGCACTCCTGTTCAGGTTGAAATTAAGAAAGCCTGAAAATAAAAATTAAATAATACTTCGCTGCCTTCCTGATTTTTGTGAGGGCAGCTTTTTTTAACCGCAGATTGCTTAAGAGCTGACATCTGCGAATCATTGTAAAGGGGTAAATATGGCTAAGGCGAAGGAAATGGCATTCTTTTGTAAGGAATGTGGTTATGAATCGGCAAAGTGGTTTGGGCAGTGTCCATCGTGCCACGAATGGAACAGTGCAGTAGAAGCACCAACTGCGAAGAGCTCCAAAACAACAAAAGGCGTTGTCAGAGTAGATGCAGGAAATCCTGCTTCACGGCTGTCCGGCCAGACACGCAGACCGATTTCGATTAATGAAATCAGTACAGATGAAAGTGACCGCACATCTACTGATATAGAAGAACTCGACCGGGTTCTTGGCGGAGGAATTGTGGCAGGCTCGCTTGTTCTAGTAGGTGGCGACCCTGGTATCGGCAAATCCACCCTCCTCCTCCAGATGTGTCACAAGCTGGCTGCACGTGCAAAGGATGTGCTCTATATATCAGGAGAAGAATCGTTAAGGCAGATTAAGATGCGCGCAGAGCGAATCGGCACATTTGACGATCATCTGAAGCTTTTTTGTGAAACGAATCTTACAACCATTCAGAATGTAATTGAAGAAGAAAAGCCCGAAATCGTAATTATCGATTCGATTCAGACGATGTACAGAGAAGAAGTTGAATCAGCTCCAGGCTCCGTATCACAGGTGCGCGAATCAACATCCGTACTGATGCAGATTGCAAAAGGCCTTGGCATTTCAATCTTTATTGTAGGTCATGTGACAAAGGAAGGTGTCGTTGCAGGTCCTCGTATGCTCGAACACATGGTAGATACGGTGTTGTATTTTGAAGGTGACAGGAGTGCGGCCTATCGTATCCTGCGTTCTGTTAAGAATCGATTTGGAAGTACCAATGAAATCGGCGTGTTTGAAATGCAGAGTAAAGGCCTGGTAGAAGTAAAGAACCCATCAGAATATATGCTTGCGGGAAGAGAAGAATCGACATCAGGTTCGGCGGTTGTCTGTCTCATGGAAGGAACCCGCCCGGTTATGGTCGAGATTCAGGCTCTTGTCTGCCAGAGTAATTTTGGCCTGCCAAGAAGAACAGCATCCGGAACGGATTATAACAGAGTAAATTTGTTAATGGCTGTAATGGAGAAGAGAGCCGGACTTCATCTTGGAAGTCAGGATGCATACGTGAATATTGCGGGTGGAATGAAAGTCACAGAACCAGGATTAGATCTTGGAATTATTATGGCAGTTGCAAGTTCATTTAAGAATAAGGTCCTTGACTCTGAGACGCTTGTGTTTGGAGAAGTAGGACTGTCAGGTGAAGTGCGCGCTGTATCACAGGCGCAGCAGAGGGTAAATGAAGCCATTAAGCTTGGCTTTAAATCTGTTATTCTGCCAAAAGTGTGTCTGAAGAACGTGAAAGCGGACGGAAAAGTAGAGTTAATCGGGGTTCGCAACATCACGGAAGCCTTGAAACTGCTGTAAATTGTATAGAATTTTCAAAAAAAAGAAAAAATTTAAAATTTAGTGTTGACACTGTTTGGGGTTGGTGATAATATAATCAAGTCGTCGCGAGGCGGCAACAAAAAAACTCAAACAAATCCACTAAATAAGCGGGCTTTTAAGGGTTGACAAGTTAAACAGTTTCTGTTAAACTTGCGAAGCACTCGACGAAAGAAGAGTGTAAAAATGCGAATCTTTGATCCGCAATGGTCTTTGATAATTGAACAGCAAACCAACCCTGAAAATTCTTTATGAAT
>CACZJL010000017.1 GCA_902781505.1 uncultured Lachnospiraceae bacterium | reverse complement strand
ATATGCAATCAAACGAAGTACATATTCCGGCATTGCCCTACGGCCAAGTTCCCATTCCTGCATAGTTCTATATGGAATACCAAGCCAGGCAGAAAAATCCTTTCTATTCATTCCAGACTGTGCTCTAATCATCTTAAACGCATATGCCATCTTCCGGCGTACAGCATCAGCGTCTGTTTTATCAGTTTTTTCCACTTCAATATCTATACCTTCAATGCTATATATTTCCTTATCCATGGCACTACCTCCTACACCAATGTAGTCAATGCGTGTATTCTTATCTTCATTATATGTAGTCAATGCGTATATGTCAATATATAAGAAATACCCGCAAAGCAGGTGTGATCTGCCATGCGGGTACCCATACCATATTTAATTTTTAAAGCAATCCTTCAACCTTACGCTTTATTACCCAATAAACATCTTCAATATCACGATCAGATAATTTCTCAAGTAATTTAAAGAAAGAACTGTACTTAGCTGCAAGTCTCTGCTCTTCACCGGCTTCTGTAAATTCCAAAAACAGTAATTCTCTTACATCCACTTCATAGATACGAGAGAACTGTGCAAGTTCATCAGCAGATATACTTCTCTTCCCAGCTTCCATTTCGCTCATGGTCGTCTTCTTCAAGTTCATGAGCTTTGCAGCTTCGTCCTGAGTAAAACCTGCCCTAACACGCGCTTCTTTAAGCTTTTTAGCTGTAAATTCCGACATTTTTAAACCTCCTTCCAAGTTCGGATATTCCGAACTTTTTTCAAAATGGTCCTTTTTCCTTGTTCGGATTTCCCGAACTTTTCTTCAAATTTTAGTCGAATGCAGTCAACAATTTCTTGTGTCTAGCTCTCATTACAGCTTGGTTGAAATTATTCTTAAGTAAAAAAATATAGGGTGTCTAAGCAGACACCCTATACTAGGAATAGCTTTATTTCAAGCTTTTCTGGGTAATGGAAAGTATTTTCCGGATGATAAATCCTCATACTTTGCTTCATGAAATCTTTGGAGATTTCAAAAGTTCCCAAAAAACAGCTTGCTTTCTTTACTGACGTGACTCGGCGATAGCTGCCTGTGCCGCAGCAAGGCGAGCGATTGGAACACGGAAAGGTGAGCAGGAAACATAATCTAAGCCAATCTTATGGCAGAACTCAACGGAAGATGGATCTCCACCGTGCTCACCGCAGATACCGCAGTGAAGCTCAGGACGAACCTTCTTACCTCTTTCAACGGCCATTTCCATAAGCTGTCCGACACCCGTCTGATCTAACTTGGCAAATGGATTGCTCTCGAAGATCTTTGTGTCATAGTAAGCGTTCAGGAACTTGCCCGCATCATCTCGGGAGAAACCAAATGTCATCTGTGTTAAGTCATTTGTACCAAAGCAGAAGAACTCTGCCTCAGTAGCAATCTGGTCTGCTGTAAGAGCTGCACGAGGAATCTCAATCATCGTCCCCACTTTGTACTGTAAGTCAGCATTTGCCGCCTTAATCTCCTCGTCTGCAGTTGCAACAACCGTTGCCTTAACAAACTTTAATTCCTTAACGTCACAAATCAGAGGAATCATGATTTCAGGAACCAGATTCCAGTCTGGATGTGCCTTCTTAACGTTAATAGCGGCACGGATGACAGCCCTTGTCTGCATTACTGCAATTTCAGGATATGTGACTGTCAGACGGCATCCTCTGTGTCCCATCATTGGGTTAAACTCATGAAGGGATTCAATAATGTCCTTAATCTCCTGAACCGTCTTATTCTTAGCCTTTGCAAGCTTTTCAATATCAGCTTCATCGGTTGAAACAAACTCATGAAGTGGTGGATCGAGGAAACGAATAGTAACCGGGTCTCCTTCCATAGCTTCATAAAGCTTTTCGAAGTCGCCCTGCTGGTAAGGAAGAATCTTCTCAAGAGCTTCTTCTCTTTCTTCTACAGTATCAGAACAGATCATCTCGCGGAATGCATCAATTCTGTCGCCTTCAAAGAACATGTGCTCTGTACGGCACAGTCCAATACCTTCCGCACCAAGCTCGCGAGCCTTAGCAGCGTCTTTTGGTGTATCGGCATTTGTACGAACACCTAGCTTTCTGTACTTATCAGCAAGCTGCATGATTCTTCCGAATTCACCTGCGATTGTTGCATCAACAGTTGGTGCAATGCCTGCATAAATCTTACCTGTTGTTCCATCAATAGAGATTGGATCTCCTTCATGGAATGTAGTACCACCAAGGGTAAATACCTTATTTGCCTCGTCCATGACGATATCGCCGCATCCGGATACACAGCATTCGCCCATACCACGTGCAACTACAGCTGCGTGGGAGGTCATGCCACCTCTGACTGTTAAGATACCCTGTGCAGACTTCATACCTGTGATATCTTCGGGGCTTGTTTCAAGACGAACCAGAACGACCTTCTCGCCACGAGCTGCCCATTCTACAGCGTCATCTGCTGTAAATACTACCTTACCGGCTGCTGCACCTGGAGAAGCACCAAGGCCTTTGCCAAGTGGTGTCATTGTCTTTAATACAGTCTGGTCGAACTGTGGATGAAGAAGTGTATCAAGGTTTCTAGGATCGATCATTGCAACCGCTTCCTTCTCACTTCTCATGCCTTCATCGATTAAGTCACATGCAATCTTTAAAGCAGCCTGCGCTGTACGCTTGCCGTTTCTTGTCTGCAGCATGTAGAGTTTTCCATGTTCAACGGTGAATTCCATATCCTGCATATCTCTGTAGTGAGATTCGAGTGTCTTGCACACTCTCTTAAAATCTTCAAATGCTTCAGGGAACTTATCAGCCATTTCCTGAATCTTCATTGGAGTACGAACACCGGCAACAACGTCTTCACCCTGCGCATTGGTAAGGAATTCACCAAAGAGTCCCTTGTTACCAGTTGCCGGGTCACGGGTAAATGCTACACCGGTACCACAATCATCGCCCATGTTACCAAAGGCCATGGACTGTACATTAACGGCTGTACCCCAGGAATACGGAATATCATTATCACGACGATATACATTCGCTCTTGGGTTGTCCCAGCTTCTGAATACGGCCTTGATTGCTCCGTATAACTGTTCCTTTGGATCATTCGGGAAGTCACTTCCGATGGCTTTCTTGTATTCATCCTTGAACTGCATTGCCAGATCCTTTAAATCATCAGCAGAAAGTTCAACATCAAGCTTAACGCCCTTTGCTTCTTTTTTAGCATCGATGAGCTTTTCAAATTCACTCTTGGATACTTCCATTACAACGTCGGAGTACATCTGAATGAATCTTCTGTATGAATCCCATGCCCATCTTGGATTTCCGGACTTTTCTGAAAGGACAGCAACCACATCCTCATTCAGACCAAGGTTGAGGATTGTATCCATCATACCAGGCATAGATGCTCTCGCACCGGATCGAACCGATACAAGAAGCGGGTTTTCACGATCACCAAATTTCTTTCCGGTAATCTCTTCAAGCTTACCGATATTCTCCGTAATCTGACTCATGATTTCGTCATTGATTTCACGGCCATCTTCGTAGTACTGTGTACAAGCCTCTGTTGTGATGGTAAAGCCCTGTGGTACTGGAAGACCGATATTCGTCATCTCAGCGAGATTGGCACCTTTACCGCCAAGCAGCTCACGCATGTTGGCATTTCCCTCTGTAAATAAATACACCCATTTTCTTGCCATTTGTGGCACCTCCTGTTACTGAAACCTTGTTATGTGGTGATTATAACAGGGAAAAATAGGCGCTTCAATGGATTGTACTTATCTTTGTACAATATTTCTTCAAAAAAAAAAGAGCTCTTTTTAGCAGAGCCCTTGAGGTTAGAAAACATCAGTGTGTTAAGGAATTAACAATTTTCAAGTATGTTTAAACGTTTTCGTCGATTTTGGTAAATTTGTAAGTAAAGTGCTTACATAGTATAATCACTTATATTTCAGAAAGGTGGTACACAACAGCTATGATTCCAAACGATCCAGTTATGCTTCTTTCTTACGTAAATCTTAAGTTACGTGATAATTACTCTTCCCTTCAGGATTTATGCGCCTCTGAGGACATTGACGAAGAAACTCTAAAAAACAAGCTTAATATGATTGATTACTCATATGACGAAACCTCGAACCAGTTTAAGTAATTTGCTTAACTCACATGATTTCTCTGATAAATACATAGAATGCATTTCCGTGCTGTTCTGAATGAATCAGACGTCCCACTTCATGCACCAACTTCACATCGCCATTTTTCGTGATGATTCGATAGTCGACAACGTCGTCGAGCTTCACCTCACTTAAAGCTTCATTCTTCACTCTTGCCGCATTAATCTGCTCCCGGATTTTGCGCTCAACTCGTTCATAATCATCCGGATGCACAATCGACTTAAAAGATGCATCGGTAAATGTCATAAAATCGTTGAAATCACTGCATCCAAGCAGTTCAATTATGAATTCATTGGCAAAGAGAATCTGCTCATCACCATCTGCCTCATACACGAGAAACGCGCCAGGAATGCCGGAAGCAAGGCTCTTAACATTAAATCCGAGATAGTTTCTCTTATTATCTGACATATAGGACTCATAATGCAGGCACTGATTCTTACCGTTGATTTTCGCAGCATACAGCGCCTCATCCGCGATTGTCATCAGTCGCGCACGCGTTGCAGCCTGTGTCGGATAGTCCGCAAAACCTGCAGAAATCGTGTAATCATACTCCTTCTCACCAATCTTAAAGGACTGGTCTTTCTGCGTCGCCGCTTCAACGTACATCTGACAACGTTCCGGAGTCATGCCGCTTAACAGCACGCAGAACTCGTCACCACCGGTTCGGCCAATCGTTGCATTTTCCGGGAAAGAAGTACGAAGATTCTTAGCAAGGTTTATCAGCGCTTCATCTCCGATATTATGTCCATACCGGTCATTGATCTGCTTGAAATCATCTAAATCAATAAACACCGCAGTCATCGGTTTCTTCGGATACTTCTTCATGATTTCTTCCGTCATCTCCATGAATCCGCGTCGACCAAGAAGTCCCGTCAGCGCATCCGTACGCGCCATCACTGACATCCGCTTTCGCTGCACATAAAACAGCATGCTTAAAAAGGTCATCAGAAGCAGCAGGGAAGCAATTACTATCGTTCCTGCAATCACCATCGGAAAACGGGTATCTGTCCAGCCGTTGGTCGGTTCAACACTCAGCGTCCAGGTGCAGGCACCGGTCACAATCGACGCGCTCTCAGGATGATTAAGACTTGCATCATTTGAAACCGTCGCAGTTACACGTAAACTTTCTGTCGACACCGGAGAAATTGTCGTATCAAGACAATACTCGTATCCAAAACCCTTAAGGTCGGATAATGTCGTCTCATACAGCTCCGGTACCTTAATAATAACGATAACAAATCCCCAAAATTGTTCCTGCCCATCTGCCGCCTTAAGAAATATCGGATTTCTGATTGCGATTCCGCTTCCTCACTGTTTCAGGGCAAATGGTCCCTGCGCGGTGATTTCGTTATGGTCTCTTCCATAAAGTGCAATCGCTTTTCTTTCCTCATCTTCAAATAAATTGATTTTACCAGCCTCGTTGCCTGCTGCCGGATAAATGTCCGTAACTACCCCCGCCGGTGCAAGCTGAATGCTGCTGACATAATCGGTTTTAAGCGATTCTGCAATCTGATCGAAATGATGAATTCTTCCACCACCATCGATCAAAACCTGCTCTATGGTGGTAGTTATGGAGATAGCCTCCTGAAAATCCTGATTCAATCGCTGTATATAAACATCCGCCATCAGCCTGGTTCGTTCTTTCTGATTGCTAATTCCGTTATTGTAGCTGCCAACTACCGAAGCAACTGACGCAGCAATCACTATAATTGCCACCGCCACAAAAATCAGCCTTTGTTTGATTATTAATCTCATCTATATCCTTAATACATTTTCTAACGCAATCTCATCATCAGCTCCATTATGTCGCATACGTTTCAGTCAACTCTAAAATAACATCTCCGAAGCTTCTATGTAAAGCAGTTTCTTTACACAAAGCTCCGGGGATGGAACCAACCTATATTTTGATAGTTCACTTTCTGGTGGCCGTCAGCTCCTCATTAGCCGCATCAATCAGGATGGTATCACCTTCGCTTAAATCACCCTGTAAAATCAGTTTGGCAGCTAAAGTTTCTACATGACGCTGAAGGAATCTCTTCAATGGTCTTGCACCAAACGCAGGATCAAAGCCCTGATCCACAATCAAGTCTTCAGCTGCCGGTGTCAGCTCAATCTTCAGAGACTTGTCAGCTAATCTTCTATTTACATCCTTTAACAGAAGGTGAACGATGTTACCGATGTTCTCCTTTGTCAATGGCTTAAACAGAATGATTTCATCAAGACGGTTTAAAAACTCCGGTCTGAAGTGCGCATGAAGGTCATTCATGCAGGCATCCTCTGCCTCTTTTTTAATATCACCGTTCTCATCAATTCCCTCAAGAAGATAGGTAGAACCGATGTTACTTGTCATAATGATGATGGTATTCTTAAAATCCACAGTACGTCCCTGAGAATCTGTAATTCTGCCGTCATCAAGCACCTGCAGAAGTACATTAAATACGTCCGGATGTGCCTTTTCTACTTCATCAAACAAAACAACGGAATATGGTCTCCTTCTGACCGCCTCTGTCAGCTGACCACCTTCATCGTAGCCAACATAGCCTGGAGGCGCACCGATTAAACGGGACACAGAATACTTTTCCATGTACTCCGACATATCGATACGAACCATATTCTTTTCATCATCAAACAAACTTGCAGCCAGCGCTTTCGCAAGTTCTGTCTTACCAACACCGGTAGGACCAAGGAAGAGGAAGCTTCCGATTGGCTTGCTCGGATCCTTGATTCCTGCCTTCGAACGAAGAATCGCTTCAGAAACCTTGGTTACGCCTTCATCCTGGCCAATAACCCTCTTATGGAGCTCATCTTCTAAGTGCAGAGTCTTTTCTCTTTCACCCTCAGACAGCTTAGCTACCGGAATTCCCGTCCATCGGGAAATGATAGCTGCAATCTGTTCTTCTGTAACGTTTTCGTGCACCAGTGTCAGATCACGCTCTTTTACAGCCATCTCTTCTTCAGAAAGCTTCTTCTCAATGTCCGGAAGTTCACCATACTGGAGCTTTGAAGCGGTTGCAAGGTCGCCCTTTCTCTGGGCTGCCTCAATATCCGCCTTAATCTGCTCCCTGCGCTCTCTCAATGCAGACAGAGAATCCACGCTCTTCTTCTCATTTTCCCATTTAGCACGCTGCTCGGAAAATGTCTCCTGCAATTCGGCTTTTTCTTTCTGCAATGTCACGAGTCGTTCCTGGCTTAAGTTATCCTTTTCGTTCTTTAAGGAAATCTCTTCCATTGTCATCTGATTGATCTTACGATTCATCTCATCAAGTTCAGCCGGCAAAGAATCCATCTCGGTCTTAATCTGTGCGCATGCTTCGTCCACAAGGTCAATCGCTTTATCTGGCAGGAATCTGTCAGAAATATAGCGGTCAGACAAGGTTGCTGCCGCAACAAGCGCAGTATCTGTAATGGATACTTTATGATAGTTTTCGTAACGCTCCTTTAATCCTCGTAAAATGGCAATGGTATCCTCAACCGTTGGCTCTTCTACAAGCACCTTCTGGAATCGTCTTTCGAGCGCTGCGTCTTTTTCAATGTATTCTCTGTACTCGTTGAGTGTTGTAGCACCGATACAATGCAGCTCACCTCTTGCAAGCATAGGCTTTAACAGGTTTCCTGCATCCATCGCACCGGAGTTTCTGCCTGCACCAACGATTAAGTGAAGCTCATCAATGAAGAGAATAATCTTTCCTTCAGACTTCTTAACTTCCGTCAGCACAGCCTTCAGTCTCTCTTCAAACTCACCCTGGTACTTAGCTCCTGCAATCAGAGATCCCATATCCAGTGAGAACACTGTCTTATCCTTCAATGTTTCAGGTACATCGCCCTTGACGATTCTCTGAGCAAGTCCTTCTACAACCGCAGTCTTACCAACACCTGGCTCACCTATCAGCACCGGATTGTTCTTAGACTTTCTCGAAAGAATTCGAATGACATTTCGAATCTCTTCATCTCGTCCAATCACCGGATCCATCTTCTGATTTCTGGCCTTCTCAACCAGATTCTCACCATATTTCTTAAGAGAATTATAGGTATCTTCCGGATTATCCGTTGTAACCTTCACATTTCCTCTGACACTCTGAAGTGCCGTAAGGAACTTATCTGCCGTGATGTTATACATCTTAAAGATGTCTTCCATCACAGATGATGGATTATGTAACATGGAAAGGAACAGATGCTCTACAGAGACATACTCATCCCCCATTCTCTTTGCTTCATCTTCTGCATAAGTCAGGCACTTATTTAAGTTCTGCCCGATATATGGCGACCCGCCACTTACCTTTGGTCTCTTTGCAATTGCCTTCTCGATTTCTGCGCTGAACATGCGCTTATCGATACCCATCTTCTCAATCAGCTCGGGAATGATGCTTCCTTCCTGATTCATCAGAATATAAAGAAGGTGTTCCTGCTCGATTTCCTGATTTCCAAAATCATAGGCCGTCTTCTCTAACTTCTGAAGCGCTTCCTGCGATTTCTGAGTAAATCTTGTAATGTTCATTTCCTCACATCCTTTCGTAATAAAACCTTTTCTTCTTTGTAGCAGGTTTCGGTTGGCCCGGGGCTCGCTCTTTCCTCAGCCTTTTAGCGACCCGAGGCTTGCTCTTTTTCCTGTACAATTATGGTTTATCACGAATTATTAGCACTGTCAAGAGGTGAGTGCTAATTTTCTTTTATCTCCTGCAGTAACTTGCCTTCTCAACTCAGCGGCACCCAAAAATAGGCTTAAACGTCATCACTTGCTTGCAAGTGCCTGTGTCAGATCCTCGATGATGTCATCAACATTTTCAATACCAACGGAAAGGCGCACCAAATCTGGCATTACGCCGCCGGCAATCAATTCCTCATCCGTCATCTGACGATGTGTAGAAGAAGCTGGATGAAGTACGCAGGTATGCGCATCTGCAACATGTGTCGCAATAATTGCAACCTTTAAATGCTTCATAAACTCTTCCGCAGCCTTTCTTCCGCCTTTCACACCGAAAGAAATGACGCCGCAAATGCCATTTGGCATGTACTTCTTCGCTCTTTCGTGATACTTAGAGCTAAGAAGTCCCGGATATTCCACCCAGGCAACATTCTCGTTCCCCTCAAGAAACTCCGCAACCTTCTGCGCATTGGAGCAATGACGCTCAACTCTGACAGCCAGAGACTCCAGCCCGAGATTTAACATATAACAATTCATCGGAGACGGAATACTCCCCAGGTCACGCATCAGCTGCGCAGTACACTTAGTAATGTAGGCGCCCTCCATGCCGAACTTTTCAGCATATGTGATGCCGTGATAGGATTCATCCGGTGTGCAAAGGCCAGGGAACTTGTCAGCGTGCGCCATCCAGTCAAATTTGCCAGAATCAACGATGCATCCGCCAACCGTTGCGTCATGTCCGTCCATGTACTTTGTTGTGGAGTGTGTCACAATATCCGCGCCCCATTCAAATGGTCTGCAGTTAATTGGCGTGGCAAATGTATTATCGACGATTAACGGTACTCCATGTGCATGTGCCGCCTGTGCCCATCTTTCAATATCATAGACAACCAGTGCAGGATTTGCGATAGTTTCGCCAAATACTGCCTTTGTGTTAGGCTTAAAAGCTGCTTCTAACTCTTCATCGGTGCAGTCTGGATCAACAAAAGTAAAGTCGATTCCCATCTTGCGCATGGTTACATTAAAGAGGTTGTAAGAACCACCATAAATGGCTGTAGAAGCAATAACGTGGTCTCCGGCCTGTGCAATATTAAACACAGCATAGAAAGTAGCTGCCTGACCGGACGAAGTCAGAATGGCAGCTGTTCCGCCCTCCAGGGCAGCAATCTTCTTCGCTACATAATCATTTGTCGGATTCTGAAGTCTTGTATAAAAATAGCCATCGGCCTCAAGGTCGAAAAGCTTACCCATATCTTCACTTGTATCATATTTAAATGTTGTACTCTGAACAATCGGAATCATTCTTGGTTCCCCGTTCTTTGGAGTGTATCCTGCCTGGATGCACTTAGTCTCCTGTCTCATACATGTCCCTCCGTTTGAAAATTTACGCATTCTTCTCAGGCTGCCATTCACCTTTCAGCAACCACACTGAGCTGGTTTTACCTTCTTTTTAAACAGCCTCAGAAATTTCACTTCACTCTGATAAACAGATAAAGCTTTTTTTATTTTACAAGATTATAAGGATAATTGCCAGCTATACGGTCTTGTTATAGGAAAGCATTATAATAATGCACCCGGTATAAAGGTCATGCCCATGAATATTCAGGGAAGATTCCTGTCCTTGTAGAATCTTTTGTAAGCGTTTTTTGCAAATCATTTGCATTTTATTTTTGCAAATCACTTGCATTTCTTTTTCAGACGTGTATAATAAACTTCGTTGTGAAATTTGCAATTGATTTGCATTTTTGTTTTAATGAATTGCGATTCCTATAAATCACGTTCTGAAAGGATATGTTATGGCGAAAGAATACCATTCCAAGTACAAAACCTGGATTTTAGACTACTTAGGCGAGCGTAAGGATTCCCGTCTTTCTGCCTCTGAAATCCATACAGCGATGGCTAAAGATGGCTTAAATGCCAATCTTGTCACCATCTATCGAAACCTTGATCGTCTGGTAGACGAAAAGAAGCTGAACAGGCAGAAAATCTCCGGTGAGGAAGAGAATTTCTATCAGTTCCTTGCACCAGACCTGCACTGCACCTCGCATCTGCATCTCATTTGCAGTAAATGCGGTCGAATCATTCATTTAAACTGTGAATTCATGAAAGAAATCAGCGATCACCTGTTGGCCGATCACGGCTTTCAGATTGATTGTCAGGACTCCGCACTCGTCGGCCTTTGCCGCGACTGCCGCGCCAAGTCCGCTGTCTGAAACGGCGAAATCAGAACATAAATCAAAAATGATAAGGAGACACTATGTTAGACAAACTGCTTGATGCCCTGCTTGACGCCGGCATCGATACTTTAAAACTCATCCCATTTTTATTCATCACATACCTCATCATGGAGGCACTGGAACGAAAGACCGGTGAGGTAACAGCCAAAAAACTTTCCGATGTTGGGCGTGTTGGCCCTCTGTTTGGAGGATTGTTCGGAATCGTGCCACAGTGCGGCTTCTCCACAGCTGCATCTTCTCTGTACGCCGGTGGACTGATTTCCATTGGTACACTGCTTTCTGTATTCTTAAGCACATCCGATGAAATGCTTCCAATCTTCATTTCAGAAAAAGTTGCCATTCCGCTAATGCTTAAAATTCTGCTTTCTAAGGCAGCAATTGGTATCGTCAGCGGATTTGCCGTTGATGCAATGCTTCGTTTTACACGATTTAAATACAAGACGGAGCAGAGAATTTCCGAGCTCTGTGAAGAAGAACACGGTGATGACGAGGAAGATAAGGGTGTATTTATCGACGCATTACGGCACACCCTCCACATCACAATCTTTATCTTCCTGATTTCATTTGCCCTGACCTTCCTTGTTGAAGGACTTGGCGAGGACGTCATCAAGAACTTCCTGATGAATCGCTCCTTTATCGGTGTATTAATCGCAGCGCTTATCGGCCTGATTCCTAACTGCGCATCCTCCGTTATGATCACAGAGCTGTACCTTGACGGAATGCTCGGAGCCGGCCAGATGATGGCAGGACTCTTAGTCAGTGCCGGTGTTGGCCTTCTTGTACTCTTCCGTACAAACGACCATCATCCAAAGGAAAATGTCAAGATTCTCTGCATGTTATATGTCATCGGTATCTTCTGGGGCTTCTTGTTTGAAGCACTTGGCATCACATTCTGATCCATACAAAAAAGCGGGCCGTCAGGTCCGCTTTTTCTCAGCTTCCAAATTCATCCGCAAAATCAGTAAATCTTACGCATGCACAAACTGTGAATTATAAAGATTATTATAGAATCCGCCCTGCTTCATCAGCTCGTTATGATTACCCTGCTCAATAATGTGACCATCCTTCATAACAAGAATCAGGTCCGCGTTGCGAATCGTGCTCAGGCGGTGAGCAACAATAAAGCTTGTTCTGCCATTCATCAGCTTGTCAAAGGCACTCTGAATCAAAACCTCCGTACGGGTATCAATATTTGATGTTGCCTCATCTAAAATCAGCATCGGCGGAATCGCAAGCATCACGCGCGTAATGCACAGAAGCTGCTTCTGGCCGGCACTTAACGAATCATCATTTACCACGGTATCAAGTCCCTTCGGCATACGACGGATAAACTCCCAGCTGTGAGCCTCCTTAGCCGCCGAAATAATCTGCTCTTCTGTTGCATTCGGGCAACCATAAGCAATATTCTCACGAATCGTTCCATGCTTCAACCAGGTCTCCTGCAGAACCATACCGAAATTCGCACGAAGACTGTGTCTGGTAACATCCTTAATCGGAACGCCATCAATCTTAATCACACCACCCGTCACGTCATAAAAACGCATCAGCAGGTTAATAAATGTCGTCTTGCCGCATCCTGTTGGGCCGACAATCGCAACACTCATGCCAGGCTTCACATCAAGAGAAAAATTCTCAATCAGCTTCTTCTCAGGAACATAGCTGAAAGACACATTCTCAATCGATACCGCACCATCAGAATCCGGCAGAACAGCAGGCTGTTCAGCAACCTCAGGCTCCTCCTCAATCAAGGAGAACACACGGGCTGCACAAACCAGCGCATTCTGAAGCTCCGTCACGACACTTGAAATGTCATTAAACGGCTTCATATACTGATTAGCATAAGCAAGCATGATAGACAGACCACCTACCGTCAAATGCCCGTCAAGAATCAGGAAAGAACCGACCATCGCCACAACTGCATAAATAATACTGTTCACAAATCTCGTAGACGGATTCGTAAGAGACGAGAAGAAAATCGCCTTCTGGCTGTACTTCTGCAGCTCCTTATTCACTGCGTCAAAACGCTCCGATGCTCTCTGTTCATAGGCAAATGCCTTAACTACCTTCTCATGACCTACCATTTCCTCAATCAGTGCAGTCTGAGCGCCACGTGTGCTCATCTGCTTCTGGAACATATGAAACGATTTCTGAGAAATAAACTTTGCCACGAAAAAACTCAAAGGAGTAAGTAAAATCACAAGAAGTGAAATCAGCCAGCTCCTGGAAAACATGAAAATCAGCGTAACTGCAATCGTAACAACGCCAGTGAACAACTGCGTAAAGCCCAGTAACAGGCCATCCGAAAGCTGATCAACATCCGCAATGACACGGCCCACAATATCACCGGTTTCAGAAGAATCAAGAACCGATAAAGGCAGAACCTGAATCTGCCTGATAGCACGGCTTCTGACATCCTGCACCACCTTATAGGCAAGGCGGTTATTGATCATATTCATGCCCCAGGTCATAAGCGCTGTTGCAAGAACCATAATAAGAATCTTAAAAAGATAATCGTAAACCAGGCCAAAATTAACATTTCCCGCGGCAATAATACCATCAATCGCATCACCAAACAGAATTGGGGTAAACTGCGTTAAAACAACGGTCACACCGGCTAAAATGATACTGAACACAAGAAGAATCTTATACTTTCCGATCAGCTGCATAAGCTTTAAAAAGGTCTGTTTACTTGTCGCATTATCTCGTTTCATCTTACGCTTCCTCCTCTCTTGGGAACTGGGAATAATAGATTTCCTGATAAATCTCGTTAGACTCCATCAGTTCATCATGAGTTCCGTGACCCACAATCTTACCATCATCTAAAACCAGAATATCATCGGCATACATAACAGACGCCGCTCTTTGCGAAACAACAAACACCGTAAGCTTCCAGGAAAGATTATGAAGCGCCACACGAAGCTTGGCATCGGTTGCGAAATCAAGTGCTGAAGAAGAATCATCCAGAATCAGAATCTGCGGCTTCTTAATCAGCGCTCTCGCAATCGTCAGTCTCTGCTTCTGACCGCCGGAAAGATTCTTACCATTCTGTTCCAGTCTGAAATCCAACTGACCATCCTTACCTTCAACAACCTCCTTAGCCTGAGCTGTCTCAAGAGCCTCCCAGATTTCAGCATCGGTCGCATCTTCCTTGCCCCACTTCATATTGTCGCGAATGGTACCTGCGAAAAGCTGAGCTTTCTGAGGAACCACACCGGTCATAGAAAGCAGGGAGTTTAAATCAACAGACTGAATATCAGAGCCGTAAACCTTGATACTTCCTTCCGCCGCATCATAGAATCGTGGAATCAGATTCACAAGAGTTGACTTACCGGAACCGGTACCACCGATAATCCCGATAGTCTGTCCCTTAAGTGCCTGAAAGGAAACATGCTCTAAAGAAGGAGCTGAAGCACCTGCATATGTGAACGTAACATCGTCAAATGCAACAACCGGCACATCAGAATTCACATCAACCTCAGAAGTTCCATTTGCAATGGACGGGGTCATCTCAAAAACACCAGCGACACGGTCTGCGCAGGCAAGAGACTTATTAATCGTAATAATCAGGGAAGCCAGCTTAATCAGCTCAACAATCATCTGAGCCATGTAGTTATAAAGCGCTACAACCTGCCCCTGCTCAAGCGCACCAATATTTACACGGACCGCGCCAACATAAATCAGAATAATCGTTGCAATATTAATCATTGCGTAGCTGACCGGATTCATCAGCGCAGACACGCGGCCAACAAACAGATTCAGCTTCGTTAAGTTATCATTTTTCTTATCAAATTCCGCAACGGAATCCTGCTCTCTTCGAAACGCACGGATGACACGGGCGCCTGTCAGATTCTCTCTGGTCACAGAAAGCAGACCGTCAAGTGCAGTCTGTACCTTGCGAAACAAAGGAATTGACACCAGCATGATTCCAAAAATCACGATGCCAAGAAGCGGAATCGCCACAGCGAACACCAGTGCACTCTTTACATCAATCATAAAGGCGAACACACAGGATCCAAGCACAACGAACGGACTGCGGAGCAGGAGGCGAAGCCCCATGTTCAATCCCGTCTGCACCTGATTAATATCCGATGTCAGACGCGTAATCATCGTATCCGTTCCAATCGTATCAAGCTCTCTGTAGGAAAGACTCTGCACGTGATCAAACAGTGCCTGTCTGAGCTTCGTACCAAACCCAACAGATGCCTTGGCCGAAAACCACTGTGCGGTAATGGAAAATGCCAGCCCGACCGCAGCCAGTCCAAACAGCATCGCCATTCGTGCCGCAATATACCCCCTGTCGCCGCGTGCAATTCCCACATCGATCATCGAAGCGACAATCAGAGGAACTATCAAATCCATCAAAGCCTCTAACAGCTTAAAGAGAGGTGCACAGACGGCTTCTTTTTCATACCCTTTCAGGTACTTCCACAAATTATTCATAAAAAACACCACCTAAGATAAATGTAAACATCTACATTCTACCATAAGTGGCGGTATTCAAAATCAATTTATTTTGTGTGTATCAGATATTTTTATCCTATATCAGAGAGTACCCGGTGTTCCTCGGAAAATGTTATGATTCTTCCGCCCAGTTTCTCTATGATACGGTCATCGTGCGTCGCAATAATCAGCGTCTTTCCGGCTTTTTTCAATTGCATCAGAAGTGAGATAACCGTTTCCCCGGTCTTTCTGTCAAGCCCTGCTAACGGTTCATCTAAAATCAGCACATCCGGATTCATCGAAAGAATGCAGGCAATCGCCGTTTTCTTTCGCTCTCCTCCACTTAAATGGTAAGGTGCTCTGTCTGCTTGTTTCTCTAAATGAAACAGCTTCAGACAATCCTCCACGCGACGGTTGACCTCCTCTTTTGAGAGTCCCATCTGTTCCGGCCCAAAGGCTATTTCTTCTCTGACACTGCCGTTAAAAAGTTGACTTTCAGAATCCTGAAAGACAAATCCAACCCGTCTGTGATATCTCTTTGAAAATAAAGCTTCCTTCATTTTCTTCGCGGTAATTTCTTCCCCGTCAAATACAAAGCTTCCCTCTTCTGCAAAAATCAGGCCATTGAGCAGCTTCAGAAGCGTAGACTTTCCGCTTCCGTTATCCCCGCAAAGAAGCACAGTCTCGCCCTTCTCAACAGAAAAACTGATATCATTTAAGGCAATCACACCGTCATAAGAAAAACAGACATGCGACAAATCAAATAATGGTTTCTTCATTCATTCGACCTTTCTATCGTTAATCGAGTATTGATGCTTTGATCGTTATCTCCCCTGCAGACTTCAGCAAGTTTTTGCGTTCTCAGGCCTTAAGCACATATTCAAGATACAAAAATGCCCCCACACTCAGGCAGAACGCTAAGGAGAGTGCCGCATTCGCAAAGATTTCGCGCCGCGTCCTCCCTCCGCCATGTAGTGTCCGCCCTCCGACATCTGCATCAAATCCCCGGCAGATCATTGCGTCATACAGCGAAATTGAATAGTCCTGTGCCTTAAGATACGTAACACCTAAAACCCCGCCGGCCCCTTTCTGTTTGTTTCGATTTCTTCCAACGGACCGCAGCTGAAGTGCAGTAAGCGTCTTTAACGCCTCCTGTCCCAGCACCCAGATATAGTTTAACGTCAGCTGTAACGTCAGTACAAACAGGTACGGAACATGAAGCTTTAAAAGTCCCCTGATAATCCGATTCCACGGCACAGCCGAAGAATACAGCCCAATCAGTCCAACGGATAAAAATACCTTGACCGAAATCTGCAGAAGACTCCTTGGTGCACCCAGAAACAGAGCCGGAACCATAAAGATTACGGTAAGCAGCATTGCAGTGAAAGCCATAGAGAAACATCTCTTCATCTGCTCCGTCTTTAAAAACGCCATACAGACCAGTTCGAATGCCAGTAAAATAAAGACATAATAAAAGTTCTGTGAAAGGGATATAAGCACAATCTGCGCAATCGCGAGAACAAACCCCAAAGACGCAGAAATTCCGCAGTCTGAGGATACAGAACTGCCCCTGACTGCGGATAAAGTCTTCATGAACTTTAAACTGCTTTTGGTTATGAAATTGTCACTATCTCGTACCGGCGTGTACTCCTGCGTTTGCGTAAGCCAGTCCGGGAGTTTTTCTTCGTTCATAATCAGAAAGCTCTTTTCTTTAATTTAAGCAGCGGCAAAGTCTGTCTTTTTCTTCTTCGCTGCGCTCAGTAACTTAAAAATAATCATGCAAAGTGCAATGCCAATCACAGCGGAAAGGATGTATCCAAGCCACTCAGGAAGTGCACCGATTGCATAGTCAGGCATAATTGTCTCAAGACTGAATCCATTTGCCAGGCCAGCTGGCGTGAAGCCTAAGACTGCACCATTCTGTGAAATCTCAGCGATTTCATCTGCTCCCCATTCGCCCCAGGCAGTTCCCTGCGCAAGAAGACCAAGTGGAACAAAAACTGTTAAAACACCAAGTAAAATGTAAAGTGGCTTTCTTTCCACCTTCATAACAGCAGCTGATTTCTCATCTGCAGCGCCTGCCTTTGAAGTCTTTCTCACAAAGGCAAGAAGTACTGCCGTATAGATTCCTTCTGCTACGCCAAACAATGTCAGATGGCCAGCCATCATTGCAGGAATCGCAATATTTAAACCATAAGGACAGTAAAGTGGAAGTCCAGCTACATCCTTAAAGAGAACCGGCTGAATGCCAAATTCAATAGCAGCTGCAAGCGCTGCAACATTAATTCCAACATAACCCGCTAAGAATGCTGCTAAAACCTCTCTCTTTCCTTTGAAGGCCTTCAAAAGAAGCTGATATACTGCGAATCCAACATATGGTAACAGAAATGCCATGTTAAAGCAATTCGCACCGAAGCTTAAAATACCACCATCGCCAAACAACAGTGCCTGAATCAGAAGCGCAATACTGACAGAAATGCAGGCTGCGTCCGGTCCTGTTGTAATTGCTGCAAGAGTGCCTCCGACCGCGTGCCCGGTTGTCCCTCCCGGGATCGGCAGATTAAACATCATACCAACAAAAGAAAGCGCTGAATTGATGCCAAGCTGTGGCATCTCCTCCCTGCTCACTTCCTTTCTGACTTTGTAAATTGCATGTCCCCATACAGGAAGCATCGCCACAGTCATAACAGCACATGTCTGCGGACTTAAATAATTCTCTGGAATATGCATTATATTCACCCCTGTGATTTCTAGTAAACTAAGAATAGTCTCATAGTATCCACTCTTCAAGCCACCTGGGGGGTTATTTTTCATACAGATCTACCGCCGCTTCTGTTAGTCGTCTCAGTTTTCTCTTGCCCAGCTATAGCTGTAGCTTACTGCCTTCTGCCAGCCGGCGATTTTCTTTGCTCTCTGTTCTTCCGTGATTACCGGAGTAAAGATGTGGTCTGCTTCCCAGAGACTTGCAATCTGTTCTTTATTTTTAAAGAAACCGACTGCAAGACCGGCGAGATAGGCTGCTCCCATCGCGGTTGTCTCAACGCATTTCGGACGAATGACCGGAATGTTTAAAATATCTGACTGCATCTGAAGGAGGAGGTCATTTTTACTTGCACCACCATCGACCTTCAGTTCATGAATCTTGCACTCTGCATCGGCCTGCATTGCCTGAAGAACATCATTTACCTGGTAATCCATAGACTCTAAGGTCGCACGAATGATGTGATACTTATTCGTACCTCTGGTGATTCCGACAATGGTACCTCTCGCGTACGGATCCCAGTAAGGGGCTCCAAGTCCTGTGAACGCCGGAACCACAAAGCACCCGCCAGTATCCTTAACTTTCTTTGCCATGTACTCGGAATCTTCTGCGGAATCAATCAGATGCATTTCATCACGAAGCCACTGGATGGCGGCACCAGCTATAAATATTGAACCCTCGAGAGCATAGGTAACCTTGCCATCTAAGCCCCACGCAATGGTCGTTAACAGGCCATTTTTTGATTCAACTGGCTTATCTCCTGTATTCATCAATAGAAATCCGCCAGTTCCATAGGTGTTCTTTACATCGCCTTTTTCAAAGCAGGTCTGACCAAACAGCGCACTCTGCTGATCACCGGCTGCACCTCCGATTGAAATTTCAGCGCCAAGGAAACTCTTATCCGTCACGCCGTAAATCTCTGAACAGTTCACGACCTTCGGCAGCATGCAGGAAGGGATATCAAACATATCAAGTATTTCCTGATCCCACTGAAGTGTGTGAATGTTAAACATCATGGTACGGGATGCATTGGAATAATCCGTAACATGTACTCTTCCTCGGGTCAGCTTCCAGATCAGCCAGGTTTCAACCGTACCGAAGAGCAGTTCACCTCTCTTTGCCCGTTCTTTCACACCTGGCACAGAATCTAAAATCCATTTCAGCTTGGTTGCTGAAAAGTAAGGATCCACAATGAGTCCGGTCTTTTCTTTAAACCATCCGGTCAGGTGCTGTGAGTCTAAATAGTCTGTGTATTCCGCTGTTCTTCTGCACTGCCAGACGATGGCATGATAGACCGGTTCTCCTGTTTCCCTATCCCATACAATGGTTGTTTCACGCTGATTGGTAATACCAATTCCTGCAATCTGATTCGCTGTAATATTAATCTTCTGCATTGCTTCTACTGCAACAGAAAGCTGTGTAGCCCAGATTTCATTAGCATCCTGTTCTACCCAGCCGGGCTTCGGATAGTACTGTCTGAATTCCTTCTGTGCAACGGAGGCAATCTCCCCCTTCTCATCGAATAAAATACAGCGATTGCTGGTGGTCCCGGAGTCGAATGCACAAATATACTTCTGCATAACCAGCCCCTCCTTTTATGTAATTTAGTCCGTAACTAATCTGCATCAAATCACTCAGTGTGTCTTAAAGCATCTATTGGTTTCATTTTAGCCGCTTTATTCGCAGGATACAAGCCAAAAATGAGTCCGACTGCTACAGAAAAAATCACTGCTGCCGTTACAATCCCCGGCTGCATTGGGAACGTTGCCATGCCATCGGCCAAGTGTGTTGCAAGCTGCAATATAATAAAGCTGATAAATACGCCAAGGGCACATCCAATCAGACTGATCATCAGCGATTCTAAAAGAAACTGCAGCATAATCGAGCGTCTTGAAGCGCCAATTGCCTTTCTGATACCAATTTCCCTTGTTCGTTCTGTCACCGATACCAGCATAATGTTCATGATGCCAATACCGCCGACAATCAGAGAAATGGCCGCTACACCTGCCATAACTACGCTTAAGGTTCCGCGAATGGTATTCATGACATCCATGACATTCTGGAAGTTCAGCACCGTAAAGGCTTTATCATCGTTATCCAGGCGTTTCATCATCAGCTGGTTGATGGTATCCTCAGCTGCCGTTAAATCATCATTATACGCGTCTACGCTGAACATTTTAATATTCCTTGTCGCCATCGGAGACACGCGAAGAAGGGTCGAATATGGCACATAAATCGTGTACTTGTTCATACCATACATCATCATGGAATCAGAGGAAGAACTGCCCGCTGTCTTATCCTCTAAAACACCGATTACTTCAAACGAATAACCATTTACCATGACCGTCTGACCGATCGCATAATCCGGGTCGGATAACTTCATCAGGTCCTTTACAAAGTTCCTGTTTACAATCACAACATTTGTGTGATTATCAAGATCCGGCTGCTTAAAGAACCTGCCGCTTGCCATCTTCAACGTCGCGATGGAATCGTAATATTCATTGACACCATAGGTCGTTGCTGAACCTGTCTCTTTACTGTATTTTACAGTGGACGTTGCCTGTGTGTATGGAGAAATGTGCTCAACCGCACCGGTTCCGGCCCATTCCTTTAAGTCTTTATTCGTGATAGGCTCTCCCTTATCATCCTGAACGTAGACAAGAAGTGCCTGACTTCCGAGACTGTTGACCGAATCCGTAATGGTTCCTGTTGCTCCGTCAACGATTGATACCAGAACAACCAGAGCCATAACGCCGATGATAATTCCAAGCATTGTCAGAAATGAGCGCATTTTGTTGGTAATAATCGAAGTGAAGGACATTTTTAATGTCTGTCTGAACATCAAACCACCTCCTCTTCCAGGTCATCCGCAGCTTCACCTACATGTCCATCCTTGATGGATACACGGCGTCCTGCCTGAAGCGCAACCCCGTTATCATGCGTAATCAGGACAATCGTATGCCCCTCTCCATTTAACTCATGGAACAGCTCCATAATCTCACCGCCCGTCTTTGAGTCTAAGTTACCGGTCGGTTCATCAGCAAGAAAGATGGACGGATGCGTTGCAATTGCTCTTGCAATCGCCACTCTCTGCTGCTGTCCGCCGGAGAGCTCAGTCGGTCTGTGATGTCTTCTGTCATACAGGCTGACGCGGTTTAGCGCCTCCTCAATTCGTTCTTTTCTCTCCGCCCCTGAAAGCCCCTGATAAATCAGTGGAAGCTCCACATTTTCGTAAGCACTCATCTTTCCAATCAAGTTGAAATTCTGAAAGATAAACCCAATCTTTTTGTTTCTGATTTTGGCGAGCTGGTCTTCGGAATACTTTCTGATTTCCTGCCCATCTAAATAGTATTCGCCCTCATCTGCTAAGTCTAAGCATCCCATGATATTCATGAGCGTGGATTTGCCGGAGCCGGATGGACCTATAATGCCGACAAATTCTCCCTCTTCAATAATCAGATTGGCGTGGTCTAAGGCGCGCAGAATCTGCCCGCCCATATTGTAAATCTTTGAAACGTCGTGAAATTCAATAACTCCCATAAAAACCTCCTTACTTAGAAGCCTTCGTGGTCGATGTTGAAGACGGATCATCACTCATGTTGTTCATCTCGGCAAATGGATTCGATGCTACTTTTTTCTTCTCATAGTACACCGTGTCGCCAGCTGTAAGCCCTGCAGTCACCTGTACCTTTTCGGAATTTGAGTATCCGGTTGTAATTTCCTTTTCCTCGCTTAAGTTGCCCTTATCATCCTTCTTTGTGTAAACAAAGAGTCTTCCATCCTGGTTCTGAAGCGCATCGACAGGAATCAGAAGTGCATTCTTTACTTCTCCTGTTGTGATTTTGGCTGTGGCACTCATTCCGGCACGCATATTCACATCGCGGTCCATAGTGATTTCAACCACAAACTTTGCCACACTTGAGGAAGAAGAACTGGATGCGGTTCCTGCAATGGATGTAACGGTTCCCTGATAGGTCTTATTATCAACCGCATCTAAGGTAACGTCTGTCTTCTGTCCCTTTGCAATCTGTAAAATATCAAGTTCAGAAATATTGACGTTGAGAAGCATATGCTCCGTTGGAGTGACGGTGATTCCTGCTGTCTCATATTCTGTGAAGGTTGAGCTGCCGGAAATATCTACACTTGATAGTTTGTTTAACGAAGAAAGTCCGGCAAGTGCTGAAAGGTCTCCCGCAGTACCTGCATTGCCCCAGACACTTGGTATCAGGCTGTTTGTATCAACCTGTGGAGCAAGTGTTGAAAGATCAAGACCTGCAAGTGCTTCTCGAATCTGCTCCGGTGTAATTGCCGGTGTCGGATTTGGATTCTCAACAGGTGCTGCCGGGTAAGGCACCATTACAAATAATGTATCATTACTGCCATCACCATCGGAATCCGTAGGATAATAAAGCGCGGCATTGGAGGAATCAATATTTACATGAATATCTGTGTACACTGGGGCAAAGGCATATCCTTCCTTCGCCTTTAATACAACAAGTGCTGAGTATGTCGTTCCTGCACTGAAGGTTTCCGGTGCAGGGTTCCAGGTAATCGTACCTGTAAATCCAGCCTGTTCATCAATATTTAATGTGCTCTGTGGAGTCGCTCCTTCTACCGGCGCTGTGATAGAGAGATTCACGGTGCCTGGAATCAGCTTCTTTTCTGCGGGAGAAGAAGCATCGGTCTGGCCTGCAGTCTCTGCCATAAAGCTTGCGCGTGGCGCACCT
Source organism: uncultured Lachnospiraceae bacterium (assembly GCA_902781505.1). Lineage (GTDB taxonomy): Bacteria > Bacillota > Clostridia > Lachnospirales > Lachnospiraceae > UBA4285. The sequence continues at coordinate 16,482 of CACZJL010000017.1, read as the reverse complement.
TTAACTGCCATAAAGCTTGCGCGCGGCGCACCTGCTTCGCGGGAAGAACCTTCCGCCTTACGCTCTGCCATTCCGGTTGCGTCACTCATCACAGAGCTTAAGGAAGAGAGGCCTGACATTCCGCTTAAATAGTCCGAAGTTGTGGAATAAGAGGTTTTTGATACATCTTTATTCTCCGCCATATTGATTTTATTTACGACGCCATCCGCATCGGACATGATAATGCCCGTGCTCATGATATCCTCTAACTTAGACTCGGTGGCTTTTAATTTGCCAAGCTCTCCTTCGTAAACACTCTTAGAAAGACTGTAGTACTCACTTGCCGAATCAAGACCATCAATCTCTTCCTGCTTGGACTGAATTGCCTTTCTGAGTGTCAGAAGCTGTCTCTGACAGGAAAGGGGATCCACCGTCGCAATTGGCGTACTTGCCTTAATCTCATCGCCTTCCTTAACCAGAACCTTATTGATTCGAATACCAACTGGTACAGACACTTCTTTTGCCGTATCGGCAAGCAGAGTTCCTGTTCCTGAAACCTGCTGGGACAGTGCACCTGTCTCAACAGTTGCTGACTGAATGTTCTCATTTACCTGACTTTTGCCACATCCTGCAAGTGTTGCTGCAAGAACAGCAGAGATTGTCACTGCGCTCGTCAATGCACGGGTTTTGCTCCAAACTTTTTTCATAACTGCTCCTTTTCTGGCTGTTTCCCTTAAATCTCATCATCGCCTGTAAGAAAAAGGGCGACAAGAAGGAATCATCCCACATTGTCACCCTTATTACTTACTCCTTTGTTTCTTTTTCTTCTAATGCCTCAGAGAGGGTGTGCCAGCCTAAAACGGCACACTTTACTCTGGCAGGCATGTGAGCGATGTCCTTAAATGCCTGTGAATCCTCGAGTTCATCGAGTTCGTCCTCATCCGTAACATCTCCCTTAATCATTCCGATAAAGATATCGGAAAGCTTCTTTGCTTCTTCTACGGTCTTTCCTTGAATCAGGTCAATCATCATGGAAGCTGATGCCTGAGAAATAGCACAACCATCACCGACAAAGGACGCTTCTTCAATAATCCCCTCGTCGTTTACACGAAGCTGCAAAACAATGTCATCACCGCACGAAGGGTTTACACCTTCATGCTTATGTGTCGGACACTCTAAATTGTGCTTATGTTCTGTTGAACGGCTGTTCTCCGTAATTAACTGTGTATAAATCTGCTCAAGCCCCATAGCCTAACCACTTCCTTACTTTTAATAAACTTTCGCAGAGACGGTCGATATCTTCCTTTGTGTTGTACACGCCAATACTTGCGCGACAGCAGGAAGAAATTCCCATATGCGTAAGCAAAGGCTGCGCACAGTGGTGTCCTGCACGAACACAGACTGCATCTGCGTCTAAGATAGAAGCTGTGTCATGAGGATGAACGTCTTCGACATTGAAAGCGATGGATCCGTAGCGCTTTTCATCCGACTTACCATAAAGAATGATATGAGGAACTTCGCTTAACTTCTTCCAAGCATAATCATAAAGTTCTGATTCGATTCGGTCAAGTTCTTCCCAGCCGATAGAATTCATCCATTCGATTGCTGCAGCAAGACCAACAGCACCGCCTGCATTCTGTGTACCTGCCTCAAACTTGTGAGGAACCTCAGCCCAGGTTGCATCCTGTTCTCTTACGGAATCAATCATATCGCCACCGAAGAGGAATGGAGGCATGCCCTCTAACAGCTCCTTCTTTCCGTAAAGCACGCCGATTCCCAGTGGGGAGAACAGCTTGTGTCCGGAAAATGCAAGGAAGTCACAATCCATTGCCTTGACATCAATCTTCATATGCGGTGCAGACTGCGCTGCATCAACGACACAGATTGCGCCAACTTCATGTGCTCTTTTGATAATCTTTTCAATTGGAGTTGCAATACCAAGTACATTGGAAACCTGTGTGCAGGCTACAATCTTGACGCCTGGCACAATTTTCTTTTCAATTTCCTCGTCGGTAATATTACCGCCATTTGTGTACATGTACTCTAAGGTTGCTCCCTTGGCCTTTGCTACCTGCTGCCATGGAATCAGGTTGGAATGGTGCTCCATAATGGAAATCACAATCTTATCGCCTGCGTTCACATTGGACAGTCCGTAGGAATACGCAACCAAATTTAAACTTTCGGTAGTATTTCTTGTAAAGATGACCTCCTTGAAATTCGCACCGATGAATTTGGCAACGGTCTGGCGTGCGCCTTCATAAGCGTCTGTCGCTTCCATTGCCAGTTCATAGGTTCCACGATGTGGATTAGCATTTTGATTTAAATAAAAGGAATCAACAGCGTCAATAACAGCCTTTGGTCGCTGACTTGTCGCACCGTTGTCCAGATAAGCAGGTGTCTTTCCGTTAAATTCTCTTGCAAGAATTGGGAAAGACGCTCTGATTTCTTCACTCGTCAATGTTCATCCTCCTGTCTAAGTACTCTCTGATTTCTTCCTGCAAATCCTCGTCCGGAATCTGTGCAATCACAGGATCAAACTTAGAATTTACGGCAAGCTGCTTAGCCTGAGCCTCTGAGAGACCTCTTGACTGCAGGTAGAACAGTAATGCCTGATTAATCTTACCAATTGATGCCGCATGATCGCCGTTTACATCATCCTCGTCACAGAGAATAATAGGTACCGTACGGTTCTTAGCAGTCTGTGAGAAAAGAAGGGTATCTTCCATCTCGTGGCCCTTTGCTCTCTTACATCCATGCACAAAATCAAGTGTACCGCGGTACACCTTATCTGCATGATCAAGTAATGCGCCGGCAGCATCCATGTTAGAAACCGTCTTCTTACCAAGATGCTTTGCAACATAGTTTAAATCGATTCTTCTTTCCTTATCGCCGAAGTAAATTGTCTCAGCGTGGAAATCGGAAGCGTATCCGGAAAGCTTTGCATATGCCCCGGCAAATGCTGACTTTCCGCCAAGTTCTGCCTGAATCAGGTGCACACGTGCATTATCTGCTAAGACTGCACCAACATTTTCAAAATGCTCTGTTGCATCATTTAACAGATTTACCTGAATCAGAGTTACCTCTGCACCCTCTTCTGCTCTGATTAAAGTCAGACCGTTGTGATCAGCCTTTTCCTCATCTTCTGAAGAGTAATTTAAAAGCACGGTCACCTTACTGTAAGCGCCGGCTGAAATTAAAGTCACATCGGCAACTCTCTCACCGGCACTTAAAGAATAATTGTAGCTTTCCACACCTGCATCTTCATTTGCCGCTGCCCTAACCTCAGCAAATTCTGTTGCATGTGCAAGTACATAATCTCTTGCTTCATCTCCCATGGAAGTTGTGAAATCCTTAAACTCCTCAGGAAGCTCGATTTTTTCACCGCCATCTTCACGAACCGGGAACTGAGCCACGTTTACGGCTAAATGGTTCCAGGTGAGTGTAGGCAACGGATTCGCCTTAATAATTGTATCCATCTGTATCTCCTTAGAACGTACTGTTATCCATCTCAAGCTTAATCAGGTTATTCATCTCGACTGCATACTCAAGAGGAAGTTCCTTGGCAACCGGCTCAGCGAAACCTGATACAATCATGGATCTCGCATCTGACTCGGAAATACCACGGCTCATCAGATAGAAAATAGCATCGTCACTGATACGGCCAATCTTAGCCTCGTGGCCCACATCGGAATCCGCATTGCGGATATCCATTGCAGGAACGGTATCAGAACGGGAGATCGAATCTAACATCAGGGAATCACAGTTAACGGAAGCCTTACTTCCCTTAGCCTGTTCCTTAATGATGACTTCACTTCTGTACACACAGGTACCGCCGTCCTTGGCAATAGACTTGGTATCGATATGTGAGCTCGTATTTGGAGCGTTGTGAATAACCTTCGCACCGGTGTCTAATTCCTGACCCTTACCGGCAAATGTAATTCCTGTGAATTCCATTCTTGCCTTGTCACCGTTCAGAATTGTCATAGGATACAGGTAGGATGTGTGAGAACCGAAGGAACCGGAAACCCACTCCATCGTAGCATCCTTGCCGACAATGGCACGTTTGGTGTTTAAGTTGTACATATTCTTAGACCAGTTCTCAATTGTAGAGTAACGAAGTCTTGCGCCGTCTCCTACAAAGAGCTCTACGCAGCCTGCATGCAGGTTGGCAACGTTATATTTCGGAGCGGAACATCCTTCGATGAAATGAAGGTAAGCGCCTGGCTCTACAATGATTAATGTATGCTCGAACTGTCCGGCACCGGCAGCATTCAGTCTGAAGTAAGACTGCAGCGGAATGTCCACATGAACGCCGCTTGGTACGTATACGAAGGAACCACCGGACCATACAGCACCGTGAAGAGCTGCAAACTTGTGATCTGTTGGTGGAACTAACTTCATGAAGTGCTCTTTGACAAGGTCAGCGTACTCGCCTGTTAAGGCAGATTCCATATCGGTATAGATAACGCCCTGTTCAGCAACTTCCTTTTTAACATTGTGATAGACAACCTCAGAGTCGTACTGTGCACCTACGCCGGCAAGTGACTTACGCTCTGCATCCGGAATACCTAACTTTTCGAATGTATTCTTGATATCATCCGGAACCTCATCCCAGCGGCCACGCATTTCTGTGTCAGGCTTTACATAGGTGATGATCTGGTCCATGTTTAATCCGTCGATGGATGGGCCCCAGTTTGGAACTGCGATCTTATTGTAGATTTCAAGACTCTTAAGACGGAAATCTAACATCCATGCAGGATCGTGCTTTTCTTTACTGATTTGCTCAACGATTTCAGGTGTAAGTCCCTTATCTGCCTCAAAGGAAGGATGACTTTCATAGCGGAAATCGTAAATTGAGCGGTTTACTTCCTGAATTTCTGGTTTAACCTCTGAACTCAATTTGCTGCCACCTCTTCTCCAATGATTTCGGCAAATCCGTTTTCGTTGATCTGATCAACTAATTCAGGACCACCTGTCTTGATAATCTTACCCTTGTAAAGGACATGAACTTTATCTACCTTGAGGTTCTCTAAGATCTTTGTGTTATGTGTGATGATAAGAAGGGAATTCTCATCATTCTTATAGTGCTCGATACCTTTTGAAACAACTCTTACAGCATCAACGTCAAGACCTGAATCTGTCTCATCGAGCATGGCAAATTTAGGGTTGAGAGTCAGCAGCTGTACGATTTCAGCCTTCTTCTTCTCACCACCTGAGAAGCCTACGTTTAAGTATCTTCTTGCATAGGATTCATCCATGGAAAGTAGTTCCATAGTCTTCTTTAATTCCTTGTGGAATCCGAATACCTTTAAACGCTCACCTGTGATGTTACTCTTACAGACTCTTAAGAAATCTTCTAAGGTTACACCGGGTACTTCTTCCGGTGTCTGGAAAGACATGAAAATGCCCTTCTTTGCTCTAACATCTGTCTTTGCTTCTGTAAGGTCTTCGCCGTCAAAGAAGACATGACCTTCTGTCACTTTATATGCCGGATTGCCCATAATAACGTTGTCTAAGGTACTCTTACCTGCACCGTTTGGTCCCATCAGGACATGGGTCTCACCCTTGTTGATTACAAGATCTAATCCCTTGAGAATTTCCTTGTCCTCAACACTCGCGTGAATGTTCTCTACTCTTAATAACTCTTCTGACATGGAAAAGCTCCTCTCTTACTTCAAATTTTAATTACTAGTAAATCAGTAGGTTTTATTGTACCGTTATCGGGCAAAAAATACAAGTACATTATTACTATCTTATGATATAATACAATCATTATGTAACCTTAAAACTGATGCATGGCTTTCATGCATCCGGCGGAGTAACGAACATGACTTTTGAACAGCTTGAATATTTTATCGCCGTCGCCGAAACTGATACCTTTTACACAGCAGCCGATATTCTGCACATAACGCAGTCTGCGCTCTCAAAGCAGATTATGAAGCTGGAGCAGGAACTGGACCTGGAACTGTTTGATCGTTCCCACAGAAACGCCGTCCTCTCACCTGCTGGTAAGGTCTTCTATCACGAAGCCGTGGCACTGGTTCTTCAGTATCGCAAGGCGCTTAACAAAATGGAACATATCAAGAGTCCGACCGGACAGGCACTGGCCATCGGTACTCTTCCAATTTTAGATATGCTTAAGTTTCGTGACACCTTACATAAATTCATGGAGGTGCAGAGCGACATCCGCATTACATTGGATGAAGTCGAAGAACAGGAGTTGCTCTTCGGTCTTGATTCCGACGTCTATGATTTCATCATTGCACGTGACAACATGATTGATACGGCGAAATTTGAGATTACGCCGATTGCTGACGATCCGCTGCTTGCCGTTTTCGCTGTAGGCCGCTACTCCAATCAGTACGTAACGCTCTCTCGCCTCGCGGAAAATAGTATTTCTTTGATGAACAGCTATACAGCAACCTACAAAGCCTGTATCCGTCTGTTCCAAAAGGATGGTATTGAGCCGGATATCCTCCGTGCCGCCCGCGTAAATAAAATCTTAGAAACCGTTGCCTCAGGAGATGCGGTGAGCCTCTTACCTGCCAGCACAATTCCGGCTTCGATGAAGCCAAAAATCACAACGGTTCCGCTCTCACCGAAAGTTTCCTTTAAGCTCGCCATCGGCATCCGCCGTGACAGCCCGGAACGCGAGCTCGCGGAAGAATTAAAAAAGCAGTTATTGAAATAAAGCTGTGGTGCTTACCTTGCGCATCACAGCTTTTTCCTCTCCTCACGGCTGTCTGCCGGCCTCGAAGGCTGTAAGTACCTTCGCAAGGGATTCTCAGTCTTTGATTCCGACGAATTCGTAATCCTGAGCTTCGATTGCAGCCTTGATTGTGTCCTCAGGTACTTCCTTCTTAAGCGTTACCACAGCTGTACCATTGTCATGGCTTACAACAGCTTCTGTAATTCCGTCTAAACCTTCTAAAGCCTTCTTAACTCTTGCCTCACAATGCTCACACATCATACCCTTGATTTCAATAGTCTTAGTCATTTCGTTGTTCTCCTTTTCTTTGGCCTGCTCTTTGGCTCCTGCCTCAACAGTTGCGCTCATGGCCTCGTTTTCATTATTATCAGCTCCCGGAATAACAAGAGCGGATTTACGTCTTTTTGCATGATCCTTTGATGCATCGTGCACCTTAAACAGATTCAGTCTCAATGCGTTCATGCATACGCAGAAACTGGAAAGTGACATCGCCGCCGCACCAAACATCGGATTCATTTTAAGTGGTGTAAGACCGATTGCAAGTGGGATGCAGATTGCATTATAAAAGAACGCCCAGAATAAGTTTTCATGAATGTTCCTTAAGGTGGCACGGCTTAAACGAACTGCTGCCGCAACATCTGTCAGCCGGCTCTTAACAAGTACAACATCTGCAGCATCGATTGCCACATCTGTTCCGGCGCCAATCGCAATACCAAGATCTGCGCGGGTTAATGCCGGCGCATCGTTGATACCATCACCAACCATGATGACCTTACCGTATTTTTTCAGTTCCTTAATCTTTGATTCCTTTCCGTCTGGAAGAACTCCTGCAATTACCTGATCTACTCCGGCCTGCCGGGCGATTGCCTGTGCTGTCTGTTCATTATCGCCAGTCAACATAACAACCTTAAGGCCCATGTTTTGAAGTTCCTTAATCGCCTGTGGGGAATCTTCTTTGATGACATCTGCCACTGCAATAATTCCAGCCCAGGTTCCGTCAATCTCAAACAGGAGCGGAGTCTTTCCCTCCATGGAGAGAGTTTTAATCTGTTCTTCTGTCTTAGCATCAATCGAAGTAAACTTTGCGATATACTTCGAATTACCTGTATGTGCGAGCTTTCCATCCACTTCTGCAGAAAGTCCGTATCCGGACTCAGCCTTGAAGTTTGATGCTTCAATCGCCGAAATGCCTTCTTCCTCTGCCTTTCTTACAATTGCCTTAGCAAGAGGATGTTCGGAATTCGCTTCAAGAGAAACTGCAAGCTTCAGCAGATCCTCACGGCTCACCCCTTCTGCCGGCAGGAAATCTGTAACCTGTGGTTCACCCTTTGTAATGGTTCCTGTCTTATCAAGAACTACAATATCCGTCTTTCCGGCCTGCTCTAACGATTCGCTTGTTTTAAAAAGGATGCCGTTTTTAGCACCCATTCCGTTGCCTACCATGATAGCAACAGGCGTTGCAAGTCCTAATGCACATGGGCAGGAAATTACAAGAACAGAGATGCCTCTTGCAAGGGCAAATCCAGCTGTTTCACCGGCCAGAAGCCATCCTAAAACAGTCAGAAGTGCAATTCCGATTACAGTCGGTACGAATACTCCTGAAACCTGATCTGCAATTCTTGCAATCGGTGCCTTTGTTGCCGCCGCATCGCTAACCATATGGATGATCTGGCTGAGCGTTGTATCTTCACCGACTCTGGTTGCCTCACAGGTCAGAACACCTGAGGTATTCATGGTGGCTGCAGAAACCTTGTCTCCTTCTACCTTATCCACCGGAATGGATTCACCGGTCAGTGCACTTTCATTCACTGCTGAATTGCCCTTTATAACCACACCATCAACCGGTATGGATTCACCGGGACGAACGATGAATACATCGCCAATTGCCACTTCCTGCACGTTGACTGTCACCTCTTCGCCGTCACGAAGGACATTTGCCGTTTTAGGAGCGAGCTTCATCAGGCTCTTTAACGCATCTGTCGTTCTGCCCTTGCTCATGGATTCTAAAAGCTTTCCGATTGTAATCAATGTCGGAATCATAGCAGCGGACTCAAAATAGAGATTGTTGTGGTAATACTCCATCATCATGTCTGTGTTTCCATCTGCACCGAATCTTGTCATGGCTAAGAGTACGTATAAAGACCAGGCAAATGATGCGCCAGACCCGAGTGCAACCAGTGCATCCATGTTTGGTGCAAGATGGAACATTGAACGGAAGCCGTTGACAAAGAACTTCTTGTTAATGTAAATGACAATAATTGACAGCAGAAGCTGTACAATTGCAAGTCCCAGCATGTTTTCATGGAAGAACGCCGGTACCGGGAAGTTCCACATGTTGTGACCCATGCTGAAATACATAAGTACCAGCAGGACTCCTAAACTCCATCCCAGTCTCTTTCTTAAGACCGGTGTCTCACTCATATTCAGAGCTGCCTCTTCGGCCGCCCATGCGCTCTCTGCTCCTGCCGTTCCTGCATTCCGGCTCCCCGCGGTGCTGCCCGCTCCGCCAGCTGCTCTTCCCTTCAGGCTCGCGCCATATCCTGCATTTTCAACGGCTTTAATAATTTCTTCCTTGCTTGCTGTACCCTCAACGCCCATCGAGTTCGTTAAGAGACTCACCGAGCACTCCTTCACTCCGGGAACCTTTGAGACGGCCTTTTCTACTCGCGTCTGGCAAGCAGCACAGCTCATACCTGTAACAATGTACTGTTCCATATTGTTTCTTCCTTTCTCTTACGGCCGCGGCATCCTGCCGGCGCCGGAGCTTATTTCATCAGCTTCTGAACGGTCTCAACCAGCTCATTCAGCTTCTCTTCATTTCCTGCGCGGATATCATCGGCGACGCAGGATTTGATGTGGCTTGCAAGCAGAACCTTACAGAAGCTGTTCATCGCAGCGGTTGCTGCCTGCACCTGACGAAGAACGTCAATACAATAGGCGTCGTTCTCCACCATATTCTTAATTCCTCTGACCTGACCTTCCACGCGGTTCAGTCTGCAGATCAGATCCTTATACTCCTTTTCAGAGCGCTCCTTGTGTCTGCAGCAGCTCTCCTGCTCAGCATCCACGGACTCCGGACCCTTTCCCTGTTCCAAAGTATTATCGTTGCAACAGCATTTTTTCGCCATAACTCCACCTCTTCCAAAATCATATACCCCCGCGGGGTATCTTTCTGATAGACCAATCATACCCCCACAGGGTATATCTGTCAACAAAAAATCAAAATATCATGAAAAGAAGCCTTAAAATGAAGCCAAAACTTCCATGAAAAAGGGTGTAACAAATTCGAACTCAAATGTCCGGATCTGTTACACCCTTACTTTTAACTAATATAATGTACCGTCAAAACCCATCAAATCTCCGCTACAAACTTCGCCAGCTCTGCGACCGTATCAACAATATAGTCCGCGCCTTCATCTTCTAATTCATCCGGCTTGGCAAATCCATATCGCACGCCACAGCTTTCCATCGCATTCTGATGGGCACCCCAGATATCATTTTCCCTGTCACCAATCATGATAGAATCTGCAATCAGCTCGTCCATATCCGGCTTCTCACCAGTCTGCTTAAAAATCAAATCAGACAGACGGTTCAACGAAGTTGTAATCACCTTATCCTTGCTGACATGCTTGCCTTCAAGGTCTGCTCCGGTCATCACATCAAAATACGATGTAAGGCCAAAATACTCGATAATACGAAGTGCAAAAACCTCTGGCTTAGAGGTCGCTAAAACGCAGGTCTTTCCTGCTGCCTTCGCCGCCTTTAAAACCTCTTCAAAGCCTTCGTAAAGCTTATTTTCCTTCCAGCCATCGGTCTCGTAGCGCTCACGGTACTTGTGAACACCTTCCCAGACCTTCTCATTATCAAAGCCGTACACCTTCTTAAAGCTCACCTCAAGTGGTGGGCCGATGAACAGATTCAGCTTATCAACATCCTCTTCCACCATTCCAAAGGACTCTAATGCGTACTGCACGCACTTTCTGATGCCCTCTCCGGAATCCGTGATAGTTCCATCCAGATCAAAAAACAAATATTTCTTCAACGTATCAATTCCTCAAAATCATGAATATAGTCGTCACAAACCTCTTTCAGTCTGCCAATTGCGTCCTTCGAGCCCTTGTCAAAGACACCTACGGTGTAGAACCCGCCTTTTTTTGCGCCCTTAGCTGCACTGATAATATCCTCAAAAACAATGCAGTCAGAGACCTTTGCCCTGTTCTTCTCAGCCGCCAGCAAATACACATCCGGCTCGCCCTTATCCTGTTCAACTTCCTTCGTCATGGTAAAATTCTTAAAATAGTGATGAATTCCGTTTCGTTTCAGACAGGCGTCATATAGCGATTCATCAGAAGACGTCGCCGCACAGATAGTGAGGCCGCTTTTTTTAAGATATTCTAAGAATTCCTTTACATGTGGCTTTAGTTCAATCGTGTTCGCATAGGCATGCACTGCCATATCAAACCACTCTTTCATCAAATCCCTGTAATCCTCCTTCAGCCCGAAACGTTTCACCGTATATTTTGCGCCATTTTCAAAATTAAAGGTCTTAATATCCTCTAAATAATCAGCTGGTGGTTCGATTCCGCGACGGCCTAAAAATTCCAGATCGATGGAGTGCCACAGGTCTGTCGAATCAAGAAGAGTGCCATCCAGATCAAGGATGGCACAGGAAAATTTATTTATATTGGTTTTACTCATTATGAAATTTCTTTAACGTGGTTTCTGACATTATCAACCTTCACAGAAGTTGTCAGTTCGTTTAATGTTACATTTAAGTGCTCTGATCTGCAGCCGGCCACAAGCGTTTCATCCGTGATAGATGCTGCATTTCTTGAATCAAACATCACGGCTGTATACGTATTGTCTGATGCATTGGAAACCACTGTAGCATCTCCTGTCTTTCTTGTATCGTCAAACAGCCAGCTTGCCATCTGGGTATTCACAGCAGATACCGTCTGATAGTTTGAACCTGTTACAGAGATTGCATCATCGGTTCTTCCTGTATCATCCTCAGATTCTGCGGTATAGTACTTATAGTCAACCGTATCATACATGGACTTGTTGCTCTCATAGTAAGTCTTAAGCTCTTCATCTGTTGGATTGTAGCTGTCAGAGAGGTAATTATTATATGCATCTGCCTTCAAAGTATCCATAATCCAGTCCTTCATGGAATCTAAGTTGGCCTTATCACCATAAACGCTTTTAATGTATTCCTCTTCTGTTACACCCTTGGCTGCAGCCGCATCCTTGATGTCATTCTTAAAGCTTTCAAAATCAGAATCGCCGTTTGTATAATCAAAACCAGCTTCAGAAGCTCCCTTTAAGAGACCTGCCTGTGTCTGAATTTCAGTCATGGCCTGATTCTTAAAGAAATCCTCCCAGGTATAGGAATTCTGATACGTCTGTTCAGAATCTGCCTTACTTGCATCATAGCCAAGATATTGTGTGAAGTAATCACCATAAGTCATTGAGTCATAGAAGTTCATGGTTAAAATCTTCTCCTTGGCATGACCATAGTGATAGTCAAACTCTGCCTTGCTGACATTCTGTCCGTCAACAGCCAGGTACTTCACAGTGCTTGTGTAGTAGTTCCAGCCGGCGTAGCCTGCACCTGCACCAATCAGCGCTACCAGGCAGCATACGCCAACCACTTTGCCAATGAACTTATCTCTCTTTGCTGCTGCGCGTTCCTTTGCGCGACGTTCTCTTTTCTTATCAAAGCTTGTAGCCTTCACTGTTTCTGCAGCCTCATCCTCAGATTCCGGCTTTTGGGCTGCCTTTGCAGCTTCCTTTGCCGCTAAAGCCCTTCTCTTCTCATCTTCGCGGGCGATTGCCTTTTCGATACGCTCCTGCTTCTTAGCCTCATGCGCCTTCTTCTTTTCGAGCTTCATTCTCTCCTTCTCATCAAGCTCTCTTACTAACTTATGATTCTTACTGGCCATTTTTTTAAGTCACTTTCTTTATATTTTTTTATTCCCTTACATTTTCTCACTTAATATCCGCTCGTCCCAGGTCACGCAGCTTATGTTAACCCGTTCGCGTTCCAAGTTTCGCTGCTTATGTAAACCCGTTCGCATCACGAATTTCGTCAAGCTCTGCCATCCATGCAGCACTGCTTGCATCAGACGGCATTCTTAAGTCACCTCTTGGACTCACCGCAATCGAACCGACCTTCGGACCGTCCGGCAGACAGCTTCTCTTGAACTGCTGCGCAAAGAATCTCCAGGTGAAGGTCCGAAGCCACTTGTAGACAACCGACGCGTCGTATTCATCGGCAAATGTCATGCAAGCGACACGATACAGTTTCTTCGGTGTATACCCGAATCTTAAGAAGTGATACAGGAAGAAATCGTGCAGTTCATAAGGACCCACAAGATCTTCTGTCTTCTGTGAAATCTTTCCGTCTCCGGTCGGAGGCAGAAGCTCCGGACTGACCGGAGTATCAAGGACATCAAGCAGAGCCGCCTTCAGCTCTTCGTTGTCCACAGTATCTGCATAATAGCGCACCAGATGTCTGACCAGGGTCTTTGGAACAGACGCATTCACGCCATACATCGACATATGATCGCCGTTATAGGTAGCCCATCCCAAAGCAAGCTCACTCAAATCACCGGTTCCGATTACCATGCCATTCGTCTGATTGGCAATATCCATCAGAATCTGCGTGCGCTCTCTTGCCTGACTGTTTTCATATGTTACATCGTGATTGCTCTCATCGTGCGATATATCGGCAAAATGCTGTCTGACAGCAGCTTTGATATTGATTTCTCTCAAGGTACATCCAAGCTTCTCTGTCAAAGTAACCGCATTGTTGTACGTTCTGTCTGTTGTACCAAATGCCGGCATCGTAACGCAGGTAATCTGCTTTCTGTCCATCTTTAACGCATCAAAGGTGCGAACTGCAACAAGCAATGCCAGTGTGGAATCCAGACCACCTGAAATACCGATAACTGCACTCTTGCAATTCGTGTGCTCCATACGCTTCTTCAAGCCGTATGTCTGAATATTCAGAATTTCCTGACATCTGCTGTCACGTTCCTTGTTATCACTTGGAACGAACGGCTTCTTCGGGAAGCTCCTCTTAAGTTCAAGCGGTTTTCTCTCCATGGAAAATGCCACTTTTACGTAATCTTCCGTTTCTTCGGTCTCATACGTGCTGAATTTTACACGGTCTGCCACAAGACGTTCCAGATCCAGGTCACTGACAATAAAGTGCTCGTCTGTGTTTTCAAAACGAACCGATTCCGCAAGGACAGAACCGTTTTCCGCAATCAGATTATGACCTCCAAAGACGAGGTCCTGCGTGGATTCGCCTTCACCGGCACTCGCATAAAGGTAAGCTGCAACCAGTCTTGCAGACTGATTAGCCACGAGATTCTTTCTGTATGCGGCCTTACCAATGGTCTCATTGCTTCCGGACAGATTTACAAGAACAGTTGCCCCATGCAGAGCGTGCTCTATACTTGGCGGATTCGGAACCCAGAGATCCTCACAGATTTCAGCACCAACTACCATTTCCGGCATCTTTTCGTTTTCAAAAAGCAGGTTGCTGCCAAATGGGACTTCTTCACCGAACAAATTCACCATCACCGGCTTTTTAAAACCAGGTGTAAACTGTCTCCTTTCATAAAACTCAGAATAGTTTGGAAGAAAGCGCTTTGGAATGAGTCCAAGCACTTTTCCTTCATAAACAGCCGCCGCTACGTTATAGAGCTTGCCGCAATGGACAAAAGGCAGGCCAACAAAGGTCAGAAACTGCTTGATATCAGAACTTTCTTCTTTGATTTTCTCTAATGATTCAAGAGCCTTCACCTGAAGCTTTTTTAAATAAAACAGGTCATTACAGGTATATCCTGTGATGCAAAGCTCCGGAAGAACCAGAAGACTTACCTCTTCTTCCTGTGCTCTCTTCATCAGTTTAATAATTTCAGTTGTATTGTAATCAGGATCTGCCACCTTAATTTTGGGTGTTGCGCAGGCTGCTCTTAAAAAGCCATCTTCCATGCATTTCTCCTTCAAAGCCTTCCGCTTACCGGAAGTTTTTACACCGTTTTTTATTATACGTGAAAAATGCACATAATTAAAGCAATTTCAAAAACTCTTCTTCCGTAACCGGCTTTGAAAAATAATACCCCTGCTCATAGTGACAACCCATTTCGGCAAGTTCAGAACTCATCTCTTCTGTTTCAACACCCTCTACAACAATCTTCATATCCGCGTTGCAGAACATCTTCACAAGATCCGGAAAGATTTCAAGCTCCTTCTTAAAATAGGCCCAGACCACCGTCATATCGAACTTAATGACATGAAGTGGCAGGCTTAAAAGCCTTGTCAGATTCGAGGTTCCTGTACCAAAATCATCCAGTGAAAAGTACGCTCCGGCAGCCTCAAGCTTCTCCATCTGTTCCCGGATTTTAGTCAGGTCTGCAGCCGCAGACTCCGTGATTTCAAAATCAAATGTATTCATAGGAACGCCATATCTGTTCGCGATTTCGATAAATTCCTCTGCCAGATTCTCATTCATACACTGCGCCGGAGACAGATTCACATTAATAAACTGAATCCCTTTCTCCTTAAGCTTCGCCTTTTCAATAAAACGACAGGCATTCTCAAATACCTGACGCCCGAGTTCCATAATCATACCATTCTGCTCAGCTGCCTCAATAAATTCATCCGGCGGAACAAAGCCTAACACCGGATCATTCAGCCTTGCAAGCGCCTCTGCACCGGCAATTTTTCTCTCCTTTACAGAATAAATTGGCTGATAATACGTCTCAAGCCGATTCTCCTTCAATGCCGCTGCAACCGCTGCTTCAACCAGCTTTCTGCGCTTCATCTGCTGCACGGTGGTTTCAGATACAAGCGAAAACGGCGCCGAATCAGCATTTGCCACCTTATTAATCAGATATTCAACAAGCTCCGTAACGGAGTAAGTGTCGGAAGGCATCACATCATAAGGCAAGACATACGTGTTCTCGGCAAATGATACTTCCATGTCCGTACTTTTCCATGGATGCTCAAACCGTGCCGTAATCTTCTCAATTACCTGATCTTTTGACATGTCATATTTCTTTTTACGGAACAAAACAAAATGTCCATTTCCAAAGCAAAACACATAATAGCGTTGGAATTGCGCCTGCATCCAGTTACCAATCACCTGAAGACTTTCAATTACCTGCTGATAACCATAGACTGACTTCGCCACTTCGTAGTTATCAATCGACGCTATGATGAGATGAAATCTTGCTTTCTTATAAAGACAATCAGAAACAATCTCCTCGAAGGCAATCTGATTGAACACACCAATCTTTTTATCCCAATATAAATCTGGATTTTGTGAAAAAAGATAAATCACAAGGATTGCAAGGATGCTGAAATAGCTTGTTACAAGCGTATGAAAGAACATCTTTCGAAGCAGAATTCCGGCAATCAGAATCAAATTGTATCCAAGAAGGGAAAGCTTCAGCCGCACGCCGGTATACTTAAAGGTAAACAACACAACAACAATGGAAGCTACTATGTAAAAGAAGGTATGATAATAGATGGCATCATAAATGCCGGAGTTTACATAGCCATTTTCTGTAAAATAAAAAATGGCATGCGTCCATGGTGTTGAAATGACTGCCCCAATCATGAATAGACAAGGAATCATGTTAAACACCTTAAACGAATTGGCAAAGATTCGATACGCCCTGCAGTCAAGTCCATATTTGTGTGTAAATTGCCTTCAGGTATAACTGTTGATAACTATGCTGCCAGAAGAGCGGCTTGTTCTTCAGCAATCAGATGCAGTT
>CACZJL010000016.1 GCA_902781505.1 uncultured Lachnospiraceae bacterium | reverse complement strand
CTGAAATAGAACGATATATAAAGTATTATAACGAGCAAAGAATCAAAGAGAAACTAGGATGGATGAGCCCTGTTCAATACAGGCTCCATCTTTTAGCTGTATAAAGAAAACGAGACGACCAAAGTCGTCTCGTAAAAAAGTCTAACTTTGAGGGGTCACCTCAGTCACCTCACCTTCGGGCTGTTTTTTTAATGAAATTAAGAGTAGTGAATTTATCACGTTAAAGCGGGCTTAATCCTAGTATACAGGGGCGAAAGCGAAGATAATTATACTTTGTTATAAGTGCAAACTATAACTACCCCATGGTTTTAAAGATTATGCAAATATGGCATGTTACAGTAAGATACATCCATCAATAAGAGAAAGGAGACCTCAAATTGATCGAGTTAAAGAATATCTCAAAGACATTTTCTGAGAACAGAAGTGAATTTCACGCTGTGAAGGATGTCACACTCACCATTCAGGATGGAGAAATCTACGGCATTATCGGATTCTCCGGCGCGGGTAAATCAACCCTCGTTCGATGTATCAATTTACTGGGCCGTCCCAGCAAAGGCGAAGTCCATGTAAATGGAGCAGACATGTTAAGCTTGTCTCCGAAGGAGTTGCGAGAGGCAAGAAAGAAGATCGGCATGATCTTCCAGCACTTCAACCTCATGGCTTCAAGAACTGTATTTGACAATGTCGCTTTTCCATTAAAGAAGAGTGGTTTAAGTAAAGCGGAAATTAAGGAGAAGGTTAATAAGCTGTTAGATCTGGTTGAAATCAGAGATAAGGCTGATGTCTATCCGGCTCAGCTGTCCGGCGGACAGAAGCAGAGAGTTGCGATTGCAAGAGCACTTGCAAATGATCCGTCTGTCTTGTTGTGTGATGAAGCTACTTCAGCACTTGACCCGCAGACAACCGGTTCCATTCTTGCTCTTTTAAAGAAGCTAAATCAGGAACTGAGTTTAACAATCGTCATCATCACACATGAGATGGAAGTGGTGAAGGGCATCTGTAATAAGGTTGCTGTTATGGAGCGCGGTGAAGTCGTTGAAAGCGGTGACATCTTCGATATCTTCAGTAATCCTAAGCAGAAGATTACAAAGGACTTTATCAGGACGACATCAAACCTCTACAAAGTTGAGGATTGGGTAAAGAATACACCGGAAGTCTTAGGACTTGAAGACGGCGACGTGGTTGCCCGTCTGACTTACACAAGAAAAGATATATCCGAACCGCTGATTTCCTATGTTTCAAGAACATACGGAATCGACCTGAATATTATCTGTGCCGATGTAGAAATCGTAGCAGGTGCTCCAATCGGCGGAACGGTTGTTATCTTCCGTGGCGATGCAGCTAAAATTCAGGCAGCTATTGAAGATTTGAGATCAAAGCACGTTGGAGTGGAGGTAATCGGAAATGAATGAGTTTTTAACACAGCTTCTGCCTAACGTCATGGGCAAGTTACCGACCTTTTATAAGGCAATCGGAGATACCTTCCTCATGGTAATCTGGTCCGGTTCCATTTCCATCATCATCGGGCTGGTGCTTGGAATTATCCTGACCGTTACAAAGAAGGGCGGTATCCTGGAAAATAAGGTTATTTACCAGGTGATTGATAAGATTGTCAATCTGTTCCGTGCAGTTCCGTTTATCATCCTGTTGACAGCATTGATGCCTGTTTCAAGACTGATTATGGGAACCGCGATTTATGTAAGAGGTGCGATTGTACCACTTGTTTTTGGATGTACACCATTCTTTACAAGACAGGTTGAGACAGCACTGGCTCAGACTGATGGTGGTCTGGTTGAAGCAGCTCTGGCTATGGGCTGTACACCGTTTGATATCATCATTCGCGTTTATTTAAGAGAATCCATCGGAGCTCTGGCACGTGGAACTACAATTACCATCGTATCCCTCATTGGTCTTACGGCCATGGCAGGAGCCGTTGGTGCAGGTGGTCTTGGTGATTTCGCCATCCGCTACGGACATGACAGAAACATGCAGGATGTTACCTTTGTTACCGTTGTGATTCTGGTGTTAGTTGTAACACTGGTACAGCTTGTAGGTAACGCAATTGCGAAGAAACATACACATTAATATTCGCCATTTTGGACGGCGATACAACGATTTGGAGGATAAGTATTATGAGAATTAAGAGGTTTATTACATTAGCATTAGCAGGCGTTTTATCAGTTGCGGCACTGGCAGGCTGCGGAAGCAAGGAAGAAAGCGGAAAGGTTACAACCGTTAAGGTTGGTGTTGTAGGAAGCCTTTACGAAGATCTCTGGAAGCCTGCTCAGGATAAGTTAAAGAGCGAAGGCATCACAGTGGAACTCGTTCAGTTCTCTGATTATGTAACACCTAACAATGCGTTGAATGCAGGAGAAATCGATCTGAACTCCTTCCAGCACAGAATCTACCTCGAGTCTGAAATCAAGAACTACAACTACAAGATTCAGAATGTTGGTAACACATTTATCATTCCTTTAAACCTGTACTCAAACAAGGTGAAGAGCGTATCTGAATTGAAGGATGGCGATACAGTTGCAATCCCTAACGATGTAACAAACGGTGGACGTGCAATTAAGGTTCTCCGCGACGCAGGTCTCATCACATTAAAGGATGACGCAAACTTCTCACCAACTGTAGCAGATATCGAAAGTTACAAGGTAAATATCAAGATTGAAGAGCTTGCAGCTAACACAATTCCATCTGCTTTAGCAGACGTAACCGCAGGTATCGTTAATGGTAACTACGCTCTTGACTTCGGTCTTAAGACAGAGAACGCAATCTTTAAGGATACTTCCTTATCTGAGAGCCAGTACTGGAACTTAATTGCAGCAAGAACAGAAGACCTTCAGAATCCAGAGAAGAAGGCTGTATATGAAAAGGTTGTAAAGGCATTCCAGAGCCAGGAAACAGAAGATGTATTCAACAACAAGTTCGGCGGATACTTCATTAAGGAAGGCTGGGACGAGGATCTCTTCAACAAATAATTTTGAAAATGATTGAATGGCGGCCGGTGCGAGATGAAGCACCGGTCGTTTTTTGAAGGTGCGGGCAGGTGCCAGGACAGGAGTTTGAATAAATGAGAGAGATTAATGTAAAAGAAGAGGCGCAGAATCTGTATGAGAGAATGGTGTCGTTACGACGTGAATTTCATGCACATCCGGAGTTGTCCTTAAGGGAATTTGAAACGGCAGAGCGAATCGAACGCGAGCTGGACAAGCTGGGAATAGCGCACGAGCGCGTCGGTGAGACGGGCGTTATGGGTGTGATTCGCGGAACGGGCGAAGGCACGTCGGGGCGTGTGGTGGCGCTGAGAGCGGATATGGATGCATTGCCGATTGAGGAGAAGACGGGGGCTGTGTACGCCTCGTTGAATACAGGATGTATGCATGCGTGCGGGCATGATAGTCATGTGACTTCGCTTCTTGGGGCGGCCGAAATTCTTAAACGCCACGAGAAGGACTTTACAGGTGAAATCAGGCTCTGTTTTCAGCAGGGTGAGGAAATAGGCGCCGGCGCAAGAATATGGGCTAAATCAGGCGCTTTAGACGGTGTGTACCGCGTTCTTGGAATCCATACTGCACCGGACATTGAAGTAGGACACATCGGACTGCATGTTGGAACGACATTTGCCACGGTTGATAAATTCACGATTGAGGTGCAGGGTGTACCTGCGCATGCGGCAAGCCCCGAAGAAGGTGTCGATGCGCTGTATATCGCGTCGCAGATTGTCGTGAACCTGCAGGCGACTGTTTCAAGAAGAACCAGCCCTACGGAACCGGTTCTGATGAACATCGGCACGATGCAGGCCGGGACATCGTATAACATCGTGGCATCAGGGGCTGTGATTGAAGGCACAACCAGATGCATTAACAACGAGGCCAGAGCGCGTGTCCGTGAGACTATGGAGACAATTGCAAAATCAACTGCCACGGCATTCGGTGGAAGTGTTACAATAAAGTGGCAGGATTTTGCTGATCCGGTAATTAATCCGGAGGCAAATGTGAAGGAAGTGAGTATTTTTGCAGAGAACGTGCTTGGTACAGGGGCAGTCGTTGACCGTCCGATGTCCATGATGGGCGACGATTTCTGTGAGTTTTTAAAGAAGGTGCCAGGAGTCTATGCATTTACGGGAACGGGTAATGTTAACAGGCCTGAGACACGTCTGGTGCATCACAATGACCATTTCGAAATCGATGAGGCGGGAATGGTGAGTGCGGCGGCACTGTACGCAAAGTCAGCGCTTGAGTGGCTGAAGTAGGAGTAAGCCGGCGAAATGGACTGAAACAAAAGGAGAAATTATAAGGAGATTTGGTATGAGCAGAAAAGTAGGTATTATCGGATGCGGCCACGTTGGTGCGCATGTTCTTTACACAATTTCCCTGATGGGGATTGCGGATGATTTTATTGTTGTAGATATTGATGAAAAGAAGGCGAATGCGGACCGACAGGATTTAATTGATTCCATGCAGTTTCTTCCTGGCCGTGTGAGCGTGAAGCTTGGAAGTTACGAAAATCTTGGAGACAGAGATGTCATTGTGAATTGTTCAGGTAAGATCAGCTTACTTATTGGTACAACGACAAGACTGGCTGAGATGCAGCATACATTGCCGACGGTTCGTTCTTATGTGGACCGTATTAAGGCATCCGGATTTAACGGAATTTTTGTGAACATTACAAATCCATGTGACATCATCACTAAGGAATTTGCTGACAGACTCGGACTTCCAAAGGGTCATGTCTTAGGAACCGGTACAGGACTTGATACAGCAAGGCTGATTACAAGAATTGCAGATTCTACAGGCCTTGACGCACATTCTATTCAGGCCTACATGTTTGGTGAACACGGAAATTCTCAGTTTGCGCCATGGTCCATCGTCAGATTCAATGGACTTCCACTCGACATCTGGGAAGCAACACATCCTGACAAAAAGCTTGCACGTGAGGAACTTTCTCAGGCAGCGGCACAGGGCGGCTGGATTACATTCCAGGGCAAGCATTCAACAGAATTTGCCATTGCTTTAACAGCGGCAAGAACGGTTCGTGCGATTCTTACCGATGCGAAGAAGGTAATGCCGGTCTCTGCAGAGCTTACCGGCGAATACGGCGAGAGTGGGCTTTTTGCGGGCGTTCCGGCTGTAATCGGTAAGGACGGCGTGGAAGAGGTACCGGAGTTCCCATTAACAGAAGAGGAACTTAAGAGATTCCACGAGTGCTGTGACGGCATCCGTGAGAAAATTGAACTTGGAAAGAGTGGCGATTTCGACTACGTGAAAATTGAAAAGTAAGAGGAAGGTGCATTTATGCTCGAAG
Organism: uncultured Lachnospiraceae bacterium; assembly: GCA_902781505.1. GTDB lineage: Bacteria > Bacillota > Clostridia > Lachnospirales > Lachnospiraceae > UBA4285. The sequence goes on along the minus strand of CACZJL010000016.1, from coordinate 34,721 downwards.
GAAGAAAAGCGGGAGTCCTGATGCCCATCTTCTCCCTGCCGGGAGAGTACGGAATCGGTACATTCTCAAAAGAAGCATACGAGTTTGTTGATACGTTTAAACGCGCAGGCCAGACTTACTGGCAGATTCTGCCGCTTGGCCCGACCGGATACGGGGACTCGCCGTATCAGGCATTCTCGACATTTGCCGGGAACCCATATCTCATTGATTTGCATGACCTGATTTCAGCAGGACTCCTGACTAAAGAGGAATGCGACGCGGCGGATCTGTCCAGGTGTGACAACCGCGTGGACTATGGAAAGATGTATAATGGCAAATTGCCGCTTCTTCGCCTTTCGTATGAACGTGCGAAGGAGAAGGGCGAGCTGCTGAACTCGGAGACATTTGCCAGATTCAAAGAAGAGGAGGCTTCCTGGCTTTCGGATTTTTCGCTGTTTATGGCGCTTCGTGACCGGTTTGGCGGAGGTTTGTGGTCAACTTGGGAGGATGAGGACATCCGATTGCATAAGCCGGAGGCAGTTGCGTGGTACCGCGAGGAGCTTAAAGAGCAGTGCCGGTACTACGAATATCTGCAGTTTGTGTTCTTTACACAGTTCAGAAGATGGAAGGCTTATGCGGGGGAGCAGGGCATTAAGATTATCGGCGACCTGCCAATCTATGTAGCGTTTGATTCTGCGGATGCTTGGAGTGGAGCGAATCTGTTCCAGTTTGATGAGAACAACCGGCCGCTTGGCGTTGCAGGCTGTCCGCCGGACGCGTTTTCTGCAACGGGCCAGCTCTGGGGCAATCCGCTCTATGACTGGGAGAAAATGAAGGCAGACGGATACGAGTGGTGGATTAAGAGATTCAAAGCGGCATTTGCCATGTTTGATGTGATAAGAGTCGATCACTTCCGTGGCTTTGATGAGTATTATGCGATTCCGTTCGGCGCGGAGAATGCGATTAATGGCGAGTGGAAGAAGGGACCGGGCATGGATCTTTTTAACACCGTGAAGGAGCGAATTGGCGACGTGCCGATTATTGCAGAAGATCTGGGCTTCTTAACTGATACGGTAAGACAGCTCCTGAAAGATTCCGGTTATCCCGGCATGAAGGTGCTTCAGTTTGCGTTTAATCCGAGCGAGGAAAGCATTTATCTGACACATGAGTATGACAGGAACTGCGTGGTTTATACAGGTACTCATGACAACGATACGACTCGTGGCTGGTATGCTTCAATGCCGGATGGCGACCGTCAGGCAGCACTTTGCTATCTTAATAATTACAACACACCGGAAGATGGAATTGTATGGGATTATATCTGCCTGGCTTTGCGCTCTGTTGCAAATACCTGTATTATTCCGGTCCAGGATTATCTGAACTTAGGGTCAGAGGATCGCATTAACGTGCCGTCTACAGCAGGTGGTAACTGGTCTTTCCGAATGAGACCAGGTGCTCTGTCAGATGAAGGACTGATTCATAAAATCTGGCACCTGACGAAGATTTATGGAAGACTTTAACACAACCTATCGCACGGCTTTCGCAGCAGACAGGATGTGACACAGCCAGACTGTGACAAAAAGGAGGGACTTTTTATGGCAGAAGAAAAGAAAAAATCGGGAATTGATACAACCAATGACCTGGCGATGGCAGAAATCAGCAGACAGCGCCATGTGACAGCACAGGGCAATCCGGCGAATCCGACCGGCGATGCTGGATTTGAGATGCTTAAGCGCATGAATGAAAGTCATTATAAGATGACAGGATGGGGATTATCTTTCCTGGCATTAAACCCGGATGCGCAGCTTCTTGATATCGGCTGTGGCGGTGGAATGACACTGCACCGCTTATCAGACGGTATTAAGACAGGACATCTGACAGGAGTGGACTATTCATCGGTTTCAGTAGAAGCTTCAAAGAAGCTGAATGAGGCAGACCTGGTCTCAGGTAAGATGAGTATTGATGAGGCCTCGGTTGAAGCTCTTCCGTATGAAGACAACAGCTTTGACGTGATTACAACTGTCGAGAGCTTTTATTTCTGGCCGAATCCGCAGGAGAGTTTAAAGGAAGTCTATCGCGTATTAAAGCCTGAAGGACAGTTCCTTTTAATCTCAGAGGTGTATAATCATGAGGGCCTGACCGAGGAACAGAGAGCAAACATTGCGGCGTACAAGATGAACAATCCGACGATGGATGAGTTTGAAAAACTATTTGCCGCGGCTGGTTTTGAAAAAACAGTGATCCATATCCATTCAAAAGAGGGATGGATTGCAATTGAAGGAAAGAAGGATTGAGATGGCAGGATTTAACATGGGAATGATGCTTGCAATGAGAAAGAAGCTTGCAGAATTCCAGGGCAGACACCCGAAGTTTATTATGTTTTTAAGAGATGCATCTTATGCCATGCAGGAAGGAACTGTTGCCGAGATTAAGCTCACAACACCGGATGGCAAGGAGTATGTAACGAACATCCGCGTAACTGCAGAAGATATGGAAATGTTAGAAGGATTAAAGAATGCAGGACCAATGGCGTAAATACATGGCTAAACGGCGATTCAAAAATCAGAGCCGACGATTCAAAGACATCTGAAAAAATTAGCGGAAACAAAAATGATCAGGCGGAAAGGTGCGAGAAAAACCGGGCGCTGGATTGTATTATAAGAAAAACGGCAGGCCTTTAAATACAGGTCTGCCGCTTGTTTTTTATTGCTTAACCCTGTACAGGCTCCATAGTTCTGCCTTCATCGCCGGTTTCCGGGAAGAGGGCCTTGATCATTTCATCGCGGTTTTCTGAACCGAATACACAGTTCTCACCGAGTGGATTGATAACAACGCCGGTGTTCATATCCATAGAAAGCGCCTCCTTTGAGGAAATCAGAAGACCCTTCCAGTCATCGGATGGATAAACCTTGCGGAACTCAGACCAGTCAGTGAAGAAAGGAATATACTGACGGCTGCTGCCATCCTGAATATGAGGAACCTGAATCTGCGCATTCTTCTGAATGTGAACGATATTGCTGTCATCGACAACAACCTCGCCGTCTACCTTAACAGGAAGTAAGAGCTTGGCACGTGTTAATGCATCGAGCATCATCTGCTCGGAGCGGTGAATATTATCCTCGTGCTTATCATAGCGAACAGGCCATCTCTGCTCAGAGAGAGCGGAATTCATTGTAAAACGAAGTTCCGGATTCACAATCGGACACTCGTAGGCATCGAGCTGCTCCTTTGTAGGTGGAGGTGTGATCTTTGTAATCTCTAATGTTACCCTGAACTGGCCGAAGTCAACGCGAACCAACATAATACCTACGATGTAGAGGTAAGTGAACAAATCCATACCGCCAGGAAGTGTAGATTCACCAGCCTTCACTTCAACGGTAGTCAGCTGACGGAACTGCTTCTTGAAAAATGCTTCCGCATCAGCGGCATAGGAGTATTTGGAAAATACATCGCACGCACCCTGGTTGATGAAAGGTGAGTTGGTCTGTAAGTCCTCGTTAAAGTAGAGTGTTTCTGCAGAGAGAAGCTTTTCGCAGAGCGCCTTAGTCATCAGCTCATCCTTTGTCTCATAATTCTCAACTGCAGTCTCTGCGTGCTGCATTCTGATCAGATTCAGCAGGAAGCAGATATCCTGAATTTCAAGAGTAGCAAGGTAACCACCGTCGATTTCATTATGAACGAGGGCGGCAGTCAGCTCCTTTCTGCGCACATCACTTAAACGATCTGGATTTTTCTCTGCCTCATTGGCCTCGAGCTGATAGAGATATTCGCCCTTCTTAAAAGTAGCAGTATGACTCTTCTTAAACCAGAGACCGTATGCGTTTTCGTTGCCGCCATCCTTTACGTAAGTGATTTCAGCAACTGCATCACGACCGAGACGCTCAATTCCATCAATGACGCAGGTCATCTCTGGCTTTCCGTTCTCGTCTGCCATAAACAGACCATCGCCGGGCTTTAAGGTACCCTTGACAATGTAGCCGGAAACAAGAGTCGCATCCTCGCCATCTTTGGTCATGTCAGGAAACACATCGTCGATCATAAATACAGAAGAAACAGAAAGCTTCAGATTCTTCTGAACCTCAGTATCACCGGTAACGTCAGAACTTTCAGCCGCGTTCACGTCAGCGACTTCTTCCTCTTCAACGTTCTGGTTCATCTCAGCTTCTTCAACAGAAGCTGTCTTTTCGCCAGTCTCAGTTCCTTCCTGTGTTGCGGCTTCTTCAGTCTCAGATGTGTCCTGAGAAACGTCAGCAGAAGCGCCCTCTAAGAGCTCGTCTTCTGCATCTTTTGTCTTTTTAAATCTGTTAAATAAACCCATCACAAACCTCCAAACAGTATGTAGAAATTATAGCATACACGCGGGTTAAAGAAAACCAGAAATAAGCGTCTGGAGGGGGCGAAAAAACAGGGGAAGAAACATAAAAAAAGTGGTATGCTAGTAGTACAGAACGTTGTAAAGAGGAGAGACACGATGGGTAAGATTCGATTTGCCATTGAAGGAACAGGTTGGAGAGCAGGATATTACCTAAGAATCGCTAAACTTCTGTCTTCCCGTTTCGAACTGGTTGGTATGGTTTCCCGCTCAGAAGAGAGAGCGAAAGCTTTATCGGGAGAGCTGGAGATAAATGTAACTGCTGATAAGGACAGTATCTTAGCGGCAAATGTCGATTTTGTGGTTATCGCTGCCAAAAAAGATCTGCTGTTTGAACTCGGTAAGTACTGGCTTGGTAAGGGCGTTCCGGTTGTGCTTGAAACACCGGCCGGAATGGACGAAGGGACCTTACGGGAAATAGAGGGTGAGGCGAACTCAGGTGCGAAGATTTATGTGGCAGAGCAGTATTTCCGCTATCCACAGATCCTCGCCCTGACGAGCCTCATTAAATCAGGTAAGATTGGCAATCCTGAGATGTTGTTTTTATCCTATGCCCATGAATACCATGGATATTCTATTGCAAGAGCACTTCTTGAACCGAAGGGTGAAGTGACAATCAAAGGAGAGCGTCATGAGTTTGATATCACAAGGACTCTGACCCGTAATGAATCTTATACGGATGGAGTTACAGTAAAGAAGCCATGGGATCATCTGACGCTTCAATGGGAAGATGGAAAGGTATGTTACTTTGATTTCTGTCCAGAAGAGTACAGAAGTCCAATCTGCACACCGGAAATCAAAATCCAGGGCGACCGTGGTCTGATTCGGTTCTTCGACAAGGAAATTGCAGAAATCAGTACGGATCGTGTTGCGAAGCAGATTGTCGGACAGATTTCTTATCTCAATGAAGAAAATAGGGCTGTCTGCGAACCAATCATCCAGATGACAAGAATAGTAAAGACAGGGGAAGAGAATCCCAACTGGTCTGAGTATCAGGAAATTATGGATATCCGTGTTGGTGCGGATCTGCTTTATTATGATAAATATGGTATGGCGGGGCTTTCGGCTGATGAGACTGCCATCGCGCAGGTGCTTGAAGATGCAGGTGAATTTGTAAAGACCGGCAATGCAGCATACCCGGTGCAACTGGCATTGGAAGACGCAAGAGTCGCAATGAAAATGCGTGAATTACAGTAAACAGGAAGGAATTTTTATAATGCAGAAAATCAGATGGGCCGTGATCGGAGTCGGTTCCATGGGCCTTAAATATGTAAAATACCTTCTCTCGGGAGATGTAGAGAATTCACAGCTTACTGCTGTGGTTGCAAGAAACGACGCAAAGTCTGATGAAATCCGAGAGCTCGCTTCGGCGGCAGGCGGGCAGGATGTGGTGATTTTTAAATCGGCAGATGAGCTGTTTGCACATGCGGATACGTTCGATGCCGTGTTGATTGCTACGCCACATAAGAGCCATCATGAACTCGCAAAAATTGCATTTGCCAGAAAAAAGCACGTGCTTTGTGAGAAGCCACTCGCGGTCAGCCTGAAAGAATCTAAGGAAATGGCAGAGGAAGCAAAGGAGGCAGGAGTGCTTCTTGGCGTTTGCTATCAGCAGAGACTCTTCCCGTCTCATAAGTATATTGTGGATGCAGTGAAGGGCGGAAAGCTTGGGCGAATTAAGAGAGCGGAGCTTGTGACCAGCAGATATTACCGAACACAGCACTATCATCACTCTGCAGGCTGGCACTCCACCTGGACCGGAGAAGGCGGCGGAGCATTGATTAATCAGGGGCAGCATATTTTAGATTTCTGGATTTCTGTCTTTGGGCTTCCGGAAAGCGTCTATGCTGACATTCCATTTGGCAAATACAATGATTTCCGTGTAGATGATGAGGCAACGCTTCTCATGCGCTATCCGGATAAGTTCACGGGTGTCTTTGTAATTACGACAGGAGAAGCGGCGAATGAAGATCGCTTTACCATCGTTGGTTCGAAGGGTCGTCTGTGCCTTGAGGATGGCGTGCTTCGAGAATACAGCTTTACACCGGATTCTGATGAATATCAGAAGACTTCAGAAAAGAATTCAAGAGAGGAACTCTTAGTTTCCGAAGTTGAGCTGGACCTGCCAAAGGACCCGGGACCAGAAGTTTATCTTGGGGTACTTGAAAACTTCGGGAAAGCGGTGTTAAATGGAAGTGAGCTGATGTGTGATGGAACAGAAGGTACAAAGGCCGTGCACTTAAGCAGTGCTGCTTACATGTCAGCATGGGAGGGAAAGCGTGTCGAACTTCCAATCAACGAGGAAATGTTTGATGACTTGATGGCAGAACAGATTGAGGCCGAAGCCGGCAGTTGATGAGAAGTGACGGAGGCTGACCTGAGACTGAAAGACTGCGAATTTTTGCGACCCGGATGGTGACAAAGCAGAAACGTGAAAAAATGTAGACCAGTTCACCGCGCTAAACTGACAGAGCCAGTTGTGGCGCGGTTTTTCATGTCCTTGTGAGAGACCCTGAAACTATGGTATAATCAAGTATCTTCGGCGGGTATGCTTGAACACTGGTATGGCTTTTGATAGAAAGGAAGCAGTTCAAAGATGGCCCCACAAAAAGGGAGAATAAAATGAAAATGATGAAAAGGAAAATGGCAGTTCTTTTAAGCCTGCTTCTTGTTGCAACTCTTGCAACCGGATGCGGCACAAAGAATCGACTCATGATGGGTACCGGCGGTACAGCCGGTACATACTATGCCTACGGCGGCGTACTTGCTCAGTATATGAAAACATACGCAGAAGCAAGCGTCACAGCGGTTTCTACTGATGCTTCCAAGGCAAATATCCAAAGTATTGAAGATGGCGATTATCAGCTTGGTATCGTGCAGTCCGATGTTATGACCTATGCATGGAATGATACCCGTGCATTTAACGGAATCGGAACACAGGACTTCCGTGTGATCGGCGGCCTGTATGCAGAAACCGTTCAGCTCATCACCATGGACAGCAGCATCAAATCCGTTGCTGACTTAAAGGGCAAGAGCGTATCCATCGGAGCACCCGGCTCCGGCGTTAATTTCAACGCACAGGATGTTCTTGCGGCAGCAGGCCTGACAGAGTCTGATATCAGACCACAGTATCAGTCCTTTGAAGACAGTAAGGAAGCCTTAAAGGACGGCAAGATTGATGCAGCCTTCATCGTAGCAGGTGCACCAACTACGGCTATTACAGAGCTTGCAACGACAAACGGTGTAAAGCTGGTTCCAATTGACGGAGAACTTCGTGAAAAGATGTTAAAGGACGATCCATATTACTCTGCTTACGAAATCCCGGCCAATACCTATCCCGGCCAGCCGGAGGCAATTTCTACCGTCACCGTTAAGGCGACCTTAATTGTTCAGAAAGACGTAGATGAAGCCGTTGTCTATCGTCTGACACAGGCCATTTTTGACCATAAAGAAGAAATTACCACGGAAAATGCCAAGGGCAAGGAGCTTTCTGTTAAGAATGCGACAGAGGGCATCTCAGTTCCGTTTCACAGTGGTGCTGCAAAGTACTACGAAGAACACGGTGTTTCCGTCAATACGCAGTAAAGGAGGCGGGCAGCTTTGAGTAAGACACAAGAACAGAGTGTAAACTTAGACGATGTCATGCGTAAGTATGACCGCGAATCCAACACCCGCGTCTGGGATGGCACACCCGGAATCATCATCAAATGCATTATGGCGGCATTTTCCCTGTTTTGCATTTATGTCACACTGTTTGCAACCTTCCTTGAAGAAATTCGTCTGACTTCCTTCATGGGAATGATCATTGTACTGGGCTTCCTAATCTACCCGGCGAAAAAGGGTGAGCAGAAAGCCAACTACATGCCATGGTACGATGTCATCGGTATGGCAGTGGGCTCCGGCGCATACTTTTACTTCATGCTGAATGCCAAAACCATCATTCAGCAGGGAACCCGCTTTACACCAATGCAGATTGTCATCGGTGTCATCGGCGTATTAGCATTAATTGAAATTACAAGACGTTGTGTCGGCATTCCAATCCTAGTCGTTGCAGGGTTCTTTATGGTCTATGCCATGTCCTACGGACTCACAAATCCGGATGCCTACGGCAGAATTCGTTACTATGTGAGAAACCTTTTCTACACCAAAGAAGGAATCTTCTCTACACCGGTAAATGTCTGTTCCAAATACATCGTCGTATTTATTATCTTCGGTGCATTCTTAGAGAAGACCGGTGTATCTCAGTTCTTCATTGATCTGGCCAACAGCGTTGCCGGTAAGTATGCCGGCGGTCCTGCGAAGGTATCCGTTATTTCCTCCGCACTTTGCGGTATGGTATCTGGTTCTTCTGTTGGTAATACTGTAACAACCGGTTCCGTGACCATTCCAATGATGAAGAAGACCGGCTATTCACCGGAATTTGCCGGGGCAGTAGAAGCAGCGTCCTCCACAGGTGGACAGATTATGCCACCAATCATGGGTGCGGCAGCCTTCTTGATGGCCGATTTCGTCGGTGTTCCATATTCGAACATTATCGTAAGAGCCATCTTACCGGCTGTGATGTACTTTGTCGGGATCTTCATTTCCGTACATTTAGAAGCAAAGAAGCTGAATCTTCACGGAATTCCAAAGGAGAATCTTCCTAAGCTTTCAAAGCTGATGAAGAAGATATACCTCCTCCTTCCTCTCGTGATGCTTGTTATCTGGGTTTCCACAAACATGATGACCATGCAGAGAGCGGCTTCCTTCGCCATTGTACTTGCTATCATAGTCAGCCTCTTTGATAAGGAGAATCGAATCACACCTGCGAAAATCCTGGATGCACTTGCTTCCGGTGGACAGGGTGCCATCACAGTTGCAGCAGCCTGCGGTGTTGCCGGTATCATCTCCGGTTCCATCACAATGACAGGACTTGCCAATGAGCTGATTAATGCAATTGTTACCGTGGCAAATGGTCGTCTGATTATCGCTCTGATTCTGACAATGCTTTGCTGTATCGTGCTGGGCATGGGTGTTCCTACCACAGCGAACTACTGCATCATGGCGGCTACATGTGCACCAATTCTCATTCGTATGGGTGTTCCTGCACTTGCAGCACACTTCTTCGTATTCTACTTCGGTATCGTTGCAGATATCACTCCACCAGTTGCACTTGCAGCCTATGCCGGTTCAGCGATTGCGAAGAGTAATCCGATGAATACGGCATTCAACGCGACTAAGCTTGCGATTGCCGTATTTATCGTGCCTTATGTGTTCTGCTTCAGTCCACAGCTCTTATTAATTGACACGAATCCAGGTCAGGTTATTCAGATTTGTATTACATCTCTGATTGGTATTTTCGGAGTTTCTACAGCACTCGAAGGTTTCCTGAGGGTGAAGATGAGTCCGATTGTAAGAGTTATGATTGCAGCCGGCGGTCTTGCACTGATTGATCCTCGACTTCTTACAGATGCTATCGGCCTTGCACTTGTTGCAGTCAGTGTTGCAATCCAGATTGTGCTTGGAAGAAAGAAAACACAGGGTATGATAGAAGTCAAAAGGACAAAACGAAATGATCACGATGACAACTAAAGAAAAGTGAGGGGTTAAAATGAAAGAACATAACACAATTGTTGTTTACTATTCCTTTGAGGGAAACACAGAATATGTAGCAGAGAAAATTGCTGCGGAAATGAAGGCGGATCTTTTAAAGTTAAAGCCAAGGAAAGAACCGGCAAGAACAGGTTTAAAAAAGTATTTTGAAGGTGGAAAGAGCGCTCTTAAGGGAGAACGCGTCAAGCTTGAGAAATTCGACGTGGATTTCAATCAGTATGATACGGTTGTAATCGGTTCTCCGGTCTGGGCAGGCACCTTTCCTCCGGCCATCAATTCCTTCCTTTTCTCTGTAAGATTAAAGGGAAAAAGAATTTTCCTCTTTGGAACAAGCGCAAGCGGTAATGATGCGAAGATGATTGAAAAGCTGACAGATCGCTTGAATGCGAATAATGATGTAGCAGCAGAGCTTTCTGTAAAGTCACCTGTTACCTCCGTTGCAGATGAAGATATCTTAGAATTCTGTGAAACGATTCGTTTCTATCAGGATGATGAAGTTTAAACCGTAAACAAAGGGCTAGGACGTATATAATAAAAGCCGGTGCACAGGCACCGGCTTTTTGACGCTTAGGGGGAGCGTCAGTGCAAGTTCACGATCTTGCACAACTGGTGGCTTAGGGAACCACCAAAATGAGGGGGAAAGTATGAAAAAATTCATATAGAACAGAGAAAGGATTGTAAGGGGGAATAACGAATTTAGGGGATTCGTATTGAACCTTCCTCTGTTCTATGGTCCTTATATTACAGGGGAATTGTGTTTGAATTACGTTTGCTTTGTGAAAAAAGTGTGAAATGGCGAAAGTTGACTCCTTTTGTGATTGGGCATGCTGACGATGAGCTGTTTATTGAAATTACCGCGGGTTCGTGCAATAATGAGTATACATTATTGTTAGTGAACAAATGAAGGAGCGTGTAAAATGGGAGAAAATTTTAACCTCTCATGGTTGGAGGACTTAGGCGTCGTGTACAAAAATCGCCTGTCCGCACATTCTGACCATGAGTTTTTTGTGACGGATGACAACAAAAAGGAACTCGTGAAGAATCTCGATGGAACCTGGAAGGTGAGAATATGGGCGAATCCATATGAGGTTCCACAGGAATTCTTTGAAAATGGGGGCTATAAGGAGAATTATATCTTTGGCGTGGAACCGGCGGGATTTCAGAATATCACGGTTCCGGGACACCTGCAGTTGCAGGGCCACGGCCAGATTCAGTACATCAACACCATGTATCCATGGGATGGCAGAGACAATTTAAGACCGCCATTTATCTCAAAGCGTGAAAATCTGACTGCCGTATATCTGCTTGATTTTACAGCAGAAGAACTGTGGCATGTGAATCCTGCCCAGTATGTGCTGCGATTTGAAGGTGCAGAATCTGCAATCGCAGTCTGGTTAAACGGACAGTTTGTGGGCTATGCGGAAGACAGCTTTACTCCTTCCGAGTTTGATGTAACGCCTTTTCTTAAGGAGAAGAATCGCCTGACGGTCATTAACTTCCTTCGCAGCAAGTCGAGCTGGATTGAAGATCAGGATATGTGGCGTTTCTCTGGGCTGTTTCGAAGTGTATATTTAATCGCTAAGCCAAAGACACATGTTCAGGATGTTTTTGTTCATGCGAGGGCAGATGGCACGTTTCGAGCTGACTTTAGTATCTGGGGCGAAAATCCTGCAACGATTGATGTTGTGTTAAAGGATAAGCAGAGCGTCCCGGTCTTTGAACAGGAACTTGCAGGGGATGTGAGGAACGTTGAATACGTCCTTGAAAAAGCGCATCTCTGGTCAGGAGAAGATCCTTATCTGTATGAACTGGACCTGGTTTGTAAGGATGATAAAGAACGAATCATTGAGACCGCAAGAACCAAGGTTGGATTCAGGACATTTGCCATGGAAGATGGCGTTATGAAGCTGAATGGAAAGCGTATTATCTTCCGCGGTGTGAACCGTCATGAATTCAATATGAACCGGGGGCGTGCCATCACAAAGGATGACATGCTTCGTGACATTAAGATTTTAAAGACAAATAACATCAATGCAGTCAGAACCTGCCATTATCCGAATCAGAGCCTGTGGTATCAGCTCTGTGATGAGAATGGAATCTATTTGATTGATGAGACGAATATGGAGTCACATGGTTCCTGGCAGAAGCTGGGCGTGTGCGAACCATCCTGGAATGTACCGGGATCTGACCCTGCATGGGCCGAAGTGGTCTTAGACCGCGCAAAGTCCATGTTAGAGCGTGATAAGAATCATCCGAGTGTTCTGATCTGGAGCTGCGGAAACGAGTCCTATGCCGGAGAAGACATCCGAAACATGACCAGGTATTTCCATGAAACGGACCCGGATCGCCTTGTTCACTATGAAGGCGTATTCTGGAATCGTGACTTTGACGACATTTCTGATATGGAATCGAGAATGTATGCAAAGCCACAGGATATCGTGGAGTATCTTGAGAATGATCCGAAGAAGCCTTATATTTCCTGCGAGTACATGCATGCTATGGGCAATTCTGTCGGCGGAATGAAGCTTTATACCGACCTTGAGGACAAGTACGAAAAGTATCAGGGCGGATTTATCTGGGATTACATCGACCAGGCATTGATGCAGGAAATGCCGGATCACACAAGACACCTGGCGTATGGCGGCGATTTTGATGAGAGAGCGACAGATTACTGCTTCTGCACGGATGGCATTGTCTATGCGGACCGTACGATTTCTCCTAAGATGGCAGAAGTGAAGCAACTGTATGCACCTGTTAGTATTACCATCGAAGAACATGGTTTTATTGTGGAAAATCGCAACCTGTTCAGCGATTTAAGTGGATATATTTTCAAGGCGAAACTGAGTCATGAAGGCAAGACCGTTCGCTCTGTGGAATATACGTTAGAGTGCGAGCCTGGCAAATGCGTTCGTGCGGGACTTCCAAAAATCGAGGAAAAGGACATCGGCCCGGGCGAGTTTGTCATTACTGTATCGTGCCGGTTAAAGAAAGCCGGACTGTGCGGAGAAATGGGGCACGAAGTAGCATTTGCCCAGAAAGTATTAGACTTCTGGGATGAAACAGCCCAGATTCCAAGCCGTGCAACAGATGAACAAAAGGCGAAGTTTGAGGTAATTGAAGGCGATATTAACCTTGGAGTGCGTGGCGTAACGCCTCTTAATGTACCGTTCTTTATGATGTTCTCGAAGAGCGAAGGCGGTATTATTTCCTATGTGTATGATGGAACAGAGTATGTAACAAGGACTCCGAAGTTGACGTTCTTCAGAGCTTATACGGATAATGAAAAGGGCAGAGGGGCGGAATACGAGGATGCCGGCTGGCTTGCGGCAACTCGTGGAAACCACTATGTTCCTGGCTCCTTTAAATATGAATATGTAGATGACGGGGTGAAGATTATGACCTCGCACGCCAGCAAATATCCGGAGAAGTTTGTCTGCAAGATCATCTATACCGTAAAGAATGACGGTACGATGCTTGTTGAGGCAGAGTATCCGGGAATTACTGCAGAAGAGAGCATGCCTCAGTTTGGAATGGAATGGAAGTTAAAGAAGGACCTCACGAACGTCCGCTATTATGGTTACGGACCGGAGGAGAATTATATCGACCGCATGAACGGTGTGCGTCTTGATTTATTTGAGACAACGCCGGAGAAGAGTCTGGCACCTTACCTGATTCCGCAGGAATGTGGCAATCACGAAGGGGTGAGATTCCTAGAACTGTACCATGAGGACGTAAAGGCGAAGGCCAAGGCGGCGCAGCTCTTTGGTCTTGCTAATGCCGGTACGGTACGCACCGGAATCCGTATTGAAGCGCATCCGGAGCTGATTTCGTTCAGTTGCCTGCCGGTTTCGGCTCTTTCCTTAGAGGAGGCGATGCATGGATATGAGCTTCCGGAGAAGTCCTATACCTGGCTTCGTCTGACTTCCTGCACGCAGGGTGTTGGCGGGGATGATTCCTGGGGAGCACCATTACAGGATGCATTTAAGTTATCTGCCAAAGAGTCTCGAAAGCTCTCTTTCCGTATTGTGCCATTGAAGGCGAAGAACTAATGTGCTACAGTATGATAGCTGGATGACAGTATTAATTTAAATAAGTGGAGGGCTATTATGCTTGAATTTCGTTATGATACACAGCTTCTGATTGATGGAGATGATCTTGATGAAGATGTAATCGGAGATTACTTTACAGAAAACTTTAAGGGAGACTGCCTGCTTTGTGTTGGTGGAGATGGAGATCCAATTAAGATTCACTTCCATACAAACGAGCCATGGCGGGTTCTTGAATATTGCAGATCCTTAGGTGAAATCTATGACATTGTTGTAGAAGACATGGAGCGCCAGAGCAAGGGATTGCAGGGCTAAATAAGCGCGATGAAACATCTGCTGCACTTGAGAAAGTGTGGCAGATGTTTTTTATTATTATTTGTAGTATACATTCGACATATTGATGAACGAATAATAAAATATAAATATCATATTTTCACGTGTTAAGTAATAAAAATATAGGAGGAAAACTTATGAGATTTTTAAAAAGGGTTGCAGGTTGGATGGAATACTGATACAGAATGAAAGTGGAATATATGAAAAAAATAATAACGATAATTGCTTGCCTTGTATTCGCTTTCCTAATCATTTTTTGGTATATGAAAGGGACTTTTTCTTCAGATATCAAGCAGATTGATGATACGGTAAAAAGCAACGAGGAGTCAAAAAAAACGGATGCAAAGACTACTAATACAAAAACTGTACGAGATACCCGTTATGTAGATGTTAGCCGCTGGATAACCGATGAATCAGGTTGGAAGCATTATACAAATGTTCCATGTATTCCCCAACAGAGAGAGATAGATGTTAAAGTGGAATCCGTAGAAGCAGTCGGTTCAATGGAAGATTTAGCAGAAGAGCTTTCGTATTTTAGTGATGACGTTGTTGCAAGACTGGAAAAAGCCTTTGCATCAAATCAATCATGTTTCAAGATTATTTCTGAGATGAGAAATATGGACTCAAATGATACTAAATGGGGATTGACCAGTGGACGTTTATATACATTTGATCCAGCTGCTGGTTTATATCAGCCTAAACAATCATTAGGTTCGTTAGCTCATAGGGTATTATCAGAACAAGGTGAAATTTCCGGCGATTGCCTGATTCCGGCTAATTCAGTAATCAAAGTTGAAACGATTAGCTTTATCAGAACCGAAGCAGTTGAACGAGTTGAACGAGGTGAAGAGAAATTATTCTGGTGTCCAAACTCATCGACAGTAAACGTATTGTTTAAAGATGTGGACGAATCTGAAATTGATGGCAGTTTGTATTTTATTGAAGTTGATAATGTAAAATAATAGTAAGGAATAAAAAGAGCGAATCAGAACCAGTGGTTTTGTTTGCTCTTTTTTAGAAAGAAACGATGAGGAGTATAATTAGATTTGAATTAAAAAGAGCATTTCAAAACAAAGCATTTTTCTGTGCACTATTCATATGCCTTGGATTAACTGTATTTCATGAAATAAATACTACGATACCCGGCGTTCGTACATTATACAGGTGGATGGAAATGTATTCGAAAAATACAGATAAGACAGGCTCGTTACCGGGAGCAATTTCTTTATGGTTTCCAATAGGGATAAATGTTACATCGATGATATATTTCATGATTATGCCGTTGCTTGCTGTGATTTCGTATGGTGATTCAACGTATCTTGATTACAATAATCATTTTGTAAATGGACTGATGATTAAATCCGGAAAGAGACAGTATTTATTCGCTAAACTGATCTCATTGTTTTGTGTAGGTGCAGTTTTGGCGGCAATTCCGATGGTTGTTTCGCTCATTCTTAATCTTTGCACTATCCCGGTAGAAAAGGTATATGCAGCTAGCAGCCAGTATCTGATTTTTGAGCAGTCAATATTTGGAGAAATGTTCTATAAGAATACATGGGAGTATATTGTGATTAACATCATCTGGACTTCGTTCTGGTTCGGTTTGTTGAATACGTTATGTGTCCCGGCAGCTTTTCTATTCGAAAACCGATTTGTAGTGATGCTATTTCCGTTTGCTTTGTACATGGGATCAGGAATTGTAATTGATACCTTGGCATCTTCCGTGCCAACGCCTAGGGAATATTTTAAAATGTCAGGGAATTTTAAGGTGGATTCGCTATGGATGATAGCGATTCAATTAGCTGTAATTCTTTTGATTCATGCATATATCCTTATCAAAAAAGGGGCCAAAAGAGAGGATGTAATATGAGAATAAAGGGGAAAGTTCTGATGTTTGGAATGATTACTGCCGTGTTTTGCTTATGTATTGTTCTAAGAATCATTAAGGTAAATCAGAATGCAGTAAAAGTAAATGAAGTTACTTTTAACAGTAATGAGACGTTTCAGTTAAAGCAGCTCGATATTACTGTTCAACAACATGGGATATACTCGAGGGATGATGTGAAACAAAAGTATTCTCAAATGAATACAGATGCAATCGTCTGGGATGATGAGGATCTCCTGCTTGTGGCAGAAATTGATGTGAAGAATAACACTGCTGAGGAACATTCGTTTCGATGCAGCAATGTCCATGTTCAGTCAGGTGCATTCACAAATGCATCTGATAATGTCGCAATTAAGTCTGTGAATAAGGGACTAAAAGTAAAGCCGGATGAAGAAAAAATATATTATACAGCAATCCCTCTGAAAAAAGCTTTATTTACAAAGAAACAGTGGAACAACATTCGTAACAGTGAATATGAACTTGTGTTATCAGAATTCCCGGAACTTGTGAAGGTGAGACTATCGTGAAAAAGAAAAATGTTTTAGCAGTGGTTGTCCTGTTAATTCTGGGATTGCATTATTCTTATTTTGTCAGAAAGGCATTGTTGCAACTTCATGGAGTAATATGTTTTGCTGATGTCATTGTGTTGTCAGGATCAATGAGACCCTTTTTCGTTACTCTTCCTGCTATCGCTGTATGGAATTTACTACTGATATATGGGGATTCTAAGCCAGGAAGGGTAGTTCATGAAAAGGATAGAAATACTATCTGGATAAAGTGTGTAAAGCAAACCGCAGTGAATGCTATTTTGGGGACTGCAATGATAATTGGTACTTCGGCTGTAATGAATCGCAGGTACCTGACTAGACCAATCAATTGGGATTCAATGGATAGCTATTTTTACTTATGCTCAGCTTCATCTGCTGATCAAAGATATTGCCTGGATACTTCACTGTCTCTGGTGGTATTGTTAACATCAGTGAGTCTGTTTCTTATATTGTGGATAACAGGGCTGATCAGCATTATATTATGGATGGTAGTAAAAAACGTGTCGATTCCTATTATCATTTTTATTATATCTTTAGGGCTGGAAAGACTATTCGGTGGAAGAATTGGATTGATTAGCTGGATGCATCTTGGAATGTCAGCGTATCAATCTTATTTATATGCGATGCTTAAAGGAGTATATACATGCATAGTGATATCACTTGTTCTAGGGCTTGGATTCCGGTGCTTTCAAAAAAAAGATTTTTTATGAATTATGGCGGACATAAACTGATGTCATTAATTAAAAGAGTAAATTTGGAGCGCAAATTTCGATTTATTCTTTTGATTCTGTTTGTGACATTGAGCAATTTTAGTTTGATTCGAATAACGAAACTTACGTTTATAACGGAGAAGATTGGTTTCATACAACCTGGAATGTTGGACTTTTTAGTGAATCTTTGCAAAGGGACGACAGAAGTTAAAATATCCAAAGATACATTCTATATTCCTGTAGATCCTGGTTTTATGGGGATTCAATTTCTTGTTTTACTCTTGGTAAGTGACATTAGTTCCCTGAAGCTAAGAGGAAATGAGCATGTTTTTTTAAAATTCAAAAATCGATATGAATGGTGGATCAGTCGTTGTATCTCTATAATTGTGACAGTTGTTCTATCGTATTTTCTGATTGTTTTGGAATGCCTTTTATTTGGCCTGATATCAGGCGGTGGACTTGGCGTGCATGATGCGTTTAGCACATATTCCTTAGGAGTAAGGACATGGAATATGCATGGTGAAGAGCTGTTTTTTATTACGGTTGTTTTTCAGATTGTATTTGCTGTATCCATTTGTCTGTTTCAGAATATGCTTTCGTTGATAACAGGACCGGTTTTATCTGTTGCAGCTGTGATGGCAATGGAAATCAGTTCAGTTTTTATTAAAAATAAGTGGTTGTTTGGAAATTACCAGATGCTACTTAGACTGAATAAATTTGTCGGTTCCAGGGTCAGTCTTTCATTTGGTCTCATCCTGGCGGTAGTCCTGGCAGTTTCTTCTGTCTTTTTTGGATGTGTGTGTGTAAGAAAAAGAGATATCTATTAGGTGGGAATTATGAAGATTATAATTGAAAATTATTCAAAAACTCTGAATCAGTCAGAGGTGTTAAAAAATGTTAATCTTACACTTTCCGGAGGTAAGATTTATGGTCTTAAGGGAAAGAATGGTTCCGGTAAAACAATGTTAATGCGGGCAATCTGTGGCCTGATTGTTCCAACAAAAGGTTCTGTACAGATTGATGATTATGTGCTTGGAGAAAAGAAATCCTTCCCGGACAGTGTTGGCTTACTTCTGGAGAATCCAGCGTTTTTAAAGAATTATACCGGATATAAAAATCTGAAGATGTTAGCTGATATTCAAAAAAAGGTTGGGGAAAAGGAGGTTCGGGAGGCAATTCAAAGAGTTGGTTTAGACCCGGATGATAAGAGAACGTACAGAAAGTATTCACTAGGTATGAAGCAGAGATTAGGAATCGCAGCAGCGATTATGGAGCATCCAAAACTTCTGATTCTGGATGAGCCGATTAATGCGTTAGATGAAGCCGGTGCGAAGCTGGTACGAGATATTTTGAGTGAAGAGAAGAGCCGCGGAGCACTGTGTATCATTGCGTGTCATGATACGGAAGAGCTTAACTATCTTAGCGATGAAATTATTGAAATCAGTGATGGTGAAATCAAAAAGACCTATGAAAATGAAAAAGTTGGCCTGGCATAAAGGACAGGTCAGAGTGCATTAATAAAAAGGCTGACGGAGAGGTCTTCCTCTCTGTCAGCTATTTTGATTGATGATTATTTATTTTCCCGCCTTGAAATCGTAAAAAGCTTCCATTTCTGCCTGTTCCGCAGAGAGGCCGCGTTCTTCGAGTGCTGTAATGCGTTCAATCATACTACGGTATTCGTTTGGAATGACCTTCTTGAATTTTGGAAGATATTCTTCGAAGTTCTCAAGAATGGTCTGTCCAAGTACGGAACCGGTGTATTTTACATGCTCCATAATCAGAGACTTGAATTCTTCAACATCATACTTGTTATCCAGTTCTTCATAGGAAACCAGATCCTGATTTAACTTTGCATACAGATCATTGTTTTCATCAAAGACGTAAGCGATACCGCCGTTCATTCCAGCGGCAAAGTTATTCCCGACAGGTCCGAGAATAGCAACCTTACCACCGGTCATGTATTCAAGACCATGATCGCCAATTCCTTCAACAACGGCGATGGCACCGGAGTTACGAACAGCAAAACGTTCTCCTGCGATACCTGCGATGAATGCCTTACCGGAAGTAGCACCGTATAAGCAGACATTGCCGGCAATGATGTTGTCTGCTGCCACAAAGCCAGCTTCCTTCGGAGGGAAGAGAGCTAAGAGACCACCGGAGAGTCCCTTACCAAAGTAATCGTTTGCATCACCGGAAAGAGATAAGGTCAGACCGGATGGGATGAAGGCACCAAAGCTCTGGCCACCTGCGCCCTTACAGTTTACGACATACTGATTTTCTTTCACCTTCTCACCTAAAGTGTCCGTGATTACAGAACCGAGGATAGTACCGAAGGCACGGTCTGTGTTTGAAACAGAGATGGAAAGGGACTTTGGTTCATTTTCCAGAATAGCAGGAGCAAACTTTTTTAACAGAACCTTTTCATCTAACGTGCGATTTAAGTGGAATGGATAGGCTTTCTTCTCATTGAAGATTACAGGAATCTTCTTCTTTCCAGCATATGGGTTGTTTAAAATAGCGGAAAGATCGATTGGCTGTTCATGCTCCGGAAGATTTGTCTTCTTAACAAGGAGGTCGGTTCTGCCGACTAACTCATCGACTGTGCGGATTCCAAGTTGAGCCATGATTTCTCGCAGTTCTTCTGCAACAAACTTCATGTAGTTAACAACGTATTCCGGCTTGCCCTTGAAGCGCTTGCGAAGCTCAGGGTTCTGTGTAGCGATACCCATCGGACAGGTGTCTAAGTTGCAGACACGGGCCATGACGCAGCCTAACGTTACCAGTGGAGCAGTGGCAAAGTCGTATTCCTCGGCACCGAGCATCGCTGCAACAGCAACGTCGCGGCCGGTCATTAATTTGCCATCGGTTTCAATACGAACGTGATCACGAAGTCCGTTCATAACAAGGGTCTGATGAGCCTCTGCAAGACCAAGCTCCCACGGAAGTCCGGCATTGGAGATGGAGTTTCTTGGAGCAGCGCCTGTACCACCATCAAATCCGGAAATCAGGATAACGCCTGCACCGGCCTTGGCAACACCGGCTGCGACAGTACCAACGCCTACTTCAGAAACTAGCTTGACGGAGATGGTCGCCTTACGGTTTGCATTCTTTAAATCATAGATTAACTCGGCCAGATCCTCGATGGAATAGATATCGTGATGAGGAGGTGGGGAGATTAAGGATACACCTGGTGTGCTTCGACGAGTCTTCGCAATCCATGGATATACCTTTCCTCCCGGCAAATGTCCTCCTTCACCGGGCTTCGCACCCTGTGCCAGTTTAATCTGAATTTCCTTCGCAGAGAGCAGGTAACGGCTTGTGACACCAAAACGACCAGATGCAACCTGCTTGATTGCAGAGCAGCTGTCATGATCGGTTCCGGCAGAAGCTAATCGCTCTTCGTCCTCACCACCTTCACCGGTGTTACTCTTTCCGTGAATGGAGTTCATCGCAAGGGCAAGCGCTTCATGTGCTTCCTTTGAAATGGAACCATAGCTCATCGCACCGGTTTTAAAGCGGGTTACGATGGAATCAACGGACTCTACCTCATCAAGTGAAATGGCATTTTTTGCAGGCTTAAAATCAAGAAGAGAGCGGATGGTGATGTGCTGGTCCTGGTTCTCAAGCATTGCAGAATACTCTTTGTAGGTTTCGTAGTTGTTGTTCCAGGTTGCTTCCTGCAGCTTATGAATGATCTTTGAATCGAAAAGATGGGCTTCTTTTAATACCTTAGGAGCAGCCTTCTTCTCTTTATTCATGAGGTCAAAGGCTTCATTGTGATGCTTTTCGATTTCCTCTTCGAGCATCTCTAAGGACAGACCGCCGATTCGGCAGACAGTTCCTGTAAAGTACTTATCAATCAGTTCCTTATTCAGACCAATGGCTTCAAATACAGCAGAACCCTGGTAGGACTGAATTGTGGAAATACCCATCTTTCCTGCAATTTTAACAATACCGGAAAGAACGGCATGGTTGTAATCGTTGACTGCTGCGTAATAATCCTTATTTAAGGTACCAGCTGCAATCAGACCACGGATGGTCTCGTGTGCCAGGTATGGATTAATTGCGGAAGCACCGTAGCCGAGCAGGGTTGCGAAATGATGAACTTCGCAAGGTTCGCCGCTCTCTAAGATAATTGAGAGACTCTGGCGACGACGGGTGTTAACAAGGTGTCTGTTTAAAGCAGAAACAGCAAGCAAAGATGGAATGGCAACATGGTTTTCATCGACCTCTCTGTCAGAGAGGATGATGATATTGGCGCCATCACGAAAGGCTCTGTCAACCTCGATGAAGAGGTAGTCGAGAGCTTTCTCAAGCTTTGTTCCAACATAGTAAGTGATTGGAATGGTAACAGACTTAAAGCCCTTCTTTTTGATGTTCTTAATCTTTAGCAGATCGGTATCGGAAAGAATCGGATTCTGAATCTTTAAGACGTTACAGTTGCTGTTCTTCTCTTCAAGCAGGTTTCCACTGGTTCCAAGGTAGACGGAAGTGGAAGTGACAATCTCCTCACGAATCGTGTCGATAGGTGGGTTTGTTACCTGAGCGAAAAGCTGCTTAAAGTAATGGAACAGAGGATGATTGTCCGGATTTAACATAGGGAGCGCGGTATCAATACCCATCGCCTCAATCTTCTCTGTAGCATTTTCCGCCATCGGACGAATCGCCTTCATGATTTCATCCACGCTGTAGCCAAAGGCACGCTGCAGGGTCTTTAATTCATCGCCGGTGATTTCGTTGATTCTTATATTTGGAATTCTTAACCTGTTTAAATGAACCAGGTTGCCGGAAAGCCATTCGCCATAAGGATTTGTGTTGATGTAGCGACTTTTAAGCTCAGTATCATCAATGATGCGTCCTTCTTTCATATCGACAAGAAGCATCTTGCCAGGATGCAGCCGGTCTTTCTTTACAATCTCAGATTCATCGACAGGAAGCACGCCGGTCTCTGAGGAAAGGACTAACACACCATCCTTTGTAACGTAGTAACGGGATGGCCTGAGGCCATTACGGTCAAGGACGGCACCAACCACATCGCCATCAGAGAAGAGGATGGAAGCAGGACCATCCCATGGCTCCATCATTGTTGCATAGTACTGATAGAAGTCTTTCTTTTTCTGATTCATGTTTGTGTTATGTTCCCATGGTTCAGGAATTGTAATCATAACAGCCTTGGCGAGATCCATGCCATTCATGGTCAGGAACTCTAAGGTGTTATCAAGCATGCCGGAATCAGAACCACTTGTGGAAACAACAGGGAAGAGCTTCGCTGCCTGCTCTCTTAAGAGAGGAGAGTCCATGGTTTCATCTCTGGCGTACATCTTATCGGTGTTACCGCGGATGGTGTTGATTTCGCCGTTGTGAACGATGAAACGATATGGATGAGCGCGCTCCCAGGAAGGGAAGGTGTTCGTGGAGAAACGGCTATGTACCAGGGCAGAAGCGGAAGTATAGCTTTCATCCTGTAAATCCTTATAGAAAGAACGGAGCTGATCCACTAAAAACATTCCTTTGTAGATGATGGTTCTGCTTGAAAGAGAACATACGTAAGTTGTATCGTTACTCTGTTCAAAGACTCTGCGAAGGACGTAAAGACGGCGGTCGAAATCAATACCGGTTTTCGTGTCAGCCGGAATTTGAATAAATGCCTGCCAGATAGAAGGCATGCACTCTAATGCCTTTGGACCAAGAACGGAAGGGTCAACCGGTACTTCACGCCAGCCAAGGAAGGTGAGGTTCTCTTTCTCTGTTACCACCTCAAACATCTTCTTGGCACGCTCTCTCTTTGTCTCATCCTGAGGGAGAAAGAACATACCGACACCATAGGTTCTTTCTTCACCGAGCTCGATGCCAAGCTTCTTAACCGCTTTCTTTAAAAAGGTATGTGGGACCTGTGTCATGATCCCGACACCGTCTCCTGTCTTTCCTTCAGCATCCTTACCTGCACGGTGCTCTAAGCGCTCAACAATGGAAAGGGCATCGGATACAATCTTATGGCTCTTTCTACCCTTAATATCTACGCATGCGCCGATACCACAGGCATCGTGCTCGTTTAAAGCATTATAACCGTACGCAGCTTTTGTTGTTCTTCTTACATCAAACATAATTTTCCTCCCAAACGTGGCAAATAAAAAGACGTCATGTATCTCCTTGAACAGAAATACATGGCGCCTTTGCCTCTCATTATGAATCAGGTCGCGTGCAGATAATTTACTTTATCTGTGCATTAGCCTTAATTTATTTCAGATTTTAGAATTTTAACTTACTAAAGTCAAGTAAAAAAGAACATTACTTATATAATTAAGATAAACTGTAGAGAACACTGGTGTACCGGATAATGAGATGAATAATCTTAATTAAGCAGGAGACTGAAGGGCGTTTTTTGTAAAGAAAAAAGGAATCGCACCGGAAGAATGCGATTCCCTTTGTTTTTGTTATGAATTACTGAGCTTTTACTGTAGTTGCTGCCTTGGTTGTAGCAGTTCCTGCCTTGGAAGCTTCCTTTAACTGCGCCATTCTGGATTCAGAATAAGCATCAACATCGAACTTCTCGCCATTGTTAATCTTGGCAACCATTTCCTTTGCAATTTTGATGGAATCATCGTTTAAGAATACCATGGAAAGATTCATCTTTTCGAGGGCACTGTAGGCGCTGCCTGTAGAAGCGGCCTGTGCGGAGTAAGTCTGTACATTCCAGCCTTCTGTGCTGTTTAAGGTTGTACGAGCGAGTTCTGTAATCTTCTCACTTGGCATGCTGGTGACAAACATGTCATCGATTGCATCAAGTACCTGCATGTAATGAGTAAGAATATCAGGAGAGGATACCTTATCGATAATTGCCTGCATGACAACCATCTGGTTTTCACCACGCTGGAAGTCACCTCTTGCGAATGCCTTACGTTCTCTGCAGAAAGCAAGCGCTTCGATACCATCCACCTTATTTTCACCGATTTCAAAATGAATTGGATCCGGCCATGTATCAGGTGTTGTTGTGAACTCTACCTTGGAGTCAATTGTAATACCACCTAAGGCATCGACGATACCAACGCATCCGGTGAAGTTCAGACGGAAGTAGTAATCCGGCTGAATACCATAAAGTCTGTTTAAAGCATCCATAGAATGCTCAACGCCGTAAATACCGGCATGTGTTAACTTATCCTTTGCGATAGTGCCTGCATCATCGTTCTGTAAGATATCAACGTAGGAATCACGTGGGGTTGTAATCAGCAAAATCTGATGAGATTTTGGATTTACAACTGCAAGGAGATTTACATCATTACGACCGGAAGATACTAAAGCACCTTCTTCATCGTTACCTGCAATGTAGAGTGCAAATGGCTCATCAGCCGATTTTTTCACTGCTTCTTTCAGTTCCTTTGTAATCGTTACCTTATCAAGAACGCGAGTCTTTGTGGAGAAGTCAGCATCGATTTCTTCCATCTTGTAGCGCATAGATTCGTTCATGAAAATTGCCTGTACTTGCTTGTTATAAAGAGCGGTCTGAAGCTCGTCAAAGGACTTATAGGCAACCGTCATAATGTCAGAACCGGAACCGAGGCGATTGTTTACTTCGGTGATTGCCTTGTTGGTATTTTCCGTATCAAAGTCAGCGACATAACCGAAGGAGTATTTCTTAGCGTCGGCAAGTGTCTGTGCGGAATCATTGCTGTTTACAATGATTGCGATATCAGTGGTCTCGACCTTGTTACCGGAGACCTGATTTAAGGCGTTGTATGTTTTGTTCAGATACAAAACGCCGATGATACTCAAAATGATTAATAAAACGGCAAGGACTTTGCCAAGCCAGCGCACTTTCGTAAACTGTGAGAACAGGTTGTAGAAGCTGATTAATGCTAAAACCACACCTCCTGCAATCACGTATTTAATCGGTAATACATTTAACCTGATTAAAAGCGTCATGAGTGCTGTACATCCGAGGATCTGTAGAATACAGAGAATGATGCCGGTGACCTTAGAAATTTTCTTCTTTCTCAAGGCAGCATGTGCAGATTCCGGAGTCAGATTTAAATTACTGCTCATAATTGGACCTCACTTAATTTATTTGTTAATGCCAATATAAAATTTTACTTCTTTTGGAAAATACAGTCAAGAAATGACAACAAAAAAAGCTGTATAAAGGGATACCAAAAACATATCGGAGCGATACGTGCACGTGGCGTACCGGTTGAAGTTTCCCTTTAACAGCGTCGATAGGGTTGAATATATAAAAACTGGCGGGCAATTGGGGGGAGGCCCGCCAGAGCAAACAGCCTTACATAAACGAGGGGGGGATTATGCAATATAAGGCTGAAGTGCGCAATCTAACTGCTCTTTTGTGCTCTTTTTTAAAGAGACAACGAGTTTCATGATGCGACGTGGATCCATGCTCAAAACACCGAGTAATGATTTTGCGTCGAATAAGTAATTGCCCATATGAATGTCAAAATCGCCGTCAAGTGTGTTCATATCATTAACGAAACGAACGGCATTCTTGGTGTCATGAAGCAGAATATTGTACTCAAGTCTTTCCTGTACCATTTTTCTTACTCCTTTTGTGTGATGTTGTACCGAAGAATTCTCCGTGTTCACATCATCGTCTTGGTGTAGTCTGTAACACCTTGGTAGTATTTATACTTTAAGATACGGTTCTTCGCAATGGCTACCTTGCATAAACATTTCAGTAAGAAACCGGTAACGTTTCGACAGTTTAGCTAAAAATCATAAGATTTTATAAAGCAAAGGCTTGAATATTGAACATAAGCATGAATTAATTAACAGAAATGCTAGTATTTCAGCTGTTTTGTGGGCGATGAATGCGGTATAATAGCGGTGCATTTTGAGGAAAGGTGAAGGGTTAAAAATGGTAGATACAAAGAAACTCTATGATGAATTTCCGTATGAAAAGTCGTTCACTGCAACGGTTCTTTCCTGCGAGGAAATTAAGAATAAGAAGGAGAAAGTAACAGGATATGCGGTAGTTCTTGATCAGACCCTGTTCTTCCCGGAAGAAGGCGGACAGTCCTGTGACCGAGGTATTCTTGACGGTTTTGAAGTCAGTGACGTACAGATCAGGAAGGCTGTTATCACCCATGTTGTGGCCGGAGCACTTGAGGTTGGAAGTGTGGTATCAGGCAAGATTGACTGGGATTTTCGCTTTTCAAACATGCAGAATCATACAGGAGAGCATATTCTGTCCGGCCTGATTCACAGAAAATATGGTTACAACAACGTCGGTTTTCATTTAAGTGAGAGTGAAGTGACGATGGATATGGACGGCGTGGTTTCTTCGGAAGCTCTCGCTGAAATTGAAAGAGAAGCGAACGGTGCGGTCTGGGCAAATATCCCTGTTTCCTGCACATATCCTTCAAAAGACGTGCTGAAAGATTTAGATTACAGAAGCAAGATTGAAATTGACGGTCCGGTTCGAATTGTCGAAGTTCCGGGATTTGACCTGTGTGCTTGCTGTGCACCGCATGTGGCAGCTACCGGTGAAATTGGACTCATTAAGATTTTGAAGTGCATTAATTATAAGGGTGGAATCAGACTGACCATTGCCTGTGGAAAGAGGGCATTTGAGGCACTTTCAGGAGCATTTGCCACGGAGACAGCATTAGGACAGCTCTTATCAGTGAAGCCATTTGAGATTACTGACAGGGTGAATGCATTGCAGACAGAAATTTTTAACCTTCGCACGCAGATTGCAGGAATTCAGAGAGAAGCGGTTGAGAAGAAGGCAGCTCTCGTTAAAGAAGGGGCACCGAATGCGTTCTTTTTTGAAAAAGACTTAGATACAGATGCACAGCGTGATTTTGTGAACCTACTCAAGGATAAGGTCTCAGGGTGCGCAGGCGTTTTCGTCGGAGATGACGAGAGCGGATGGAAATATATTATTGGAAGTAACAGTGTGGATTCAAGAGAAGTCAATAATGTGCTTCGTGCGTCTTTTGCCGCGCGCGGAGGCGGTAAGCCTCAGATGGTGCAGGGGTCATGCACCGGAACAAAGGAAGAAATTCTCGCATCCTTAAGCTAAGGCGGATTGCGCTTTGGTAACGCTTTAACGCGCCGACTTGCAGAGTTTCTTTCGTTCTCTTATAGTAAGGTGGATTAAGTAATTTGGAGGGTACGGTAATGTCTAAAAACGGTGCAGAAAAAGATATCCTTGTCATTCTGACAGGCGGTACAATCGGAAGTGTAGTACTTGACGGAGTCATCACAGCTACACCAAAGGCTGCTTCCCGTGTGGTTGAAATGTACAGAGCGCAATATGGCGATGAGAATCGCTTTGAAGTTATGCAGCCAATGACAATGCTCAGCGAAAATAATACACTTGAAACATGGCAGAAGCTTCTGGA
The DNA here is from genome assembly GCA_902781505.1 of uncultured Lachnospiraceae bacterium. Taxonomy (GTDB): domain Bacteria; phylum Bacillota; class Clostridia; order Lachnospirales; family Lachnospiraceae; genus UBA4285. Next base: position 6,904 of record CACZJL010000016.1, on the reverse strand, counting down.
AATCATGCGTGATGTGAAGTTTTCTGACTATAAGGGAATCATTCTGACCCATGGAACGGATACACTTTCCTATACAGCAGCACTGTTAGGACAGGCTCTGGAAGGTATTATTTCAGCACCGGTATGTCTGGTTTCAAGTAACCTTGCGCTTGGTGAGACAGACAGCAACGGTCTGTTCAATTTCCGCGCAGCAGTTCAGCTGATTGATTCGGAAAATGTTCATCCAGGCGTTTACGTAACCTATCATAATATTAACGGTGTCGACGAAGTCTTCTTAGGTTCTGAACTGTTAGAGGCGGACACGGCACTTGACCAGTTCGGTGTGTACGGCGGCGAGAACTTCGGCGTTGTAACAGAGATGGGCTTTACTTACAATCCAAGCCATGAAGATCATTGCCCCGGAATCGTAAGTGACCTTGCAAGAATCAACTGGATTACTTCCGAACCGGAATTTGCAGGAGACGTTCTTTTAGTTCGTCCATATGTTGGCCTTCATTTTGACAAGATTAACATTTCCGATGCAAAGGCAGTTGTTGTCTATGCATATCATTCCGGCACGTATAATACAAATGGTCTGGATTCCTTCCCGGCATTTGCCAGAAAGTGTAAGCAGGCGGGTATTCAGTGCTATTTAGCTGGCGTTAAGACAGAGCGTCCAAACGTATATGCATCCGAGGAAGAGAGTAAGGACTTTGAAGTTCTCTATGACTGTTCACCGGAAGCAGCTTACGCAAATGTTCTGATTAAGCTTTCCGCAAAGGAAGAGGAATAAGAGACACGGTCCGCAAAGCGGACAATGATTAAGCGAATTAAATAAAACCTATATAGAAAAGGTTCCGCAGGGGGATGCTGTGTTATAATGAGGTATCCAAGTAAAGAAGGGGAATTTTTAGATGGAAGTTAAGAGCGGGATGATTGCCTTTTTTGATACAGAGGTGGATTTTAGCGGGAATCTGAGGGATATCGGTGCAGTGAGGGAGTCACTGCCGCTTTCGCCACAAAAGGAAGACTTTGCGGGAGGAGAGGCACTGCATACGAGGAGCGTTAAGGAACTCAAAGAGTTTCTTAAGCCGGCACTGGTAATCTGCGGTCACAATGTAATCCGATTTGATAAAAAGTATATTGAGGAGGCTCTGCCCGAAACAGCAGTAATCATCGATACTCTGTCGGTTTCTGCTCTGTTGTTTCCTAAGAAGCCATACCATGCGCTGTTAAAGAACGAGCGCCTGGTGTCCGGAGAATTCAACAATCCGGTATCGGATTCAAAGAAATGCCGTGAGCTGTTGCTTGATGAACTCGCCGCATGGGAGAAGCTTTCTGACATTCGTAAAAAAATTTATTTTGCTCTTCTTAAAAATGTGCCGGAATTCAATGGATTTCTGGCTTTTCTTTGCGTGCAGAATCCGGAATATATCCATATGTCCGAACTTGCACTGACCCCGGAATTAACAGAAACTCTCATCAGTGCGGAATTCTTTGAAAGCAGGAAGAACCGAATCTGCCTGCACGCGGCGCTGAAAGAAATGATCGTGAATCAACCCGTGGAACTTGCATTTGCCATGGCAAATATCATGTGCGATGACGACTCTCTGCTTCCATCATGGATTTCATACAACTATCCGGATGTTGACGCACTGTACCGTGCACTTCGCTCTACCCCTTGTAACGACCCGGCCTGCGCTTATTGCAGTGAGACCTTCAGCCCACGTGGCCAGTTGAAAAAGATTTTTGGCTTCGACTCTTTCAGAACCTACGGGGGAAAGAACCTGCAGGAAGAGTCTGTGCAGGCAGCCTTTGACGGCAAATCGCTGCTTTCCATCTTTCCGACCGGCGGCGGTAAGTCGCTGACCTTCCAGCTTCCGGCTCTTGTTGAAGGACAGGCAATTCACGGCCTGACGGTCGTAATTTCTCCATTGCAGTCACTGATGAAGGACCAGGTGGATGGCCTGAATGCGCAGGGGATTGTGGAAGCGGTTACGGTGAATGGCCAGCTTGATCCGATTGAGAGAAGCAAGTCCATCGAATTGGTGAAGGATGGAACGGCGTCCATTCTTTATATTTCACCGGAATCTCTGCGTTCTAAAACGATTGAAAGCCTGATTATGGGACGAAACCTCGTGCGCGTGGTTATTGACGAGGCGCATTGTCTCTCCTCCTGGGGACAGGATTTCAGAGTCGATTATCTGTATATCGGAGACTTTATTGCGAAGTATCAGGAGCTGAAGGGCAGGAAGATTCCTGTGTCCTGCTTCACTGCGACTGCGAAGCCGAAGGTTGTTTCGGATATCTGCGACTATTTCAGAAGCAAGCTCGGAATTGAGCTTGAGCTTTATGCTGCAGATGCAGACCGTGAGAATCTCCACTATAAGGTGTTTAAGATTGAAAAGTCGAAGAAGTACCAGACTCTTCGGGAGCTTTTGTTTACTCATAATTGCCCTTCTATTTGTTATACAACAAGAACGCGCCGCGCAGAAGAAATTGCGGCAAGACTGAAGGCGGATGGATTTAAGGCCGGATGTTATCACGGGAAGATGGATCGGGATGAGAAGATAAAAGTACAGGATGCCTTTCTTGCAGGAGAACTGCAGATTGTAGTGGCTACCTCGGCATTTGGCATGGGTGTGAATAAATCCGATGTCGGTCTTGTAGTGCATGTGGATATTTCAGATTCTCTGGAAAATTACGTGCAGGAGGCAGGTCGTGCCGGCAGAGATGAGAACATTGAGGCAGACTGCTTTGTTCTTTATTCAGAGGATGATCTCGATGAGCATTTTCAGATGCTGACGCGTCAGGCGCTCACAATTAATGAGATTCAGCAGGTATGGACCGCAGTGAAGAATCTGACGAAGGATTCCGTTCATTTTCATGCATCTGCGCTTGAAATTGCAAGAGAAGCGGGATGGGATGAGACGCTTTTTGATATTGAAACTAAGGTGAAGACAGCTCTGATGGCGCTTGAGCAGTCCGGATATCTGACCCGCGGCATGAATTGCCCGTCCGTCTTTGCGGACAGCATTTCTGCGAAGACTGCGATGGAGGCAAATGAGCGGATTCGTGCGGATGAGATTTTAACAGAGGAAGAGAAGTCCCTCTGTGTGAGACTGATGGGCTCTCTGATTTCTGCAAGAGCGACCTATGAAAATAAAGGTGCTGAGCCGGAGACTCGAGTGGACTATCTGGCTGATATTCTCGGTGCCAAAAAACGGGATATGTTCTACTGTATTGAACGTCTGCGCGAGATGAAACTGTTAGAGAATAATACGGATCTTACAGGTTTCTTAAAGAGGACACAGATTGAAGGGACGAGCAGAAGTCGCGACCGGTATCGTACAGAGACTGCGCTGAAACTGGAAGATTTCCTGTTTCAATATGCAAAGGAGAACCCGGTTGTCAATTACTGTGAAGTGAATGAAGCGGCGGCTAAGGCTGGAATTGAAGGTGTTACGATTCCGCTGATCCGGGATGTCCTTTTATTCTGGGTTCTTACAAAGCTTATTAAGAAGCCGGTTAAAACGGCGGATAAAGCGATGCATGTTGAGTTTATGAATGCACGCGTCTTTGATGATGATACGAGCATAGATGAGGCATTTGCCTGGACAGAAGCGAAAATACGCAAGCGTCATCTTTTAACCGGTCTTATATTTAAGGAGCTTTTGCGTCTCGGGGCGCTCGAAGTGAAGAAGCTGACGGATGCCGGAATTCCGGTTCCGGACAATGTGCCTGTTGCATTCAGTATTCAGCAGCTGAAGGCATTGTTTCCAGAGAATTCCTGTTACGCAAGTGATGTGCAGGATTGTATTCTGTTTATGGAAAAGGTTCGTGCCTTTAAGGTGGAGGGCGGCTTCCTTGTTTCGTACAATACGATGCAGATTACAAGGCTAGAGCTTGATAACAGGCGCCGTTACCGTAAGGAAGATTATGAAAAATTAGCGCAGTTCTACCAGAGCCGCCGCGAGCAGATTCATATTGTTGGCGAGTATGCAAATATGTGCACGAAGAATCTGACACAGGCGCTGGAGTTTGTGCATGACTACTTTGCCATTGACTATAAGAAGTTTAAGAAGAAGTATTTTGCGGATGCGAAGGGCGAGGAAGTGGAGCGTGGCATTTCGCCGCGTCAGTATAAGAAGCTTCTGTCAGGTCTGTCTGATGCGCAGAAGGCGATTCTTGATGATGATGAGAGTAAGTGTATCGTTGTGGCGGCGGGACCCGGTTCAGGAAAGACTAAGACTTTAGTTCACAAGCTGGCATCCCTTCTGCTTTTGGAGGAGGTAAAGCCGGAGCAGCTTCTGATGCTGACGTTTTCAAGGGCGGCGGCGATGGAGTTTTCAAGCCGGTTGTCTGCTTTAATTGGCGAGGATGCTGCCAGATTTGTGGAAATCCGAACCTTCCATTCGTATGCGTTTGAGCTTCTGGGAAAGATTGGAAGCCTTGATTTAGCGGATGATATTGTGCAGCAGGCAGCAGATGCGTTAAATAACGAGGAGTCGGAGCTTGTGAATTCGAAGTTCATTAAGACGGCTCTTGTGCTTGATGAGGCGCAGGATATGGATGAGCAGGAGTACAACCTGGTTCAGGCGATTCGCGCGAAGAACCCGGATTTGCGCCTGATTGCGGTGGGCGATGACGACCAGAATATCTTTACATTCCGTGGTGCCTCACCGGTTTACATGCAGAAGTTCCTTGAGGAAGCGGATTCAAAGAAGTACGAGCTGGTTGATAATTATCGTAGCTGCGCCTGCATTGTGGATTCGGCAAATGCCCTGATTCACCGGATTCCAACGCGTTTTAAGGAAACCGACGTGCGCGCAGTGCGTGGAACCGCGGCAACAGGCGTTCCGGAGCAAGGCAAAGTTGTGATTATGAGGAGTGAGCGCGCCCGCGTGACCGGACTTGCCAACTTCCTGTTAAATCAGCTTGCGACAGATGACGAGAGCAACGCCGGTGAACATGCCGCCGAACAGGATGGAGCGACCGCTAAGCCGGGGCAGGACGCGGCTCAGGCGCGTCCGACGCGTGCAGTCTTTACCCGCACGAATGAGGATGCTCAGCTGATGGCGGATCTGCTCAATAAGAACGGCAGAAAGGCGCGTCTTTTGCAGTCTGCGGATGGCTTCAACTTAAGCAACTTAGCGGAGTTTAGGTATTTCCTGGAACGTCTGAAGAGTTCCAATGAAGCTCTGATTTCGGAAGAAGTCTGGGAAGGCGCTGTGGATGGGCTTAAAAAAGAATTTGCCACGTCTGCTCTTGTTTCTGACTGCGTAAACGTTCTCGAGAGCTTCAGACAAAGTGTGCCACGCGTGTACTACCGCGATGTGATTGAGGTGTTAAAGGAGACGAGTTTCTCGGACTTTATTCACGGGAATGCGGATGAAATCTATGTTTCCACGTATCACAAGGCCAAGGGCCACGAGTTTGATGAGGTCTTCATGCTCTTAGACTCTAAGCTTCCGGTCGGGAAGGAACAGATTGACGACACCATTCGTCTTGTTTATGTAGGTATGACGAGAGCGAAGAATAAGCTGTATATCTATTCGAGCTCGGAGCTGTTTGATGATTCTTATGAGAAGATGTCGCAGGCCGGAGCAATTCTTTTACAGGACCTTGGTACTTATCCGGATCCGTCAGAGTTCACCGTTACGGCGAATCTTCATGATGTGAATCTTGGAGTCTTTGAGAATCCGGGGGTTTCTGAGGCGATTGCGCAGATTCGCTCCGGTGATGCATTAAAGATTGATGTCAGAGATGGCGGCCGGATGCAGATGAAGGGCAGGACGAAGATGGTTGATACGCAGGCGCGATTCTATCTCTATGCGAAGGAAGGCGAGAAGCTGATTAGTCGAGGCAAGAAGAACGTGATTGTGAATGACATTACCGGTCAGGAGCGTGCTGCGTTGATTGCGATGACGAGCAAAAAGTGCGGAAAGACTATTGAGAAATACAGAAAGCACGGCTATCGCCTCGCAAGGGCGGAGGTCGCATACACGCTGTACTGGTACGATCAGAACAAAGACCGCGAGGTGCAGGTCATCCTGCCACGTCTCACGTTCGAGAAGATGTAAGGCAGTGCGGTCCAACTGAATTGCACGAATTGTGCGGCACAATTAACCGATGTTCAAAAAGCGTTTACATTTCTTTACAAACCGTTTAAATTGCATTTATTTTAATGCACATTTCGTCCCGTATACTGAATTTAGATTAAAGGTAGAAGGGATGATGTGTTATGAAATATGTGATTACAGAACATGCAGATAGAAAAATAGGATATCGCTTCATCTTTTCGGAGCTTGAAACATTAACCATCATGGACTGGGCTGGCGTCTATACATTTTTGATGAGTCAGCTTGTTCTTGGTGTGGTGGCACTCTGGTCGGTGGATGCCCTTGAAGTATTGAGCTTTATACTTCTTCCGGGGGCGACAGTGGCAGCAACTGCAGTCTTTGTGACATTGCTTGTGGTCAGTGCCGTGATGAAGGGCAGAGCAAAGATGACAGAAGAGACTGTCAGCGAATTCCGCAAAATCCATGAAGAAGCATTGCTTAACGGAACGCTTCATTTAAGCCATGTGACGAACCATCGCGGAGAGATTACCGTGTATTTTAAATAAGTGTTTGATTGATTTTTCATATAAGAATCTCCTTTTCACAGGAAAGCCGGTGGGGCTTCAGGCCCGACCGGCTTTCCTTGTTGTGGAGGCGCGCGCCCTCTCCGGCCTGTCACGCCGGGTGAGAGGACGCGGCGTGCGCGCTGCCGAAGAGAGAATGTGTGTGCGCCGGAAAGGCACGCAAATACAGCAGAAAAACAATAGCTAGAGTAAAATTTCACTCGGAAAATTGAATTAATAAAAAAGAACATCCTTCTTTGTGATAAAGTTATTTTTGCGAAAAAACAAAACAAGGGAGGA
>CACZJL010000015.1 GCA_902781505.1 uncultured Lachnospiraceae bacterium | reverse complement strand
GCCATAATAAAGGCCTCCTTAAAGTATTTATATTTTACCTTAGGAGACCTTAATAATACATAACTATTATATTTTTACAGACTTTTTTTCACAGACTCGAAAAAGCTGATGTATCCACTTGGTTGTGAATACATCAGTTTTTTTTACAGGAAATCTTCTCTCATTGGCGCGAAAACATCAACAATAACGCCCTCTTCAACACAGGTTACACCATGTTCTGAGTTTCCGGGCATAAGCACGGAATCACCGGCTCTTACCGTTTTTGTTTCACCATCTACTGTGAAATCAAAAGCACCGCTTACAATGTATGTTACCTGCTCATGGGGATGGTGATGGAAGTTGCCCTTTGCACCTTTGTCAAAGTGGAGTTCACACATCATAACCTTTTCCGAGTAATTTAAAATCTTTCTTGTAACACCAGGCTCACAGTTTGTGATTGCCTTCTCTTCGTTAAAACCAAACATAACGCGTCCTCCTTAAATAACTGTTTCAAGTATAGTAAAGAACCGAAACAGCTGCAATTTACTTTTTCGTGGGAATTATCGAAGTCTACATATTTTTATCACAGCGGATTTATTGTATAATCGTTATGTATGTGTGCCATTAATGGCAAATATTATTTTGAGGCGGATATTATGAAAGAGAATAAACGCGGAATGATTTTAGCAATCGATATGGGCAATACGAATATTGTAATCGGTTGCATCGATGATAAGAAGATTTATTTTGAAGAGAGAATCTCTACGGATCACCAGAAGACGGAGCTTGAATATGCGGTCAGCTTTAAGACGGTACTTGAACTTCATGGCATTAATCCGGAACAGATTGATGGTGCGATTCTCTCAAGTGTTGTGCCACAGCTTAATAAGGCAATCAGAGAGGCTGTCGAAAAGGTTATCGGAATCTGTCCTCTTCTTGTAGGGGCAGGAATCAAGACGGGACTGAACATCAGAATGGATCAGCCTCGTTCGGTCGGAAGTGATTTGATTGTGGATGCCGTTGCGGCGCTTAATTTCTATGGTGCACCGGCAGTAATCATTGATACCGGAACGGCAACAACATTTTCCGTGATTGATGAGAATAAGAATTATGTAGGTGGGATCATTATTCCGGGACTTCAGGTTTCCGTGGATTCCCTGGTTTCGAGAACCGCACAGCTTCCAAGAATCGCTCTTGAAGCACCGGATAAGGTGATTGGCAAGAATACGGTTCATTGCATGCAGTCCGGTGCGGTTTATGGCTATGCATCTATGATTGACGGATTGATTACAAGAGTTGAGATGGAAGCCGGATTCAGGGATGCCTCCATGAGCGTAAGCGAACCGGGACGTTGCAAGGTGATTGCAACGGGCGGACTTGCGAGGGTGATTATTCCGGTCTGTGAGCGTAAGGATATTATTGTAGATAACGAATTATTACTCAAAGGACTTAAGGTTATTTACGATAAAAATGTAGAAGCCTGAATTTTTCAGGCAGATTCTTAAAAAAGGAGTTAAGGGATGCTGAAGGGAAAGCACGTGGTTTTAGGCGTGACGGGAAGCATTGCAGCTTATAAGATTGCTTCTCTTGCAAGTCGCCTTAAGAAGGCAGAAGCGGACGTGACGGTAATCATGACGCAGAATGCTACGAATTTTATTAATCCGATTACATTTGAAACTTTGACAGGAAATAAGTGTCTTGTGGATACATTTGATCGGAATTTTCAGTTCAATGTGGAGCATGTGTCGTTAGCAAAGCAGGCGGATGTGTTTATGGTAGCTCCGGCAAGTGCGGATGTGATTGCTAAGCTTGCTCATGGGCTCGCAGATGATATGTTAACAACAACATTTTTAGCCTGCACCTGTAAGAAGATTATTGCTCCGGCGATGAATACAAGAATGTATCTGAATCCAATCACACAGGATAATATGGATATTTGCCGAAAATATGGCATGGAAATCATTGAACCGAATTGCGGTTATTTAGCCTGCGGCGATACGGGAGCCGGAAAGATGCCAGAGCCGGAAGAACTTTTTGAGGTGATTCGTCATTCGATTGAGTTTGAGAAGGATATGGCAGGAAAGAGGGTTGTTGTGACAGCGGGACCAACAAGAGAAGCCTTAGACCCTGTAAGATATCTTACAAACCGTTCTACAGGTACGATGGGGTACGCGCTCGCGGAAAATGCAGCTCTTCGTGGCGCTACAGTGACTCTGATTGCCGGGCCGACTGCATTAAAGGATCTTCCGTATGTTGAGATGGTACATGTTACAACGGCAGAAGAGATGTATCAGGCTGTCACAAAGGCGGCAGCTGATGCGGATATTATTGTGAAGGCGGCAGCGGTGGCGGATTACAGACCGGCAAGTATTGCAGACGAAAAGATTAAGAAGGCAGATTCTGACCTTTCGATTCCACTTGAACGTACGAAGGATATCCTCGGCACGCTTGGACAGAATAAGAAGGAAGGTCAGTTCTTATGCGGATTTTCCATGGAAACAGAGAATATGATGGAAAATTCTAAGAAGAAGCTGGTTAAGAAGAATCTGGATATGATTTGTGCAAATAATGTTAAGGTTCAGGGAGCCGGATTTGGTGGCACAACAAATGTTGTTACTATGATTACACCAGATTCAGTAGATGAGCTTCCATTATTGTCAAAAAGCGAAACAGCAGAAAAGATTTTCGATAAGATTCTTTCGCTGATTGCAAAATAACGAAAGTTTTTGTTGTTTTTAAAGATGGGAAGATGATTTTCGTGATTTGTCAGTGCGTTATGCGAAAAAACAAGATTTTACCGAAAAATAAAAGGTTTTCAAGTTGTGAGTCTTACGAAAATCGTTTATAATTTTATTAAAATTATCTTAAGAATAATGGATACAGGAGAGAGAGAATGAGTGATATTGTAATTCGTTATATTGATGAACTTTTAGAAAAGAGTACTCCAGAAGTCCCTTTATGGAACATCGAGAAGTTAAAGGCTAAGGCTAAGCCGGGCTGGAACTACATCGATGGTGTTATGATTCATGCAATCCTTGAGATGTATGATCTGACAAAGGAGCAGAAGTATCTTGATTTCGCTGATGAATTCATTGGCTTCCGTGTTCATGAAGACGGAACAATCGAAGGCTACAAGGTTGGCGAAAAGAATATCGACAATGTAAATGCCGGTAAGACTTTATTTGAGCTTTACGATTTAACAGGTAAGGAAAAGTATCGTAAGGCAATCGATCTGGTTTATTCTCAGATTGAGGTGATGCCTCGTACAGCACAAGGAAGCTTCTGGCACAAGGACATCTATCCAAACCAGGTTTGGCTTGATGGAATGTACATGGGTCAGCCTTTCTACATGGATTATGAGACACGTTACAACAATAGGAAGAACTATGATGACATCTTTAAGCAGTTCAAGTATGTGATTGAGAATCTTCGAAATCCTATGAATGGTCTTTATTTCCATGCAATTGATACATCAAAGAAAGCGTTCTGGTGTGATAAGGTAACCGGTCTCTCTCAGTGTGTATGGCTTCGTGCTATCGGCTGGTATGCGATGGCCCTTCTTGATACCTTAGATAAGGTTGATAACTATGATCACAAGTACGATGCAGAGTGCAAGATGATGAAGGATGCATATGTTGATCTTATGGATTCCATGCTGAAGTATCAGGATGAGTCCGGTATGTGGTACCAGATTGTTAACTTCGGCGGAATGGAGCGCAACTACCTTGAGACTTCCGGTTCAGCAATCATGGCTTACGCACTTCTTAAGGGTGTAAGGCTTGGATATATCGGCAAGGAGTATGCCCAGTACGGAGAAAAGGCAATTCAGGGCATCATTGACCGTTACCTTAAGGAAGAAGACGGTGAAATGAGCTTAGATGGTATTTGCCTCGTAGCAGGTCTTGGCGGTAAGGGCAATCGTCCTGGAACTTATGACTACTACATGTCTGAGCCAATTGTAAAGGATGACGCAAAGGGTGTTGGTCCTTTCCTCTTAGCTTACATTGAGCACTTAAGAGCAGCTAAATAAAAAACAAGTGGGGGCCTGGCTTTGTCAGGTCTCCTTTTTTAAACTTTTGCTTATTTTGTTATAAAAAAATTTCTATATTAAATCATGATTTTGGAGGTTTGTATGTGGCAGGCTGATTTGGGAAATGGCACTTTTAGGAATCCAATTCTTTATGCGGATTATTCGGACCCGGATGCGATTCGCGTGGGAGATGACTACTATATGGTTGCGTCGAGTTTCTGTAATTCTCCGGCATTGCCGATTCTTCACAGTAAGGATCTGGTGAACTGGAAGGTTCTTTCTTACGCTTTACAGAAGGTTCCGGAATTTCGATATCGCAATCCGATTCATGGATGTGGTGTCTGGGCGCCGGCGATTCGATATCATGAAGGGAAGTTTTTTATCTGCTTCCCGATGCCGGATGAAGGAATTTATATGACAACTGCTACGGATCCGAAGGGTCCATGGAGTGAATCGGTGAATATCAGACCGGGGGCTGGCTGGATCGATCCGTGTCCGTTCTGGGACGAGGATGGCAGAGCATATCTGGTTTCCGGTGTAGCTAAGTCCCGTATTGGATATAAGTCCATCATTAACATGACGGAAATGGCGCCGGACGGAATGTCATTAATTGGTGAAACCGTCCCGATTTTTAATGGTAATCTGAATGGAAATGTAACGGCAGAAGGACCGAAGATGTATAAGCGAAATGGCTATTATTACATTCTTCTTCCGGCTGGTGGAGTGAAGACGGGCTGGCAGCTGTGTCTGCGCTCAAAAGAGGTGTTTGGTCCTTACGAGCATCGCATCGTGATGAGGCAGGAGGATACTGCAGTCAACGGCCCTCACCAGGGAGCCTGGGTGGATACGCAGTGCGGGGAAGACTGGTTTCTGCACTTCCAGGATGTCTTCGCCGCAGGAAGAATTGTGCATTTACAGCCAATGCATTGGGTAGATGACTGGCCGATCATTGGTCAGCCGGTAGCAGGAAAGACTTATGGAAAGCCGGTTTCTGTGTATAAAAAGCCTGCAACAGGCCACGAAAACGATGCACCGTTTGAACCTGACACAACTGATTATTTTGAAAACGGAAAAATGAACCTTGCATGGCAGTGGAATGCGAACTTTGATGAAAGTTTCCTTGTACCTGCCGGCGCTGATGCAAATGCAGAGGAAAGCGCGCCTGCAGAGTCTGGCCTGCGTCTGGCAGCTGTAAAGGCGAGTGTGAATCGTCCGGTTTGTGATTACAGAAACCTGCTTCTTCAGAAGTGGCCGGCGCCTGAGTTTACCTGCACAACAAAGATTCAGATGCATGATCTTAAGAATGGCGATTTTGCCGGTATCGTCAATATGGGTGTAAATTATGCGGCTCTTGGAATTCTTAAGAAAGATGACCGTTATTACATCAGAAAAGTAACCGGAGTGCAGGAATTTGACTGTGATGTGTCGTATGCAAGGGAACAGGTGGAGGATACGGAGATTTCCTTATATGATCTTGCCGGCACGGTTACCTTTACGTATCAGGTGAAGGTGGCCTCAGTTGTAGAAGAGAGTCTGACGCCTAACGGAGAAACTTTGCCACGACACAACCAGGAGCAGGTAACGATGTCAATTAATATTGGAAATCCTGTAGTCCTTCAGGCTCGGGCAGGACGCTGGGTTGGTGTGAAAAATGGTGTCTTCTGCGAGCATCTTGGTGATGGGGAAGGCGGCAGTTGTCTTGTGAAGGAAGTTGTTTATGAGGTGTAAGTGAATTCCTTATTGTAATGATTGGCAGGCGTTGTCGGCACGAATCAGAAGAACACATTACCACCGATGTTTGTGCCAACGATACCAAGCTGTTCTGCGCGGCTTGCAGATCTAAAGGATGTGCACCAGCCGTCGAGCTGCGCAATTCTTGCTCCGCCAAGTACGGCCTCGGCAGCAGCAGTAGCTTCCGGAGAAGCACCATTTGTAAGAAGTGCGTTAAAGACGGCCTTTCCGTACACGGCAAATTGTCCCGGCGCTGATACGACGCTTAAGATGGAGTTGCCATAACGACCTGAATTTAGGCGGTTCATGATAATCGTGCCGACAGCAATCATGCCGTCGTAGTTACGCGTTCCCGCCTCGCACTGAATGGTTGCTGCAAGATAGGTCAGTTCAGAAGCATTGACAGGTACAGATGCCGCACCGTTTGTGATATCAACAGAAACTGCGGCGGCTTCCTGTGCGGCAAGCTCTGCATTTAACTGTGCGGTGAACTGAGCAACCATATCCTGAGCCTTGCTTAATAGCTGCTGATTGCTTTCAATGTCCGTTTTCTTCTGGGCAATGAGATTGGAGAGTGCCTCCTGCTCGGCATTTGCCTGGTTCTGAAGACCCTGAAGATTCACTAAATCAAGAGAAATCATCTGCTGATTGTTCTGCTGGCGCTTGCGCATGTTGCTGATACTTTCAAGCTGCTTTCTGTCGTATTCAGTCAGAGACTGAATGTACTGAGCACGATTTAAAAAATCAGCGAAATTATCAGAAGTGAAGAGCACCTGCTGAAGTGTTGCGCCCCCGCTTTCATAAACAAACTGAATACGGCGGGTCATCGACTTGTACATCTCGTCCTGCTCTTTATTCAACTTTTCAATTTCAGCATTTAATGTATTGATATCGGACTGCTTTGACGCAATCTGTTCATTTAGACTGTTTACACGTTCCACAGAAGCATCGAGCTTGGCGGTTAACGTATCCAAATCGCCAGTGAGCTGGGAATCCATGTTCTGATACTGTTCCACCGCTTCATTGGCTGAGTCTAAGTCATCCTGGGTATCCGCATAAACAAAAGCGCTGTTCAGCGCTAAGACGCCAGAGAGCAGGATGAGCGCTGCTTTCTTTCTAAATTGATTTCCAATCATAATTGGAAACTCCCCTTCCTTGTTAGCCACTACCAGATGTTACGAAAATATTACATTTCTTCAACAAGTATAAAGTGAAACACCGGAAATTGCAAGCGAAGCAGAGCCGTGCTACAATCAGACAATGTGAGACTGTTAAGAGGGATTAGAAAATGGCTGATATTACGATTTTGGAAAATGTATGTTCAAAGGTGGAAGGAGCAGTGGAATCTCTGATTGTGCCGGATGGTGTAAGCGAATTAGCACCGTATGCTGTTTCTGAGCACCGGGAATTACTCTCGGTATCCATTCCGGAAACCGTGACTAAAATTGGCGCGCATGCGTTCTATAACTGTCGGAGCCTGTCACACCTTGAACTGACAGATTGCATCGAGGACATCGGGGACGGAGCCTTTAAGAACTGTCAGAGAATTCGTACGATTACCATTCATATTAGAAAAGGACAGTTCAGGGTATTAAAAGGCATCCTTTCTGATATCAACCAGGAAATCAGAGTAAATCTGATCTATCCGGATGTAGAAGCCCATCTAATTTTCCCTTATTATTTATATAATTACGAGGAAAATACCCCTGCACGTATCGTCAATCAGATTACGGAAGGGGCAGGAATTCAGTATCAGGCATGCATTCGTGCAGACGGCATAGACTTTGCCGGTTACGACAGACTGTTTAAGAGCAGTATCTATATTGATGTACAGGACAGTGGCTTTAAGATTGCAATTGCCAGACTCTCAACGCCTTTAGAGCTTTCCGATGCGGCGAGAGCGCAGTATGAGGCTTTTTTAAAGGAACACGCTGTCGATATCTGTGAGAAATTGTTAGAGGCCGACAATCAGGAAGATTTTAAAACTCTTCTTCAACTGAATCTTTTTGAGAAGGACACGCTGGACAAAGTGGTCAATCTGTGTCAGAGAAAGGCTTTTACCGCGGGGCTTTCGACCTGCATTGAATATAAGAATAAGCGGTTCGGAGGTCGAAAGAAAACATATGAATTCTGAAAGGAACGCCGAAACCGGCAGAGGAAAGGTGGATGCGCTGGGCCTGAAGGTGTTAGCGCAGGCCAAAGAAGAGTTGTTTTTGGGACTACGTTATCTGTTTTCGGCTTTAAACAGTTTCGAATTTGTTCCGGATTCCAGATTTCCGTATCTGGCAACTGATGCGAAAAGAATTTACTTTAATCCAATCAGACTCTGCAAACAGTACGAGGAAAATCCGGTTCTTGTGAACAGGGCGTATCTTCACATGACCCTGCATTGTCTCTTTCGTTCTGCTTTTCCGAAGTCAGGTGTGAATCGGGAAATCTGGGATTTGGCCAGTGATATCCAGACAGAAATGATTATCGATGAAATGAATGTGCGCGCTCTTTTGCTTCCGGTCAGAGAAGCAAGAGAAGTGGTGTATGCCAGGTTAAACAAAAGGGTGCGTGTCTTTTCGGTTCAGAACATCTATCATGAACTCAATGCAATGCCTGAGGCAGAGAAGGGCAAGCTTATTGAATGGGAGATGCTTTTTAAGGTCGATGATCACGATTTGTGGTATCAGAATAATGATCAGGATGAGAATCAACAGCAGGAGCAACAGGAAAATCAGGATAAATGGGAGAAAGAGGGCCGGCAGGTTACGTCTTCCATCAGCATGTTCTCGGATGGAGCGGGTAATGCGAAAAATCATCTTGTGAAGACCTTGATAGCAGAAGGAAAGAAACAGGTTTCTTATGCTGATTTCTTGAGAAAATTTGCGGTCAGCAGAGAAGAAATGCATGTTGATATGGATTCCTTTGATTATGGATTTTACGCATACGGGCTGTCGCTTTATGGTGATATGCCTCTGATAGAAGAACTCGAATACAAAGAAGAAGCACGAATCGAAGATTTTGCCATTGTGCTTGATACCTCCGGGTCATGTGCCGGCGATTTACTGCAGAGTTTCTTAAATACAACCGTGAAGATTCTTTCGGAGTCCGAGAGCTTCTTTCAGAATCTCAATCTTCATGTCATTCAGTGTGACAATGAGATTCAGTCAGATACTGTGATTCATTCGCTTGAAGAGGCACAGGAACTGCTTTCAGATTTTAAGGCCAAAGGATTTGGCGGCACCGATTTCAGACCGGCATTTCGATACATCGAGAATCTTAAGGAAACAGGAGAACTGAAGAACCTGCGTGGAATGATTTATTTCACCGATGGCTATGGAACGTATCCGGTGTCAAGGCCGCCCTTTAAAACAGCGTTTGTGCTTAAGGGAGATTTTGATCCGGATGTAAAGGTGCCAGGCTGGGCAATCCGCATGAACATTGATGAAGACGAGCTTGCGTGACACGTCACATGATCATTAAGATTGCCACAGCACGTGGAGCGGCGAAAAATGTCTGGGTGACGCAAGCTTACAGAAATAAAAGGGGATTTTATGGATATTAAACGAGCAAAACAGGAAATTAAAAATACCGTCAGAGCATATCTGATGCGAGATGAAAACGGAGAACTGCTGATTCCGGAGACGCATCAGCGCCCGGTTCTCTTAATAGGTGCGCCGGGTATCGGAAAGACTGCCATCATGCAGCAGGTGGCAAGAGAGTGTGAAATCGGTCTGGTTGCCTATACCATGACGCATCACACCCGTCAGTCAGCCCTGGGGCTGCCTTTCATCCGCGAGGAGCAGGCAGGGGATAAACACTTTAAAGTGACGGAATACACGATGAGTGAAATCATTGCATCGGTTTACGAAGCAATGAATAAAACCGGTCTGAAGGAAGGCATTCTCTTTATTGATGAAATCAACTGCGTTTCAGAGACCCTTACACCGGTCATGCTCCAGTTTCTGCAGGGCAAATGCTTTGGTAACGCGAAGGTTCCGGAGGGCTGGGTGATTGTCGCAGCCGGTAATCCGAGCGAATACAATCGTTCCGTTCGTGAATTTGACGTGGTTACCTTAGACCGTGTGAAAAAAATCGAAGTTCAGCCGGATTACGAAGTGTTCCGTGAATATGCGCTTAAAAATCAGGTGCATATGGCAGTAATTTCCTATCTGGATGCAAGACGCGAAAACTTTTATAAAATCGAGACAACCTTAGACGGAAAGAAATTCGTTACGGCAAGAGGCTGGGAAGATCTGTCCGATCTCATCAAGACTTACGAAAAACTGGGACTTGTGGTGGACGAGGAGGTGACCGTTCAGTATCTTCAGGATGCAGAAGTCGCCCTGGACTTTGCCAATTATCTGTCCTTGTATTATAAGTACGAGAAGATTTATAACATCGACGCCATCCTTGACGGCACGGTAGCAGAAGAGGTAGTAAAGCGTGTGAGCCAGGCACCGTTTGACGAGAGAGTCAGCGTTGTCAGCATGATCCTTTCCGGACTGAATAACCGCTTCATAAAGTTCTTTGAGCAGGACGGAATCTGCGACGAGCTCTTTGCGCTCCTAAAAAAATTCCAGGCCGCGCAAGCAGCATCCCAAATCACGGCTGCGGCTGTTTTTGGAAAGTTTGCAGGGGAGTATGAGAAACGCTTTGAAAAAAAGCGGATGTCAGGACTGCTCGATGCAGAACAGGTTCGCATCGGCGCTTCTGTGAACCGGATTTTAAATGACTGGAAGCTGGCACTTGGGGCGGAGTCGCTTAAGGTGGAAGACGGTTTTGAACTGCTTCGCGGTAAATTTATGGAACTTGCAGATGAGAAAGAGAATATTGCAGACAAAGCCGGCACAGGGCTGAATCACGCATTTGACTTCGTAGAAAAGGCATTTGCCTATACAGGAGCAGGTGGAGAGGTTGTCTTAAGCGGAAGCTCAGGTCCTGAAATGGTACTCTTTGTCACAGAACTTGCAGCAGGATTCTACAGTCTGAAGTTTATTGAAGAGAATGGTAACGAACGCTTCTATGAATTCAATCGGAAAATGTCCATGAATTCGGCTTCCAATGTACTTGCAGATGAGATTCGTTCAAGTCTCTGACAGATGGTACTGGAAATAAAACTTGCCTTTTTATACGAAAAAGTGTAGAGTAACGTCTGTATCATACGAAGAACGTATACTTTACTTTAATAATTTACTGTGCTAAACTATTATCAGATAAACACAGTAAACAGATTGCTTCCGTGTTTCGTACGTTGTATGATTTCCGGATTTTGGAACTTGTAAGGAGATTTAAAACATGAACAATAAGCTAAAGACACCTGAAGTGGAGCAGCTTTTTGATGCGATTCTCACACTGAAGGACAACGATGAGTGCCATGCATTTTTTGAAGACATCTGTACAATTAATGAATTAGTATCATTATCTCAGCGTTTCGAAGTAGCTAAGATGCTTCGTCAGAAGAAGACCTATCTCGATATCGCAGAGAAGACAGGCGCTTCTACAGCGACCATCAGCCGCGTAAACCGTTCTTTAAACTACGGTAATGACGGATACGATATGGCATTTGAACGTCTGAAGATTGTAGATAAGTAAATAGAAAAAAACGGGTAGTCTAATTTTAGGACTACCCGTTTTTCGTTGCGAAAAAAAAGGACGCTTAAGATTAAGCATCCTTACTGTTATTTTTCTTTTCTTTCTTTTCTTTCTTATCCTTTTTGTCACCTGAAGGACGAAGAAGGGCAGATCCGCTTTCAGAGAAATCAGCAATCATGTCCTGAATCATTTTTTTCTTCAGATAAACATCAAAGCTCATCAGAGAAATCAATGAGAGGAACTGAAGGAACTTCCTCTTTTCTTCATCATCCACATCTTTGAAAGAAGTATCAGAAAGTTTTCTCATTGCCTTCACCTGGTCTGCTTCAGAGTCTCTTTGAACCTTTTCAAGTTCATAGATTTCCCGGTAAATGTCTTCGATGTCAAGTTCCTTGTCTGCATCAGCAAAGAAGTGGTCCGTCATCGGATTTAACAGGGTCTGAATCTCATTGATTGAGAGGAGATTCTTCAGGTAATAGATAAAGGTGAGCACATACATGTGCTCCTTTGAATATTTCTTCTTCACCGGAGGTGGAAGAAGATCGTTCTTTGTATAGTTATTGATCATCGTCTTGGTTAAGATGTGATCCTCCGGAATCTGATCCTTGTCGCCGATATGGTTATCCATAAAGGTCAGAACCTGATCCATATACAGGGCAATATCCGGAACTTCACCGGGTTTTATTGCATTTATGTCATTCATCTTCTCAAGCATGTGAACGATGATTTTTTCGTTCTCAGTCATGTCGTACCCTTCCTGTAAATATCTATGACCATATTATATGGCTTTTAAAACCACATGTCAAAGATGTTTGCTTCATTTTGTCTTGTGTCAAGCAAAATGGCCGATTATCTGTCACTATCAGGATCATGTTCATCAAGCCAGATTTTGAAGGATTCGAGAGTGGAAGAAAATTGATTCAGACTCTGACGGATTTTTTTAAAATCTGCGACTTCATCGTCTGTGATCTGACCGTCTACGGTGATTTCTGCGAGTCGTTCTTTCTGTGCGTTTAAAGTATTCAATGTCACAATCATTTCGAGCATAATCTGGGAAATGGACTGTTCCTTGGCCTGAGGCACATACTTCTGGCCGATTTCACAGATATGAGTACAGTAGTAATTAGGAAGAGCCGGAACGCGATATAAAGAAGCCATGTTGATTATTTCATCAGGCTTTGGAAGTACATTTCCATGCTCGATATCAAACAGCCGGTCGGCGGAAATATACAGCTTTTCAGCTGCCTCTGCACGTGTGAAGCCGGTGGAAGAACCATTTTCAGCTTCTTCTCTTGAAGTCAGAAAGATATTTTTGTCTTTTACACTGGATTTTTTAGGCATAAGAACTCCTTTTGGGATTTTATCCAAAAATGTATGGCTGATTTTGGAAATCTTACGATTTCAAATATGCCTTGTCTATTATAGACTAAATTCATAGCAAAGAGAAAGATGTTTATCAGGAGGAAACATCAAAAATCACCGAAGAATCTGTTAATTTATGAAGAAAATCCGATTGATGGTGACAAATTGCTCTAATTGCGGTACAATAAAACAAATAAAAAGGGGGATCGGTAATCAGCCTCAATATTTGTTTCCGGTAAGGAAATCGTTTAAGTAAAATTCCTTCATGGAAATGCAACGGACTGGGGAAAAAAACGATCCGAAAGAAAAAGGAGATAAAAATTATGGGTATTTTAACAAGATTCAAGGACATTATGTCAGCAAACATCAACGCAATGTTAGATAAGTGTGAAGATCCTGAGAAGATGATTGATCAGTACATGAGAAATCTTCAGGAAGAGCTTGGCCAGGTTAAGGCTGAGACAGCTTCTGTAATTGCTGATAAGTCTAAGGCAGAAAGAGATTTAAACAACTGCAAGTCAGAAGTTGATAAGCTTCAGGGCTATGCTGAAAAGGCTCTTAAGAGCGGCAACGAAGCAGATGCAAGAACCTTCCTTTCTCAGAAGCAGGCTCAGGAGAAGCAGCTTGAAGCTCTTCAAATCACTTACAACACAGCAGTAGCTAACGCCGATAAGATGACTCAGATGTACAACAAGCTTGTTAAGGATATCTCTGAACTTGAGGCAAGAAGAGGTACTATTAAGGCTAAGGTTCGTGCAGCAGAAGCTCAGAAGAAGATTAATGATATTGGTCATTCCATGACAGGCGCTACAACAAGCCTTGATTCCTTCAAGAGAATGGAAGAGAAGGCAGATCATATGCTCGATGAAGCAAATGCTATGTCAGAGCTTGATTCCAGCTCTGCATCTGCATCCGTTGAAGACCTTAAGTCAAAGTATGATGATCCTCAGACGGCTGATGCATCCGTTGATGATGAACTTGCAGCAATGAAGGCTAAGCTCGGCTTATAATTACAAACAAGGAGGAAATAACGGATGGGAATTTTTGGCGGTCAGCTCGCAAACGTAGTCGAATGGACAGGATTTAATGACGGAGTGAGTATCTTCCGTAAATGGCCTAATGATGAAATTAAGAAGGGAAGCCGCCTGATTCTGCACGCAGGTCAGGATGCAATCTTCATGTACAATGGTAAGGTTGAAGGTATTTTCAAGGATGAAGGTGCTTATGACATTGAGTCTCAGATCATTCCTTTCCTTTCCACATTAAAGGGCTTTAAGTTCGGCTTTAATTCCGGCATGCGCTGTGAGGTTCTCTTTGTTAATACAAAGGACATCACATTAAGATGGGGAACAAAGAACCCTATTGCAATCGCAGCAAACGGACTTCCAGGCGGACTTCCGATTCGTGCATTTGGTAACTATGTGATTAAGGTCGCAGACTACATGACATTACTCGAGAATGTTGCCGGTGCAGGCGAATACAATGCAACTCAGGTTTCTGAGCGTATCGAATCCATGCTTTCTCAGCTTCTTATGAAGTGGATTACAAAAGAAGGCAAGGATATGTTCAACCTTCAGGCGAATGCGTTTGATATCAGCAAGGGCATCAAAGATGATATCGATATGGATTTAAGAAAGATTGGTCTTACCATTTCCGATTTCACAATCACAAGCTTCTCTTATCCTGAACAGATTCAGGCAATGCAGGAGAAGGCTGCAGCCCAGGCTATGGTTGGCGATGTCAACAAGTACACTCAGATTGCAGCGGCAGATTCCATGGGCAAGTCCGGTGGTGCTGGTGGCGGTATCGCATCTCAGATGATGAATGCAGCTATGGGAATTCAGCTTGGTAATCAGATGGTGAATCAGATGAATCAGGCACAGGCTGGTGCAGCACAGGCAGCTCCTGCGGCTGGTGGTGCGGTTCCTAAGTTCTGCCCGAACTGTGGTACTCCAACTAACGGTGCGAACTTCTGTTCGAATTGTGGAACGAAGTTAGCATAAACCGGTTCATAAAAACAAAAAAGTATAGTATACTTGTAAGCGGCGCTTTTCAGATGATAAAGCGCCGCTTATTTTGGTTTCAAGAGCCTGTTAAAACGGGCTTGTTTTTGAATATTTGAGAGGTTTTTATGGATTTAAAAGGTTTAAATGAACAGCAAAGAAAAGCGGTTAAGCAGACAGAAGGTCCTGTTCTGATTATTGCCGGTGCAGGTTCTGGAAAGACTCGTGTACTGACTCATCGAATTGCATATTTACTGGACGATGTCGGCGTTTCTCCTTACAACATCCTTGCGATTACATTTACCAATAAAGCAGCTGCGGAGATGAGAGAGCGTGTCAATCAGACCGTGAAAGACGTTGGAAGTCAGATTTGGGTGTCCACCTTCCATTCCACCTGCGTGCGTATCTTGAGAAGATTTGCCGACAGAATCGGCTATACCTCTTCCTTCAGCATTTATGATTCAGATGATCAGAAGTCGCTGATGCGCGAAGTGGCGAAGAAGATGGAAATCAATACGAAGCAGTTAAATGAAAAGACTATCATGCGCGAAATCAGTTCTGCTAAGGATGAGATGATTGGTCCTGCCGAGTATGCTAAGCAGGTCGGCAGTGACTATCGCATGCAGCAGATCAGTAAATGCTACACCGAATATGAAAAGTCCCTTCGTATGAACAATGCGATGGATTTTGATGACTTGATTTATCTGACCGTTCGCCTGTTTGAAACCGATAAGGAAGTGCTTGAAACCTATCAGGAGCGCTTTAAGTACATCATGGTCGACGAGTATCAGGATACGAATACATCCCAGTTTCGTCTGGTTTCTTTACTTGCCGGAAAGTACCGCAATCTTTGCGTTGTAGGTGATGATGATCAGTCTATTTATAAGTTCCGCGGGGCAAATATTTACAACATCCTAAACTTTGAGAAGGAGTTTGCGGGCGCTGTTGTGATTAAGTTAGAGCAGAACTATCGTTCCACTCAGACAATCTTAGATGCGGCAAATGCGGTAATTGCCAATAATATTGGACGTAAGAGCAAGAATCTTTGGACGGATAATGGCGGCGGCGAAAAGATTCATTTTGCGGTGTATGACAGCGGAAGAGAAGAGGCAGAAGGTGTTGCTTCTGCGATTGCTGCTAAGGTTCGCGATGGCTGGAATTATAATGATATTGCGATTCTTTATCGAACCAATGCGCAGTCTAGAGCACTTGAAGAGCGATTGATGATGCACAATATTCCTTACAGAATCTATGGTGGTGTTAACTTCTATTCCCGTAAGGAAATCAAGGATATTCTTGCTTACTTAAAGACAATCAGCAATGGTGCGGATGGTCAGTCGGTCAAGCGAATTATTAACACACCGAAGCGTGGAATCGGTGCTACGACAATTGAGCGTGTGCAGACCTATGCAGATGAAACGCAGCAGACCTTTTTTGATGCACTTTGCGAAGCAGATCAGATTCCGGGTGTCAGCAGAGGTCTGGCTAAAATTCAGGAGTTTGTTGAGTTAATCAACCGCTTCAGAGAACTTGAAAAGAAAGAACCGATAAAAGATCTGATTGAAACGATTATCGGTGAGACAGGATATATCGAATCACTGATTACGAGTGAGACTAGAGAGGAAGTTTCAGCCAGACAGGAAAACTTAGATGAATTCATCAGTAAGGCAGCCGATTATGAACAGTCA
The DNA here is from genome assembly GCA_902781505.1 of uncultured Lachnospiraceae bacterium. Lineage (GTDB taxonomy): Bacteria > Bacillota > Clostridia > Lachnospirales > Lachnospiraceae > UBA4285. Next base: position 27,174 of record CACZJL010000015.1, on the reverse strand, counting down.
GATGATGCACCGAGTCTTTCAGGCTTCTTAGAGGAGGTTTCACTGGTCGCTGATATTGATAACCTGGACGAAAATATCCCTCAGGTTATGTTGATGACACTTCATGCCGCAAAGGGACTGGAATTTCCGATTGTCTTCATGACAGGCATGGAAGACGGAATCTTCCCGTCTTATATGACAATTGTTGCAGACGATCCGACAGAGGTCGAAGAAGAGCGCCGTCTGTGTTATGTAGGCATCACAAGAGCCAAGAAAGAGCTCTTTATGACGTGCGCCAAGCAACGTATGGTTCGAGGAGAATTCCAGACCAACAAGATGTCACGTTTTATGAAGGAGATTCCAAAGAATCTTCTGGACGTGGAAAATAATTCTACCGGCCGTGAACATGTGGAGGAACCGTTCCCTAATTTCACTCCGGGTGCCATGAGACAAAAGGGACGTGCAATTTTAGCAGGATACGGAACTCCAACAAAGAAGCAGTATAGCAACGGACGTACTCGCGTACAGATTGGCGGTTCAGGCCTTTCCGGCACAAGCAGCTCATCAAGTGGATTCTCAGGCGGAAGAGGCACGGGGAGTGGAAACAGACATGTTGATCCTGTGAGGAGATTTGCCACGGACTATACAAGACAGGCGCTAAAACCTGTAGTAAAACCGACTCCACAGACTTCCGAGAAGAATGAGGCGGTTGGCTTTGGTAAGAAGTTCCCGATGGATATCTTTGATTTGAAAAAACAAAAAAAGACTGAAGAAAAGCCGGCTACAGTAGATTCTTACAAAGTCTCGGGAGCGGGACTTGGATACGAGGTAGGAGACCGCGTTTCACATGTGAAGTTCGGAGAGGGTGTTGTTAAGGATATCAAGGACGCTACAAAGGACTTTATGGTAACCGTGGAATTTGATGAGTTCGGAACGAAGAAAATGCTTGCCGGATTTGCAAAATTAAAGAAAATTTGACCGTAGCAATCGGGCAAAAGGTATGGTATAATTTGACATAGAAATACAAGTGTACACTGTTTTGAGCCGGGAGGAAACTTATGGATAGAGAAAGATTAGATGCAATCGTTGCAGAACTCCATTCTGTAGAAGCTAAGTTAAAGGAGCAGGACACAAAGAAGGTTCTGTTAGTTGGATTAGGAGTTGTAGCAGCAATCGTTGCAATCGCAGCAATTTGCTATGGAGTATATTGTTACTTCTCACCAGATTATCTGGATGATGATGATGATTTTGATTTCGAAGATGACTACGAGGATGACTTCGAAGCAGAATAAAAAAGCCTGACATAGTTTTTAACTTTAAGTCAGGAAAGTTTGGAAGATGAATACAGAGTGAGAGGCCTTTATTTAAGACCCCTCACTCTTTGTGCGTATTGAAGAGAGGTTATTATGAGACGTAAATTCGGAACACTGTTTCTTGCAGGAATCTTAGGAACCGTCCTGGTTTTGGGCAATGGAATGAAACCGGTGACAACAGAAGCTGCATCAAACAGCAACCAGGTTATTGTAGTTTTAGATCCCGGTCATGACAGTAAGCATGTGGGTGCTGCCGGCAATGGTTTCCATGAGGAAGTCCTTGTATTAAAAATCGGACTGTATGCCAAGGAGGCACTCGAGAACAATTATGATAATGTTAAGGTTGTCATGACCCGTGAGGACGGAAATTGTCCATTCCCAAATCCATCCTCTTCAAGAGAATCCGTTGAGGACAATGCAAAGAGAACGCAATTTGCCGCAAGTCAGAATGCAGACTTCTTTGTCAGTCTTCATCTGAATTCCGGTGGCGCAAGCAACAATGGTGCCATCATTCTTGCAATGAATGAAAACTGGATTCCTGAGTATAATACGTACGGAAAGAAGATGGGTAATCTTTTCTTAAAGGAATTAGGAAATCTCGGCCTTCGGAATGGTGGATTCATTGTAAGAGATCACAATGATCCTGACCATCCGGATGAAAATTACTACGAAGATGGTTCCGTTTCAGATTATTACGGAATTTTAAGAAATGCCAAGCTGAATCATGTTCCTGCAATTATTGTAGAACATGGTTTCATTACAAGTACCACCGATATTGAATTCTTCAACACCGATGCCAAGTTAAAGGCAGTCGGCGAAGCGGATGCAAGAGCGATTGCACAGTACTTTGAGCTTGGTGCCAAGGGTTCCAACAAGACTCCTGTTAAGCCGACCGACTCTACTAAGACAACGCAGGCTTCAAGCAATTCCGGGAATGATGGAAATACGTCAGGCGGCAGTGATTCTGAAAATGCCGGCCCAGCCGTATCCATCACGGGAAATGCGATGTCTGAGGATGCAAGAAAGTCAGCACCTGACGCTGCAATGGTAGATGATGGCTTCCTTCACTGGCAGCAGGTGATGAAGGAGTTTTTTAAGTCATGAAGTTTAACGGAATAACAAAAAGAGAAGAGGGTAAGTTTATTACCAGGTATGACATCAGCTACACGACAGAGGACGGGATTGATAAGAACTACGAAATCATCAGTCGTGATAAGAATCTGAAGACAGAAGCGGATTTAAAGAATCCGAAGCAGGATGGCGTCGTGATTATCGTGACAGATGAAAAGGATGAAAAAATTCTGCTGAACAAAGAATTCAGAATGGCCGTGGACCGTGCGGTTTATAACTTCCCTGCAGGACTGATTGATCCGGGGGAAGATGCAAAAACTGCGGCGAAAAGAGAACTGAAGGAAGAGACAGGTCTGAATCTGATTTCGGTTAAAACACAGCTGTTTGACAGCTATTCCGCAATTGGTTTTTCCAATGAGACAAACGCAGTCATCATTGGTACAGCTGCCGGAGAGTTTATGGAGAGCAGTTCTACTTTAGAGGAAATTGATGCGAAATGGTACACAAAGGCAGAAGTCAGAAAACTTCTTGAAAATAACCATTTTGCTGCCAGAACACAGGCCTACTGTTATCTGTGGTCAAAGGAGTAACGATGAAAGTATATGCATTTTATAACGAGGGATTTGAAACGGTAGAGGCTCTGGCAGTGGTCGATGTCTTAAGAAGAGTTGCTATCGAAGTCATCAACGTTTCATTAACAGACAGTTATGACGTAAAGAGTGCTCAGAGGATTGTCGTAAAGTGCGATGCACTCTGGGATGAGGTGAAGAATAAAATTACGACGGAAGACGTGTTATTCTTACCTGGTGGCCCGGGTACAAAGTATTATTTAGACCGTGCCGACTTTATCCATACCTTAAAGGTACATCACGAGGCAAATGGTTTGATTGCTGCAATCTGTGCCGCACCGACGGTCTTAGGCCGCATCGGACTTTTAGAGGGCAGACGTGCAATCTGCTTCCCCGGCTGTGAAGACGAGCTTTACGGCGCGGAAATCTTAAAAGCACCGGTGAAGGTGGTTACAGATGGCAATATCATTACAGCAAGAGGCATGGGGGCTGCCGTTGATTTAGGACTCGAGCTTATAAAGATTCTGAAATCCGAGGAAGAAGCAAAGAGAATCGGTGTATTGATTCAATACTTAGAAGAGGCGGAGAACTGACAGATGGCAGATTATTACACAGAAGAATCCGATTACGAAATCGAGGAGAAAATCAACCGTGCAAAAAAGAAAAAGAAGCGTAAAAAAAGAAGAATTCGTTTCTTAGTGTTTCTGATTATCATCATTGCCATTGCAGTGCCGAGCGTTCTCTATCCATATAATTATGTAAAGGGAAAGACACTCGAAGCGAAAGAAAGAATTAAGAATCTGGATGGAACAAGAGAATCCTTTGAAAGTGTTTCTGTTATCCGTTTCAGACAGGCTGTGAAAGCAAAGTCCTATACGGAGATGGAAGATCTCTACAGTGATTATGCAATTTTAGTTGATGCGGATTCCTGCAAGATTATTGCCGGTAAGAATTATGATGAGCAGTTTGCACCTGCATCCATGACAAAGGTAATGTCACTGGTAGTTGTTGCGGAGAACATGAAGGACTTTAAGCAGACCTACACATTTTCCCCGGACGAACTTCAGTACCTGATTGTAAAGATGAATGCATCGATGGCTGGTTACCTCTATAATGAGACGGCGACAGCAGAAGATCTTTTATACGGAATGATTCTGCCATCCGGTGCCGATGCTGCAACAGCGCTTGCTACCATGACATGTGGCTCTCAGGAAGAATTTGTAGATAAAATGAACGAGACAGCGAAACGAATTGGCATGAAGAACACACACTTTGCCAATCCGACGGGACTGTCTGACAGCGATAATTATTCCACACCGGAAGATATCGCAAGACTGATGCAGTATGCGATGCACAATGAGCTGTGCGAGAAGGTACTCACGACCTATACCTACACGACAGCTGCTACAAATCGTCATCCGGATGGAATTACTTTTACAAGTGGCGCGCTTTCAAGAATGGAAGGTGCGAATCCTGCGAATACGAAGGTAATTGCAGGAAAGACCGGTATGACCTTTGTTGCAAGATATTGTCTGGTGACAATGGGCATTAAAAACGGCAGACATTATATTGCAGTAAATGGTAAGGCATTTCGAAGTAGCGAGTGTGATGCGGACCAGAAGCGAATCTATGAAGTCTATGCGAAGTAATATTTTGTTTTTTTAAAAAGGCTGGCACATGTTAAGAGATTATGATATAATCTCTAAGCATGTCAATTTATATCAAGAAAGTTATTTTTAGGAGGATATATCATAATGAGTTTCAAAGTTGAACAGATGGACGAGAAGAATATGGTCAAGCTCGTTATTGAGTCTACAGCTGAAGAGTTCGAAGCAGGACTTAACAAGGCTTACAACAAGAATAAGAGCAAGATCAATGTTCCTGGATTCCGTAGAGGTAAGGCTCCTCGTAAGCTAATCGAGAAGATGTACGGAGTAGAAGTATTCTTCCAGGATGCGGCTAACGAAATCATTCCTGATGCTTACGCTAAGGCAGCAGAGGAATCTAAGTTAGATATCGTTTCTCAGCCAAAGATCGATGTTGTTACTCTTGAGAAGGACCAGCCATTCGTGTTCTCAGCAGAAGTTGCTGTAAGACCGGAAGTTGAGCTTGGTACATACAAGGGCGTTGAAGTTGCTAAGCAGGAGCGCGAAGCAACTGATGCAGACGTTGAAGCAGAATTAAAGAAGGTTCAGGAGCAGAACGCAAGAACAGTAGAAGTTACTGATCGTGCTGTTAAGGACGGCGACCAGACTGTTATCGATTTCGACGGTTACGTTGATGGCGAAGCATTCGACGGCGGCAAGGGTACAGATTACCCACTTACAATCGGTTCTCACTCCTTTATCGATACATTTGAAGAGCAGATGATTGGTATGAACATCGGCGAAGAGAAGGAAATTAATGTAACATTCCCAGAAGATTACCACGCTGAAGAGCTTAAGGGTAAGCCGGCTACATTCAAGGTGACTGTTAAGAAGATCACAGAGAAGCAGCTTCCAGAGTTAAACGATGAGTTCGCATCTGATGCTTCTGATTTCGAAACACTTGATGAGTACAAGGCTGACTTAAAGACAAAGATTGCTGAGCGTAAGGAAAACGAAGCTAAGAAAGCTATCGAAAAGGAAGCTGTTGAGAAGATTGTAGAAGCTTCAAAGATGGATATTCCAGAAGCTATGATCCGTACACAGGTTAACAATATGGCAGAAGATTTCATTTCAAGACTTCAGCAGCAGGGACTTACAGCTGACCAGTACTTCAAGTACACAGGCATGACAGCTGCTAAGATGTTCGAAGAGATGAAACCGGAAGCTGAGAAGAGAATCAAGGAAAGACTTGTTCTTGATGCAGCAGTTAAGGCTGAAAACATCGAAATCACAGATGCAGAGCTTGAAGAAGAGATGCAGAAGATGGCTGATGCTTACAATATGAAGCTTGATCAGATTAAGGAATTCATGGGTGACGCTGAGAAGAAACAGATGAAGGACGACCTCGCAATCAACAAGGTTATCGAGACAATCGTTTCTTCTGCTGTTGAAAAGTAATTAGCGTATCGATGAACCTTTACTTAGGAGGTTACAATGAGCGTAATACCTTATGTCATTGAACAGAACAGTCGCGGAGAGAGATCTTATGATATCTATTCCCGTCTGTTAAAGGACAGAATTGTATTTTTAGGCGAGGAAGTAAATGACGTTTCAGCAAGCGTTGTTGTTGCTCAGTTATTATTCCTCGAAGCTGAAGATCCTGGTAAGGATATTCACCTTTACATTAACAGCCCTGGTGGTTCTGTTACTGCCGGTATGGCAATCTACGATACAATGCAGTACATCAAGTGTGATGTTTCTACAATCTGTATCGGTATGGCTGCAAGTATGGGAGCTTTCCTTCTTGCAGGTGGTGCGAAGGGCAAGCGTTTTGCACTTCCAAATTCCGAAATCATGATTCACCAGCCTTCAGGCGGTGCTCAGGGTCAGGAAACGGAAATCCGCATTATGGCCGAGAATATCTTAAAGACCAGAAATAAGTTAAACAAGCTGTTAGCAGCAAACACAGGTAAGTCTTTTGAAGAAGTCGAAAGAGATACTGAGCGTGACAATTGGATGTCCGCACAGGAAGCAGTTGCCTATGGCTTAATCGACAGCGTTGTTGAGAAGAGATAATTTATCAAAAGTTAGAGGGGTTGAAAGGCACAGGCTTTCAATCCCTTAGTTTTAATTTTATGCATTTGCCCTGTGGCAGGTGCGAACCTACTTGAAACAAGGGGAGGGAGAACTTTTGGCAGGAAGAAACACAGATGTCCGTCTCAGATGCTCATTCTGTAATAAGACACAGGATCAGGTGAAGAAGCTGATTGCCGGACCAAACGGAACCTATATTTGTGATGAATGCGTAGGAATCTGTTCTGAGATTCTTGATGAAGAATTTGATCTTGATGATGAAGAATCAGAAGCAGTTGCTGGCCTTGACATCAACCTGATGAAGCCGAAGGAAATCAAGGAATTCCTTGATGAATATGTCATCGGACAGGAAGAAGCCAAGAAAGTTCTGGCAGTTGCTGTATATAACCACTATAAGAGAATTCTGTCTGGAAAGAAGTTAGATGTAGAGCTTCAGAAGAGTAACATCCTGATGCTTGGTCCAACCGGTTCCGGTAAGACATTTCTTGCACAGAATCTGGCTCGTCTGCTTGGCGTACCATTTGCCATTGCAGATGCAACAACTTTAACAGAAGCAGGTTATGTCGGAGAAGACGTTGAAAATATTCTGCTGAAGCTGATTCAGGCTGCAGATTACGATACAGAGAAGGCGCAGTACGGCATTATCTACATCGATGAAATCGATAAGATTACGAAGAAATCGGAAAATGTTTCGATTACCCGTGATGTTTCCGGCGAAGGTGTTCAGCAGGCTCTGCTGAAGATCTTAGAGGGAACTGTGGCAAGCGTGCCGCCTCAGGGCGGAAGAAAGCACCCTCAGCAGGAGCTGATTCCAATCGATACAACCAACATTCTCTTCATCTGTGGCGGTGCATTTGATGGTCTTGAAAAGATTATTGAATCCCGTAAGGATGAGAGTGCGATTGGTTTCGGCTCTGTAATTCATGAGAAGAAGGAACGGGATGTTGGCGAGTTATTCCACGAGGCACTGCCTCAGGATCTGATTAAGTTTGGCTTAATTCCTGAGTTTGTCGGACGTGTTCCAATCGTGGTTGCGTTAGATTCCTTAGATGAAGATGCGCTGATTAAGATTTTACAGGAGCCAAAGAATGCGATTTTAAAGCAGTATAAGGCACTGATGTCCTTAGACGAGGTAGACCTTGAATTTGAAGAGGATGCCGTAAGAGAAATTGCCAAAAAGAGCTTTGAGAGAAAGACCGGAGCAAGAGGACTTCGTTCCATCATTGAGAAGACGATGAATGAAGTGATGTACTCCGTTCCATCGGATGATACGGTTGCTAAGTGTATCATCACAAAGGATGCGGTAGACGGAACTGGTAAGCCGATTCTTGAATATCGCAAGGATGAAGTAAAAAGAAAAAAAGCACAGTAAAATAAAATGAAAGCAGGTATGAATGGAACATATTAATTTACCTGTGATTGCACTTGAAGATATGACCGTGTTACCAGACACGGTCATATCTTTAGTATTAAATGATCACATGGATATCTTAGTGGTAAGAGATGCATTGAAGGACAACAAGCGTGTATTCCTTACCTGCATGCGGGATGCAATGAGCATCAACCGCTATTCCTATGACAATTTATACAGCACGGGCTGTGTCTGCACAGTAAAGCAGATTATTGATGTTTCCGATGTAATGGTACGTGTGACCATCAGAGGTGAGAGAAAGGCTCTGCTGTGTTCTTATATAAACAGCCCTGGCAGAAGATCAGGAGATATCTTTATTCCGGATAAGCCGGAGGCTGAGGATGCAATTCGCGAAAGAGCAGAGCTTCTAGAAATCAAGGATCTGTTAAGAAACTATGCTTCCATCAATCCGAAGGTAAACAAGGAAGTTGCAAAGCGTGTTCTTTCTATCAATGGTTTAGATCAGCTGATGTCTGAGATTATGGCAAAGTACGCCACAGACAACCGTAGAAGACAGGAATTCTTAGAGGCGGACAATTCCTCCCGTCGCTTTGAAATCGTCTCTTCCATGCTGAACTTAGACGCTCAGGTAGCCAAGATTCGTGAAGAAATCGCAAGAAAGGTCCGTAAGGATGTCGATAAGGGACAGCGCGATTATATTCTTCGTGAGGAGATGCGCGTCATCGGCGAAGAGCTTGGTGACGGCGATGTGCAGTCAGTTGCTGAAGAACTCTCTGAAAAGTGTGAGAACTTACAGGCGAGCGAAGAGATTAAGGAGAGAATCCGTAAGGAATTGAAGCGTTTTAAGCTTCTTTCCCCGAATTCCCCTGAGGCCAATGTTTCAAGAGGCTATATTGAAACTCTTCTGGATCTTCCATGGGATAAGGAATCGGAAGATAATAAGGATATCGATGAGGCCAGAAGAGTGCTGGATGCAGATCACTATGGCCTGAATGAAGTTAAGGAACGTATTGTTGAGACCCTGGCCGTTCGCAATGTCTCAAAGAAAGGCGATGCGCCAATCATTTGCCTGGCAGGTCCTCCGGGAACCGGTAAGACGAGTATCGCTCAGTCTGTAGCGAGAGCACTTGGCCGTAAGTATGTACGGATTGCGCTTGGTGGCGTGCATGATGAGGCGGAGATTCGCGGACATAGAAGAACATATATCGGTGCGATGCCGGGCCGCATCATTCAGGCAATCAAGGAAGCGGGCGTTAAAAACCCGGTTGTATTACTTGATGAAATTGATAAGGTAAGTTCTGATAACTTCCATGGCGATTGTTCTTCTGCCCTTCTTGAAGTCTTAGATGCGGAGCAGAACGTACACTTTGCCGATCACTATATTGAGCTTCCGGTCGATCTTTCTGACTGCCTTTTTATCTGTACAGCTAATGATCTTTCGACAGTGCAGAGACCACTTCTTGACCGTATGGAAATCATCGAGCTTTCCGGCTATACGATGAATGAGAAGAAGCATATTGCAGAGGAACACCTGATTCCGAAGCAGATTGAGAAGAATGGTCTGAATGAGAAGAAGATTTCTTTTTCTGATGCGGCTGTAGAAGCGATGATTACAGGCTATACGAAGGAAGCCGGTGTCAGACAGTTAGAGCGTACTATAGCTAAGGTGTGCCGTCAGATTGTTCGCAAGCTTTATACGAATAATGGAGAACTTGCCAATAGGAAGGTGACTGTTTCTGAGCGTTCCTTAAAGGACTATCTGGGTAAGAAGAAGTTCTTACCGGAAGAGGTTCATAAGAAGGATGAAGTCGGCGTGGTCAATGGCCTTGCCTGGACTTCAGTTGGTGGAACAACTCTTGAAATCGAAGTTGTGACAATGCCTGGAAATGGCACGTTAAAGCTTACCGGTCAGATGGGTGATGTTATGCAGGAATCTGCTCAGATTGCCCTTTCCTACGTGCGTTCTATCGTAAAGGGCCTTCCAAAAGATTACTTTGAGAAGACCGGCATTCATCTTCATATTCCGGAGGGCGCTGTGCCAAAGGATGGTCCAAGTGCCGGATGTACGATGGTGACGGCTCTGTATTCTGCTATCACAGGAGCGAAGGTAGATGCGAAGTCTGCCATGACCGGAGAGGTAGATTTAAGAGGGAAGGTCCTTGCTATCGGCGGTTTAAAGGAAAAGCTTTTAGCGGCGAATGCAGCAGGTATGAAGCGTGTCTTTGTGCCGGCAGCAAATAAACCTGATGTAGAAGAGCTTGATAAAGAAGTCGTAGGAGACATGGAAATTGTCTTCGTAAAAGAAGTAAAGCAGATTTTAAAGCAGATTCTGGTGGAGAAATAATGGTTATTAAAAAAGTAAATCTCGATATCGTAATCGGCCCGACCAGTGCAATTCCGGTGACAGAGTTCCCGGAAGTCGCATTTGCCGGAAAGAGTAATGTCGGCAAGTCTTCATTAATTAACGCCTTAATTAACAGAAAGTCTTACGCCAGAACATCCTCTCAGCCAGGTAAGACACAGACCTGTAACTTCTATAACGTCAATGACGCCATTATGCTTGTTGACCTTCCGGGTTACGGCTATGCGAACGCAAACGAGCGTGTTAAGGCGCAGTGGGGTAAGATGATTGAGGCGTATCTTAAGAAGTCTAAGAATCTTCACCTGGTATTCTTATTGATTGATATTCGTCATGATCCGGGTGCCAATGATAAGATGATGTTTGACTGGATTGTCAGTCACGGATATCGTCCGGTTGTCATTGCGACAAAGCTTGATAAGTTAAAGCGCAGCCAGGTTCAGAAGTGCCTTTCTGCTGTTAAGAAGGGACTGAATATGCAGGAGGGAGATGTCCTCATTCCATTCTCTTCTGAGACAAAGGTTGGAGTAGAGGAGCTCTGGAGCTTAATCGAAGAGCATGTGCCGATGATTGAACCTGAGAATAAGTGAATTTTAAAAGAAGCCTCGAATTTGAACCGACCCCCAATTGCTAGACCAAAATCTAACAATTGGAGGTCGTTTTTTATAACAGTTTATGTATGACGGCAGAGTAAATCTCTTCAGACTTATCCTTCCACTTTGAACAGATGGCATCTGCCTGTTCTTCAAGTGGAACGGAAAGACTTAATTCGATGAGGGTGGAATTGCCTTCGAGTACCTGACAATGAGCAATGTAATCACCTTCAGTTCCACGATAGTAGTTGGCTGTTACACCAACCTCACTCTTTAAGTCATATTCTTTTTCTTCTAAATACTTATCGATGTCTTCTCTGATAGCAGTTGGAATCTTGCTCTGAAAGAAGCTGATTGTATCATTTCCGTTCTGAGTCAGCTTATACTGCGTGGAACTGCGATAAGTAAGGACGGTTATGAAATTGTCATCGACCAGGGAGGAAATCACTTCCTGGAGCGTGAAATAATTTGTATATTGTTTATCTAAAATAAACTCACTGATCTGGCTGTTTGTCAAAGGAAAGTTCACCTTGGCAAGCATGTAAAGCACCATCAGTTTATAAAGTGTAGTAGCTTCCGCATTCATAACGTCAATCCTTGTTAGTAGTATCATTAGAATCAGCATCCGATAAAGGCACGGCTGATCCCTGACGAACATGGTTTGTCTTAAAATATTTGTGCATCTGATTGAGCACATAGCGCTTGTTAAGACTCCAGTGTGGAGCAATCAGAAGGCTTTCAGGCCCATCTCCGGTTATTCTGTGAATCACCATGGATGGTGGGAGAACAGGAAGAATGCCGCTCAGATAATCAAAATATTCTTCCATGGAAAGCACATCAAAGTGCTTCGTCTCATAATCTTTTGCAAGATCCGTTCCAGTCAAAACATGAAGTAATTGTAATTTTACCCCATCTGCATGGGAGTTCGCAATATATTTTGCAGTATTTATACAATCTTCCTTCGTTTCACCTGGCAGACCAATAATCTGATGAACAATACAATTGATTCCCTCTGCTTTAAGCAATCGTACAGACCGGTCAAAATCATCAAGGGAAAAGCCTCTGCGGATGTATTTGGCAGTGCTTTCCTTGCTGGTTTGAAGTCCTAACTCCACCCAGACCGGTTTTATTTTATTAATTCGTGAGAGCAGTGCAATTACTTCGATTGAGAGGCAGTCAGGCCTTGTGCCAATACTTAGAATTGCAACATCCTCGCGAAGAATAGTCGACATAAAAAGACGCTCCAGGTAAGAGAACGGGGCATACGTGTTGGTATAAGATTGAAAATAAGCAATAAATTGAGGGGATTCTTCCTCTTTGATTTTCGAGGAGAGATTCGCCTTGGCAGCTTCAAATTGTTCATTTAAAGTAGCTGTAACATCGTGATACTTCGGAGTATGGCTGTTGATCAATACCTGACAGGTCTCTTTATTAAGAGATGTGTCAGACTTTGCAATCAGAGATGTATCTGAAAGCCAGGCTCCGGTGAAATCACCAGACCCCGCCTGGCTGCAGAATATGCAGCCACGGGTGTCCTTAAAGCCGTCTCTGGTAGGGCAGGTCATTCCGCCGTACAGAGCCAGCTTATAAAGTTTTCTGTGATAGGTTTTCTTTAAGTATTCGCTTAAAGAATAGTAGAAAGGAAGCATCAGTCTTTGATGTGATCCATAACAGCCTTGGCAACAACCTCAGATACAACCGGGTTGAATGCTTCCGGAAGGATGTTTGTATCGGAAAGTTCATCTTCAGGTACGAGATCAGCGATTGCGTTAGCAGCAGCCAGCTTCATTTCTTCTGTTATCTGCTTTGCATGCCCTTCTAATGCACCCTTGAAGATTCCAGGGAAGGCAACTACGTTGTTAACCTGGTTAGGGAAGTCAGAACGTCCTGTACCTACAACTCTTGCACCTGCTGCCTTCGCAACATCAGGCATGATTTCTGGAACAGGATTCGCCATGGCAAAGAGGATAGAGTCTTTATTCATGGAAGATACCATCTCAGGTGAAACGATACCAGGTGCAGATACACCAACGAAAATGTCAGCGCCCTTTAATGCATCAGCTAAAGTACCAGTCTTACCTTCAAGGTTTGTTACTTCCATCATGGATTCCTGCATCCAGTTGAGGTCCTTTGAAGCTTTGCTTAAGATACCGGACTTATCGCACATTGTCACATGCTTAAATCCATATGTAAGAAGAAGCTTAGTGATTGCAATACCTGCAGAACCAGCGCCATTAACAACAACCCGACAGTCTTCCTTTTTCTTTCCTGTTACTTTAAGACCATTGATGATACCTGCTAAAACAACGATGGCAGTACCGTGCTGATCATCGTGGAATACAGGGATATCGAGCATTTCCTTTAATCTTGTTTCGATTTCGAAGCATCTGGGAGCGGAGATATCCTCTAAGTTGATTCCGCCGAAAGCAGGAGCGATATTCTTAACAGTAGAGATGATTTCTTCTGTATCCTGTGTGTCTAAACAGATAGCAACAGCGTTCACATCACCGAACTGCTTGAAAAGAACTGCCTTACCTTCCATAACAGGCATAGCAGCTTCAGGACCGATGTTACCAAGACCTAAAACAGCGGAGCCATCAGAAACAACAGCTACTGTATTAGCCTTACTTGTGTAAGTGTAAACAAGGGACTTATCCTTTGCAATTTCCTTACATGGTTCTGCAACACCTGGAGTATAAGCAAGAGCCAAATCTTCCCTTGTTTTGATATCCATCTTAGGTGCAATATCGTACTTACCGTTCCATTCCTTATGAAGCTGTAAAGCTTTCTCTGCGTTACTCATATCGTTCTCCTTGAAAATTTGATTTTGCGTATGTTTCGTATGTTAATGAAGTAAACTTACATACAGAGTTATTTTAGCACAAAAGAATTTTTAATTGAATGTAGAAAGCAAAATAAATCTTTGACAAAAAGATTACAATATGTATAATAAAGAACATAATATGGGTTTTATGATAACCTAAGTCTGGAGCAATTAATCTTAAAAAACAAATCTGATTTTTCACCCCCTAATTATTTAAAATATTCAGACTTATATCGAGGAGTAGTTCATGAACGAAGAAACATATCGTGCACGGTTCGAAGGAATGCAGCTGACAGAGCTGAAGGCATTTTCCAAGACACTTGGATTAAAGGGTGTCTCAACATTAAAGAAAAAAGAACTGATTGAGGTTTTAATTAAGGAATCTCTTGAAAAGGATCAGTCTGCGCCTGTGGCGGCTTCTAAGGAAGATAAGCCTTCAAGAAGACCTGGCAGACCACGAAAAGTGGTAAAGAAAGAAACTTCTGAAGCAGAATCTGTGAAGGAACAGGAGCCTGCTGAAGATGAGAAGCCGAAGGAAAGAAAGCCTTATGTCTTTACAAAACCTCATCCGGCAGAACGTCGCGATGTATCGGAAATGACTTCTTCTGCTCGTGAGGGCGCTCGTGATACATCAGAGAGAAGACCAACACTTCGTGGGACTTCAGACAGAAAATCAGTTTCCCGTGATGGTTCAGAAAGGCGTCAGTTCACAGAGAGGCGTCCTGCAATCAATCGTGACAGAACAGGTGGCAGGAACTACGAGCCACATCCGGTTGAAAACAGATCTACAGATGTGAGAGAAACAGAAGCTGATTCAGCTCCAAATTTCGATAATCTTCCAAAGGCCAGTGGAATCTTAGAGGTTCTTCCGGAGGGCTACGGATTTATTCGAAGTGAGAACTTCCTCTCAGGTGATCAGGATGTTTATGTCTCTCCGATGCAGATTCGAAAGTTTAATTTAAAGACGGGTGATATCATTACAGGACCGACAAAGAAGAACAAGCCGGAAGATAAGTTCCAGGCCTTAGTTTTCTTAGAGAGTGTCAATAATGCAGATCCATTCGTTGCGCAGAGAAGACCGGCATTTGAGAAGTTAACACCAATCTTCCCAAATCAGAGAATTCATTTAGAGAGCCCAGGATGCAAGACAGCTATGAGAGTGGTTGACCTTCTTTCTCCAATCGGTAAGGGACAGAGAGGTATGATTGTCGCACAGCCAAAGGCTGGTAAGACAACGCTCTTAAAGCAGATTGCGAAGGCTGTAATTAAGTCTAATCCTGAGATGCATGTCATTATACTTCTGATTGATGAACGTCCGGAAGAAGTTACGGATATGAAGGAAACAGTAACCGGCGATAATGTTGAGATTATTTATTCAACCTTTGATGAGAAGCCGGAGCATCACAGAAAAGTTTCCGAGATGGTTATTGAACGTGCGAAGAGACTGGTTGAGCAGAACCAGGATGTTATCATCCTTCTTGACAGTATTACAAGACTGACAAGAGCTTATAATATGACCATTCCTACAAGTGGAAGAACGCTGTCCGGTGGTCTTGATCCTGCAGCCCTTTATATGCCAAAGAGATTCTTTGGTGCAGCAAGAAACATGAAGGAAGGCGGTTCCTTAACCATCCTTGCAACCGCTCTTGTAGAGACAGGTTCTAAGATGGATGACGTAGTATTCGAGGAATTTAAGGGTACCGGTAACATGGAACTGGTTCTTGACAGAAAGCTTTCTGAGAGAAGAATCTTCCCTGCCATCGACCTTGCAAGGTCAAGTACGAGAAGAGAAGATCTTCTTCTTACTGATAAGGAGCTTGCAGCCTGCGATATCATCAGAAAGGCACTTTCTGGTCTTAAAAATGAAGAAGCGGCAGAGAGAATTCTTGATTTGTTTGTAAAAACAAAGAATAACCGCGAATTTGTGGACCTGGTAATTAAACGTAATTACATATAAAATAATCTTGCCATTCTGAATTTGGTGTGTTACAATATCTAAGCTGTGTTCAGAAGAGATTCTGATTGGGATGCACAGTGGAGCGAATACGCTAATACAATAAATTTTTCCGCTGAACACGATGATCGTGAGACGGAAATAAAAGTAAGAGGTGAAATCATGAGAGAAGGAATCCATCCAGAGTATTTTCAGGCAAAGGTTGTTTGCAACTGCGGTAACGAGTTTGTAACAGGTTCTGTAAAGCCTGAACTCCACGTAGAAATCTGCTCTAAGTGCCATCCATTCTATACAGGCCAGCAGAAGCTTACTAACGCACGTGGACGTATCGATAAGTTCAATAGGAAGTACGGCGTTAACGCTTAATCCATTATTGAAAATTATTGAGGTTAAGGTTCGAAAGAACCTTAACCTCTTTTTTTAACAGTAAGAAGCGAAATCAACCTTTGCTTCGAGCGACATAAGAGAGATAAAGATATGAAACCATCAGGAATTGGAGGACAGGCCGTCATTGAGGGAATTATGATGCGCTCTGTCAAAGAGTACTCCGTGGCTTTAAGAAAGCCGGACGGAGAAATTGAATGTAAAATTGAAAAGATCAGTAACTTTGCCGATACACATAAATGGGCGAAGATTCCTTTTATCAGAGGTGTTGTGAATTTTGTAGATTCCCTGATTATCGGAATTAGCACAATCAATTACTCTGCGTCATTTTATGAAGACGAACAGGAGAGCGGAGCAGTCGTGGCAGCAGAGAATCAGACTGATAAACAGGAAGGAAACGGTAAAGCAAAGCCTGAAAGTCAGGGGCACGGAGCAGAAATCGTAACAGTCCTGATTTCACTTGCGCTGGCGGTAGTGTTATTTATGGTGTTGCCATTTGCCGTATCCAGATTCTTCCTGAAATTCACACAATCTCTTCTGGTGCTGAACATCATCGAAGGCATTGTGCGAATTGTGGTATTTCTTGTCTATCTTATTTCCATCAGTCTGATGGAAGATATCAGAAGGACATTTATGTATCACGGAGCAGAGCATAAGTGCATTAACTGTATCGAAAACGGTCAGGCACTGACCGTTGACAATGTTATGAAGTCATCAAGATTCCATAAAAGATGCGGAACCAGCTTTTTATTCCTGGTTGTTATTATTTCAATTGTGGTCTTTATGTTTATTCGTGTATCAAATCCGGCGTTGCAACTTTTAATCAGACTTCTGATGGTACCGGTTATCGCAGGAATTTCCTATGAAATCCTCAGATATGCTGGAAGTCATGACAATGCACTGAGCGCTGCACTTAGTGCACCGGGACTGTGTCTTCAGCAACTGACCACAAGAGAGCCGGAACGCGATATGTGTGAGGTTGCAATTACAGCGGTAGAGGCAGTATTTGACTGGAAAGCCTTTTTAGAAAAAGAATGAGGCTTTTAACACGCACGATGTAAGGAAAGGAGTAGGCCATGAACCCAATAATGAAGTATCTGAATGATAAAGTGAAGATTTTAAAGGCAGCGGGAATTGAGAATGCAAGGGGCGAAGTCTACGAATTGTTAGAGTGTGTGACCGGAATTACAAAAATAGAGGCTCTGACTGATGAAGATCTTTTCTTAACAGAGCTTGATGAAGAACAAATCGATGAGCTTGTTGCAAAGAGAGCTTCTCACATTCCTCTTCAGCATCTGACAGGAGTTGCATACTTTTATGGCCATGAATTTCTGGTAAATGAAAATGTTCTGATCCCTCGTTTTGACACGGAAATCCTTGTCGAGCAGGTTGTGAACAGAATCCATGATGGGGCAGAGGTGCTCGATCTGTGCACGGGAAGCGGATGCATTATCTTAAGTATTGCAGCAGAAAAAAAGCTTACAACAGCAGTCGGTATCGATATTTCTGAAAAGGCGCTTGAAGTTGCTGCGAAGAACCGCGAGAAGCTGGGACTTGAGGTGACATTTTTAAGAAGCAATATCTTTGAACAGGTTACAGGAAAGTTTGATTGTATCGTAAGTAACCCGCCGTATATCAGAACCGATGTAATTCCGACTCTTACAGAAGAAGTGAAGAATCATGATCCGATGCTTGCACTTGATGGTTTTGAGGATGGACTTTATTTCTACCGCAAGATTACTGAAACAGCACCGGCATTCTTAAAGAAAGGCGGATTGCTTGCCTTGGAAATTGGCTTTGATCAGGGACAGGATGTGACAGCTCTGTTTAAGAGCCATGGTTTCCTCGATGTGGAAGTGATTAAGGATTACGGACAGAACGACCGTGTAGTACTGGGACATTTGTAGCCATCTCGTTCACTTAATCGGAATAGAAAAATTAAGAGGACAGGATTATGGATATATTTTTAAAATTAGAAGATACCGTGCGTCGTTATGAAGACGTATTAGCGTCGCTTTCAGACCCCTCTGCAGCGTCAGATCAGAATCGATTCCGCAAGCTGATGAAGGAAAGCAGTGATTTAGAGCCGGTTGTAAAGACCTATACAGAATATAAAGAGTGCAAGCAGACAATTGAGGACAGTGTGGAATTATTAAACACAGAGTCCGATGAAGAAATGAGAGAGCTCGTTAAAGAAGAATTAAACGAAGCCAGAGCACGTCAGGAAGAATTAGAGCAGGAATTAAAGATTCTGCTCCTTCCGAAGGATCCGAATGATGACAGAAATGTCGTGATTGAAATTCGTAGTGGTGCAGGAGGTGAAGAAGCTGCGCTTTTTGCATCTGAACTGTATCGAATGTATTCTCATTTTATCGAGGCAAAGGGCTGGAAGACTGAGCTTGTAAACTATGAAGAAACAGGTCTTGGCGGAATCAAGGAATGTGAGTTCATGGTTAAGGGACAGGGGGCGTATTCGATTCTGAAATATGAGTCCGGTGTTCACCGCGTTCAGAGAGTTCCTGCAACAGAATCCGGTGGCAGAATTCATACCTCCACTGCAACTGTAGCCGTCATGCCGGAAGCAGATGAAGTAGAAGTTGAAATTGATCCAAAGGATATTCGAATCGATGTTATGAGAGCATCGGGAAATGGTGGTCAGTGCGTTAATACGACGGATTCTGCCGTGCGCCTCACACATTATCCGACAGGAATTGTGATTTATTCGCAGACCGAGAAGTCACAGATTCAAAATAAAGACAAGGCATTTGCCCTGCTCAGAGCTAAGCTGTATCTTCTTGAGAGCATGAAGGCCCATGAAGCGGAAGCGGATGCAAGACGTTCCCAGATTGGTACGGGAGACCGTTCTGAGAAAATCAGAACCTACAACTTCCCTCAGGGAAGAGTGACGGATCACCGCATTCACTTAAGTCTTTATAATATCAACCAGATTATGAATGGTGATTTACAGGAACTGACAGACGCTTTAATGGCGGCAGATCAGGCAGCGAAGCTTGCGGCTTCGGAAAAGGAATGATTTATGGCTAAGAAGTTTTATGCAATCCGTGCCGGCAGAGTGCCGGGGATTTATACAACCTGGGATGAAGCAAAAAAGCAGGTGACAGGCTTTAAGGGTGCTGAGTACAAGGGCTTTGAGTCAGAAGAAGAAGCAGAAGCGTTTATGAAAGCAACCTCCGGTTTTTCGGCCGGAGAAGTGCTTCTTAAAGCGGCAGCTGCATCGGAAACAGGCACGATTCATCCAACCGAAGAAATCTATGCATTTACCGATGGTTCGTTTAATACAAAGACCGGTGTTTATGGTTATGGCGGATTTTTAATGGATCATGGGACAAAATATGAACTTACAGGAAGTGGTAATGATCCGGAGATGGCGTCCATGCGCAATGTCGCAGGTGAAATTGAAGGAGCTATGGCCGCAGTCGCGAAAGCTGCAACCCTGCATCTTCCGGAAGTGACGATTTACTATGACTATGCCGGAATTGAAAAATGGGCAACCGGAGAATGGAAGAGAAACAAGACCGGAACGCAGGCATATTACGGATTTATGTCCCGTGCCATGCAGACCATCAAGGTCAGCTTTGTAAAAGTGAAAGGACATTCCGGAGTTGAAGGTAACGAAGAGGCTGACCGCCTTGCAAAGCAGGTAGTTGGAATTGAGGGTCAGGTAAAATAATCAATCTAAAAAGCCGCACCTTTTCTGATGAAAAGTGCGGCTTTACATTATGTTGTAGGATTACATGTTGTAAGAAGTCCTAACTTCTTTAATGCCTTTGTATCATTGGCATCTAACTTAACGGTGGAGTGAAGATCGCAGGAGCGGAGCTTTGGAAGCTGCTCAAGTGCTTTCTTGCAGTCCTCGTTCGTAGAAGCAGAAATTGCAAGTGCAATCAGAACTTCATTTGTGGAAAGCTTAGGATTGCGGATATTTAAGTTCTCCCTCTGAAGGTCAATCATAGGCTGAACGACTTCAGGAAGCATAATATCAAGTTGGTCGGAAAGACCTGCGAGATACTTTAAGGCGCGGAGTAAGCAATAGGATGGAGCATCAAGTAACTTAGATGTTTTTCCTGTTACAACGGTACCATCATCAAGTTCGATTGCAGCAGATGGAATCTCGAACTGCTTTGTATATTCTTCAGCAGCCTTGACAACCGGGCGGTCTGTAAGAACGATTCCGGCCTTCTTCATAATGCTGTCAATCTTTACAACCTCATGCTTTGCAGACTCATCAGCAGCAGCCTTATTTAAAGAACTGTAGAAGCGACGGATAATTTCCATGTTGGAAGCGTGGCGGCAGGCAGCATCATCAGAAATGCAGTGACCAACCATGTTAACGCCCATGTCTGTTGGAGACTTGTATGGGCTCTCACCATAAATATGAGTGAAGATTGTATTTAAAACTGGGAAAGCTTCAATATCACGATTGTAGTTAACAGTAGTCTTTCCGTAAGCATCCATGTGAAATGGATCAATCATGTTGATATCATCAAGGTCAGCAGTAGCTGCTTCGTATGCTAAATTTACAGGATGCTGTAAAGGCATGTTCCATACAGGGAATGTCTCAAACTTCGCATAACCGGCCTTAACGCCTCTCTTGTTTTCGTTATAAACCTGAGAAAGGCAGACAGCTAACTTACCAGAACCGGGGCCCGGGGCGGTAACAACAACTAATGGACGGGTTGTCTTAATGTAGTCATTTCTTCCGTAACCTTCGTCGGAAACAGTTAAGTCAATGTTAGCAGGATAGCCTTCGATATTGTAGAGGAAGTAAACAGGAATGCCCATATTCTCAAGGCGCTCCTTGTATCTTTTTGCGGACTGCTGTCCGGCAAATCTTGTGATGACAACGCTTGATACGTAAAGTCCAAGACGTTCAAACTCTCTCTTTAAGCGGAGAATATCTTCTTTGTAGGTAATACCGTAATCACCGCGGATCTTTTCGGATTCGATGTCGGTTGCGGAAATTGCCATGACAACTTCTGCCTGGTCCTTAAGCTGAAGGAGCATCTTTAATTTACTGTCAGGTTCAAAACCTGGAAGAACACGGGAAGCGTGGAAGTCATCAAATAACTTACCACCAAATTCAAGGTAGAGCTTACCGCCAAACTGGGCGATACGTTCTTTAATGTGTTCTGACTGGATTGTTAAATACTTCTGATTATCAAATCCGATTTTCATATAACTACCTCTCATAAATTAGAATCACGATTGCCTGTGAAATTCTGTCAGACATCTGACAAAACAAAAACAGATTTCATTATAGGAGTTTCAAAAACACCCTGCAATCATTTTTTTTGATGAATTAATTATTTTTTTATTATACCCTATTCCCATTCTCATGGAAAATGCTATAATGAAAACAACTTTTGACAAATAGCTTTATAAAAGTTATGAGAGGTGAACAAATGAATATTAAAAGCGTGCAGGATGATGCGTTTCGCGCGTACGGCAGGGTAATTGAACTGCCTTTAGCACTGACAGAGGAACTCATTAATGCAATGAAGGAAACGGAGAGGCCGGAGAACGGTACTATCTATGTGCCGGGGGATGAAAGAATTGAACAGCTTTCGATTACCTCCGTCTTTGAAAAAGACCTGTTTGGAGGACTTCCGGTACAGGTTGGATACTGTAATGGTGTGAATCAGAAGCTCAATGCTCTGGAATTTCATAAGAATTCAGAAATCAATGTTGCCTGTGATGATCTGATTTTAATCTTAGGTCATCAGCAGGATATTACAAATGATAACACCTATGACACAGGTCTTTGCGAAGCATTTAAAGTGCCGAAAGGAACCGTGGTTGAAATTTATGCTACAACACTTCACTACGCACCGTGTGGAGTAGACGGTGCAGGCTTTCGTTGCGTAGTTGTCCTTCCAAAGGGCACCAATCTTGAGATTCCTGAAGGACTTTCAGGTGTTGCAGGAGATGAACTTATGACTGCGCGGAATAAATGGCTGATTGCACATGAGGAAGCAAAAATCGAAGGGGCAGTGAATGGCCTTATCGGAGAAAACTTAAGTGTCTGAGGCAGTGGATTCAGAAAAAATCAGATTGCCGGGGAAGTCCCGGATAAATTAAGGAGGAAATATGTTAACTATCCCAAAGATTAAATTAGGAATTGTATCAGTAAGCCGTGACTGCTTTCCAAAGAGTCTTTCTGAAAACAGAAGAAAGGCTGTCGTAAAGGCGTTTGAAGAAAAGTATGGAAAGATTTATGAGTGTCCAACCTGTATTGAAAATGAAATTGATTACAAAAATGCCCTGAAAGAAATACGCGAAGCCGGTGTGGATGCACTTGTTGTCTATCTTGGTAACTTCGGACCTGAGACTTCTGAAACACTGATTGCAAAGGAGTTTGAAGGCCCTGTCATGTTTGCAGCAGCTGCAGAAGAGCACGGAGACAGCCTGCTTGATGGAAGAGGCGATGCATATTGCGGTATGTTAAATGCAAGCTACAATCTTGCACTTCGTAATATAAAAGCGTATATCCCTGAATATCCGGTAGGAACGGCAGAAGAGGTTGCCGAAATGATTTATGAATTCGCACCGGTTGCAAGAGCTGTCGTAGCAGTGAAGAATCTGAAGATTATCTCCTTTGGTCCAAGGCCGCAGGATTTCCTTGCCTGCAATGCACCAATCAAGCCACTTTACGACCTTGGTGTAGAAATTGAGGAAAATTCTGAACTGGATCTGTTTGAAAGCTTTAACAAACATGCAGGAGATGAAAGAATTCCAGCAGTGGTAAAAGAAATGGAAGAGGAACTTGGAGCAGGAAATAAAAAGCCGGAAGTGTTAGAGAAGTTAGCTCAGTACGAGCTGACCTTAAAGGACTGGGCGGAAAACCATAAGGGAGGCAGAAAGTATGTTGCAATCGCTGGCAAATGCTGGCCTGCGTTCCAGACTCAGTTTGGTTTCGTACCATGTTATGTAAATTCAAGACTGACAGCCGCCGGAATTCCGGTATCCTGTGAAGTTGATATTTATGGCGCTTTAAGTGAGTTCATCGGAACGGTTGTATCTGAGGATGTTGTAACGTTACTTGATATTAATAACTCCGTACCAAGGGATATGTTTGAAGCCGAGGTTCAGGGAAAGTACGACTACACACAAAGAGACTTATTTATGGGCTTCCACTGTGGAAATACAGCAGCATGTAAGTTAGTGCGTCCTGAAATGCGCAATCAGAAGATTATGGCAAGAACTCTTCCGGAAGAAGTGACAAATGGCACAATTGAAGGAGATATCGTTCCGGGTAACATCACATTGTTCCGTCTTCAGAGCACGGCAGGAGCAGAGTTAAAGGCATATATTGCGCAGGGGGAAGTGCTCCCTGTAGCAACCAGATCCTTTGGAAGCATCGGTGTATTTGCCATTAAGGAAATGGGCAGATTCTATCGCTATGAACTCATTGCGAATAATTATCCGCACCATGGAGCCGTTGCATTTGGTAATCACGCAAAGGCGCTGTTTAACGTATTCCGCTATCTCGGTGTAACAGAAATCGGCTTTAACAGACCGGCTGGCATGCTTTATGAAAAAGAAAATCCATTCAACTAAGAGAGGCATGCTTTGAGTAAATACTATATCGGAATTGACCTTGGCACTTCGAGTGTCAAGCTTCTGTTAATGAAGGTAAAAGATGGAGAGGTCAGCATTGAACGAACTGTGAGCCGGGAGTATCCTTTAAGTTTTCCGCATCCTGGCTGGTCAGAGCAGAATCCATCCGACTGGCTTAACGAAACATCTGAGGGTATGAAGGAACTGATGAAGGGACTTGCACCGGAAAGCGTCAGAGCACTCAGCTTTGGCGGTCAGATGCATGGACTCGTGGCATTAGATGAACATGATGAGGTGATTCGTCCGGCGATTCTCTGGAATGACGGAAGATGTCAGCACGAAGTTGAGTTTTTAAACGGACAGGAGTTGAGACAGACCGTCATTGACGAGACCGGAAACATCGCATTTGCAGGGTTCACAGCACCGAAGCTTCTCTGGATGAGAGAACACGAGCCGGAGAATTTTAACAGAATCAGAAAAATCTGCCTTCCAAAGGACTATCTGCTTCTGAAATTCACGGGCGTTCATGCGACGGACGTCTCAGATGCGTCCGGGACGCTGCTATTTGACGTGAAGAACAGATGCTGGTCGGAAAAAATGCTTGAAATCTGCGGACTGAAAGAGGAACAGATGCCAGCAGTGTTTGAAAGTAGTGAACGAGTCGGGAATCTGACAGAAGAAGCGGCAGAAATGTTAGGACTTACAACAGACTGCATTGTAGCAGCTGGAGCCGGTGATAATGCGGCAGCAGCCATCGGATCCGGAATCGTGTCAGATGGGGACTGCAATATTTCGCTTGGTACGAGCGGTACATTGTTTCTTGCAAGTGACCGGTTCGTAAACCCGGACAATCATGCGATTCATTCATTTGCCCATGCAAACGGAGGATATCATCTGATGGGCTGTATGCTTTCTGCTGCATCTTGCAACAAATGGTGGATGGATGAAATTTTAAAAGATAAAGACTACGGGAAGGCGCAGGAAAACATTCAGGAGAGTCACCTCGGACGTAATACGGTATTGTATCTGCCATACCTGATGGGTGAGCGATCGCCTCATAACGACCCGGCAGCAAGGGCTATGTTTTTTGGAATGAGCATGGATACCACAAGGGAAGATATGACACAGGCTGTATTAGAAGGTGTAGCCTTCGGTCTTCGTGATTCACTTGAAATCGCAAGGTGTCTTGGAATCACACCAAAGAAGTCTGGAATGGTCGGCGGCGGAGCAAAGAGTCCGCTCTGGCGTAAAATCGTGGCAAATGTCTTTAATATGACCATTGAGGTTCCCGAAACAGAAGAAGGGCCGTCTTTCGGCGCCTGTCTGCTGGCTGCAACTGCTGACGGAACCTTTAAAACAACAGAAGAAGCAGCAAAAGCAGCTGTTAAAATCAAGTTACATGAGGAGCCGGATGAAGAACTCGTTACCCTGTATGAGGGCAGATATAAATTATATAAAAGCCTTTATCCTTGTGTAAAAACGGTATATAATGATTTGCAGAAAGGAAATTAATATATTATGAAGTTTTTTATTGATACAGCGAATGTTGAGGAAATTCGCAGAGCAGCGGCATGCGGCATTATTTCCGGCGTTACAACAAATCCATCTCTGATTGCAAAAGAGGGGAGAGACTATGCGACCGTTCTGAAAGAAATTACAGAAATCGTAGATGGCCCAATCAGTGGTGAAGTAGAAGCAACAACAACAGATGCAGAAGGAATGATTCGCGAAGGACGTGAAATCGCAGCCATACATAAGAACATGGTCGTTAAGATTCCAATGACAGAGGAAGGTCTGATTGCCTGTCATACATTGTCTCAGGAAGGAATTAAGGTCAATGTGACATTAATCTTTTCCGCTAACCAGGCACTTCTTGCGGCAAGAGCAGGAGCAGCCTATGTTTCTCCTTTCCTTGGAAGACTCGATGATATTTCATATCCTGGTATTGATCTGGTCCGTACAATCGAAGAAATCTTCATGAACTACAATCTTAACTGTGAAGTAATCTGCGCATCCGTACGTAATCCAATCCACATCACAGATTGTGCTTTAGCTGGTGCTGATATTGCAACAGTTCCATACAAGGTCTTAAAGCAGATGATGCTTCATCCGCTGACCGATGCCGGAATTGAAAAATTCGCTGCCGATTATCAGAAGGTATTCGGAAAGGAATAATATGAACAGACAAGCGAAAAAGGATGTGCTTCTGCCGGCAGAAAAATCAGAGAGAAAGAAGCCATACACAACGCATGATGTAAAAAAAGAAAATAGAAATCGCGTATTTATGTACCTGTATCGCGGACAAGGTGCGTCCAGGCAGTCAATCGTGGCAGACCTCGGCCTGTCCCTTCCAACTGTGAATATGGATGTCCAGTCCCTGATGAAAGAGGGGCTGATTACAACTAAAGGTAATTTTGAATCCACAGGTGGACGAAGAAGCCAGGCACTGATTGCAAATGCAGATGCAGCCTATACGGTGTCAGCAATCATCGGTGCAAACACGATTGAGATGGAGCTGATTAATCTGCTTGGCGAAATGGTTGCAGATAAAACGGTGAAAAAACGTTTTTCTCCGACAATTGAATACAGAAATTTCCTGGAGAAATCAGTAGAAGACTTTGTTTTTGAGAATAAGGTTAAGGACAAAAAGTATCTGGGCACCGGTATTACACTTCCGGCTGTATTTGATGCTACCAGGGAAAATGTAGTTTCTGCACCAACGTTAAAGACAAAGCCGTTTCCTGTGTCTGTCTTAACCGGTGACTTTAAGTTCAAGGCAGAGGTCATGAACGATGCAAGAAGTGAAGCCTACGCGGGATTCTTTGTAGATGATAAGAAAAATCAGGAACATAACGACGAAGTCTTTTTAATGATTGGTACCGGTGTCGGTGGTGCGTATATCAGAAAAGACGGCGTAGTTGCAGATGGTCATTTTAATCGATTCGGTGAATTTGGCCACATGACGATTCATCCGGGTGGAAAGACCTGTAACTGCGGAAGAAAGGGCTGCCTTGAAGCTTATACAAATGCGTCTGTGCTGTCTGATGACCTGGGACTGACGCTCGATGAGTTCTTCGCAAGTCTTGATGACGGAGATGAAAAGAACTTCCGAATCTTCCGTGAGTATATAAAGAACCTTGCCATCGGAATCAATAACATCTATACAATCTTTGATCAGGATGTTGTCATTGGTGGTATTGTAGCTCCTTATCTTAAAAAGTATGAGAAAGCCATCCGGCTTGAAGTTGCTTCCCGCTATACTTTTGGGGAAGGTCCTGAATTTATCCGTTTTTTAAGCTGTTCACCAGAACAGGCTAAGGCAGGTGCATCCTTAAAATACATCAGAGAATACTTAGATGAAATCTGAGTTTTAAACCTCCCGGGGCGTTTCGTGCCCGGGAGTTTTTTTGAGTTTGCGCGCCATGGGCGCGCTCTAACGGGTGCAAGTCCCGAACACGCCCGGATAGTGGGAAGTGTATAGCCGAACAGCAAGGGTGT
>CACZJL010000014.1 GCA_902781505.1 uncultured Lachnospiraceae bacterium | reverse complement strand
CCTGCTTAAGATCAAAGATGCGTATCCCAAGCTTATTCTGGCCAATACCAGGCATGAGACCTATGACTATGAAGGCATCAGGATTCATAATTTATCAGATTGGCTGCTGAAACATGAGTAAAGGCCTCAGGATAGCGGCGGAATGAAGAATCAATCACACGAATAAGTGAAGAACAATTTACACACAAATTTGAACTTGACTGATTTTCGCCTTCATATTACTTTTTAACATATGGATTCTAATAAAAAAGGTAAATCCAACGTATTCTGCGTCATTTAAGGAAAGATGAAACAAAAGGAGAAGATATGGAATCAGATATCATTAGAATCAGTCATCTGAATAAAAGCTTTGGCGAAGTAAAAGCAGTAAATGATTTGAGCTTTCGTGTAAAAAAAGGAGAATTGTTTGCGTTTCTTGGAGTAAACGGTGCAGGGAAAAGTACAACCATTTCCATTCTCTGCGGATTGCTGAAAAAAGACAGCGGAACGGTTCAGGTAAACGGAATAGAAACTGATAAAGCCGGCGCACAGACAAAAAGAATGCTTGGTGTTGTGTTTCAGGATAGCGTACTTGATAAACCGCTTACTGTGAAAGAAAACTTAAAGAGCAGAGCTGCTTTGTATGGTATTACAGGAAATGCCTTTGATAAGAGATTACAGGAGCTGGTCGAGATTTTGGATTTTGACGAGTTTTTAAACAGACCAGTAGGTAAGCTGTCGGGAGGTCAGAGAAGAAGAATTGATATTGCCCGTGCATTATTGCACAGACCGGAGATTTTGATTCTTGACGAGCCTACCACAGGACTTGATCCGCAAACAAGACAGTTAATCTGGAATGTTATTGAGAAGCTTCAGAAAACAGAAAATATGACAGTGTTTCTAACCACACATTATATGGAAGAGGCTGCTAATGCCGGATATGTTGTAATTCTTGACAAAGGAAGTATTGCAGCGGAAGGTACACCGTTTGAACTTAAAAATGATTATGTACAGGATATTATGTCAGTTTATGGTGTTTCTGAAGATGAAATAAAGTCATTGAACAGAGAATATAAAAAAATACGTGACGGATATCAGATAAAAGTAAGATATACGAAAGAAGCTACGGAGCTTATTGTAGAGCATCAGGACCTATTCACGGATTATGAAGTAGTAAAAGGCGGAATGGATGATGTATTTCTTGCAGTCACAGGGAAAAAGCTGGGAGGTGAGCAGTGATGAGAACAGTATTGGCATTAATGAGCAGGAACAGGAAATTGTTTTTTAAAGATAAAGGGATGCTGTTTACATCAATGATCACACCCGTCATTCTGATCGTTCTGTACGCTACGTTTCTTGCAAAGGTTTACAGAAATTCTTTTACAGCAGCGATTCATGATATGATTACGATTTCGGATAAACTTATTAATGGAACTGTGGCAGCACAGCTGACAGCATCACTTATGGCAGTGAGCTGTATCACTGTAACATTTTGTGTGAATCTGACTATGGTGCAGGACAAGGCAAATGGAACAAGGAAGGATTTTAATGTTTCACCTGTCAGCAGAGGAAAAATCTATTTGGGATATTTTCTGTCAACAGTAGCTAATTCATTGATGGTCAATGGACTTGCATTTGTATTATGTCTGGGATATCTGTTTAAAATGGGATGGTATATGAATGCAGCTGATGTATTATGGGTTTTATTTGATATGATATTGCTCGTCCTGTTTGGAAGTACACTTTCAAGTATTATTAGCTTTCCATTGACAACGCAGGGACAGCTTTCTGCTGTGGGCACAATTGTCAGCGCAGGATATGGTTTTATATGTGGTGCTTATATGCCGATTTCAAATTATGGTTCAGGTATTCAGAAGGCTCTGTCTTATCTTCCGAGTACATATGCCACTTCATTGATCAAGAATCATATGCTTCACGGAATTAGAGATACTCTTGATTGCAATCCGGTATTTCATGGAAATGTGGTAAGTGTAAATCAGATGATCGGCATTATGATGGGGAGTATAGCTGTATTTGGAATTATTTATTATTTTGTTACATTGCTGCCAGATGTTGAAGGCGGACGATAGGAAATGTTGTTTTTAGCGGGTGAAAGTATCGAGAAACGATAATCATGTTAGCGATGTTCTTTTGTATTTTCCAAACATAACTGTTGACAGGCACTGTTAAGTGCGGCGGAAGAAGTAAAAGGAGGCATTCTATTTGGCAAAGAAAAAAGATGAGATAACCATCCGCTCAAGCGCAGCGGAATACCTGACCTATGTTGCCTCTGTAGGTGATCAGCAGGACAGCATAGAGATGCGCTATGAGGATGAAAATATATGGCTGACACAGAAGATGATGGCCACCTTGTACGATGTGGATGTTCGGACCATAAACTATCATGTCAAGAAAATATTCAGTGATAGTGAGTTGCGGGAGGATTCAGTTATCCGAAAATTTCGGATAACTGCCGCAGATGGAAAAAGCTACAGCACAAATCACTACTCCCTGGAGATGATCATTGCCGTAGGCTTCAAGGTTAATTCCGAGCGTGCGGTACAGTTCCGAAAATGGGTAAACCAGATCGCAAATGAATCGTATGGTGACGGCGTACCTGGATTTCGCGGAAAACATGACATTACGGCATATTCCGCTTACGATGCAGGATTGGGAGAAAAGACTCAACAGCTTCATCGAAATGTTTGATTATGGCATTTTACAGGACGCAGGCAAGGTGTCCGCAGAAATTGCAAAGCTTCATGCTGAGACAGAATTTGAAAAATACCGTGTCATCCAGGATAGATTGTTCATGTCTGATTTTGATAAGTATATGCTGGAATTAGAAGAAAACACAAAGAAATAAGGATCGGATTCCAGGGTGAGATGAGTCAATAATTGTTTTGTATATGGCGTTGCTGTGACATTTGTTACGGCGGCGCCTTTTTACCGTTGACAAGTTAGGCAGAACTAACTAAAATGCAAATAAAGAGTTAGCTGTTACTAACTAATGGAGCTTATTTTAGGAGATAGATATGCTTGAAGAGTTGATTATTGAACAGTGTTCACCGACACTTGCAGGATTAAAGACCGGAAATTTGTTTTCAGTGTCAGTCGGGGACGAGAAAAGTGCACGGACATTTATCGAGTCATGAACAGACGCGGAAAGTCATTGAATCAGCTCGCGGTAGCAGTGAATGTTATGCCTGCGGCTTAATTGGCCAGGCTTTAAGTAATAGATTTAAGAAAGAGAGGGAAGAAATGAGTATTGTGATTGTTGGTGGACATGAGCGAATGGAGAGGCAGTATACGGAGCTGTGTAAGAAACACGGATGTAAGTCAAAGGTGTTCTGCAAGTACCAGACGGGGATGGAAAGTCGAATAGGAAATCCGGATTTGCTGATTGTTTTTACGCACACAGTCAGCCATAAGGCAATGAAGTGCGCGATGTCCTGCGTCCCGAAAACGACAGATGTCGTGAGATGTCATAACAGCTCACAGGCAGCTTTGTCAGAGATTCTCTGCAGTTACGTACAGTAAAAAACGCTGGTGAGTAGCTGTGTGTCGACAATCAGGTCGGCTGATGGATTGGAAATGTAACGGTTGTTACAGCGACGCCTTCTTTTTTTGTTTATGATGTGATTATCGAATAGAAAAAGAGGTAGTCATTATGGCGAAGAAATTAGATATGAGTAAATCCGTGTATGAGCTTGTGAGCCAGTATCCGGAGCTGGTTGGAATTCTGGAGGGGCTTGGTTTTAAAGAGATTACAAAGCCTGCGATGCTGAATTCTGTTGGCAAGGTGATGACCATTCCGAAAGGCGCGAAGATGAAGAAGATATCCATGCTGAAAGTGGTCCCTGCACTGATGTCGGAAGGATTCGAACTGAGCGGGAAAATGCCGGCATTTGCCATGCTTGGAAAGAAGGGTGATGAAGTTGCGGCAGAAGGGAATTCAAGAAATGACCTTTTGAAGAGCTATCTTAAGAGGCTTGGTGAGGGCGAGGAGCTTGAAGCGGTTCGCGCCGATTTTGTCGAGAATTTCCAGGATGTGGAAGCGGCGGAGATTATGAAGGCTGAGCAGGAGCTGATGAAGGAAGGAACGCCGCTTGAAGAGGTACAGAGATTGTGTGACATTCATTCCGCGCTGTTTCATGGCTCGACCAGGGAGGAGCAAATTGCAAATGCGGAGCGTGAGGTTGCTGCGTCTGTGAAGCGACAGGAGCTGGCAGGCGACGAGGTGAGAGTGGCGGAGGCGGCGAAAGAGCACGAGCTGAGTCTGCAGGAGAGAACGGACGGATTTGCGTCTGTTGCCGGGCATCCGCTTGGGGTTCTGCAGAGAGAGAATGAGGTTCTTGAGAAGCTGATTGCGGAGATTCGAGCGAAGGCGGCTGAGCGAAAAGTGGAAGTGAAGGACCTGAAGAAGATGCGCGAGGTGGCAACGCATTATGCGAAGAAGGGTGACCTGATTTATCCGCAGCTTGCGTCAAAGTATGACGTGACGGGACCTTCCAATGTGATGTGGACGGTGGATATCGAGATTCGAAATGCGCTTGGATGGCTGGTTAAGGCGCCGAGCGACAGCGATTCCTGGTACGAGGATCTGGAAGATATGTTAAAGCGCGCGGAGGAGATGATTTACAAGGAGAAGAATATTCTCTTTCCGGTTGCGGTAGACAACTTTACGAAGGAAGACTGGTACGGTGTATATCGTGACGCCAGAGATTATGCGGTGGTGTTTGGCGTGAAGCCGGGCGTCTGGATGGAAGCGGAGCGGTACCTCGCGAACGAGGCGGATGAAGGTGCAACCAAGGCCGGAGACGGGACGGCAACAGGAAGAGATTCCGGCACGGGACTGGCTGGAGTTCCGGTGGATGGCGTGATTAAGATGCCGGGTGGCTCAATGACGGTGGAACAGCTGACGGCTATGTTAAATACGATTCCGTTGGAAATCAGCTTTATTGATGCGAATGATATCAATCGATATTTCAATGAGGGACCAAAGGAATTTAAGCGCCCGATGAGTGCGATTGGAAGAGAGGTGTATTTCTGCCATCCGCCAAAGGTGGAGCCAATTGTACGAAATATTCTTGAGAGCTTTAAGGATAACAGCGTAGATTCTGTTCCGGTCTGGATGGAGAAGAACGGAAAGACGATGTACATTACGTATACGGCAGTGCGAGATCGGAACGAGAAATATCTTGGAGCA
This sequence comes from uncultured Lachnospiraceae bacterium, assembly GCA_902781505.1. Classification (GTDB taxonomy): domain Bacteria; phylum Bacillota; class Clostridia; order Lachnospirales; family Lachnospiraceae; genus UBA4285. The sequence continues at coordinate 49,553 of CACZJL010000014.1, read as the reverse complement.
ATCGAGCTTGTGCAGGATATGGAATTTGCCAGGGAACATTTCGAGAGGCAGAAGGATTTAAAATCGAGAGGGTAACGCAATTGAACCAATGTGTGTGACAGGTGTTTACGTATTTTGAAAAGTTTTTCACGAAGATTTTTTGAGATTCTTTCGCGATGGCTTAAATGAATTAAGAGTTTCGTTAATTTTAAAAGGTTTGCAAGTTTAAGGGTTGCCAAAAAATAATACTTGCTTTAATATGCACATATCAACAAAGGCGTTGGAACTTCGGTTTCAGCGCCTTTTTTCTTATTTCAGCTGATAAGAAAAAGCTTTCCTTAAGTCAGACATCGATTAATGACATGCAAAAAAAGCAGGAGGGAAGGATTAATTATCTTTGGGAGGAAGAAGCTATGAATATCAATACCACTACCGTCGTGTGGGTCCTCATCGGCACGGCTTTGGTTTATTTCATGCAGGCTGGCTTCGCACTTTGCGAGGCAGGTCTTACAAGAGCAAAAAACACAGGTAATATCCTGATGAAGAACATGATGGATTTCTGTATCGGAACCCCATGTTACTGGCTGGTTGGCTTTGGTCTTATGTTTAGTGGATTAGGTCCAATCGTCGGTGGATTTGATCCCCTGATTCGTGGTTCTTACACAGAACTGAACAGCGTTGTTCCACAGACGGTTCCACTCTGGGTTTATGTTATTTTCCAGACCGTGTTCTGCGCAACAGCAGCAACTATTGTTTCCGGTTCCATGGCTGAAAGAACAAACTTTAAGGCTTATTGTATATACTCTGCAGTTATTTCACTTTTCGTATATCCTGTTTCCGGTCACTGGATTTGGGGTGGCGGCTGGCTTTCCGCTCTCAACTTCCATGACTTCGCCGGAAGTACATGCGTACATATGGTTGGTGGTGTAATCGCCTGTCTCGGCGCTTCCATTCTTGGCCCTCGTATTGGTAAATACGGTAAGGATGGCAAGGCAAGAGCGATTCCCGGTCATAACATGTTAGCAGCAGCTCTTGGTGTATTCATCCTCTGGTTCTGCTGGTTTGGTTTCAATGGTGCTTCCACCGTTGCCATGGATACGGCAGAAGCTGCTGAAACAGCAGGTCTTGTATTTATGAATACAAATCTCGCGGCAGCAGTTGCTACCTGCGTGACTCTGATTTTTACTTGGATCCGTTACGGAAAGCCAGATGTTTCCATGACATTCAACGCAGCTCTCGCTGGCCTTGTAGCTATTACAGCATCTTGTGACTGCGTAACTCCGGTTGGTGCTTTCTTCATCGGCCTTGTTTCTGGTTTTCTTGTAGTATTAAGTGTTGAATTCTTCGATAATGTTGCTAAGATTGATGACCCTGTTGGTGCTGTATCTGTCCACATGGTAAATGGTATTTGGGGTTCCTTGGCAGTTGGTCTCTTCTCTAACGGTGGAGATGACGTGGCAAAGGGCCTTTTCTACGGTGGTGGTTTTCACCAGCTCGGCGTGCAGGCTCTCGGTGTTGTTTCTGTAGCAACTTATGCGCTGGTTGTTATGTTTATTGCCTTTAAGGTTATTGATAAGGTAGTTGGTTTACGTGTATCTCCACAGATTGAAATCGATGGTCTTGATATTCATGAGCATGGCCTTACAAGTGCGTACTCAGGCTTTGCTATCTCTGATGTTACTGATTTTGCTGTAGAAGCAAACGAGAATACAGATCTTGGTGAAGATGCTTACGAAAATGCATCCGAGGCGCAGAAGAGAGCCGCTGTTAAGGTGAAGGATTATGCCAAGGCTGATATTACTGCTTCTGCAGACTTCACAACAGGAATGCATAAGATTGTTATTATCTGCCGACTTTCCAGATTTGATGTTCTAAAGAAGGCGTTAAATGAGCTTGGTGTTACTGGTATGACGGTTGTTCAGGTTATGGGATCCGGCATCCAGAGAGGTTCCACAGAGCGTTACCGTGGTGCTATTGTAGATTCTACACTGCTTCCAAAGGTTAAGGTTGAAGTGGTTGCATCTACAATACCTGTTGACAAGGTGATTGAGAGTGCAAAGAAGGCGCTTTACACCGGTCACATTGGCGATGGTAAGATTTTTGTTTACAATGTTCAGAAGGTTGTTAAGGTCCGCACTGGTGAAGAGAATTTTGCAGCACTTGCTGATGTAGAATAATCTGGCGGGAACACTTGTCAGGTTTTAGGCACTTTGGGAAAATCCCAGGGTGCCTTTTTTCGTATCAATGTATTTAATACGTGGAAGAAATAGGCAAAGATTGTGTCGTGATGAACAGCGGGGCGCGCCCGTGGAGAATTAATATGGTCGTGGAGGTTCTGATTTTAGTAGAACCTCCACGGCTTTTGTTATACAATTAAACAAACACGGCGAACATTGAATAAGACATGGGACGACATTAACGGTTGATTGCATGATTTTGGAGGATAGAAAATGGATGAGGCTAAGACAAAACAGATTTTGTGGTTTGTGATTCCACTTCTGATTGCGGTGCTGTCCGTGACGTTTGTGGGAAATAAGTTTGCGAGCGTATCAACATATCGCGACACGATGGAGGTGCTTGAAAATCAGGAGAAGGATATCCTGACATTGTCTGCGACGGCAGCAGGTGCTTCAGCTGCGATTACGCTTCTGCCGGGAGATGTGGGAACACCTCTAGCGGACCGGCTTGCAGATATCAGCACGGATTTTATGTATTTGCTTGCGGTGATTGTGCTCGAGAAGTATCTGATGACGATTGCAGGATTTGTGTCATTTAAGATTTTGATTCCGGTGGCCTGTGTACTTGCAATGGCGTGTAAGTTCGCAATCCGAAATGAGGGATTGAAGTACAGAATCGCAATGATGACTGCGAAAATAGCGGCATTTGCCGTGTGCCTTGCACTCGTGGTGCCGGCAAGTGCGTGGTGCTCGAAGTTTATCAGCTCGACGTATCAGGCATCGATGAATGAGATGATTGAAGAGGCGAAGAACAGTACGGATACCGTGCAGGATTCAGCGAAGAAGTCCGATGGTGACGAGAATATGTTAAAGAATCTGCTGCAGAAGGCGGGGATTGGTGTTTCATCCCTGATGGAGCAGTTTAAGCAGTCTCTGACGAAGATTTCAAGAATCTATGCCTATATGCTGGTTTCGTCATGTCTGATTCCGGTTTGTGTTTTGGCCTTTTTCTTATGGATTATCAAGATGCTGTTTGGCGTGTCGATTCCGATTGACCGCAGATTCCACGGGTCGCATGTACTTAAGGGAATGCGAAGCAAACAGAAGGAGGAGCCTGACGAGAGATAAGTTGCTGTTTGAGCCGCTCGACGGTGGAAAGACAGTAGAAATTGTGATAGAATAAATGTATCAATGAATTGAGTGAAACCCTAAGAAAAAGGACCAAAAGACTGGAATGTTAGAAACGGGGATTTTTAAATTGGTTTTGGACGCTGTAGGAAAGAACGGTGAGCTTCCGGAACAATTTGAATTACCAGAAAATAATAACGGGAAGATTGCTTTAAATAACGACGGTAAGATTGGATTTGCCGCTGGTGCAAAGGATGGAATTATGCTGTATCACACGGCACCGACAGCCCCATCGGCAGAGACGTTAAAGCTAGTTGGACAGGCGATTCGTGAACTGTCCGCGGGTAACAACGCAGGGGCAGCAATCTGCTTTGCCGAGCTCGGAAGAAGACCGGGAATGGTGAGTCTGATTGATGCGATTGAAGACTATGTTTATAAGAATCAGGCGACATTAAATCCGCAGAAGTTGTTTTTAGGCGGAGTACATCTCCTCCTGACGGCTGAAGATGCGGAAGTGGTGAAGGCCGGACTGATTATGATGAGTCTGATTAATGCGAAGGATGACAATGCAAGAGACGCGGTCCGCGTGATTGGACTTTGTGATGAGTTTACATTGTTTGCAATCTTAAATATGAGTCGATGGAATGCCGGCAATGCTGAAATATTCCAGCTTGCACGTCATGTGCATGGCTGGGGCAGAATTCATGCGTTAAGTGCATTACAGCCACAGACAAGAGAAATCGCGGACTGGATTCTGACAGATGGCCTGAAAAATCGTGTGCTTGAGAGCTATTCAGCACTTGAGGTTTATGAAAAGGCCAATGTCAAAGGACGCATAGAGGCAGTACTTGCAGGTGAAAACATGGAACTTAAGCTTTGGGAAGCGATTATTCATGTGCTTGCCGTGATGACAAGACCGGGGCCGGTTTCAAGTCTGTCTGGCGTTTCGAACCCTGAGGGCGTGATTCGAAACGTGGTTTTATTATCAGAAAAAATAGATGTGTCAGATGAAGCAAGAGCAGAACTTGATGAACTTGCATCATTCCTGGCACACTGAGTTTCATGGAAGTGTTGGAATACGGAGGGGAAATCTGATTCTCAATGTGGGTGATGAGTATGGACGATTTTGTACGTGACGAATACAACAGATTATTAAAGGAAAATGGACGCATGGGCGTGCAGATTGAGACTGAGAAACAGGTCTTTGAAATCGTGCGCCTGTTGCATCTTGATGCGCCGTTTGAAGAGAAAATAGGAACGGTTCTGAAACGCATCGCATTCTTTTGCAACCCGCGCAGAATCTGCGTCATCAAGGTTGCGGACACGCTGGAACTGAAATTTGAATGGAGAAAAGAGGGCGTTGCTTCTGCCGCAGATTATATCAACGGTGTAAGCGGTGGGACCTTCAAAACGCTCTGGAATACTGCGCTTGCAAAGAAGCAGGAAGTAGTGGAATTTAAAAAGATTTCCTCCACCGCAAAAGGCTCGATGAATTATAAGTATTTTGAGGAGACGGGCAGTGAAAAGATTCATGCCGTGCCACTTGTAACTGTCGATGGCAGACTCTATGGTTTCTTCACCATCGAGGATTTTGATGAAAATCAAAACATAGATATCAGCCATTTCATGAATACCTTTGCATACTTTATGACGTCCGAACTGGTGAGCCATGATCTTCTGACGCACATGGATTTCATGACATATCATGATGTACTGACCGGTGTAAAGAACCGCAATTCCATGGATGAAAAGATTAATAGCTTAGATGTGGATTCCGGAAAGATTGGCGTTGTGTTCACAGATCTGAATGCCTTAAAGGAGACCAATGACCGCGATGGACACGGGGCTGGAGATGCCTTGCTTCGCGAAATGGCCGATGCCTTAATGGAGGTGTTTCCTGATGATTCCATCTTCCGTGCCGGTGGTGATGAATTTGTTATCCTTGTAGATCACGTGGTTCCGGAGGACTTCTTCAGCAAGGTGCACCATCTCCAGGCGAAACTTGAAGGAAACGGAACATTTTCCGCGTCCTTAGGATTTGCGGTTGCCAATTCTTCAGAGACGATTGAAGAGGCTATCAGTCAGGCAGATAAGATGATGTACGTCAACAAGGCGTCCTATTATCAGTCGCATAACCGTCGTGCGAAGTCCCGCACGGCAGATAAGGAAATGTTGATGGAGAGAGATCCTGTGACGGGACTGCTCACCATGAAAGCCTTCTGTAAATTTGCCGAGATTATGATGCGCGGTATTCTTTTGAATCGATCGGGTTGCATCGTGTATTTTGATATTGTGAACTTTAAGGATATCAACCGCAGATACGGGTTTGATACCGGTGATGAATTGCTTCGTCGCGTCGGTGAACTGCTGAAGGAAGAGTTCCCGAAGCGTCTCGTTTCGCGCCTTTCTGAGGATCATTACGGAGTCCTTTTGTACCAGGAGGAACGCGATAAGGCGTTAAAGAATCTGCTTAAGACGGTGAAGACAAGGCTGAAGGATGTTTCCATCAAGATTGGTGTATGCAACCTGCTTCCGACTGACAAGGAAGCGGCGGTGTGCTGCGATAAGGCGAAGATAGCGGCAGACTTTATCAAGAAGGATTTCAGCCGAACTATCTGTATTTTTGATGATACCTTAAACGAGGAAATTTCTTTAAAGCAATATGTCATCAATCACTTTGAAGAAGCGCTTTCAAAGGACTGGATTCATGTATTCTTCCAGCCAATCATCCGCTCGTGTACCGGCAGAATCTGCAGCGGTGAGAGCCTTGCGCGCTGGGTGGACCCAAAGTACGGTCTGCTGACACCGAATGTGTTCATCAATACACTTGAGGAGTATCATCTCATTCATAAGCTCGATTTGTTCGTTGTTGAGAAAATCTGCCGCGAATACCGTGACCATCATAAAAATAAGCACCTGTTTGTGTCGGTTTCCTTCAATCTCTCACGGCTTGATTTTGATGCCTGCGATATTTTTGAAGAAGTTGATAAGATAGTCAGGAATTACGAGGTTCCACGGCAAATGTTACATGTGGAAATTACTGAGAGTGTCCTGATTAGTTCAGATGCCTATGTGAAGGAGCAGATTAAGAGATTCCACAAGGCGGGCTATCAGGTCTGGATGGATGATTTCGGCAGTGGCTTCTCTTCTTTGAATGTCTTAAAGGATTATGATTTTGACACGTTAAAGATTGATATGGCCTTCCTTCGCAACTTCAATGAGAAGTCGCGTGCGATTATCACGTCGATAGTTGATATGGCGAAGAAGCTGCATATCAACACGGTTGCAGAGGGCGTGGAAAATGAAGACCAGGCCGCGTTCTTAAAAGGAATTGGCTGCGATATGCAGCAGGGCTTTCTCTACAGCAAGCCGGAGGATATTCTTTCCTACAACAAGTTCTATGAAAAGTGCAGGGGATATGGCGTGGAGGAAGAGTATTTAAGAGACTATTATAATCAGATTGGCAATATTAATACGCTGAGCATGAGCCGCGCAGACTTTGTGAATCCGGTTGAAAAGGTCAGTGATGCCATGGATGCTACCGGAATGACGATTGCCATCTTTGAATATGCGGATCAGAGGTTTATGGAACGGTTCGCAAATTCGGAATTTTTAAATACGGTGTACTCGATTAATCAAATTACATCGGATGAGCTTCAGGGATACATCAACAGCTCTAGTAATCCAAACGTGGAAAAGTTCAGACAACACGCGGAAGAATGTACGAAGGTCGGCGATTCCGTGCAGATGGATTTCATGATTGACGGAAATTATGTGAGTCTGGCTGCACGTCTTGAGGCGATGAGTGCAGGAAGAAAAGCATTTGCCGTGACGATTCAGAATCTTTCGGTAAGTACGGAGATTGCGAAACTGCAGAACCTTGACCGCACGGCGACTACGCTTTACAGTATGTATGACCGGGTTACACTGATGAATGTGAAGGAAAATCACTACGATGTGGTGTATAATAACGAGCCGGGGCAGTTTCCAAACATGGGAGCGCTACGCAACAATATCCGTCAGGTAGCGGAACACCGTTTATTCCCTGAGGATAAGGAGCGTTATCTATTATTCATCAATCCGGATACAGTGTTTAATCGCATTGCGGAGTCGAAAAATGGCGTGCTGACAGAGTCTTTTCGTATGCTCGACCGTGGAGGCAACTATATCTGGAAGACGATTACACTTCTTCCTATGCGTGGGAAGGAGGGCATTGTGGTTTCTCTTCTTCAGACTGCGCATTCCGATGTGAGCCAGCTGTCGGCTGATGCAGTGATTTCGCCAGAAAATGAGGATTCAAAGACGGTTACAGAAGCCGCACTCTGGAAGACGGTGCTGAAGGATACGAGAGTCGGCATGTTCTGGAAGGATGTGAACCGCCGATTCCTTGGCGCCAACCAGCAGTTTTTGACCTATTACGGACTGAATTCAGTTGAGGATATTTATGGAAAGACTGATGAGGACATGGGCTGGCACGTAAATCCTGACCCGTTCCGTTCGGATGAATTCCGAGTACTTCACAATGGTGAGAGTATTATTGATGTTCCCGGCAAATGCCTTGTGAATGGCGAGAATCGTGATATTGCAGCGACGAAGCGTCCGATTTATGAGGATGGCAGAATTGTCGGTTTGTTTGGATATTTTATTGATGTAACGAAAATAATTCGTGCGGATGCGGATCTTGAAGAAAATGCATTTATGGATCGCCTGACCGGTCTGATGAATCGCGATGGACTGCGCCATGTGGTGAAGGATTATCACGATGCATTTAAGATTTGTCGCCAGGATTTCGCCTATATTCTGATTGATTTTGATAACTTCCACAGTTATCTGGATTCGTATGGTATTGATATCTGGAATGCGGTACTGAAGGAAGCCGGTAAGACGCTTGTGAGATTGTTCGGTATAAGGTGTGCAATCGGACGCCGTGATGCAAGCAGCTTTGCCGTAATTAAGCAGGTGGCAGATCAGGCTGAAGTGGATGAGCTTGTGTTGAAAATTCGCGAAGAACTTGAAAAGCCGCATATGGTGAATGGAGAACTGTTCTCGTTCTATGTTTCCATAGGTGCGGCGCGAATGTCAGAGACAAAGGCTGATGTAGAAGCCCTTCGTGCACTGGCCATGGAACGGCGAAACGAAGTAAAAAAGAACAAAGGAATGTAATGAGTAAGATTATTGATTTTAAGTCCCCGGAGGAGAAGCGTGACTGCAGAGAAGAGGATATTTGTCAGTTTTTTGAGGAACTGCTGGAACTTTTGCGTGATGAGGGTGCACTGATTCACTGTATTACAAGTCCGGTAGCAATCAATGACTGTGCAAATGCGGTTCTTGCAATCGGATCAAATCCAATTATGGCGGAGCATCCGTCAGAGGTTGAGAGGGTGACATCGATGGCAGGTGCGCTTTCTCTTTCTACGGCAAATATCACGGATGCCAGAGCAGAGTCGATTCAGGTTTCTGCTAAGAAGGCTGCAGAGTGTGATATTCCGGTTGTTCTGGATTTGGTTGGAATCTCCATCAGTTCCCTGAGACTTTTTGTAGCGAAAAAGGTACTTTCCTGCGGGATTAAGAAGCTTGTCATCAAGGGCAATGCTTCTGAAATCCGCTATCTGGCTGGGCGCTCTTCTTCTGCCGTTGGCGTAGATGCCGGCAAGGATGACGTCGTGGATGCAAAGAGCCGCGAGTCGGTGGAAGAGATGGTGGAGATTATTCAGGAACTGGCAGGAAGATACGATGCTGCTGTGATGGTGACAGGCGAGGTAGATCTGATTGCAGATGGTGAGGATGTGTATCGGATTAATAATGGCTGCGAGCTGATGGGCTGGGTGACCGGAATGGGATGCACATTGACATGTTTTACCGCAGCAGTTCTTTCTGAGGTGAATCGCCTGATGGACGGCGGCCCGATGGAAGATAAGTTCTATATGGGACTTGGTGCAGCCGCCGCTGTAACCTACTTTGGAATCTGCGGCGAACTCGCTGCTGTCGCTCCTGACGGCACTGCCGCTGTCAAGCGAATTGTTGAGTCTGACGCCGTGCGGATGGGACTTGGCACGTATCGCATGCACATGATGGATGCGCTGTCTCTCCTAACTGCCAAGGACGTCGCAGAGCGCACTCGCATTGAGTGTCTGTAAGAGATGGGCAGAGCCGCCGCGGCTCCTGACAGGCGCAAATGGATCGACTGCGGGTGCGGCAGGGATTGGAGGGAAAATGTTTACGAATTATTCGAAGTTAATTGCGATTACGAATCGCCACCTTTTAGCAGAAGGTGTTACGTTTGAAGAGCAGATTCAGAGGATTCTGGATTTGCGTCCGGATGCGATTATTCTTCGCGAGAAGGATTTATCGGCTGAAGAATATAAAAATCTTTATGAAAGAATCTTTCCGATTGTCAGTAAGACCAGTACGCCATTGATTCTGCATGGCTTTGTCGATGCGGCACGTGCGATTCAAAAAAAGGCACGGGCTGAGGGAAGACCGGCACCTGTAAGAATTCATCTTCCTTTTCCGATGCTTGAAGAACTGGCGAAAAAGGATCCGGATTTTATTGCAGATGCAGCACTTGTTGGAACGAGCGTGCATTCGCTTGAAGAGGCAGTCCGCGCGGAAGAGCTTGGCTGCAATTATCTGGTTGCGGGCAATATTTATGAAACCGACTGCAAGCCTGGGCTTCCTGGTAAGGGACTTGAATTCTTACGTGAAATCGTGCTTGCTGTGGATGCCGATGTCTACGCGATTGGTGGCGTTACAAGAGAACGCCTGCCTGAGATTCTTTCAACCGGCGCGACCGGCGGATGCATGATGTCTGGATTTATGAAGGCGTGACGTCAATTGAATAGGACCAACCTCTCCGGTGTCAGTTGTGGAACTGACACCGGAGGTTTTTCGTGTCGGGAGGATGTCAATTTGTAGAAAGAGTTACATTAAAAATGTGTAATTTGACCAATAAAATCTCTGCAATTGGGTAATTAGTTATGCTATAATTATAAAACGGAATTGTCCAGAATTTAACGAATCGCGCTGTGAGGGCGGAGCGCGAGGCGGGGAGGTTCCAGCTAAAAGCAAAAAGGGTGAAAAGAAGGGAGATTATAAGGATGCCAGTTACTATTTTTCTGATCTGTTTTCCAGTTCTGGTTGCGGCAGGGATGTTCTTTATCCGCAGCAGTAAGGTGCGCGCATGGGTGTCCTACGGGGCAACAGGCTGTATCATAATCGCTGTGGGGGTTCTGTTTGTACAGTGGATGATGAGAGGCGCCGGTAAGATTGAGCTTATTACAGAGGCTCATACTGCCGATAATCTTATGTTAGGTGCGGAGGTTGTGCTGATGTGCATCGTTACGTACCTTTGCTTCAAGTACAGAAAGTACTGGGTATCGATTCTTTCGATTGCACCGACGATGTTGCTTGTATATTACGAACTCCGTCGTCCTTCATTACGTCATACCCCTTATATTTATATCGATCACTTATCCATGCTGATGTGCCTGATTGTAGGCATTATCGGCAGTTTAATCATCTGTTATGCCGTTGGTTATATGCATGGTTATCATCAGCATCATAAAGAAGTAGAGGACCGCAGATACTACTTTTTCATGATTCTCTTTTTATTTCTTGGTGCCATGTTCGGCTTTGTCCTTTCAGAGAGCCTTCTCTGGATTGATTTCTTCTGGGAAATCACCAGCGTCTGTTCCTTTCTTCTGATTGGCTACACAAGAACCGAAGAGGCAATTAACAACAGCTTCCGTGCTTTATGGATGAACCTGCTTGGCGGATGTGCGCTTGCAGTCGGCATCGTTTATTACGCAGTCAATGCCGGCACGGTATCCTTCCACAGTCTGATTGTGGCTGGAATCGGGCACGTATGGTACGCATACATCCCGATTGCGCTGATTGCATTTGCCGCGCTCACAAAGGCCGCACAGTATCCATTCTCTACATGGCTGCTTGGTGCGATGGTCGCTCCGACTCCATCTTCCGCACTTCTTCACTCTGCGACGATGGTTAAGGCCGGAATCTACGTGTTGTTCCGTTTAGGACCGGCAATGTCCCTTACAACAACAGGAAATATGGTCATCTTTGTGGGTGGCTTTACGTTCTTCATGGCATCCATCATCGCCATCGGTCAGTCCGATGCGAAGCGTGTACTTGCGTTCTCGACCGTCAGCAACTTAGGTCTGATGGTAGCGTGCGCCGGCTGTGGTGTGCCCGAAACCATCTGGGCAGGCGTTCTTTTAATGGTATTCCATGCCGTTTCGAAGTCGCTGTTGTTCCAGGATGTAGGTGCCACGGAAAATGCAATCGGCTCCCGTGACATTGAGGATATGCATGGCTTAATGTACCGTGTGCCACGCCTTGCCGTGTTCATGTTTATCGGTATTGCGGGCATGTTCTTAGCACCGTTTGGAATGCTGATTTCCAAGTGGTCCGCTTTAAAGGCTGCTGTTGATGAAAGCAATATTCTCTTTGCCATGTTCATTATTTTCGGTTCCGCAACAACGTCCTTTTACTGGACGAAGTGGATGGGTAAGCTGATTAGCAGAAGCCATCTGACCGGTGAAATGACTATTGATAAGACGAAGAAGAATGAGTTTGTTTCCTTAAGCATTCATGCTGTTTTGATGATTGCGCTCTGTGTGCTTCTTCCACTGATTTCGGGCGCATACGTTGACCCACTGTTAACGGAGATGTTCGGCACATATCAGGATGTTTTAAACACAAAGGTACTCGTCATCTTAAGCGTCATGATTGCGTTTGTATTTGCCGTGCCAATTGCTTCTTATTTCTACTTCAAGAACCACAAGGCAGAGGTGAAGCTGACTTACATGTCCGGTATCAATACCGGGGACAATAATGGATTCATTGATTCGTTTGGTGATCCAAAGCAGCTGTGGCTGTCGAATTTCTACTTCAGAAGCTTTATTCATCCGCATCAGCTGCGCGTGATTTCGCAGATTGTGACGACGGCTGTGATTATTGTCATGGAAATTATGGTGATCGGAGGTGCATTATTATGAGTCTTCTTGCGAGAATTCTTTGTGGCCTGGCCTTTGTCGTGATTGCACCATTATGTGGAGGCCTGTTCGATGGTATCGATCGTAAGCTTTCCGCACGCATGCAGGGAAGGGTTGGTCCGTCTATTTATCAGTCTTTTTATGACGTGCGTAAGCTGTTTTATAAGAAGCCGGCCGTGGCAGACCCGATGCAGACTTTTCTGGTTGCGTCTTATATGATTCTGCTGATTATGACCGGTACGATTTTCTTCACGGGAAATGACATTCTGATGTGCTTTTTCGTTCTGTCGACTGCGATGACGTTCCTGTATTTTGCAGCGATTATCAGCAGTTCCCCGTATGCAACGATTGCAGCAGGCCGTGAGCTTGTGCAGGCTGTCTGCTATGAACCGGCAGTGCTTCTGACAGCGCTTGGTTTTTATCTTGCGACAAATACGTTTGATACAGCAGGACTTACCGGTCTTGATACGAGCCTGATTGTGTATATGCCAGGCTTCTTTATCGCATTTGTGTTTGCGATGGTTATTAAGATGAGAAAGTCTCCGTTTGATGTGTCGACTTCTCACCATGCTCACCAGGAGCTGGTTGGCGGTGTGGCAACAGAGATGTCCGGCAGAAATCTTGCTTTCTTCCATATCACGGAGTGGTATGAGAATGTGTTCCTGTTCGGCGTGATTTCTCTGTTTTTCTTAAACAATCATCTTTGGAGTATTCCGCTTGCTCTGGCAGCAGATCTGGTGGTATTTTTCTTCCTTGTGCTGTTAGACAACTCGTCCGCACGTGTGAAGTGGAAGAATATGCTGGGACTTTCCTGGATTGTGACTTTGCTGACTGCGGGTGTAAACCTGTTTGTGCTGATGCTGGTTCATCTGGTGTGAGTGGAGCGGCGGGTGCGCCGTGCGTGAGTGCGGCAGTTCCTGTAGTTTCGGCGCGGACCGCGTCGTGCGTGAGACTTTTGATTAAAGAGGGAAGATTATGAAAGATGTGAAGAAGTCACCGTGGCTGATTCATTATGATGGATCAAGCTGCAACGGTTGTGATATTGAGGTTCTTGCCTGTCTGACTCCGGTCTATGATGCGGAGCGCTTCGGTGTTGTAAATACCGGAGATCCTTATCAGGCGGATATTCTTGTTGTGACAGGTGGCGTGAACCATCAGAATGCTCCTGTGTTAAAGCAGATTTATGAGCAGATGGCCGAGCCAAAGGTTGTTGTTGCTGTTGGTACCTGTGGTTGTACCGGCGGTATCTTTAAGGAGTGCTATAACATTTTAGGCGGTGCCGATACGGTGATTCCGGTAGACATCTATGTACCGGGATGTGCAGCTCGTCCGCAGTCGATTATTGACGGAATTCTTCAGGCTGTAGCTCTGTTCCAGAAGAGGGTGGACGGTATTGATGAAGAGGCTATTGCAGCGGAAGTCGCACATGACCAGAAAAAGGCCGAAGCTAAGATTGCTGAGGATAAGGCCAGAAAAGAGGCCGGTCTTGATACTTCCGACAAGGAGTTTGAAGAGACGCTTGTGGAAGGCATGAATTATGCAAGGCAGAAGGCGAAGGCCGCGCTGAAGGCGGACCGCGCCGAAGCGGAGCGCGAGGCAAGCGCCACAGAGCCTGAGGTTTTCGCAGCGAAAACCGAGTCTGGGGAAGAAGTGAAAGAGGAGGAGAAGAAGGATGGAGAAGGTACTGAATCCAAAGAATGAAATTGTTGAAATCGAACTGAACCAGCTTCTTTTGAAAGTTCTTGAGATGAAGAAGGCGGGGTTACGTTTTTCGCAGGCCTGTGCCGCATGGATTAACGATCGTTATGAGCTCAGCTATTCCTGGGTTAATAATGAGACGTTTGATCTGACTACGCTTCGTGTCTATGCCGGACTGGAGACAATAGTTCCAAGTATTACGGAGCTGATTCCGACAGCTGTCTTTTATGAAAATGAGATGGCTGAGATGTACGACGTTAAGATTGATATGATGAATCTGGATTTCAAGCACAGATTGTATCGCTTAAAAGAGGGACTTGATGCGCCGCTTCTGCCAGAGGATGTGCGTGAAAAATCTGAGGCACTGAAGGCCGGACAGAGAGAGGCTGCCAAAGAAGCGGAAGAGAAGGAGGCGAAGTGATGGGTAAGAGAAGTGTTGTTCCTTTTGGACCACAGCATCCGGTTCTTCCGGAGCCGATTCACCTGGACCTCGTTCTGGAAGATGAGCAGGTGGTAGAAGCTGTTCCGAATATTGGATTTATTCACAGAGGTCTGGAAGGCCTTGTTACGAAAAAAGATTTTAATCAGATGGTATATGTCATTGAAAGAACCTGCGGTATCTGCAGCTTCGGTCATGGCACGGGATATTGCGAGGCTGTTGAGAACGTTATGAATGTCGAAGTTCCGGACAGGGCCAAGTATCTTCGTACAATCTGGTTTGAGATGTCAAGAATTCACAGCCATCTTCTGTGGCTTGGACTGTTAGCTGATGCGTTTGGTTTTGAGTCTCTGTTCTATCAGTGCTGGAGAATTCGTGAACGTGTCCTTGACCTGTTTGAGATGACAACCGGCGGAAGAATTATATTTTCCGTGAACCAGGTAGGCGGCGTTAACAAGGACATGGATAAGGGGATGCTTCAGAAAATCCTTGAAGACATGGATGTGATTGAGAAGGAGCTGAAGCAGATTACCGGCACATTTCTCACGGATTATTCCGTTGAGTCAAGATTAAAGGGCGTTGGCGTTTTAACAAAGCAGCAGGCGCATGATCTTGGTGCGGTTGGTCCGTTTGGTCGTGCGTCAGGCATTGCCTACGATCTTCGTATGACAGGCTACGAGGCTTACAAGTATCTTGATTTTGAACCGATTACTTCTGATGTCGGTGATTCCTGGGCGAGAGTGGATGTGCGTATCCGCGAGATCTTCCAGTCAATCGATCTGATTCGTCAGGCAATCGGCAAGATTCCGGGCGGCGAAATTAACGTTCCCGTGAAGGGCAATCCAAATGGTGAGTGCTTTACCCGCATTGAGCAGCCACGTGGTGAGGCTTATTATTACATCAAGGGCGACAACAAGCCTTACTTAAAGAGAGTACGTGTTCGTACCCCGACATTTGCCAACCTTGCAGGACTTTGCGAGATGCTTAAAGGTGCAGAATATGCGGATGTTCCGATTATGGTTCTGACGATTGACCCATGCATTTCCTGCACGGAGCGATAAGGAGGCGAGAGTTTTGGGAAAATTTATGACATTTGCCTCGGTGGCTATGAAGAATCTTGTGCACAAGCCGGTTACGAAGATGTATCCGGACAAGGCGATTGAGTATCCGGAGCGAAGCCGCGGTCATGTGGAGATTACGATTGATGATTGTATTTCCTGCGGTATGTGCGTCAGAAGCTGTCCTACGGGTACTTTGTCGGTGGACAGAGATGCCGGAACGTGGACAATTAACCGTTTTGATTGCGTCCAGTGTGGATTCTGCGTGCAGAAATGTCCGAAGAAGTGTCTGCGCATTGTTCCGGGCTATCAGCATCCGGGCGATGCGAAGCCGGAAGAGACATTTACCAAGAGTCCTGAGGTTTTGAAGGCGGAAGCCGAAAGAAGAGCCGCGCAGATTGCGGCAGCCAAGGCGAAGGCAGCAGAAGCAGCCAAAGCAAAGGCAGAAGAGAAAAATTGATTCAGGCGAAGGCCTGATGGGAGTTTTGTTTATGAGAAGAACCGTTAAGATTAAAGTGACTGGCCTTGTTCAGGGAATTGGATTCCGTCCGTTTGTGGCAGAGCAGGCAGAAGCACTTTGTCTTGACGGACAGGTGAAGAATGCCGGCGGAATCGTTTTGATACAGGCCGCCGGAGAATCTGAGGCGGTGGACGAATTTGTTCGCCGCCTTAAGTTTTATCCACCGGCAGGTGCGAGAGTGGACCGCGTGGATGTGGATGAAATCAAGGAAAATGAGGCCGGGTGTGGATTCCGCATCGTGGAAAGCACGGCGCACGAGGATGTGTATCGTCTTCTCCCGCCGGATCTTCCGACGTGTCCGAGGTGTGAAGCGGAGCTTATGGACCCGAAGAATAGGAGGTACCGCTATCCGTTTATCAGTTGTGTCTCCTGTGGCCCAAGGTTTTCGATTATGGAAAATGTACCGTATGACCGCGGGACGATTACGATGAAGAAGTTCAAGATGTGTCCGGACTGCGCGCGGGAATATACCGGGCGAGGCAATGTGAGGAGACACGCGCAGACGATTAGCTGCCATGCCTGCGGACCGCAGGTGAGACTGGAGCGAAGGAATTCTGAGCCGTTGGTTGGTGAGGCTGCACTTCAGGAGGCGATTGCCAGACTGAAGGCGGGACAGATTGGCGCGATTAAGGATATTGGCGGTTTTCATTTTGCATTCCGACCGGATGTGGCGGAGCCGGCACGCAGACTCAGAGAATTCAAGAACCGGGAGCAAAAGCCATTTGCCGTGATGTTTCCTGATGTCTCGAGCATTCGGGAGTACTGTGAGGTGTCGGAGACGGAGGAAGTGCTATTAAAGTCCGATGCACGGCCAATTGTGCTGCTTGAAAGGTGCGCGGCGTGCGGGGAAGAGCCTGAAGAAGGCGAAGCGGTAAGCGCCGGCAGGCTGGACGGCGTTGGTGCGAAAGAATTTGCGCCAGAGGTGTGCGGTGATTCCGACCGGATTGGCTGCATGTTGCCGTGCAATCCGTTGCAGATTCTGATTTTAAAGGAGACGGGACCGCTTGTAGCGACGAGCGGAAACCGTGGCGGTGAGCCGATTATTACAGAGAATGAGGACATTCACGAGCTGATGAAGCTTGGAATTCCGGATTTTAGCCTTGAGCATGACAGAGACATCCTGATGCCGCTTGATGATTCGATTTACCAGGTGACAAAGACGGCTTCCGGTGAGATTGTGCAGCTGATTCGACGCGCCAGGGGACTGGTGCCGGAGCCGATTTGGATTGAGGGCACCGGCGACGGGGCTTCGGTGCACGCAATGGCAGAGGCAGGAACCCGGAACGGGGCGGTGCTTGCAGAAGGCGGCGACCTGAAAGCGGTATTTGCCCTGGCCAGGGGGAATGCGGTGTATATGAGCGGTCATTTCGCAGATCTTGAGGAGATGGCGGCCTTTGAGGCGAGAAATCGTGCAATTGCAGATTTTGAGAGGCTTTTTGATATCAGACCGACAAGGAAAATTGGAGACTTGCATCCTGGATATTTCAGTGCGAAGGATGCGGACGTGCGGATTCAGCACCACTTTGCGCATGCGCTGTCGGTGATGGCAGAGTTTCATCTTGAAGGGCCGGTACTTGGCGTGATTTGTGACGGCACGGGCTATGGCAGTGACGGAACGGTTTGGGGTGGCGAGCTTCTTTGCTGTACCAGAGAAGGCTTTACCCGGGAGGGAGGCCTTTCGCCTGTGGAATTACCGGGCGGAAATGTGGGTAGTAAAAATGCATTCGGCTCTCTTTGCGGATACTTTTCTGAAGCGAGACGGCGCGGCCTGATTTCGGATGAGGAACTGTCCGGGATTCTTGAAAGAACTGGAAATAAGAAGAATTTTGCTGTTTATACGGCGATGACGGATAAGCATATTAACACGGTGGTTTCTTCGTCCGCCGGTCGGTTGTTTGATGCGGTGGCCGCTTTGAGCGGAGTTTGCAACTTTAATAGCTACGAAGGGCAGTGCCCGGTAGAGCTTGAGCAGGCGGCAAGGAGAAGCGAAGGATACCGCAGGTTTCGGCGCGAGGGCGACTGGATGTCGGCTGAAGGCACGCCGGGCAGGATAATGGGCGCCGGCACGCCGAGTGAGATGCCGGCTGCGGCTAGCCTGGATACGGTGGCGCTTGTTGCGACACTGGGGCAGAGGTTATTAGCCGGCACGGAGGCTGAAGAAACAGCGTGGGAGTTCCATGTGGCATTTGCCAGGGGACTTGTTAAGGCTGCCGTGAAAGTGGCGCAGGAGAAGGGACTGACGCAGGTCGTTCTCGGCGGAGGAACGTTTTATAACAGGATTTTGCTGGAACTTCTGGTTTCGGCCCTTGAAAATGCGGGACTGAAGGTTTATTGTAACCGAAAGGTGCCGTGTGGAGACGGTGGTCTGGCGCTCGGCCAGGCGTATGCGAGGATTTGAAGCTACGGGCGTGAAGGTTTTAAGCAATGTCGCGTGGCGCGAATGAATATGAGGCCAGGTTCTGGCTGTAAAGAAAGTTGAGGATTGAGTTATGTGTGTTGCATTACCCGGAAAAGTGCTGTCTGTGGATGGCGGCGTGGCACAGGTTGATTTTAACGGAAATGTGGTCAGCGCGCAGGCCGGACTCGTGGACACGAAGCCCGGCGATTTCGTGCTGGTTCACGCCGGCTGTATTCTGCAGGTTTTAAGCGAAGAAGATGCCGACGCGATGATTGAAATTATGGATGAAGTCGGAGCGTATGCGTGATGAAGTTAGACGAGATTAAGGAATTTCTGTCAGGTTATGATGGTCCGGAAATTAATATCATGGAAGTGTGCGGCAGCCACACCGGCGCGATTGCGAAAAATGGAATCCCGGGGATGCTCTCTGACAAGATTCATTTGCTGAGCGGCCCGGGCTGTCCGGTCTGTGTGACGCCGTCATCTTATGTTGATCGACTAATCGAGCTTTCACTGACGCCGGGAACCGTAGTTGCGACATTTGGCGATCTGATTCGGGTGCCGGGAAGTGAGAGGTCACTTTCCGAGGCCAAAGGCGAGGGCGCGCGCGTGATTATGCTCTATTCGCCGCTTGATATTCTGGCCCTTGCCGAGAAGGAGCCGCAGACGACTTTTGTGTTCGCAGCGGTCGGTTTTGAGACGACCACTCCGGTTTATGCGCTTTTGATGGATCAGCTGGTTTCACGTGGTGTGAATAACGTGAAGCTTTTAACGGCTATCAAGACGATGCCGGAAGTTATCGATTATTTAATGGCAAATGGTGCCGAAATCTCCGGTTTTCTTGCCCCCGGCCACGTGTCGGTTGTGACCGGTGCGGACGCGTTTAAGCCACTCGCGGATAAATATCAGATGCCATTTGCCGTGGCAGGATTTAAGGGAACGGAGCTTCTTGTTGCGCTTGCAGGTCTTGTAAAGCAAATTGGGTGCCCGAAGGTCATGAATTTCTACCCGCAGGTTGTGACAGCGAGCGGAAATCAGAAGGCACTTGCCCTGATTGACCGGTATTTTGAGCCAGTAGATGCAGTCTGGCGAGGGCTTGGCACGGTTGCAGGTTCAGGACGCGTCTTAAGAGCGGAATTTTCGCGGTTTGATGCTGGTTCCGCGGCGCTGTCTGAGGATGTGAAGGTGAATAAGGCGTGTTGCTGCGACCGCGTTTTGATGGGTCGTATGAAGCCGACGGAGTGTCCGCTTTTTGGAAAGGTCTGCACGCCAATCAAGCCACAGGGTGCCTGCATGGTGTCAACGGAGGGCAGCTGCCACTCCTGGTTTGTAAATCACAGGACGTGACGCGCCCTGCTTTATGGAAGGATGTTTAATTTATGGATGAGAGAAAAATTACGATGGTTCACGGAAGCGGCGGTTCAGCCACGAGTGAGCTGATTAATGAGATTTTCGCCAGGGAATATGCGGATAGGACGCTTGATGAAATGGAGGATGCAGCAGTGGTTCCGGGTGCCGGAACGCTTGCGATGACGACAGACTCGTTTGTTGTGACTCCACTGCAGTTTCGCGGTGGCGACATCGGTCGTCTCTGTGTCTGTGGCACGGTAAATGACCTCCTGATGCGCGGCGCCATTCCGAAGTACCTTACGTGCGGTTTTATTTTAGAGGAGGGACTTTCTGTTGAGACGTTAAAGCAGTTGGTTCATTCGATGGCGGAGACGGCAAGAGAGGCAGGAATCCGCGTAGTTGCCGGGGATACGAAGGTTATTGAAGGCAACGGTGGATTGTATATTAATACGGCCGGAGTCGGCTTCATTCCGGATGGTGTGGACATCCGTGCGGAGAAAGCTGCGGTCGGTGACGCGATTCTTGTTTCCGGGACGCTTGGCGACCACCACGCCGCAATCCTTTCTGAGCGCATGGAAATTGAGACGGATATTGAAAGTGATGCAGCTCCTTTGCGGCAAATGGTAGATTCACTGATTTCCTCCGGTCTTCCGATTCATTCGTTCCGGGATGTGACCCGCGGTGGCCTCGGAACTGTGTTGAAGGAACTTGCAGTTGCTTCCGGAAAAGTGTTTGAGATTGAGGAGGAGAAGATTCCTGTGACTGCTAAAGTTCAGGATTTCTGCGGCCTTCTTGGCCTCGATCCGATTTACATGGGAAATGAAGGAAAGATGGTTGTCATCCTTCCCGCAGAATATGCCAATCAGGCTCTTGAAATCATGAAATCCTGCCGCTACGGTGAAAACGCAGTTCAGATTGGAACCGTGCTCGCCGCGGCTGCTGGCGAATCTGCGGCAGGTGGCGAGAGCTACAATGCAGGGGGCGAGTTGATTTGCAAAACCGCGATTGGCGGCCGTCGCCGCCTTGATGTCCTTCAGGGAGAAGGGCTTCCAAGAATCTGCTGACGTTTGTTGTATTCTCTTTGTTGCTTTTGGGTCAAAACCGCCGAAATCCTCCGGTAAGCTGTGGAAATCCATGAATTCAATCATAAATAAGCATTTCATTAAATGCCTTCACCGCGAAGCGGTCCGTCATGCCGGAAATGTAATCAATGATGGCATGTGCATAGGTTTCCTTGTCTTCAAAACGTCCATAAATCTTCTCATTATCAGCAAGTAATACGCGCTCAACCAACTCCTGAGGAACAATCTCAGGATCACAGTATTTGGAAGCGTAATGAATGAAGGAGTCAATCAACGTTGGAGCCATGACTTCATGCTTGCTTAATTCCTCAAAGGAATGGCGGCCATCGTAATAGCGGAAGAGAACCCCAAAGAGCTCATTAATAACAAGTTCTGCGTATTTCTCAAAAGTTACGAGGCGATCGTTCTGGTAAATGTACTTGTAATTAAAGCTCTTCAATGCCTTCAGCTGTTCAAAGAATTCATCAGACATACAGATTCCCTTGTCCGGGGAACTGTTCTTATTAATATCAGAAATCAGTCCGTAAATAATAACCGTCGTATTAAGAGCCTTTTCATCATTCATCTGGGCCATGCGGGTAAGCTCATTCATTGCAGTCTGGCTTAAGAAGCCAAGATCCTTAGCGTCTTCAATATCCCGTCCGACATAGGCAATCTTATCTGCAAGCTTCACGACGCAACCTTCCCATGTTGCAGGCTGATATTGGCCCTTCTTTAAGAATTCCGCCTCGAGGTCAATAAGCTCCTTACGAGGCTTCAGGCCGTTGCAGTCAATCTCGCCGCAATGGGAAATAATGCCGTCGCGAACAGCGTACGTCAGATCCAGATTCTTGTCGCGGTTGTAGTAATCCTTTAAAAGCTCAACCTTGTCGACCAGACGCAGCCCGTTTCGCTCGTGCCAGAAACGGCGGTTAAGATGCTCCTCACAAAGCTTGCTTAACACATTTTCCCCGTGGTGGCCAAACGGCGCGTGACCTAAATCGTGACCTGTGGCAATCGCACGCGTCAGCTCCTCATTTAAGCCAAGCGAGTGCGCAATCGTCGTCGCAACTGACTCCACATGAGCAACATGCTCCATGCGCGTGCAGATGTGGTCGTTATCGATGTTGAAAAACACCTGCGTCTTGTGCTTCAGGCGACGGTATGCCTGCGAATGCAGGATTCTTGTATAGTCTCTGGCAAATGGAGTTCGAATGTCGCCTTCTCTTTCGTAAAGAACAGAAGGACGTGCAATCAGTGCGTCCCAGTTCGGACTTCCCTCAATTGCCGCAACGTCTTTAAATTGGAATCTATGTTCTTTCATATTAAACCTCTTTCACGTTTTTGTACTTGCGGACCTGTCCGATGTAGTAAAGGGAGCCAAATACGCAGACAACACCATCGTTGGAATCAGAGTCGATTTCACTTCCGACTGCGGATTTGGAGCCGTCGCTGGAATTAGCCGCGAGTGCTGCGTCGACAGCTGCTTCGACCGAATCAAAGGCTGTGGCCTTAGCACCCTGGGACGTAAGGTAGGCTGCGAGGTCTATGGCGGCTAAGGCACGTGGATTTGGTGGTGTGATGCAGTAGAACTCCTTTGCAAGCGGAAGCACGTAGGCAAGCATGCGGTCGTAGGCTTTGTCAGCAAGTACGCCACAGACAAACGTAATTTTCTTATTCGGGAAGTAGCGCATCAGGCTTTCCTGCAGAACAGAAGCGCCCTCCTCGTTGTGACTGCCGTCAATCAGAAGATATGGCTCTTTTCTTAAAAGCTCGAAACGACCTGCCCACTCGGTGGCGGCAAGACCGTCATAAATATTCTTCATCAGAATCGGGAAACCCTTAGAACGCAGAATCAAAGCTGCATTTGCCGCGACAGCAGCATTGCGAATCTGATAGGTTCCAAGCAGAGGCGTGTGAAGATGCGCGAGCAAAACGGAAGTCGTCATTTCGGTCGGATAGGACGCATCCTGAATCGGAAGCTCGCCCTCAATTGTGAAATCCTGGCCGTTCAGGTCGTACGCGTCACAGCAAGCAGGCATCAGCGCGCGGATTAACAGCGCATTTTTCTCCTGGCAGACTCTGGCAAATACCTTTTCAACTTCAGGATTTTGCGGATACAGGAGCACCGTGCCGCCTTCCTTGATAATTCCGGCTTTCTCTGCTGCAATTTTTGGAAGTGTGTCTCCTAAGATTTCACAGTGGTCGAGTGAAATCGTTGTAATAACCGCAAGTTCCGGGCACTTGATGACATTGGTCGCGTCTAAGCGGCCGCCAAGGCCAACCTCGAGAACAACGATTTCACAGTTTTTCTCGGCAAAATAGAGGAAGGCAACAGCGCAGACGATTTCAAACTCAGATGGAGCCTGGCACCCGTCGGCCTTCATGGATTCTACAACCGGTACAATTTTCGTTACGATTCTTGCGAGATCTTCTTCGGAAATTTCCTCGTCGTTTACGCGGATTCGCTCGGTGAAGCGCTCGAGGAATGGAGAGGTGTAGATGCCTACCTTCATTCCAGCACTCTTTAAAATGCTCGAAATACAGGCGACAGTCGAGCCTTTGCCATTGGTTCCCGCAACGTGGACGTATTTTAAGCGGTCCTGCGGATCGCCGAGGCGATGGCAGAGCTCGGAAATTGCGTTTAAGTTATATTCTTCGGTTCCGTCCACAAACGCCTTCGGGGAAAATGCCGGGATGTTGTGGATGTATTCTAAACTTTCTTCGTAGTTCATGTTTCAGGTCTCTTTTCATGCATTTTTCTTCATTTTACCTGTGCTTGAAACCCGCTTCAAGTGGGAAATGTATTTTTATAAAATTTTTGCTATAATGAGTTGGGTTATGGGAACGGAAAATGAAGAAAAGGATAGAAAGATGGACAGAAAGCAGGAAATTATTCATACGCTGCTGCTCGTTTTAGCAGCATTTATCTGGGGCACTGCCTTCGTTGCGCAGTCCGTCGGTTCCGGAATCGTCGGCCCCTTCACATTTTTGGCGTGCCGCGGCTGGATTGGACTGCTGTTTTTAGCAGGCGTAATCAGGGCAAATGACACTATTCAGTACAAAAGAATGCGCCGCGCGCTGCAAACGGGCGCTGCCGGCGCCGCTTCCGGTTCGGACGTTGCCGAGATTTTTCGCCCGGTTACAAAAGCGCAGCGGAAGAGCCTTCTCTTAGGTTCACTGTTCTGTGGTCTGGCGCTGTTCTTTGCGCAGCTGACACAGCAGATTGGTATTGCGCATACAACAACGGCCAAGTCGAGCTTTATCACCGCTCTGTACTGCATCATTGTACCGGTTTTGTCGGTGTTTCTTGGACACCGTCCGCATTGGAAGGTCTGGACCTGCGTTGTAATGGGTGTCATAGGACTTTATCTTTTGTGCATGAAGCCAGGTGAAATCGGATTCGGATTCGGTGATCTGCTGACGTTGATTTCGTCTTTTCTTTTTGCGGTGCAGATTCTGATTGTCGACCACGTGATTAAAAGAGTCGACGGAATTCGACTGTCCGCGGGACAGCTCTTTATCATGGCTTTTATTTCGACCTGGGTTATGATTTTTGTGGAACGACCTGGAATCGAGCTGATTTGTCAGGCGCTTCCTTCACTTATTTATGCCGGCGTATTCTCAAGCGGAATTGCGTTCACTCTGCAGATTATCGCACAGCAGGGCTTAAATCCAACAATCGCAAGCCTTGCGATGTGTCTGGAAAGTGTATTTGGTGCACTTGCCGGCTGGGCATTGCAGGGGCAGTCTCTTGCAGGACGCGAACTCTTTGGCTGCGTGCTGATGTTTGCCGCAATTGTGTATTCACAGGTGGATTTGAAAAGTTTAAAGAAGAAGGGCGTGTGACGGCGTCGGCGCCCTCTGCTTTTTTGGTTGCGCCCCGCAAGCTGCGACGTGCGCCCCGCATTTTATCGGGAACAGGAGTTTTTTATGGAACGTGTAATCTTTCATGTGGACGTAAATTCTGCCTTTCTGTCCTGGACGGCGGTCGATGAGTTAAGAAAAGATCCGACGGCTGTAGATTTAAGGACAATCCCGTCGATTATTGGCGGAGATCAGAAGACGAGGCATGGCATCGTGACAGCGAAGTCCATTCCTGCTAAAAAATATGGCATCACAACCGCAATGCCCGTTGCAGAGGCACTTCGTCGCTGCCCGGACTTAGTTATTATGCCGGGAGATTTCCATCTGTACCATCAGGAATCAATGAAGCTCATGGAAATCCTGCATTCGTATTCCGATATCGTACAGCAGGCCTCCGTTGATGAGGCGTATGTGGATGTTACCGAAAACATCCTGGCGATGGCCGCGTCAGAAATTTCGCGGGAGGAGATGGCGCGCTTCGCTCAGTCGCTTGCAGCGACACTGAAGGATGAAGTGCGGGTGAGTTTAGGCTTCACGGTGAATGTCGGCATTTCCACCAACAAGCTCCTTGCAAAGATGGCATCAGACTTCACGAAGCCGGACAAAGTGCACACCTTATTTCCCGAAGAAGTACCGCGGAAAATGTGGCCTTTGCCAATAGAGGATTTGTTTGGTTGCGGACCGTCGACCGCGAAGTTCCTGAAAGGAAAGGGCGTGCACACGATTGGAGAGGCGGCAAAACTGGATTTAGAGCTGCTCAAAGGTCTTCTCGGAGAGAAGTCAGGAGAATATATTTATGCGGCGTCCCGAGGACTTGGTTCGGACGAGGTTCACACAGAGGAGCGGGAGGCCAAGAGCTATTCGAATGAACGCACAGTGAGTCATGATTTGCTTTCGGCTGATGCGAAAGAAGCGGAAGACATCATCAGAAAATTGAGTGAATCCGTAACGAGGCGCATGGAGCGGGATGCTGTGTATGGCAGAACTGTGACGGTGTCGGTTAAGACATCGGATTTCAGAAGGCGAAGTGCCGGTCTTTCTTTTGATGAATCTTTTCGCGATGCGAACAAAATGGCGGAGACAGCAATTGATTTGTATCATAAGCTGACCGGTGGTATTTCCGGCATCTTCAGCACTGGGGTTGGGATTCGCCTGATTGGCGTTGGCGCTGGAAACCTCGATGATGGAAGCTTCCGACAGATGAACCTGTTTGAATGGGGCAAAACCCGGGAGCAGGAGTTGGAGGAAGAGGCCACCCGCCGTAAGCAGGAAGATTTGCGTGCAGAGGTTCAGCTTCGCGCAGATAAGTTGAAATCTATGCAGGATGCGCTGGATGCAAAGTTTGGAAAAGGAATTGTAAAAAAAGGAATTAATACCCGATAAGGGGCGCGCGCTTTTTTGCAGCCTGACGGGCCGGGCAATCAGCGGGCCAGCTGTTGTTTTATCTTGCGACTTATGAAGAACCAGGAGGCGCCGGTGAAGACAGCGGCGGCTACCCAGGCAGCAGGGTCGCAGGCGACGGCGAGACGGAAATTAGCAAGGTGAATGGCAATCATTGCGGTGAAGAGTCGGGCGAAGAATTCTACAACGCCGCCCATCATCGGCAGGAAGCCGTATCCGCAGCCCTGCATGGTGTTTCTGAAAACAAAAATGACAGAGAGCGGAATATAAAACACAATTACCGTTGTGACATAAGTTTCTGCCCATGGCATCATGTCTGCAAGGTTTACGTCACCGGTGAAGAAGAAGCCGATAGTTAACGGCATCAGGATATAGCAGGCGACGGAGGCAATGCAGGAATAGACAAACTCAATGATGCAGGCAGCACGAACGCCGTTTTTCAGGCGGCTGTAATCGCCGAAGCCGAAGTTCTGACCGGCGTAGGCGGCCATTGCCTGTCCCATCGCAATCATCTCCTGTGTGAGAACGGTGTGAAGCTTTGAAGCTGCAGTGTAGGCCGCAACGGCGGTTGCGCCAAACTTATTGATGGCAGCCTGCATAATCATCGTTCCGGAAGCGGTAATTCCAAACTGCAGAGCCATTGGAATTGCGATGGCAAGCTGCTTTTTTGTGATTTCAGGATAGAGCCGGAAGTCTTCCCGGGAAGGTCTTAAGACCGGTACATTTTTGGCAATATAGGCAAATCCCATCAATGCTGATATCAGCTGTGATACGACCGTTGCGAGCGCAGCACCGGCCACTCCCATTTTAAATACGATAATTAAAAGCAGGTCGAGTCCGACATTTAAAAACGCAGAGAAGACCAGAATATACAGCGGCACCTTACTGTTTCCGACGGAACGGAGCAGAGCTGAGGCCAGGTTATACAGGACGCTTGAGATGATGCCGAGCGAAATAATCATTATGTAGGTATAAGCATCCTGATAGATATCATCCGGCGTATTCATCAGACGCAGCACCTGTCCCATACCGGCCGCAGACAGGAACGTCATCACAAGAACAACAATCATCGAAAGAATCATGGCATTTGCCACGGTTTTGTGTACCCAGCCCTCGTCACCTGCGCCATAGGCCTGTGAGGTCAGAACGGTGAAGCCGGTGGTCAGGCCGATTGATACACCGAGTATCAAGAACATGATGGTTCCGGTTGAACCGACGGCAGCAAGGGCATTTGGACCGACAAAACGTCCGACAATGATTGTGTCTGCCATGTTGTAGAGCTGCTGAAATACATTTCCGATAAAGAGCGGGAACATGAACTTTAAAATAGTTTTAAAGATACTTCCGCTTGTCATGCTTGAATCCATAACGTTTCCTTTCCTGCGTGGTTCACATTTACAAGATAACAAGATAGACTTTTCCGGATGAAGTTTCAAGTGGAATTTTTGTCAGAGTATGAAAAATCCCCGTACCTGCCGTGACAGGAACGGGGATGAAATCGTTTTATTCTATGTGGCCACGCTTTGCTTCAGCTTTCTTAGCAAGGTAGAGAACGACTACCATAAGCACGATGCAGACCGGAAGAGAAATCCATGCGCTCTTTGTGAAGCCGGCTACAACGTATCCGATGAAGGAGATTGCAGCAACGGTCATTGCGTATGGAATCTGTGTTGTTACGTGATTCATGTGGAAGCACTGAGCACCGGCACTGGACATGATTGTTGTATCAGAGATTGGTGAGCAGTGGTCGCCACATACGGAGCCAGCCATACATGCAGACATGGAGATGATCATCATCTGGTAGTCTGTGTACTGGAAGCATGCAACTACGATTGGAATCAGGATACCGAAGGTTCCCCATGATGTACCTGTTGCAAAGGACAGGAACACTGCAATAACGAAGATGATTGCAGGGAGGAAGGATGCGAATCCTGCAGCGGAGTTGTTTACAATGCCTGCAACGTAATCAGCAGCACCTAAGCTGTCTGTCATAGCCTTTAAGGACCATGCAAATGTCAGGATGAGGATGGCAGGAACCATTGCCTTGAAGCCTTCCGGAAGGCATTCGCAGATTTCTGAGAAGCTCATTCTTCTTCTGATTAAGTACCAGCAAACAGTTACAACAAGTGCTCCGAAGGAACCAAGTACGAGGCCTACGGAAGCAGAGGAATTGGCAAATGCATCGACGAATGTTTCGCCTGCAAAGAAGCCACCTGTGTAGATCATTCCGATTACGCAGAAAACAACGAGGGACGCGATTGGGAGAACCAGATCGAGCACTGTGCCGTTTTCGTTAATCTTATCATCAGAAGCAGAGGCAAACGGACGCTCAGCAGTTGTGAAAAGATCGTTGTTCTTAATAGCATTTTCCTCGTGAGTCATCATAGGGCCGAAATCAACCTTCATGATTGCGAGGCAGACCATCATAACGATGGTGATGAGTGCGTAGAAGTTGAAGGGAATTGCCTGTACGAAAAGGGAAATTCCGTCTTCGCCTTCAACAAATCCTGAAACAGCAGCTGCCCAAGATGAGATTGGTGCGATGATACATACAGGAGCAGCAGTTGCATCGATAAGGTAAGCAAGCTTTGCTCTTGAAATCTTGTGGTTGTCTGTGACAGGTCTCATTACGGAGCCAACTGTCAGACAGTTGAAGTAGTCATCGATGAAGATGAGAATACCAAGGGCAACAGTTGCAAGCTGTGCGCCTGTTCTTGTCTTGATGTGGGTGCTTGCCCAGCGACCGAAAGCAGCAGAACCGCCGGCCTTGTTCATCAGGCAAACGATAGTACCGAGAATAACGAGGAAGATTAAGATACCTACGTTACCCGGATCGGAAAGTACCCCTACAATACCGTCTGTGAAGATGTGATTTAATGTGCCTTCGAAATTATAGCCGGAGTACAGAAGTGCACCGGTTACGACACCGATAAATAAAGAGCTGTAAACCTCTTTTGTAATCAGGGCGAGTGCAATCGCGATGATTGGTGGGACTAATGCCCAGAAGGAATTCTGAACAGTGTCCGCAGATGTAGCAAATGCTGCAATGACTAAGAAAGCCACAACAACGATGATTGCTGCTACGTTAAGTAATGAATTTTTTTTCTTATCCATTTTCTGGTGCGAAACTAATCCGCAACCTCCTCTCAATGTATTTGTAGTGTAATGGTAACTGTTTTCAGGTAAAGTGTCAATGTATCAAAGTGCCGAAATGACAGGCCATTACTCGGTTTCAACCTTAATATTTGTGTTAGGGTTTAAGTAAAAATGCAAAAAAAGGAGACAGACACCTGTGAAAATTCTTGGGGGAAAAACGTGGCGTCTGTCTGTTAGAGAAAAAATGTAGTCCAGATAAATATTCATGGGGAACGACTGAACTACAACAGATATTATATTACAGATTTTTAAATCTTTCAATGGCTGCTTTTGTGTTCTCGTGTGTACCGAAAGCAGTCAGACGGAAATATCCTTCACCGCTTGGACCGAAGCCTGAGCCAGGTGTTCCGACGATGTTGACATTTTCCAGGAGATAATCAAAGAACTCCCAGCTTGTCATCTTGTCAGGTGTCTTTAACCAGATGTAAGGAGCGTTTACGCCACCGCTAACTGTGTAACCAGCTGCTGCAAGGCCTTCGCGAATCATCTTTGCGTTCTCCATGTAGTAGCTTACGAGCCCCTTGATTTCCTTCTGACCAGCTTCAGAGTAAACTGCTTCGCCGGCTCTCTGGATGATGTAAGGTGCACCGTTGAACTTTGTGCCGTGACGTCTTGCCCAGAGGTCGCGGATGGAGTTGCCATCAACATCCTTTAAATCCTTAGGTACAACAGTGTAACCTAAACGAACGCCTGTGAATCCGGCATTCTTGGAGAAGGAATGGATTTCGATTGCGCATGTTCTTGCGCCTTCGCACTCGTAAATGGAGTGCGGAACGTCGTCTTCTGAGATGTATGCTTCATAAGCTGCATCGTAGATGATAACGGAGTGCTTCTCGTTTGCGTAGTCAACCCACTTCTGAAGCTCGGACTTTGTAACTGTAGAGCCTGTTGGATTGTTAGGGAAGCAGAGGTAGATGATATCAGGTACTTCTGCAGGAAGTTCGGGTGCGAAGCCTGTAGCTGCGGTACATGGCATGTAGATTACGTTGCTCCACTGACCCTTTGCTTCAATGAATTCACCTGTGCGGCCTGCCATAACGTTTGTATCAACGTATACAGGATATACAGGGTCGCAGACAGCGATACGGCACTCAGGTGCAAAGATTTCCTGGATGTTACCGGAATCGGACTTAGCACCGTCTGATACGAAAACTTCATCTGCGTAAACTTCACAGCCGCGTGCTTCGTAGTCGTTCTTAACGATTGCGTTTCTTAAGAAATCATAACCAAGATCAGGTGTGTATCCTCTGAATGTCTCAGCATGAGCCTGCTCATCGACAGCGTCGTGGAGTGCTTTGATGATGGTTGGAGTTAATGGCTGAGTTACGTCGCCGATACCAAGACGGATGATCTGCTTGTCAGGATTGGCCTGTGTATATGCTGCTACCTTCTTGCCGATTGTGGAGAAAAGATAAGATCCACGCAGGTTAAGGTAATTAGGATTTGCTTTTAACATTTGGGGTAAACCTCCTTAAAATATTACACTTTAGTAAGTTAAATTGTAAGCATGAAAAGGATGACTGTCAAGAAGATAAAAATCTGATAGAATATCAGAAGACTGATTTGGCAAATGAAGCTTCGCCCGGGCAGGTGCTGCCCGCACCGCTGTGTGCCGAAATTGTGATAATGGAGATAGTATGAACGATAAGAAATATTCAGAGGATTCAGCCTCTGTTAAGTTATTTGGCGTGGTCGCAGAAAGACTGCTCGCCTGGTATGGAGTGAATCACAGAGACCTTCCGTGGAGAGAGGAACCGACACCGTATCACGTGTGGCTTTCAGAGATAATGCTTCAGCAGACCCGCGTAGAAGCAGTAAAAGAGTATTACAGAAGATTCCTTGCAGAGCTTCCTGAGATTAAGGATCTTGCAAGTGCAAGTGAGGATGAAATTTTAAAGCTCTGGGAAGGGCTTGGATACTATTCCCGTGTACGAAATATGCAGAAGGCGGCTTGCGTTGTGATGCAGGAGTATAACGGTGAACTGCCTGAGACTAAGGCGGAACTCCTTTCACTTCCTGGGATTGGAGATTATACGGCCGGTGCGATTTCCTCGATTGCTTATGGACAGCCAGAGGCAGCAGTGGATGGCAATGTTCTTCGCGTAGGAACCAGAATTTTAGTGGATTCCCGCGATATTGGTCAGGCGAAGGTGAAAAAAGATTACGAAGTGTTGATTCACGAGGCCTATCTTCAGAATCCGGGGATTCCTGCAGGAATCGTTAATCAGGCCTATATGGATCTTGGGGCGACAATCTGTGCACCGAATGGTGCGCCTCACTGTGAAGTGTGTCCGCTTCTTGACCTCTGCATGGCGGCAACCTGTGAGGAACAGGAGAAGTATCCTGTGAAGGCACCGAAAAAGAAGAGAAGAATCGAGGATAAGACGGTTCTGATCATCCGCTCCGGTGATAGAATTGCCCTGCGCAAGCGCCCTTCCTCAGGGCTTCTTGCAGGACTTTACGAATTTCCAAATGTGGAAGGAAGGTTAACTGAGAGTGAAGCGTTAAAGGAGGTGGAAAGCCTGGGCTTTGTACCGCTTCATATTGAAGAAATCCCGGATGCAAAGCATATCTTTTCTCATGTGGAATGGCACATGAAGGGATATCTGATTAAGGTAGCAGAGCCGGAGTATGAGATGCCGGAAGCGGTGCTTGACGAGGTTGTCACTTACGGGAATGCTGTAAATGGCGGGGAGGAGGTTGCTTACGTGGACACCAACGGTGAAACAGCGGAGGCAGTGCTCTTTCCGGAACGCAGGGAAGTTATAGAAAAAAAGGCAGTGCCGAGTGCATTTGCCAAATATAAGAAGTACATTTGATATCAGAAAAATAAAAGGAGTCGACAGATGTAAAAACTGTCGGCTCCTCTATTATGGAGAGTTGAAAAATGTTGTATTAAAGAACAATCTTTACATCGATTGTTCTGCCTGCATCTGCCTTGTTGTAAGGAATGGTGTTTCCTTCAACAGGAGTGCCATCAACGCTCATGGTTGTCACGCCCTTCTGCTTGTGCTGTGGGTTGGCAACAGTGATGTGATAGGTGATGCCACGGTATGTGCGGTCTACGGTGAATCCGCTGCAGTCAGATGGAATGCATGGATCGATGCGCAGACCGTCTAAGGATGGCTGAATTCCTAAGATGTACTGGGATACATTGACAAATGTCCATGCGGCAGTACCTGTCAGCCAGCTGTTCTTTGCTTCACCGAAGTGAGCCTCAGGAGCCTCCGCACCGGCTACCATCTGAGAATATACGTAAGCTTCTGTCTTATGACGGTCACTGATATCCTGAAGGTATGCAGGGCAGATCTTTTTGTACACTTCAAAGGCTCTGTCGCCATGGCCAAGTGTCGCCTCAGCGATGGAAATCCAAGGATTGTTGTGGCAGAAAATACCGCCATTTTCCTTGTAGCCCGGAGGGTAAGATGAAATCTCACCGAGATTCAGGTTGTATTCGGTGTAGCATGGAGCAAGGATTCTTACGCCATACTTTGTATCTAACTTTTCTTCGACTGACTTTAATGCTTCGGCAGCCTCACCTGTATCTTTACCTACACCGGCAAGTACACAGAAGCCCTGAGGTTCAATGTAAATCTGGCCTTCTTCGCACTCGTGAGAACCGACCTTGTTTCCGTGTGCATCATAAGCGCGTACAAACCAGTGTCCGTCCCAGCCGTCTGTGAGGATGGCGTGATTCATATCGTTTAACTCTTTCTGAACCTTTGCAGCTTCGTCAGCAAGTCCGAGCTTCTCGCACAAATCACGGTATTCTGCAGCATACTTCATAAACATGCCGCCGATGAATACGGATTCTGCAACTGGTCCTTCACTTGGTCCTGTTGTCTGGAAGGACTCACCTGGTTCTTCAGAGAAGCAGTTTAAGTTCAGGCAATCGTTCCAGTCGGCACGTCCAATCAACGGAAGACCGTGAGGTCCGAGATTATTTACAACGTGATCCTTACTTCTGCGCAGGTGCTCCATGAGTGGAACGGCAGTTGCAGGGTCGTTGTCGAATGGTACCATTTCATCTAAGATGCTGTAATCATCCGTCTCTCTGATGTAGGCACTGACTGCGGCGATGAGCCATAATGGGTCATCATTAAAGCCGGAACCGATGTCGGAGTTACCTTTCTTGGTTAGTGGCTGATACTGATGATATGCGCTTCCATCGGCAAATTGTGTGGATGCAATATCGATGATTCTCTCTCTTGCAGCGTCCGGGATTAAGTGTACGAAACCTAAGAGATCCTGACAGGAATCTCTGAATCCCATACCGCGACCTGTTCCTGATTCGAAGTAGGAAGCAGAACGGGACATGTTAAAGGTAACCATGCACTGGTACTGGTTCCAAATATTAACCATGCGGTTGAGCTTATCATCGGCAGAATCTACATGGAACTTTGAAAGTAGTCCGTTCCAGTAAGAAGAAAGCTTGTCGAAAGCCGCTTCAAACATTTCCTCAGAACAGTTTCTTCCAACCATCTCAATTGCCTTCATCTTGTTGATGACGCCCTTGCTCTCCCATTTCTTATCTGCATCATTCTCCACAAAACCGAGAAGATAGACGAGAGTCTTTGATTCTCCCGGATTCAGCGTGATATCCACGCGGAAAGAGGAGATTGGTGACCAGCCGCTGGCGATTTCGTTCGCTGAAGATCCACTCTGAACCATTTCCGGGTTCGCAGGGCTTCCATAAGTACCGGTAAAGGTAAAGCGATCGGTGTCGAAACCGTCAACAGCTGCGTTCACCGCGGTCACAGCATAGTGTCTGCGCCTCTCCCGATATTCTGTCTTATGGTAGATGTAGGAATAATCTGCATCCTTTACAACCTCTAACTCGCCGGTAGAGAAGTTTCTCTGGAAGTTATTGGCGTCGTCGACAGCATTCCATAAGCAGAACTCGATATAAGAATATAAGGAGAATTTTTTTGTTTCTTTGCTTTCGTTCGTCAGGACTACACGGCTGAGCTCACAGTTTTCGCCGATTGGAACAAGCGTTGTCACGCGAGCCTTTAATCCGTTTTTGACACTTTCGATATTGGTATAGCCTAAACCATGGCGGCATTCATAGGAATCAAGTGGAGTCTGTGTTGGCTGCCAGCCAGGATTCCAGATTGTGTCACTGTCGTTGATATAGAAGTAGTGACCATTGTTATCTAATGGAACATTGTTGTAACGGTAACGTGTGAGTCTCAAAAGCTTTGCATCTTTATAGAATGCGTAGCCACCCCCTGTGTTACTGATCAGGCGGAAGAAGTTTTCGCAGCCGAGGTAGTTGATCCAAGGCAATGGTGTTTTTGGTGTGGTGATGACATACTCTTTTCGCTCGTCATCGAAAAAACCGTATTTCATACGCTTATCCCCTTACATGTATTCTCGGCTGTTTCGATATGTTTCGTAACGTAAAATCACTGAAAAAGCAACTTACGAAAACGTAGTACAGATTTTCGGATAATGGTGTCACGGAAAAGCTTCGAAACTTAACGCCGGCATCAAGTTAAAAATGTGCGCTCAGGTTAACAAAATACGATGCTTTCATAAAAGCTAAACAACTTAAAGAACTGCTTAATTGCAGTAAGTAAGCATGATGAAAGCAAACGTAAACTCGCTCTGGTTCTGAAAGTAAGCATTTACAAATTGTACTTATATTAGAACGAAACCGTTTACGCAACTCTATAAATGCAGTATAATGCTATTGTTCAAAAAGTTCAATCTAAAACTTTGATACAAAACATAAATGTACAATATGCACAAATAAAGTTTGATAAAATTAGTACAATTGAAATTAAAAAAAGGTTGCCACACGAAAACACATTTGATATATTTAAGTTGCGAAAACGATTAAGACCTTTTCGAAAAGCTAAAACGGTTTCGAAAAGATCGAAAGAACCTACCGAAGGCCGTGAGGGGGTTCCACATATTAAATGAGAATCTTCTTACTGGTTTCCTTTAAGAAAGGATTGCACAATGGTTTCAATGAAAGATATTGCCAATGCGTGCGATTGTTCCATTGCAACTGTCAGTAAAGCACTGAATGGCCATACCGATATAGGTAAGGAAACGGCAGATCGAATTCGCAGGAAGGCAGATGAACTTGGTTATCTTCCAAATGCAGCCGCCAGGGCGTTGAAAACAAATCGTTCATATAACCTGGGCGTATTGCTGGAGGATGAGGCACACAGCGGTCTGACACATGAGTATTTTTCTCATGTATTACAGGGATTTAAACAGGCAGCTGAAGACGAGGGGTTTGATATCACCTTGCTGCGTACCAATAACAGGAAGATGACCTATCGGGAATACTGCAAATACAGAAATTTAGACGGCGTGTTGGTAGCCTGCGTAGATTTTGAAGCCGAAGAGGTCAAGGACCTGATTGAGGATGTGTCAATTCCTACCATATCTATTGATTATGTATTTAATGGATGCTCATCTGTTGAATCAAACAACGTGAGGGGCATGCAGGAGCTGACAGAATATGCGATTAAACAGGGACACACAAAAATCGCATACATTCACGGCGAAGGAGTAAAGAAAGTAACGAAGGAGAGAATTGCTTCTTTCTACAGTGCATTAGAGAAACATGGAATTAAGATTCCTGATGCATATGTTCAGGCAAGCAGTTATCTGAATTCTGAAAGAGCAGGATTGCTCACTCAGAAACTATTATCTCTTCCGAATCCGCCAACCTGCATTCTTTATCCGGATGATTATTCCGCATTCGGAGGGGTTAACGCAGTGAGAGCGATGAATTTAAGCGTCCCGGAAGACGTATCTGTAGCAGGGTACGACGGAACGGATCTCGCGATGATGCTGAGTCCAAAGCTTACGACGATTGCTCAGGACGCAGAAGGAATGGGAAGCAAGGCGGCTTCCGAACTGATTACGTCAATTGAACATCCAAAATCAGCTTACATTAAACATATCGTCATCGATGGCCGCCTGATTAAGGGCGGAACAATCAGACGATTAGTATAAGTAACATATAAAACTATGTAAACCTTCCGGCGAATAGGGATCGCCGGACAATTATAAGAGGAGGTAACTATTATGACAAAAAAAAGGTTTGTGAGTGCAACAATGGCAGCTATATTCGCTGCATCACTAGTTGCAGGATGTGGCAACGGAGGTGGCAATAACAGTTCCACTACAACAGCTGCTAAGAAGTCTGACGGAAAGGTACTCAACATTTACTGCTGGAATGATGAATTTAAGCAGAGATATGAGAAGTACTACAAGAACACACCAAGTGATGTAAAGGTGAACTGGGTTATCACACCAAATGATAACAATGGTTATCAGAATGCACTTGATGCAGCTCTTAAGAAACAGGAT
Organism: uncultured Lachnospiraceae bacterium; assembly: GCA_902781505.1. Classification (GTDB taxonomy): domain Bacteria; phylum Bacillota; class Clostridia; order Lachnospirales; family Lachnospiraceae; genus UBA4285. The sequence goes on along the minus strand of CACZJL010000014.1, from coordinate 12,972 downwards.
TCCGCTCCTGCCGATGAGAAGATTGATATTTTCTTAATCGAGGCTGACTACGCATTAAAGTACACAGATACAGAATATGCGCTCGATGTTAAGAATGATATCGGTCTTACAGATGATGATCTTAAGGATCAGTACTCTTACACAAAGGAAATTGTTACAAGCACTGATGGCAAGTTAAAGGGTGTAACATGGCAGGCAACACCTGGTCTGTTCGCTTACAGAAGATCAATTGCCAAGGATGTACTTGGAACAGATGATCCAACAGAAGTTCAGAAGGCTCTTGCAGACTGGAATAAGTTCAATGACGTAGCTAAGCAGGCTTCTGCTAAGGGTTACAAGATGCTTTCCGGTTATGATGATTCTTACAGAACATTCTCTAACAACGTATCTAAGCCATGGGTTGATGCTAAGACAAGCAAGATTCAGATTGATGACAACCTTATGAAGTGGGTAGATCAGACAAAGACATTCACAGATGAGGGCTACAACAATAAGACATCCCTCTGGAGTGATGGTTGGAATGCTGACCAGGGCTCAAAGGGCAAGGTATTCGGCTTCTTCTACTCTACATGGGGCATTAACTTCACATTACTTGGCAACTCCCTTGATAAGAAGGAAGCTGATGGTGGTAAGGCAGAAGTTGGTAATGGTATCTTCGGTGACTATGCAGTATGCCAGGGCCCTCAGCCATATTACTGGGGTGGTACATGGATCTGCGCAGCTAAGGGCACAGATAATGTAGACCTTGTTAAGGACATCATGAAGACACTTACATGCGACAAGACAACAATGAAGCAGATTACAACAGATACTCAGGATTACACAAATACAACATCCGGTATGAACGAGATCGCAAACAGCGACTTCAAGTCTGACTTCCTTGGTGGTCAGAACCACATCAAGCTCTTCGCAGAAGTAGCTCCAAAGATCAACATGAAGAACATGTCTTCTTATGATCAGGGTCTTAACGAAGAATTCCAGAAGGCATTCAAGGATTACTTCGATGGTAAGGTAACAAAGGATCAGGCTCTTGAGAACTTCTATAAGGCTGCTCTTGAGAAGTATCCAAACCTCAAGAAATAATTGAGTGTAAGATTCAGACACTAAGGTGACTGTTATGGGCACGACGGCGGAATCGTCGTCGTGCCTTTTTTAAAACAAGAAACACGTTAATCTTGCATAAAAAATTTTGCGGAGGCGAGAGGGTTTATGAAAAAACAGAAAAAACTCGTAAGCTATGCGAAATGGGGGTACATCTTCCTGATACCTTTCTTCACGGTATTCATTATCTTTAATTTAATTCCTCTTGTATCCACCTTTTACAACAGCTTTTTCGAGAATTACGAAATTGGTCTGATTCAGGTTGGACCTACCCCGGTAGGACTTGAGAACTTCAAGACAATCTTTACCGACGGTGACTTGGGTAAATACTTCACAAACACAATGATTATGTGGGCTCTTGGATTTGTCCCACAGATGTTCTTCTCACTTTTGCTCGCAGTCTGGTTTACAAACTCCAGACTCAGATTAAAGGGAACATCGTTCTTTAAAACTGTAATCTACATGCCGAACCTGATCATGGCATCTGCATTTGCCATGTTATTCTTCGCATTATTCTCTGATATCGGTCCTGTTAATAACATCCTGGCTAGACTTGGAATAGGGCAGTACCGTTTCCTTGCAGAAGTTGCAGGTACGAGAGGCCTGGTTGCTTTCATGAACTTCCTGATGTGGACCGGTAATACAACTATCATTTTAATGTCCGGTATCATGGGTATTGATGAAAGCCTCTTTGAAGCTGCTCGAATTGACGGTGCAAGCTCTTGGAGAATCTTCTGGGGTATTACGATGCCTCTGCTTCGTCCAATTACAGCATATGTACTGATTACTTCTCTGATTGGTGGTCTGCAGATGTTTGATGTACCTCAGATTCTTACAAACGGCGGTGGTTCACCTGACCGTACAAGTATGACCCTGATTATGTATCTGAACAAGCACCTGTATTCTCATAACTATGGTATGGCCGGTGCACTTTCCGTTATTCTCTTTGTAGTTACTGGTATCTTAAGTATGATTGTTTATACCTATACGATGAACAACTACGATGGTTCCGGATCACTCTCAAAGAAAGCCCGTGCCAAGAGAAAGGCAGAAAAGAAGCAGATGAGAGAGCAGAAGAAGGAAAGCAAAGCTGCTCAGGCTACATCTTCTCAGCATGCTTAAAGGAGGGAATACAGTATGGCTAAAAACGTAAATCCAGACAGGGAAGCGGCCGGAAGAAAAGGCGCACATGACAGAGCAGTCCTGACAGCTCAGAGAACAGGATGCTACATTGTGCTTGGAATCCTTTCATTCCTGTGCCTGTTCTTCTTCTATATTTTGCTTATTAACTCAACCAGAGCTCACGCACAGATTCAGCAGGGCTTCTCATTCCTGCCAGGAAAGTCATTTATTACGAACTTTAAATCCCTGATGGCCAATGAGACAATTCCTGTTGTTCGAGGTCTGATTAATTCTCTGATTGTTGCAGGCGGCTCTGCCGCACTCAGTGTATACTTCAGTGCATTGACAGCTTATGCAATTCACGCATATGAATTCAAGGGCAAGGGCGCAATCTTCACATTCATCATGATGATTATGGTTGTTCCTACACAGGTTTCTGCGCTTGGTTTCATTCAGTTAGTTGGTAACCTTGGTCTGATGAATAACTTTATTCCTCTGATTGTGCCAGCTATTGCTGCTCCTGTAACCTTCTTCTTCATAAAGCAGTACATGGATTCCGTACTTCCTATGGAATTGATCGAAGCTGCGAGAATTGATGGTGCAGGTGAATTCAGAATCTTTAACCAGATTGTGCTTCCGCTTATGAAGCCGGCGATTGCTGTACAGGCAATCTTCACATTCGTATCAAGCTGGAATAATTACTTCATTCCATCTCTGATTCTAAATAAGGCAGAGATGAAGACGCTTCCAATCTTAATTGCTCAGTTACGTGGTGCAGACTTCTTAAAGTTTGATATGGGCCAGGTATACATGATGATTGCATTCTCAATCTTCCCGGTTGTGATTGTTTACATCTTACTCAGCAAGTACATTGTAGGCGGTGTTACAGCTGGTTCAGTTAAGGGTTAATTCATAAGGATAAAACTCTCCTCTCCATACTTAATCTCCGTTTCGATCATAAACATCTTCGAAACGGAGATTTTTAAGATTATGGGGGAATGAACAATAAAATCTAAGGCGTAGTTAACCTGCCGTTTCCTACAATTTATTCGGGGAAAGAAAAGAGGCTAAGGATTATGAAGAAGTTTAAATTTGGAACAATGCCAGATGGAACACAAGTGGATGCAGTTGTCCTGGAAAATACAAACGGCGTGAGCGTTACTGTGATTACGTATGGTGCAAAACTACAGTCCATCGTGATTCCTGATAAGAATGATCAGCCTGTGGATGTGGCTTTGGGCTTTGATACGCTCGAAGGTTATCTTGCTGATGGAAGCCATACCGGTGGCGTTGTCGGTCGCTGTGCCAATCGAATTTCAAAGGCGTATTGCGTAATTGACGGCATGCGTTATGAACTTGAGAAAAACAGTGATGGCAACAACATTCATTCCGGGGCTAATAACTCCGATATGAAGGTTTGGGAGATTGTGGACACGGGCCGCGAAGAAGCGGTGCCGGGTGTGCACAAGACGCCATGGAGCTCGGACGCAAGAGAATGGGTGACCTTAAAGACCTTTTCCGCGGACAGAGAGCAGGGATTCCCTGGTAATCTGACTACAACATTGACCTATTTCCTGACAGAGGGCAATGAACTGGTGATGGAAATAACAGCCGTTCCGGATGCAAAGACGGTTGTAAATTATACAAATCATTCGTACTTTAATTTAAACGGACATGATGCTCTGACGCTCGATGAGATTAAGACGAAGATTGCAGCAGATTACTTTACTCCAACGGATGCGACTTTGATTCCGACCGGTGAGCTTCGCTCTGTTTCCGGAACACCGATGGATTTTAGAAAAGCTGCTGATCTTGGTGGACGCCTCAAAGAGTATAAGGCGCTGGTCGAAGAAGAGGGGGATGTTTATCCACCGATGAAGATTGCGTCAGGATATGACCACAACTTTGTTATCAATGATGAGGATGTCATCGGTCCTTTGAATCTTGCATGTGATCTGTATTCAGTAAGAACAGGAATTGAGCTTTGCTTTTATACAGATCTTCCCGGTGTGCAGCTGTACACAGCGAATCACTATAAGGATAAGGTTGGCAAGGGTGGCACAGAGTATGTGCCATATGGTGCATTCTGCATCGAGCCGCAATTCTTCCCGGATTCCATCAATAATCCGGCATTTGCCAACCCACTGTTCACAGAAGAGGAGCCGTTTAAGTCGGTTTCCTGCTATGCATTCAGCGTAAATAAAGATTGATTAGTTTCATATTTCTCCTATGGATACGGGCGGTTTACACAGGCTGTCCGTATCTTTTTTGTTTTAAGTAAATCAAAATTTCGTGTTTTGGGTTTACAAAATTTTACGTAAAAAATGCGCTGTTTCTATGACAGAAATGCGGAAAAGTGCTAAAATATAAGCATATTATTAGCACGTGAACAACATAATAAAAATTCATGATTTTCGTGCGGAAGGAGTGTATGTATGGCTAATCGTTTTGTATTAAATGAGACTTCTTATCATGGCGAAGGTGCTGTGAAGGAGATTGTCGGAGAGATTAAGAACCGTGGATTTAAGAAGGTTTTAGTAGCTTCTGATCCGGATCTTGTAAAGTTCGGAGTAACGGCTAAGGTTACGGATTTACTGGATGGAGCGCAGATTCCATATGTTCTGTATTCCAATATTCAGGCGAATCCAACCATTGAAAATGTCAAGGAAGGTGTAAAGGCGTATAGGGAAGCTGGAGCTGATGCAATCGTTGCAATCGGTGGTGGTTCTTCCATGGATACTTCTAAGGCAATTGCAATTATTATCACGAATCCGGAGTTTGAGGATGTCCGTTCTCTTGAAGGTGTTGCACCAACAAAGAATCCTTGTGCTCCTATTCTTGCAGTTCCGACAACTGCAGGTACAGCCGCTGAAGTTACGATTAACTACGTAATTACAGATGTTGAGAGAAAGAGAAAGTTCGTATGTGTAGATGTTCATGACATCCCGGTTGTTGCTTTTGTAGATCCGGATATGATGTCTTCCATGCCAAAGGGCCTGACAGCTGCAACCGGTATGGATGCGTTAACACATGCAATTGAAGGATATATCACAAAGGGAGCATGGGAGCTCTCTGATATGTTCCATATTAAGGCAATCGAGATTATCGCAAGATCTCTTCGTTCTGCCGTGGCAAATGAGAAGGAAGGCCGCGAGGGTATGGCCTTAGGTCAGTATGTAGCTGGCATGGGCTTCTCTAATGTAGGACTTGGTGTTGACCATTCCATGGCACATACCCTTTCTGCATATTATGGCACTCCACACGGAAAGGCCTGCGCAATCCTTCTTCCTGTCGTAATGGCTTACAATGCCGATTATACTGGAGAAAAATACAGAGACATCGCCAAAGCTATGGGGGTTGAAGGCGTTGACTCCATGACTCAGGACGAGTACAGAAAGGCAGCAGTGGAAGCTGTTCGTCAGCTTGGTGAAGATGTTGGTATTCCTCAGACCCTCGTGGGTATTGTAAAAGAGGAAGACATTCCTGCACTCGCAGAATCTGCATATGCAGATGCATGCCGTCCAGGTAACCCAAGAGAGGTAACGGTAAAGGATATCGAAGCTCTTTTCCATTCCTTAATGGTTTGAGTTTTTGTTTAAAATCGTGAAAAAAAACTTCTGTAAATCTAAAATTTTTGTAAAAAAAGAACCTATACAGTTTGGTTGGAAGACAGTATAATCAAATCGATTTAAGGTTCGTGAAACCAGTTGATCATATGAGCGGGGTAACTAATCATCTTCAAGAGGGAGATAATATTATGGCTTTGAATGAACAGCAGGTAAAGTATTGGATTCAGCAGGAACGTAAGCTCGGAACACCACTGAGTCAGCTCATTTTTATCATGAATGATAATGGTGTACCGCTCAATGTCATTTCTAATTTTATGGACATCAGTATCAAATACGTTGAGACTGTATTATCCGACAACTAATGAACTGAGGGTCTGCAATTAAGGGGTTTTTATGACACAAATGTTTCAGGAATATCTGGAACCAATCATTACAGCGGTCTATGTATTTCCAATACTGGCCGCTGTTTTTACGTTACCGTATATTCTTCATCAATATCACAAATATGGAGCGATTCTGGTATTTCGAATTGTCATCGTGTATTCGTTTATCTTTTACATGCTGACCAGCTTCTTTATGACACTGCTTCCGCTTCCGCCGGTAAGAGAGCTGACGGAACCACTTGGATTCGCCAACCTGAAGGTATTTGACGCTGTGCACAGGTGGCTGACGCAGTCTGGTTTCACATTGTCTGATGTATCGACCTGGAAAGCGGCACTGAAAAACCGTGAACTGTGGGAGCTTCTGTTTAACATCGCTCTCCTGTTTCCATTTGGCGTGTACCTGCGCTATTACTTTAAGAGACCATTCTGGCAGGTGCTTATCTTAAGCTTCCTGTACAGTTTGTTCTTTGAGGTGACGCAGCTGACCGGGGTGTATCACATCTATCCATATCCTTATCGAAATTTCGATGTGGATGATTTAATCTGCAATACAATCGGTGGCGTAATCGGATGGGGCATGACGCCGCTGTTTGTTCACTTCCTGCCGACAAGAGAGCGTCTCGATGAAGAGTCATATCTTCACGGGGCACATGTTTCGTTATTTCGAAGACTTCTGGCATTTGCTGTCGATGCAGTTATCATCCTACTTCTGACAGGAGGCTGTGTGTATCTGATGCAGGAAAGAATACATGAATTTGTCTTTCAGCACTTCGATATGACACATATTCCACGTCACTATGCCGTATACTTCCTGCCAATGGCTGGATTTGTCATCATGACTTTCATCACGACCGTCTCGAATGGCTATTCTCTTGGCAAATGGCTTGTAAACATCCGTCTGGTCCGTAACAATGGCACCCGTGCCCATTTCTGGCAGCTGGCCGTTCGTTACTTCATTATGATGATTGTGCTTCTGGCTGCACCACTCTTTGCCTGGCAGCTACTGCAGTACGTCCGCCCGGAAGACGAGGCAGTATTGACGAAAGAGCTGCTGATTGGTGCTGGAGCTGCGTTGTTCTGTCTTTATTTCTATGGAATGGCCAATGTGATTCACATGGCTATAAAACAGGATACCAGATATCGATATGACAGAATCTGCGGACTGAAAACAATCAGTACGGTGGAGAGAAAATAATAAACAGGTTAGATTATTGAAATTAATAAATATGTAGGACTTGAATAAATTATAAACATGATGCAAACTATAAAATGTTAAGGAGGGTAACGCGAGGCGCCACTTTTCTTCTTTCGTGTGACTATAGCGTGGCAACCGCCGTCGTGTGGTCAGGTACGGATGAGACCTATCCGAGCTGTATGTTGGCAACGAGGCAGTTGCGGCCAAATATCCGAAGCAGACGACATATAACACCGTGTCGGCGTCCTATAACGAGCGTTCCCTTGGATGTGGGGATGACGTGATTGCGTATATGTCGAACCACGGCATTGATTTCTATTATAATGCCGAGTATCACGTCTTCCGCTGCGTCAATCCTGACCATGGCACGACGTATGCGAATGCGGGTTCGGGCGCGAATTAAATATAAGCAGGCACTATGCCATACTTTGATAAATGAGTCATTGTGTGGTATTGTGTCTGTGATGTATATGGGACGATTTTGAAAGGAGAGTGGCAGATATGGCAGATAAGCCAGCAAAGAAGAAGATAAATGTGCGACGTGTGGCGTCGGCGGTGCTCTGTGCAGCGCTTGCCATCGGCGGTGTTGTCGGTCTGGTGTCAGCAAACAATGTGCAGACGGATGCACAGGCGGAGAGCAAGAAGAACAAGGCGACGATAGCGACGCTTGAAGACAATTTGAAGCAGGTTTCCTCCACGTCGTCTGACGCGACGGGGAAGTCCGGTCAGGAGATTGTTGCCTCTGCCAAGACAGCAGGTGATGCCGTTGCCGTATCGCAGACGAAGTACATCACAGTCGACAGCAATGACAGCGATGGTATCAAGGCTATCAAGACGGATATCCAGAAGTATTTTGATGATAAAAGCTCGGCAGATGCCGGGGCAATTTGGTATCGCAATAGCAAGCCTGATAATTATTCATGGGAGTTCACGGGCGGTTATACGTTCAGCGGGGACACGACGAAGTCGATGTGGATCTGCAAGGACAAGGATAGCGGTGTCGTGTATGCCTATGCAACGGCGACCTATAATGCGAGCAAGGAGAAGTTCACTGATTTCTCCAAGACGACGACGATGGCAGGCAATTCGGCGATGAGCGGTACGCCAGAGAACAATAACAAGACCATCATTGATGGTCTGATTGATGACATCAGGAATGCTTCCGGCAATTCTGAGCTTCCGGGCAACGAGTCGGACAGCAACGATTATACAGATATCTGGGAGGCCCGTGACCAGATGCGTAAGGAAGCAATGAAAGGGGGCAGCAACTAATGAGCAATCGAGTAAAGAAGATTATTCCTTGGGTTTTGAGCGTGCTGCTCTTCGTGTTCGGCATTTTCTTTTATGCCAGAGTGACCAGCCAGGCGCAGAATACAGAGCGGTCAGAGCAGGCCAGGATTTCAGAGCTGCGTGACAAGATTTCGGCAGCGAAGAATGATGTAGAAAACAAGGCGTCAGAGCCCGTCAAGAACACGATCGGGTATGACGCTCAGCGCGTTGCTAAGGATGATGCGACCATGGGCCGTCTGGCGAAGAGCATCTTCACCTGGGACGACTCGGAGTCCTACAACAAGGCTCGCAACACGGCGAAGGAGTCGTTTGGATTTTCCGACGACAATGCCTTCCTGACGAAGTTCATGCCTGAGGTCAAGAGCGTGGAGAACCGTGATGGCAAGAAGATAAACGATATTGACGCCAATGGTGCCAATATGAGTTATGAGAGCCTGTCGTCGTACGTGACGAGGATATCCAGCGGCACGTATTCGTACGCCACGATAGTGAAGGTCACAGGCGCGAACAGCAATGGCGCCGAGTCAGAGGGCAGCATCATGCTGTTCTATGAAACGGATGCGAACGGAAACGTATCGCATGTGAGCGCTCAGACTTTGTCCGAATAAATGTTTGAGAGCTTTGCTAATTCGTTGAAATAAAAACCACTTTGATGTTTTCGATTACGAAATGCGAAGTGGTCTTTTATCAGTTTGATGGCGAAATAAATCGCCAAGATATCTGCATCGAGTTTTTGATTTTCATCTACTTCAATAGATTGAGCGTAAAGAGTCTTCCATTTGTAGATAATTTTTGAACTCTTCCGAGTATCGTTTACCGTTGTGGGCCATTGTGAAACACATCCTTTCTTTTGGTAAAGATTTTAATGTGTCGCACTTTTAGTGTCCACTAAATTATACTAACAGCACGGGTAACTATCATTGTTGAATATTGATACCAGAAAGCCACAAAGACGGTAAGACAGAGTCGATGAGCAGAGCCACCGAATATGGAAATGATATAAAAACACAGCCAGAAAAGAAAGTTGTTTCTTTTCTGGCTGTGTTTGTTTTTTATCCGTACAGATATTCAGCCTTTAATGTCAGAATTTTTTTGACAGAGGCGTCGAGCTTGGCCTGTGTTATTTTGCCGGATTTTACGGCTTCAAGGACAGCTGTGTAGGCTTTCTTGTAGTCGCCAGGCTGCAGGATGATGTCGTTGCCTGCATTGACTGCCTCGATGGCTGCGGTATCAGATTCATAGTGGTTCAAGATTGCACCTTTGTCCATGGCATCGGTAGAAACTACGCCGTGGAAGCCGAACTGATTTCGTAAGATGTCGTTAATCATCTTGGAACTTAAATCAGCCGGAGTGTTCTTGCCTACGATGGATTTCACAGAGACATGTGAACCGGTGATCATTGGGACACCGGATCTGGCAGCTTCTTTAAAAGGAGCCATGTCAGTGCTCATCATATCATTGGCGGTGCGGTTGCTTGGAGCGAGGTTCTCTTCCGTGGAACCTTCAGCGCCGCCTTCACCAGGGAAGTTCTTAACAGAAGCGATGATTCCAGCTTCTTTCAAACCTGTTGTGAAGCTTTGCGACATGGAGGTTACCATGTTGGCGTCAGCTCCGAAGGAGGCTGCTTTTACTTCAGCATTTTCCGGGTTTGTAAGTACATTGGCATTTGGTGCGTAATCAAGGTTAAAACCGAGAGCTTTCAGATATGTTCCGATTGTCTTGCCGGATTCATAGGCTTTAGAAGGATCACCGCTGGCACCGAGCCGTGCTAATGATTCAGCCTTTGTCACCTTGAAAGCCGCATTGGAAGCAATTGGTGCAATCTGTCCGCCTTCCTCGTCGATGGCAAGGAATGGGAGTGGCAGGTTTTTGCTTCTGTAATATGTATTGATGTCGGCAAGGAATTTTTTGATCTGAGTCTCGTCCTGAATATTGTTGCGGTAGAAGATGATTCCGCCTGCAGGATAGGTGTCTAAGCGCTTACACATGGCGGTGGTCATTTCCTTGATATCATCTTCATAGGAAATGCCTTCCGGCTTTACTATGAAGAGCTGTGCGACTTTCTGTTCTAAGGTCAGGGTCTCCATCCATGCATTGACCCTTGCTTCGGCACTTGAGTTAGGATCCTTCGCAACGTCAGAAGCGGGTTCTGTCGGAGCCTCTGTTTCTTTTACTCGACCGGTTGGCAGGGAAAGATTTATATTGCCGGAATCAATGGCTGCAAGAAGAGCCAGACCACCCACAAGAACAGCCACAAAAGTGCACAGTAGAAGAGAAACCAGGAAAAACTGGCGTCGTCTCATCATTTTCCGGGTACGAAGTTTCTTACGGCGTACCTCGGGCGTCTTTTGCTTACTCATAGATTTTGTCCTTTTTTAAAATATTTCTTCTGAGATTGTAACATATTTCATGTTCTAATCACAGGTTTGAAGCGGAATTTCTATCTTTTGAAGAAATTAGCACTCGCCACTTGACAGTGCTAATAACAAGTGATATAACATAATCAGTGAAACAAAGAGGGTTAGTCCAAAGATCCAAAAGTTTCAGTTTTATTTAAAGGAGGACAATATTATGTTACCTAGTCTTTTTGATGATTTATTTGAGAACTTTTATCCTACACCATATGATTACAGCAAGAATGGCAATCGCCAGATGCAGATGAAGTCTGATTTACAGGAGTTTGAGACATACTATGAACTTACTTTACAGCTTCCTGGATTTAAGAAGAATGAGATTAAGGCGGAGCTGAAGAAAGGATATCTTACAATTTCTGCAAGACATGAGGAAACTAAGGATGACACTAAGAAGGAGAATGGCAAGTATGTATGGAAGGAAAGCTATTCCGGCGAGTACATCAGAAGCTTCTACGTTGGTGAAACCTTAGAGAAGGAGCAGATCAAGGCGAGATTTGAGAATGGTGAGCTTGAGATTATCATTCCAAAGAATCAGAAGCCAAAGATTGAGAAGGAAAGCTTTATCGCGATTGATTAAAGCAACTTTTGTTAAACCGCATCGGGGGATTCCCACTCGTACAGTCTCCCGGTGTGTTTATATATAGTACCATATTGTTGAATCCTGACGGATTCATGACCGCTTCAAATCAACGGTCGAAGAGTTTCATTCAAAAAGGAGGATGGCTTATGTTATTTCCTAGTGTTTTTAATGATTATTTGAAAGATGACTTTTTCGACGACTTTTGTCCGCTGCCTTTCGATTACAGAATGGAAGGTGCAAGGCAAATGAAGATGAAGACAGACTGTAAAGATTGCAAGGATCATTATGAGTTAACGCTTCAGCTACCGGGATTTAAGAAAGAAGAGGTACGGGCAAGTCTGAGAAAGGGCTATCTTACGATTGAGGCATCTCACACAGACAGTAAAGAGGAGAAGCCTGATGAAAGTAAGAAGGGAGAGTATGTCTTTAAGGAGACGTATTCCGGACAATTATCAAGAAGCTTTTATGTCGGCGAGGAGTTGAAACAGGAAGATATTAAGGCTTCATTTCAGAATGGCGAGCTCATTATGGTGATTCCTAAAAAAGAATCAAAAGAAGTGCTGCCAGAGGCAGAAAGAATCTCGATTGAATAATAACGAGGCCGTTTAACGGCAGCTATTACATAGATTTTTCATTACTTTTCTCTCCATTTTATAAAGAAAGGGGGGCTGTACCGAAGTGGTACAGCCCCCTTTTGTTATGAAGGAATTATTTCTTTGTGAATTTAACGGAAGCGCCGGAGCTTGTGAGTGTAAGCTCGCTCTTCTTAATTTCGTAAGAAAGGCTTTGGGTTACGTTCTGGCCTAAGGCATCTGCCTTGATATCGATGGTGTGAGCTGTGTCATCGGCTGTATATGTGATGTTTACTGTTACACCGTCGGATGAGCAGGTGCCGGTGCCGTCTTTGTTGAAGACATAAGTTACGGTGTAGTCCCCTTCCTTGCCTTCCCAGGTTCCGACTAAATCTTCCTTGCCGCATGCAACAAGTGCTGTAAGTGTGAGAACAAGCAGTGCGACTGCTAAAATTCTTTTAAGGTTCTTCATATTTTGATCCTCCCGATGGATTTTAATCGCGTCGTAATAATGCAAATTGATTTTACTTTATTTTGAAGCGGTGTGCAACTTGAACGTGGAGAGATTTTTATGTCCGGTAATTCTTATGCGCGTCTGACTGGGAAGGAATGCGGCTAGAGTAAAATTTCACTCGGAAAATTGAATTAATAAAAAAGGCTCAATCACAAATTTTATGTGATGGCTGATTCCTGACATACTTCTTCCGGCTCATATCCATGATCTTTAAGAAGAAGTATTCATCATC
>CACZJL010000013.1 GCA_902781505.1 uncultured Lachnospiraceae bacterium | reverse complement strand
AAAAGAGAAAAATAGTAGAATGATTTCAAATCTAATTTTAATCACAAAACCACAGGGATAGTCTTTTCTGTGATTTCCGAGTACAAATTTACGCTGCCGGCTTTCGCTTATTGCTTTATTCTTCCGTTCCGATTAAACTAGATAGGAAAGAAGTTGAAGCGGGATTGAAATCTTACTTTACAGTTACAGGTGAGTTTGATGAGTGAAGATCGTTTAGAGACACAGGCAGATAAAGCTGTCATCGACAAAGAGACAGCAGAAGAGAATCAGACACAGGAGCGGCCTGAGGAGAGCCGGACACAGGAGCGTCCGCTCTATACGGAGCAGGTCGTTGAAAAATTCAGCATGAAGCACAAAAAGATGTCGAAGCGACGTCTTCTGCTACTTGGCACAGGATGTGTTGCCGTAGTGCTGATTGTTGTTCTTTTATTATTAAAGCCGATTCTGTTACCATGGTTGAGTCGAAAGGTTTCAGCAGAAACCTCAGATATTAAAATTGAAAGTGATAAGTTTCCGGATGCCGCCACGCCGACGACAGCGAAGGATTCCGGTTCTTCTCAGGTCGATATTTCAGAGGCCAGCAGTGACAGTGAAGGAAACATGAATTATGACACACTTCTTAGAGGTCTGCAGGAGAATGTCGGAAATATCGAGAAATCTATGGTCCTTGTGGATCATACAAGAGATTCCATCTCGGACTACCTGTCAGTCAGTGAGTCCGGAACCGATTCGAAGACAGCAGGAGTTGTCATTGGAAAGAGTTCCTTTATGTATGTCATCTTAACGGAACTGTCTGCTATCGAGGATATTAATTCCATTGTCATCAAATTTCCATCCGGGGCACAGGTGGACGGCGCGTTCTTAGGAAGTAGTGCAAGTGCAGGAATCGCTCTCGTTTCCGTTCCTCAGGCAATGCTTACTTCGGAAGAAAAATCTCAGATTGAACCAATCAGCCTTGGTAATTCCTATAAGGTGAAGCAGGGCAGCATGGTTCTGACGTATGGGCGTGTGCACGGAGAGAATGATTCGGTGGATTATGGCATGATTACGTCGGTATCCGACCTCAGCATGGTGGATAATGACTGTGCGGAAATCAAGACGAATATCTCCCACAGTGCGGATGATTTCGCCTTTCTGTTTAACGGAGACGGAAACCTGATTGGAATCAGTGAGACCGAAAATACAAGTATGTTCTCCTATCTTGGAATTTCTGATTTGAAGCTGATGATTTCGCAGATCTGTAATGGTCGCGGAAGTCTGTATTTTGGTATCAAGGGTCAGAATGTTACAAAGGATCTTGCAGGAGAGTACAGTCTGCCGGAAGGCATTTATGTATCCTCTGTGGAATATAATTCCCCTGCGTATACTGCCGGTATTCAGCCGGGAGATGTTATTGTAAGTCTGGAAGACGCAGAAGTGACGACGCTTCGCGGCTTCCATGAAAGGCTGTATAAGTATTCGAAGGGACAGACTGTGCCGGTTGTGGTGAAACGACTTGGCAAAGGCGTATATTCGGATTTGCAGTTTAATGTCGTATTAAGTGAAGAACCAAAGGAAGTTAAAGAATAATGAGATATATTGACGAATTAAGAGATGGTGACCGCGTATCAGAGGTCTATTTATGCAGATCGAAGGCGACTGCATTTACCAAGGCAGGAAAGGAATTCGAGAATGTCATTCTGATTGATAAGACCGGTCAGATCGATACGAAAATCTGGGACCCGTCTTCCGGTGGAATTAGTGACTTTGAACCGATGGATTTTGTATTCGCACAGGGAACGGTCATCAATTACAACGGACAGCTTCAGTTTAAGATTGAGCGAATCAGAAAGGCCGAAGAGGATGAGTATGATCCGTTAAATTACATTCCGGGCAGCCGTTTTGCAATCGATGACATGTATGCTGAGTTACTGCAGTTCGTAGAGAGCATTCAGGATGAGTATATCAAGACGCTTCTTAAGAAGTTTTTTGTGGAAGATTCTGATTTTATTAAGAAGTTTAAGGCAAGCTCCGCTGCCAAGTCCGTACATCATGGCTTCGCAGGCGGCCTTTTGGAGCATTCCTTAAGTGTTACGAAGCTTTGCGACGGCATGGCTAAAAATTATGACTGGTTAAACAGAGATTTACTCGTGTCCTGTGCGATGCTTCACGATGTCGGCAAGACAAGAGAATTATCTCCGTTCCCGTTAAATGATTATACAGACGAAGGCAATCTTCTCGGCCACATTGTGATGGGCTACGAGATGATTCAGGAGAAGATTAAGGAAATTCCCGGATTCCCTGAGCTTCTGGCATCAGAAATCGGCCATATGATTCTGTCTCATCACGGAAAGATGGAGTTTGGTTCTCCAAAGACTCCTGCAATTGCAGAGGCAAAGGCTCTTTCTCTGGCAGATGATACGGATGCAAAGATGGAAACGTTCCGTGAGGCACTCGAGGCGAAAGATGAGAAGTCATGGCTTGGATTTAATAAGTGGCTTGATTCCAATATTCGTCGTACCTGATGTGAAAGCTTTGTTGAACAGACGGAGCGGACGCGAATTCAGCCTCTTCTTTATTCAAAGGTAATGGTAACAGGGCAGTGGTCACTTCCGAGGATTTCGGTTTCAATCGTTGCATCCTGTAAATGAGGAACAAAGCGGTCGGATACAAGGAAGTAGTCGATGCGCCATCCGGCATTTTTCTCACGGGCCTTAAAGCGGTAAGACCACCAGGAGTAAATCTGTTCCTTATCCGGATAGAAATGGCGGAAGGTATCGGTGAAGCCGTTAGAAAGTAACATTGTCATCTTTTCGCGCTCTTCATCTGAAAATCCAGCGTTTTTGCGGTTTGTTTTCGGATTCTTAAGATCGATTTCGTTGTGGGCAACATTTAAATCACCGCAGACAATGACTGGTTTCTTTGAATCAAGCTTCATCAGATACTCTCTGAATGCATCTTCCCATGTCATTCGATATGGGAGTCGTGCCAGTTCGTTTTGAGAATTTGGCGTGTAGCAGGTTACCAGATAATAGTCTTCAAACTCGAGGGTGATGACACGACCCTCGTGATCGTGCTCCTCCACTCCGATTCCGTAGGATACAGAAAGAGGATGAATTCTTGTAAAGATAGCAGTGCCTGAATATCCTTTCTTTTCTGCATAATTCCAATACTGTTCGTAGCCGGGAAGATCTAGGTCAATCTGACCTTCCTGTAATTTTGTTTCCTGCAGACAGAAACAATCTGCGTTTAATTCATTAAAAACGTCCTTGAAGCCCTTTGTGACACAGGCTCTCAGACCGTTTACATTCCAAGATACAAATTTCATAAAAATCCTTTCGAAGTTATTTGAAACAAGTGTAACATGTTTTTGTCATTTTTGCTAAAACATTAGACGATTATTTCACATATGTAGTATAATCGTTCTATAAAATGAAAGACAGAGGTGTATATGGTGAAGACAAAAGTTTACATTGATGGACAGAGCGGAACAACAGGACTTCAGATCTATGATCGTATCGGCGCCAGGGAAGATCTTGAGCTTCTTCGTATTGATGAAGATAAGCGTCACGACTTAGATGAAAGAAAGAAATTCCTGAATGCAGCTGACATTGTATTCTTATGTCTTCCGGACGCAGGCGCAGTAGAGGCGGTCTCCCTGATTGAAAATCCAGACGTAAGGGTAATTGACGCTTCAACAGCACATAGAACAGCCGATGGCTGGACCTATGGCTATCCGGAACTGGGAAAGGAGCAGAGAGAATTAATCGCAAAAAGCAAACGTATTGCGAATCCGGGCTGCCATGCAACAGGACTGATATCAACAGTCGCACCACTGATACGAATGGGAATTCTTCCAAAGGATTATCCGGTGACTGTATTTTCCCTGACAGGTTATTCAGGCGGTGGTAAGAAAATGATCGCTGAATACGAAGCAGAGAACAGAGATGAAGCACTCAGTTCTCCTGGAATCTATGGTCTGACATTAAAGCATAAGCATCTTCCGGAAATGAAGAAGGTGACAGGACTTGAGTTTGATCCTGTGTTTATGCCGGTTGTTGATGATTACTACAAGGGAATGGCATCAACCATCATGTTACAGAACCGTCTGTTAAACGGCACGCCGACGGCTGAGGAAATCTGTTTAAAGCTCGCAGATTACTATAAGGATGAGCATTTTGTTTCTGTAGTTCCATTTGGCACGAATGACAGTAAGTTATATGCCAATAAGCTTGCAGGCACAAACCGTCTTGAAATTGTTGTCTGCGGTAATGCAGAACAGACAACTGTAACAGCAATGTTTGATAATCTCGGTAAGGGCGCTTCAGGTGCTGCTGTTCAGAATATGAACATCGCGCTTGGCCTTGATGAATCTATTGGTTTGGAATAATTCTCTTTTACCAAAAGGGAGGGTAATATGACATTATTAAACACAATTTATGATGCTTTTAACAGTGCCGTAAATATTACTACTGGAACAGAGTCTATGACAGGAACGATTCTGATTATGGCAATTGCGCTGATGAGTGCGCTTCTTGGATACAAGTGCCTTCGTTTCCTGACTCTGATTGCAGGAGCAGCTACGGGTGCAGCACTTGGTATTTATTTTGGTCACCAGTATAAGCTCGAAGATCTGATGGTTATCATTCTTGCGTTTGTCTGTGCAGCGGTTGTAGCCTTCATTTCCTTCATGTTCTACAAGGCTGGAATCTTTATTACTATGTTTGTATCCGGATATGTGCTGGGATTTGGTGTACTTGCTGACACCATGCCGGATAATCCGATGATTCCGGCAACAGCAGGCCTGATTCTGGGACTGATTATCGCTATTGCGGCAATGTTCCTGGTTCGCATCATAGTTATCTGTTCAACCGGAATGGTTGGAGGCTATCTTTTCGCAGGTGGTCTCTTCAGAGTGATGACACTGCAGGATCCATCAAAGCTTTCATCGTTCACAGCAATTGTTGCCATTGTAGCGGGAGTTATTGGAATTGTAATTCAGTTCCTTACAGCAGAAAAACGTGAAATTGATGGATTCTAAAGCTTATATATTCTGACTTGATATGATAAACACCCGGGGAACCTTCCTCGGGTTTTCTTATCTTTGCGAGTAACAGGGAAATGAGGAGATTATGAGGAGTTTAAAAGGAATAATCGCAGCAGGACTTGTCTGTACCTGTGTTTTAAGCCTTACAGGATGCGGAAGAGACCTTGATGCAGAGCGAAAAGCTCTGAATGAACAGGTTCTTTCGCAGACACAGGAAGGAGGCGAACAGGCGGAAGAAGTGAAGCCTGCGTATAATCCATATGCCGATGAGGAAACATCATTTGACGCATCGCACTGGCTGGCCCATGTCGAAGGCAGAGATTACGGCTCACAGGAGCCATTTACCTATCAAAGCAAGCTGACGGGAACCGAGCGAATTGCGCTTGTCATGTTTCCTCCGAATTACGATCCCAATAAGAAGTATCCGGTTGCCTATCTGCTTCATGGAAAGGGCTGTGCCTACACATCCTGGTCTGACCTTGGCGGAGATACAATTCTTGCGAATGGAATTGCAGAAGGCGTTATGGAACCGATGATACTGATTGGAACGGACAATGAGGTTGTCATGCCGGGTGAGGACGTGAACCGCGAAAATATAGTCTGGGAAAATGAGGCTTATCGTCGATTTTTAGATGATTTAACCGGTTCTTTAATGCCTTATGTTGAAAGTCATTATCCTGTTAAAACGGGTAGGGATAATACGGCAATTGCAGGCTTTTCCTATGGTGGAAAGCTGGCAATGTACATCGCCTTTAAGAGACCGGATCTTTTCGGCTCTGCAGGCGGAATCGGCACAACAGCTGGTCTGACAGAGAAGACGAAGGCGAAACTGATTCCTGACTTTGATACCTTCCGCTTAGATGAAAAGGTCGGACAGTTTAAGTACTTAATGGTTACTACCGGTAAGAAGGATTCTGAGGCTGGTAAGGTTTCAGAACAGATTGATGAAGAGCTGACCGACCAGGGAATCGCTCATCTGTACTACCGCGGTCCGGGAGCCCATGGAACGGAAATCTGGCAGGATGGTATCTATAATTTTTGTAAGAGATTATTTCACTGAAATACAGGCGTCGCGAATGCGCGCCTTTTTCTAAAAAAAAGTGCTTGCAATTTATTTTATATTTGATACAATCTAATTGTGTTAAATAGAACGAACCGCAAGGCGGCTCCATGTAAACCAATCAGGAGGTATCAAAATGAGCAATATTTATGATTATTCAGTACTGAATCCACAGGGAGAAGAGGTTTCCTTAGATCAGTTCAAAGGTAAGGTTTTTATGGTAGTAAACACAGCGACAGGCTGCGGATTTACCCCTCAGTACAAGGATATCGAGGCAATCTATGAGAAGTATCATGATGCAGGATTTGAAGTATTAGATATTCCATGTAACCAGTTCGCCGGTCAGACACCGGGAACCGATGAGGAAATCCATGAATTCTGTGCGCTTCATTACAATACACAGTTCCCTCAGATGAAGAAGAGTGATGTAAACGGCGAGAATGAACTTGCTCTTTATACATATCTTAAGTCTCAGAAGGGATTTGAAGGCTTTGGCAAGGGCGCGAAGGCATTAGCCATGAGCGTGATGCTGAAGAAATTCGATAAGGATTATAAGAATAATCCGACTATTAAGTGGAACTTCACCAAATTCATCGTTGACCGTGAAGGTAACGTCGTTAAGCGATTTGAGCCAACGGAAGATATGAAGAAGGTTGAAGAATGCGTTGCATCTTTACTGCAGAGTTGATAAAGAAATTTTGAGGTTCTTAAAATCAGGTGCAGTTATCTTTAGCAGGCCTTACTTACGGGTGAAAAAAAATTGAGTTACGCAAAATAACGGGAGATGCCAGCAGATACTGCTGGCATCTCCCGTTAGTGTACAGTGCGTCGTTTGTTTATAAAAAACACGTGAGACGACTCACGTGTCTTAAGGTTTAGGTTTGTTTACAGATTAAAGATCCTTGCCAGTGAGGAGCTTGTAAGCTTCCTTGTACTTGTCGATTGTCTTGTCAATGACTTCCTGTGGAAGGTTGTAATCGCTGTCAGGGTTAGCCTTTAACCAGTTACGTACGAACTGTTTGTCAAAAGATGGCTGATCATGTCCCGGTTCATAGCCTTCAACCGGCCAGAAACGGCTGGAGTCCGGTGTGAGCATTTCATCACCGATAACAACTTCGCCATTCTCATCAAGACCGAACTCGAACTTAGTATCAGCAATGATGATACCGCGTGTAAGAGCGTAGTCTGCGCATTTCTTGTAAAGAGCGATTGTGTAATCACGAATCTTTGTAGCGAGTTCCTCACCGCGTCCTGGGAAAGACTTCTCAAGAACTTCGATGCTCTTTTCGAAATCGATGTTTTCATCATGATCACCGATCTCAGCCTTTGTAGATGGTGTATAGATAGGTTCAGGAAGCTTATCACATTCCTTCAAGCCCGCTGGTAACTTGATGCCGCAAACAGTGCCGTCCTGCTGGTAGCTCTTCCAGCCAGATCCTGTGATGTATCCACGAACGATACACTCAACCGGAATCATTTCAAGCTTCTTTACCATCATGCTGTTTCCATCAAAGTTTTCATTTTGGAAGTACTCAGGCATATCCTTAACGTCAACGCTGAGCATATGATTGTTAACAACATCCTTTGTGTAGTCGAACCAGAACTTGGACATCTGTGTAAGAACTGTACCCTTCTTTGTAACCTTGTTCTTTAAGATTACGTCGAATGCAGAGATACGATCTGTTGCGACTAAGATGAGGCTGTCCCCATTATCATAGATCTCGCGAACCTTTCCTTCTTTGATCGGCTTGAATTCCTTCATTTTAAATCCTCCCGTTCCATTTTAACAAAAGTTTTCGCTGGTGTGATTCACCGCGATAAATTCCTATATTAGTATAGCCTAAACTCATTGAAAAACAAGAGAAAAATTCTGAAACCAAGGGGAAATTCTACTCAATTATTTGTGAATATGTTATCATTATGGTACTAAAATCGAAGGGAAAAGATTTGGGAATGAAGGTTATTTGTGAAAATTGTGGGGCGACATTTGACGCAAATGAAAGTAAATGTCCGTATTGCGGACACACATACGTGCCGGCGGCAGAAAAAGAATACATGGGCGATATGAAGCAGATGAAGGATGATTTAGAAAGCCTTAAAAATTCACCGCAGAAGGAAATGCTTAATGAGGCGAAGAAATCCGGTGTATCTGCATTGAAGATTCTGATCGGAATCGGTATTCTTGTTCTGATTATCAGTCTTCCGGCAATCTTTGAACGGTCCACATCGTCAGGACGATCAAAAAGAGAATTCTCCCAGAAGACAAAATACTACGCAATCCTTGATGACTATTATGATAAGCAGGACTATGACGGAATGAGTGAAGCTTACTATGAGCTGGATTCAAAGGAACGAATCGGTCTTTCCGGTTATAAGCACTACGAACTGATTCAGGTCATCAAAACCTATAACGATGTACAGGATGAATTAAAAGACTTTGATGGTGTTAATGACAGCAGATACAAAAAGCAGCGTTTGGTGCAGGAAGAGTTTGAAGTTATGATTGCACCGGTTATTAAGGAGATACCTAAGGCGGATGTAGCACTGGTAGAAGAACGGGCGAAGAGAATCCGGGAAGATTTTAAATCGCGTTTTCATTTCACAGAGGAGGAACTGGATTCCTTTTTAAATGAGCATAAGGAATCTTCGTATCTTGACAGTGATGTTGCAGATGAGGTCGCAAAAAGACTGGATGCATAAGCTTTTACCTGCATCAGTTTAAGGCTGCGCCCCGGAAAATGAAATGAAAAATAAAGAGGGATTGTTATGAAATGTCAGTTTTGCGGAAGTGAGATCGGTCTTGAAGACCTGTACTGTGCACACTGCGGAAGGCCGAATACGGCTGCGAGTAAGCATGCGCAGGATATGAAGAAGTTCTCAAAAGACTATAACCGTACGAAGAATGAGGTTGTGGATTCCGTCAGCAATTTTGCAGGCATCACAATGAGAATTATCATTATAGCTGCTCTGATTATTGGAATCATTATTGTGGCGATTGTGGATTCAAACAGCTATAAAATAGTAAGAAATAAAAGAGCCAAGGAAGCTCTTAAGAATGAAAAGGAACTGACTGCACAGCTTGATGGCTATCTGGACAAGGGCGACTTCATTGCATTTTCCCAGACGGTTGAGTACTGGGATATTGATAATTACAGACTGGATGGTCATTTTATGAAATACAGACCGCTGGTTTATGTGACAAATCAGTATTCCCAGCTGGTGGTCGAAGATTTTGGGAAGCTGATGCTTGGAAGTGGTTCATACTCGAAGGTTAGTGTCAGCACGATGTGTGACAACTTCAACTATTTTTATAAGTATACATCAGAGGAGTATCTTGAGGATCACTACGAGAAAGACAGTTATGATGGGGCAGTTGTCACCCGTTGTAATTCTCAGATGCGAGAGGACTTGAGAACTCTAATGGAAGGCTATCTAGGATTCACAGAGGAAGAGGCGTTTGCGTTTGAAAACGGCACGGAGGGGGTCAGAACGACAATGTTAGAGGAGGCAGCAAAGCATGTGGATCAGTTCAGGTAAAAAAGAAAAACGCAGAAAACCCCGTATGATTAGTGTTACGGAAGTGCTCTTAACAGGAGTTATTGCGGTACTCGGGCTTTTTTTTGCATTTGCCTTTGCGAATGCAATCTATGAATATAAACAGGATTTAAAACCATCTAACAGAGAGGATACTTATTACGATGATTTAGGTGATGAGGACTACTCGAGTGTGGTTTCTATGTACCAGAGAGATGGAATCGATAATCGTGAGGGACATGAGTTCCAGAAGTTTGGTCCGCTGGTTCATTTTGAAGAGAATCAGCTTTTGTATCGGGCCTGTGAAGAGGCAGGTAAAGGTGATTCTGACCGCGCTGTGTATTTTAAGAGGGAAGCGGATAAGGCCGAAGCTGAGGCAAATGAGAACCCGGAGTGGGACGGTGTGACTGCAAGGATGCAGCGCGTTTTAAATTCTCAGATTGAAGGAAATAAAAAGGAACATTACAGTGAGACTTTATTTCGGTAAAGTAACATGATAGAATAGGGAACATAAATCGTAATGAATATTACAGAAAGAGTGATGATATGAGTTTTGATTACATGAAGGTTCTTCCGGAACCCGCTGAAGTGAAGAAGACATGCCCTCTGCCTGAAAAGCTGGTGGAAGTGAAGGCTGAAAGAGATAGAGAGATTCAGAAGATTTTTACAGGGGAGTCTGATAAGTTCTTACTTATTATCGGTCCATGTTCTGCAGATAATGAAGAGGCTGTTGTGGATTACACAACCCGTCTTGCAAGAGTGGCAGAGCAGGTAAAGGATAAGATCGTGATTATCCCTCGTGTATATACGAACAAGCCAAGAACAACCGGTATCGGGTATAAGGGAATGCTGCATCAGCCGGATCCTGAGAAGAAGCCGGATTTATATGCAGGTATAGAAGCAATCAGAAAGATGCATATTCATATATTTGAACAGACCGGATTTACAACGTCTGATGAGATGCTCTATCCTGAGAATCATCCGTACTTAGATGATGTTCTTTCCTACGTTGCTGTCGGTGCAAGATCTGTTGAGAATCAGCAGCACAGACTGGTATCTTCCGGTGTTGGAATTCCTGTAGGTATGAAGAATCCTACTTCCGGTGATTTCACGGTTATGCTCAATTCCATCGTTGCAGCTCAGGCGAAGCAGATGTTTATCTATCGTGGCTGGGAAGTACAGACAGAAGGTAACCCATACGCACATGCCATTCTTCGTGGTGCAGTGAATAAGCATGGTCAGACGATGCCAAACTATCACTATGAGGATTTAATCCGTCTGTACGAGATGTACTCCAGATTAGAGCTTGCTAATCCGGCTGTTATTGTGGACTGCAACCACAGCAATTCCGGCAAGAAGTATCTTGAGCAGATTCGTATTGCGAAGGAAATCTTAAACAGCACAAGACATTCAAAGGAAGTTCGTTCCATGGTGAAGGGACTGATGATTGAATCTTATATCGAATCCGGTGCGCAGAAAATCGGTGAGGGTATTTACGGAAAGTCTATCACAGACCCGTGTCTTGGATGGGATGAATCAGAGCGACTGATTTACGGAATTGCGGATGTGCTTTAAAACTTTCTTTAGCTTAAGCGGAGTTTACTCTGATCCTAAAAATATACAGGCAACTGGCCCCGTTTTTGGGTCAGTTGCCTTTTTTAGTTTGTGGTCAGCGGTCTCCGAATGAGATGCCGATATCTCTTGCGGTCTGAATGACTTCAAAGTCTGTTGGGACGGTTTTTAACTTTCCCGCGACTTCTTCAAGCGGCACGGAGGTGAGCTTATTTTTAACAATGGCTACCATGCGGCCGTAGTTTTTTTCAGCAATCAGCTCGGCAGCAGCTGCACCGAAGCGAGTGGAGAGCAGACGGTCGTAAGCTACCGGGGCGCCACCGCGCTGAATGTGGCCGGGAACGGCAACGCGGGTTTCGTGGCCGGTCCTTTCTTCGAGATCGTGAGCGATGCGGTAGGCAATGGATGGATACTGCGTCTCAGCTGCGCGCTTTGCCTTGAACTCCTTCTTAGAGAGCTTTGCTTCGTCCTGATCTAAGGCACCTTCTGCAACGGCAATAATTGAGAAACGTTTGCCCCTTTTAGTACGTTCCTTGATCATATCTGCGAAAACATCGATGTTATATGGGATTTCGGGTAAGAGGATGGCATTGGCACTTCCGGCAATACCGGCGTAGAGCGTCATCCATCCGGCCTTGTGCCCCATGACTTCAACAACGAAGACGCGACCGTGAGAAGTGGCCGTCGTGTGGATGCTGTCAAGGACATTTGCCGCGACGGCGACAGCAGAATGGAAGCCAAAGGTGATATCGGTTCCCCAGAGGTCGTTATCAATTGTCTTTGGGAGGGTGACGAGGTTCAGTCCTTCCTTGCGAAGCAGATTTGCGGTCTTGTGCGTTCCGTTGCCGCCTAAAATCACGAGGCAGTCAAGCGCCAGCTTTTTGTAGGTCTTTTTCATGTTTTCAATTTTCGCATTGGCCTCGTCGGTACCGGAATTCAGCATCTTGAACGGAGTGCGGCTGGTTCCGAGAATCGTTCCGCCGAGGTTGATGATTCCGGAGAAATCAGCCGGTTTCATAAGGTACGTATCGTTTTCGATGAGTCCGCGATAACCGTCGCGAATACCGTAAATTGATACTTCATTTCCAAATTTCAGGTAGAGAGCCTTGCCAACGCCGCGGATTGCAGCATTTAAACCCTGGCAGTCACCACCACTGGTTAAAATTCCAACTCTGATCATAACAACTCCTTTCAGGCCTTCGGATGGGCCTGTTTTCCATGCTCTTCTTCAATCTTGTTTTTCTGCATCTGTCTGGCCTGCTTAATAAACGTCGTCTGGCAGTTAACCCGCGGCTTTCCGGCAGGAACCCTGACAAATGTTGTATCGCTTTGCATCACTCTGGCATTGACGTTGTCAGACAGGATGGTATCTAAAATGCAACGTGCACGTTTTCTTGCATCCTCGTCTAAAATTGGAAAGACCAGCTCGACACGGCGATCTAAGTTTCTTGGCATCCAGTCGGCGCTTCCCATATAGATTTTTGGATTGCCTCCGTTTTCAAACAGGAAGATTCGGCTGTGCTCAAGAAGCTGTCCGACAATGCTTGTGACGGTGATGTTCTCGGAAACACCAGGGATTCCCGGAATCAGACAGCAGATTCCACGGACAATTAGCCGGATTTTCACTCCGGACTGACTTGCTGTATACAGCTTGTTTATGATCTTTTCGTCAACAAGGGAATTGACCTTGACGGTAATTCCGGCTGGAAGACCTCTCGCGGCGTTGGCCGCCTCTCTGTCAATCATATATTCGAAAGCACTTCGAAGTCCGTGCGGAGCGACGAGCATCTCGTTGTAGATAGGTGGCTGGCTGTAGCCGGTCAGGACATTAAAAAGACTGGAAGCGTCTACGCCAAACGGTTCACGGCAGGTGAACAGGCCGATGTCGGTGTAGAGCTTTGCTGTGGAATCATTGTAGTTACCGGTACCCATGTGAACGTAACGACGGATTCCGTCGGATTCCTTTCGAACGACCAGCGTAATCTTGCAGTGCGTCTTTAAGCCGACCAGACCATAAATAACATGGCACCCGGCGTGCTCTAAAAGCATCGCCCAGTTAATGTTATTTTCCTCGTCGAAACGAGCCTTCAATTCAACCAGTACCGTGACCTGTTTGCCATTTTCCGCAGCGCGAATCAGAGCGGCAATAATCGGCGAGTGGCCGGAAACACGGTAGAGCGTTTGCTTGATTGCAAGAACACTGCGGTCATCGGCAGCCTGTCTGATAAAGTTTACGACCGGATCAAAGCTTTCATACGGGTGGTGGACCATGCGGTCCTTCTCGCGAATTGCCGCGAACATATCGGTGTAACCATAAAAGTCTGCCGGCGGATTGACCGGAATGAGTTTTTTAAAGGTCAGATCTTCCGGTGCCTGTATTCCGGCAAATTTCGAGAACAGGGTGAGGTCTAAGGGACCGTTCTGCTCATAGACTTCGTCGGGGGCAATCTCAAGAGAGTGAATCAGGAAGTCGCGCGTCTTTTTATCAGCCTTAGCACCTATTTCAAGGCGAACCGGCTTGCCACGCTTTCTTTTTTTGATGGATTTCTGTACCTCAATCAGCAGATCGGAGGCGTCTTCGTCGATATCAAGATCCGAGTCTCTGGTGATTCGAAACATCGTGCAGGATAGGATTTTGTGTCCCTCAAAGAGGGTGTCGAGCCCATGGATGATGACATCCTCCAAAAGCACAAAGGAACGGGAAGGGATGGCACTGTCCTCTGTAACCTCGGACAAATCTAAAAATCTTGGGAGGATACCGGGTACCTGTACCACGGCAAATGCATTTTTATCGGAGCCCTTAGCTGTTTCATCGTGCAGGCGGACACAGATGTTTAAGGTTTTGTTCGCAAGGAACGGAAACGGTCTGCTCGTATCGATGGCAAGCGGAGTCAGAACCGGGAACAGAACCTTGTGGAAGTAATCCGTAATTGATTCCATCTGCTCTTCATTCATGTCCTCAATTCGAAGAAAATGGATTCCCTCTTTCTTAAGGGCAGGAAGAATGGAGCGGGAGAGACAGGAGTACTGCCTTTTGGAAAATGCATGGATTTTCTCGGACAGCTGTGAATAGAGTGCAGCCGGTGTCAGGCCACTCGGGTCCTGCTTCGTGATATGATTTTCAATCTGTTCTAAGACTCCGGCAACTCGTACCATGAAGAATTCATCAAGATTTGATCCGGAGATTCCAAGGAAGCGACAGCGCTCTAATACTGGATTTTCCGGCTCATAACACTCTTCTAAAACGCGGGCGTTGAAATCCATCCAGCTAAGTTCACGGTTGTAATAAGGTAATTTCATCTTCAAAGCGATCACTCTCCTTTCGGTAAGGTTACACTCAGCCTTGAATGAATCTTCAGCTGAGGATGCAGGGCATAGACATCAATAAAGAAGGAAGCGGTGAGACCCAAAGCCCACTTTTCAAGGAATACATTCCGGCTGGTACTTCCTTCAATTTCCAGGGTGTTTCCTTCCACACGGACTTTGATTTTGCGAATCTTCTGAGTATGCGTGTTATCAATGGAATTGGCAAGGCGGAAGATAGCGATAAGTTTGGCTGTTTCAGAGCGCATTTCATCTGACATGAAACGATATCGTTCTTCTCTCATATCTGGCTCAATATGCTCATTGACCGAGGCAATACAGGCGACAATCAGCATGTCTTCCTTTGTGATTCCGCAAAGATCGGTGTGGCGGATGAAGTCAAAGCCGGCGTCCAGATGATTTCTTGCGGAAATGGCATGTCCGGCCTCATGCAGGATGGAGGCGATTTCAAGAAGCAGGCGGCTGTGAGGTCCAAGTCCATGGAGGCCTGTCAGTGCATCAAAGACCTGCACGGCAACATTTCGCACATATTCAGCATGTGCGGTATCGCAGTTGCAGGAGTAGGCCGTGGTTTTGGCACAGGCAAGAGCATTTGCCCTTTTATAAGCAAGGAAGCTTTCTGCGGCATCCGGGTAGAGCATACGTTTCATAATGCAGTGGCCCATCTCTGCCTTAGGCGAGAGGATTTTTTTCGCATTCGTAAAGGAAATCAGCGGAACATAGATGGAAAGCGCTGCATAGAGAAGCTCTGCCTGGGATTCCGGAATTCCAAAGTGAATTGCAATCTGCTCCGTGCGTGTGTTTTTAATCTGACTGTACAGCTCTTTCAGAGCGCTGACAGAGATGGTTGAAATATTCTCCTGTCTTGAGGCTCCGGTCAGGTCAGCAATCAGATCAATCATGCTTCCGGTCAGAACAATGTTTTTGATTCCGACACAGTCATCCGGTAGCTTGTCATAGGTGAATTCTGACTGTAGGTATTCCGAGAGGACAGAGCCGTAGTCATCGGTTTCCGATTCGATGTTTTTCATCATGTCCTGAATCTTTAAGGAACCGAGCGGGATGTTCATGGAATCATAAATAAAGCCGTTCTCTAAGAAGGCAATACCAATGGTTCCGGAACCGGTGAACAAAAACAGAGACCTTCCCGGCAGGTCGTGTCCGGCTTCCTCCATGGTTGACTGCATCTCGTGATAGATCAGGAGTTTCTCCTGATTGTCTTCTAAAACCTGTACACGGATCCCGGTTTTAACCTGAATCTGGTCGATGATGAACGAACGGTTGGCCGCCTCACGGAGCGCAGTTGTTGCCATGGCGGTGTAGTTCGTGATTTCGTATTCAGATAAAAGTTCGGAGAATCCGGTGATAGCGTGAACGAGCTCGGCTACACAGTTGTGGCTGGCGCGCCCTGTGGCAAAGACTTCTGAGCCTAAGTTAATCGGATAGACCAGATGGTCTAGAACTTCTATTCTGTTGTCTTTTGTCTGCGCAATAATCAGTTTGACTTCGCTCGAACCGATGTCGATTATAGCAGCATCTGTGCTTTTTTTATTCATTGACAGTTCCTCTTTAATGTACTTACTATCTTCATTTTAAGGCTTTCCCGCGAAAAATCAAGAACGTGAAAATTGCATAAATACTGACTTTTTTAAAGCTTTTTGTTCGAAACACTTGATTTTTCTCTAATATACTAGGATAATATAAAAAGCGATGATTTGAATAAATCCCATGAGGGCGGGATAATGGATTTCGAGGGGTAAATTGGAGGAATTATGCAGATTACAGAAAGAAAATCCGGAGAAACATCCAGAGATTACGCATATCGCGTGCTCAAGGAGAACATCATTTCATTAGATCTCAAGCCAGGCGAATACGTAAGTGAAAAGGGACTCGCCGAGGAATTAGGTCTTTCAAGAACTCCTGTCAGAGAAGCAATCATTGACCTGTCCCGTACAGGTATCATTAATATCGTACCACAGAAGGGTAACTATATCTCTAAGATGGACTACGATACTGTAGAAGAGTCTCAGTTCATGCGTGTTACCATGGAGAAGGCTATCGTAAACTTAGCCTGTGATCCGGACAGTGACATTGATTTCAGTAAGTTAGAAGAGAACGTTGAGTTACAGCGTTTCTACCTGAATAAGGGAATGATTGACAAGATGTTAGATCTTGATAACCAGTTCCATGAATTGATTTTTGATGCAACAAATAAGAAGAAGATTTACGATATGGTTCGTGATCTGACCATCCACTTTGAGCGTTTAAGAAGCATCTCTATCCATACTATGGATATGGAGCAGATTGTGGAAGATCATGAGAATATCTACAAGTACATCATGAACGGTGAAGCAGATAAGGCTGTTCGTGCAATTGACGTGCACCTCGGCCGCTATAAGGTACAGGAGCAGGAAATTCGTGCTTCTCATCCTGATTATTTCATCGATTCTGATAAGAAGGACTGATGTATGGATCGTAATCGTTTCATGCAGCAGATGGAATTCATCCGTACCATTGATAAGATGAAGGAAATCGGGCGTCAAACCTATCTTGCGGATGGATCGAGAAAAGAAAATGATGCAGAACATTCCTGGCATATGGCTGTAATGGCACTTCTTCTTTCTGAGTATGCAACGCAGAAGGTGGATACCGGTAAGGTCATGAAGATGCTTCTGGTTCATGATCTTGTTGAGATATTTGCCGGAGACTCGTATGCGTATGATCCAAAGGCACAGGCTTCTGCAAGAGCGCGTGAGCTAGAGGCAGCAGATAAGCTTTATGGTATGCTTCCAAAAGAGCAGGGAAGTGAGCTTCGTGCACTCTGGGATGAGTTTGAAGCATATGAGACGCCGGAGGCGACATTTGCCCATACTCTTGATAACTTCCAGCCGATGCTGTTAAACGATGCGTCGGATGGAAAGAGCTGGAGAGAACATCAGGTTCATCAGGAAAGTATTCTGAACCGGAACAAAAAAACGGCAGAAGGCTCCGAAGAAATCTGGGAGTACATGCAGGAACTGATTTTAAAGAACCGGAAGAAGGGCAACATTCTGGATTAAAGGTCATGTGTAAAGTGCGTCTGATAGTTTAAGGATTATTATTGAGGAGACATCATTTAAAGGGATACAGTCCTTTTAAATAAGTGCCTCCTTTTTTACTTTTGCGCCGTAAAAAGAAGATACGAACGATGTATAATATACATCTGTGATGTCTGGCTGAAGAGGGGAGAGGAGGAGGACATAACCCTACAGTAATGCAGCACTCTGACGTGTTAAAGTGCAGCGTTTTTTTGGTTGCATTTTTAGTGGTTTTGTTGTAGACTACTGAAAATTTAGTTTGGAGGTAAGAAAGATGAATAAAAAAGTTATTCAGGTCGAAGAGAGACCGTCTATTTTAGAGACGATTCCTCTCAGCATTCAGCACCTGTTCGCGATGTTCTCAGCATCCGTACTCGTGCCAAATCTTCTGGGTATTAACCCGGCCGTCGTTCTGTTCATGAACGGCCTTGGAACCCTCTTTTATTTCTGGGTTACAAAGAGAAAGGCGCCAGCCTTCTTAGGTTCCAGTTTTGCATTTATTGGTCCTGCATCCATCATTATTGCAACACAGGGCTTAGGTTATCAGTACGCTTTAGGTGGATTCGTCGTCAATGGTGCATTGCTTTGTATCATTGCTATCATCATCAAATTCGTCGGTACAAAGTGGATTGATGTCATCCTTCCACCGGCTGCAATGGGTTCCGTTGTTATGCTGATCGGTCTTGAACTTGCAGGTAATGCAGCTAAGCAGGGCGGTCTGATTCTCACGGAGACATATACACAGCTTGATCCAAAGATGATTATCGTATTCTTAATCACTCTTGGCATCGCTGTATTTGGTAACGTTTTATTCAGAGGTTTCTTCTCTCTGATTCCAATCCTTGTAGCAATCGTCTGCGGTTATATCGCAGCAGCATGCTTTGGGATGGTTGATTTCACTCCGGTCAAGGAAGCTTCTTGGTTTGCGCTTCCAAACTTCCAGCTTGCGAAGTTTAACTTAAATGCAATCATGATTATCATGCCGGCTACTTTAGTAGTAGTTTCTGAGCACATCGGTCACCAGATTGTAACAGGTAAGATTGTCGGAAGAGATATCTTAAAGGAGCCAGGCCTTCACAGAACATTATTCGGTGATGGTTTCTCCACAATGGTATCCGGTTTTGTAGGTTCCGTTCCTACAACAACTTACGGTGAGAACATCGGCGTTATGGCAATGACAGGCGTTTACTCCACATTCGTAATCGCAGGTGCCGGCTGCCTTTCCTTAGCTCTTGCTTTCCTTGGCAAAGTGGCCGCGCTCATAACGACCATCCCTGACCCTGTTATGGGCGGTGTATCCTTCCTCCTTTACGGAATGATCGCTACAAGTGGTGTTCGTCTTTTAGTTGATCAGAATGTAGATTACAGCAGGTCCAGAAACCTTGTTATGACAAGCGTTGTTTTAGTAACCGGTCTTTCCGGTGCATTCATCCGGATGGGTGACATTAAGATGACAGGTATGTCACTTGGTGCATGTGTAGCAATGCTGATGGGGCTTATTTTCTTCATCATCGACAAGCTTCATATCGCAAACGATTATACAAACGATTCTGAGACAGAAGAATAATTGCAAGCATAGGCTTCGGCGCGAATCCCGCGCCGGAGCTTTTTTGTGTTCAAAAGCCCAGGTCCCGCAGGAGCAGTGCTATTTCGTTACTATCAGGCAACGTTTGAACGGTTTAAGATGCGTCAGCCAGCCAGAAACAGAGTAAAAAATCCACTTCATTTAGCTATAGGCTTGTGCTATAATGCGAACGTTGGTGATGCAACAGGACAATGAAGGATTTTGAATTTTGAAAGCAGGTATTATGTTAACTCAGTTTGCAAGAACACAGCTTCTTTTAGGAAGAGAAGCAATGGATAAATTAGAAAATTCCCGCGTAGCCATCTTTGGTGTCGGCGGTGTCGGTGGCTATGTAATGGAAGGTCTCGCAAGATCTGGTATCGGTCACTTTGATCTGATTGATGATGATAAGGTTTGTCTGACAAACTTAAACAGACAGATTATCGCAACCAGAGAAACGATTGGAAAGATGAAGACGGAAGCTGCCAAAGACAGAATCCTCTCCATCAATCCAAGAGCAGAAGTTGTGTGTCACAATTGTTTCTTCCTTCCGGAGAATCAGGATGACTTTGATTTTGCTTCCTATGACTATGTCATTGATTGTGTTGATACGGTAACAGCCAAGATTGCCATTATCATGAAGGCTCAGGAGGTCAGAACAAAGGTGATTTCCAGCATGGGTGCCGGAAACAAGATGAATCCGACCATGTTTAAGGTTGCTGATATCTATAAGACAAAAGTGGATCCGCTTGCGAAGGTTATGCGTCGCGAATTAAAGCGTCGCGGGGTAAAGAAGCTGAAGGTTGTCTATTCTGAGGAAAAGGCGATGCGTCCGATTGATGACGATTCCATCAGCTGCAGAAATCACTGCGTATGTCCGCCCGGAACAACAAGAAAGTGCACGGAGCGTCGTGATATTCCGGCAAGTAACGCATTTGTACCATCTGTAGCAGGTCTGATTATTGCAAGTGAAGTTGTAAAGGATCTGACCGGTGTCAGAAACGATGTCAGAGCGGTCTGAGGTGAATAATGGAATTTGATGTATATACAAACGGTGCGACACTTACCTGGGAACAGGTTTTTGAAGCACCTGAAACTTCTTATGTATTACTTGATATCAGAGAGGAAGATCAGCTGCACTATGGCGTGGTAACAGGCGCAAAAAACGAGCCACTGTCATTATTTTCCGGGTATCAGGGTGGCAAGGAAATCAAAAAGGAAAAGCAGGAAGAGCTGTTAAAGAGAATCACCATGTATGCTTCCGGTCGTCCGGTCTGCGTGCTTTGTAAATCCGGAATCAAGAGCCGCCCGGTTGTGGACTGGCTCATTGAAAACGGTCTGACGGCATTCGAGATGGAAGGCGGATACGACGCTTACGTACTTTTTATGTTCGCAAGAGAAGACGCACAGTCAGAAGAGGTGAAGAAAAAACACTCAAAGGAGATTGAGGCAAGTATTCGAAAGAAGTTCCATAGGAGCATCTTCTCGAGATTCACAAAGGCCATCAATACCTATGAACTCGTAAAGCCGGGAGATAAGATTGCAGTTTGCATCAGTGGTGGCAAGGATTCCATGCTGATGGCAAAGTGTTTCCAGGAGTTAAAGCGCCACAACAAGTTCCCGTTTGAACTGGTGTTTTTATGCATGGATCCCGGCTATAATCCGGCCAATCGCCAGATTATCGAGGACAATGCCAGAATCTTAGATATTCCGCTCACCTTCTTTAAGACAGATATTTTTGATACGGTATATGATATTCCGAAATCCCCATGTTACCTGTGCGCAAGAATGAGAAGAGGACATCTTTACAGCAAGGCAAAGGAACTTGGGTGCAACAAGATTGCGCTTGGTCATCACTATGATGATGTCATTGAGACAATCCTTATGGGTATGCTTTATGGAGCCCAGGTTCAGACCATGATGCCAAAGCTTCACAGCACGAACTTTGAAGGAATGGAGCTGATTCGTCCGCTCTATCTGGTCCGCGAGGATGATATCAAGGCGTGGAGAGATTACAACAATCTTCATTTCCTGCAGTGTGCGTGTCGATTTACCGAGACCTGTACGACCTGTTCGGACGAAGGAACCAGCAACTCAGCGAGACTTTCCGTAAAGAAGCTGATTCGGGAGATGAAGAAGACCAACGAGTTTGTGGAAAGTAATATCTTCAACAGCGTGGAAAATGTTAACTTAAGCACCGTAATTGCTTATAAGAAGGACGGCGTGCGCCATTCGTTCTTAGATGATTATGACAAGGAGTAACGTATGACACTTCAGCAAATGAAATATGTGGTAACCATTGCGGATACCAAATCCATCAATAAAGCGGCAGCAGAGCTGTTTATCACACAGCCATCGCTGTCTGCAACGATTCATGATCTTGAAGAAGAGCTTGGAATTGAGATTTTTATCCGTTCCAACCGTGGTGTTACGCTGACTTCAGAAGGTGAGGAGTTCTTAGGCTATGCAAGACAGATGCTTGAGCACTACCGCCTGATTGAAGATCGTTTCGTTACCAAAGAGGATTCCAGAAAGAAATTCTCTGTATCCTCTCAGCACTATACCTTTGCGGTTGAGGCATTCATGCACGTGGTAAGACATTATGGAATGAGCAAGTTTGACTTTGCCATGCATGAAACCAAGACGCATGAGGTAATCGAGAATGTTCGCACGATGAAGAGTGAACTTGGAATTCTTTATTTGAATGATTTCAACCGTTCTGTATTAGAGAAAATCTTCCGCAGAGACGAGCTCGAATTTGTACCGCTGTTCGACTGCCATATTTACGTATTTATGGCGAAGAAACATCCGCTTGCAACAAAGAAGAAAATTAAGATGAGGGATCTGGATCAGTATCCATGTCTTTCCTTTGAGCAGGGCAATGCCAATTCCTTTTATTTCGCTGAAGAGGTTATGAGTACCTACGATTACAAGCAGGTGCTTCATGCAGATGACCGTGCAACCTTCCTGAATATGATGGTTGGTTTAAACGGATTTACACTCTGTTCCGGTATCATCTGTAACGAGCTGAACGGTGACGGTTATGTGGCAGTTCCGTTAGATACCAAAGATACTATGACGATTGGCTACATTAAGCTGGCGAGAATGCCGCTTTCCGCCATCGGACAGGAATATGTAGATGAATTAAAGACCTACGAAAAGAATGCTTTATAAGATTAAGTGAGTTTTGAACCTTCAAGCAGACTTAGCTTTGATGATGTCTTGAAGGTCAGACAAGGAGGGGTATATGAGAAATTTAAGTGAAAGAACCGCACATTTTACAGACTCAGTCATCCGTCGTATGACAAGAATAGCCAATGAATATGGTGCTGTGAATCTCTCTCAGGGATTTCCGGATTTCGATCCGCCAAAGGAGATTACAGACCGTTTATCAGAGGTAGCCAAAACAGGCCCTCACCAGTATGCAATTACCTGGGGCGCACAGAACTTCCGTGAAGCGTTAGCTAAAAAGCAGGAGCATTTCTCCGGATTAAAGTACGATCCGAATTCAGAGATTGTCGTAACCTGCGGCGGTACCGAAGCGATGATGGCAGTTATGATGTCGATTGTAAATCCGGGAGAAAAGGTAGCAATTTTCTCTCCTTTTTATGAAAACTACGGAGCGGATACGATTCTTTCGGGAGCGCAGCCGGTTTACATTCCGCTCGTGCCACCTGCATTTCATTTTGATGCAGATCTGTTAGAGAAGGCGTTTAGGGATGGATGTAAGGCATTAATTTTGTGCAATCCTTCCAATCCATGCGGTAAGGTCTTTACATATGAAGAGTTAAAGGTGATTGCAGACCTTGCAATAAAATATGATGTATGGGTTGTAACGGATGAAGTATATGAGCATATTCTTTATAAGCCTCATACCCATGTTTACATGGCCTCCCTTCCGGGTATGAGAGATCGCACAATTGTCTGCAACTCTCTTTCTAAGACGTATTCCATTACCGGATGGAGACTCGGATATGTTTTAGCAAATCCTGAAGTCATTGACCGCGTAAAGAAAGTACACGATTTCCTGACAGTAGGTGCAGCCGCTCCGCTAATGGAAGCTGCTGTGACAGGACTTACGATGCCGGATCAGTATTACATTGATCTTCAGAATCATTACACCCACATGAAGAACCTCTTCTGTAACGGTCTGCGTGATCTGGATTTTCAGTTCATTGAACCTCAGGGTGCATATTATGTCATGATGGATGTCAGTGAATATGGAGTTAAGGACGATTATAAATTCGCCGAGTGGATGACAAGAGAGGTTGGCGTTGCAACAGTACCAGGCTCCTCGTTCTTCCGCGAAGACGTGCATCATTTAGTAAGATTCCACTATGCGAAAAGGGATGAAACCTTAAATCAGGCACTTGAGAATCTGGCGAGCCTTAAGAAAAAGGTTAGAGAAGCAGGGAACTCAGTTGACTGGAGGTAATCATGACAGAAGATAAAAAGTACGCCGTTTTAATTGATTCAGATAACATTTCATCCAAGTATCTTTCTGATATTTTAGATGAAATGACAAGATATGGAACGGTTACCTATAAAAGAGTGTATGGGGACTGGACCAGTTCACAGAATGCAAAGTGGAGAAAGGAACTCTTAGAGAATTCCTTCTCGCCGATTCAGCAGTTTCGCAACACAACAGGAAAGAATGCAACCGATTCGACTTTAATTATCGATGCGATGGATATTCTCTATACGCACAATGTCGATGGATTCTGTATCGTCAGCTCAGATGGGGATTTCACCCGTCTTGCCGGAAGATTGCGAGAGTCCGGCATGGATGTTATCGGAATGGGTGAGAGTAAGACTCCTAAGTCGTTCAGAGCAGCCTGCTCTGTCTTCACGGACCTTGAGATTCTCTCTGAACAGGGTGATGATTCCGCTGCTGAAATGAAAGATAATACGAAGCGCAATGTCGTCAAGCAGAACAAGATTGAGAACTCGATTATTGAGATTATCACGGAAAATGGTAACAAGGGCCGCACGACTGCTCTTGGTGAGATTGGTTCACGGCTTCAGAAGAAGTACTCGGATTTCGACGTGCGAAATTACGGCTACAGCTCGCTCTCTACCTTTATTGCTGATATCAACAACTTTGAGATGGTGAAGAAAAACAGCACCTTTATCGTGAAGATGAAGGAGGATGACAGCTTCAAGAAACAGGTTACCGACTACATTAAGAAGCTCGCACAGGATGCCGGCACTTCAGGAATTGAACTCGGTCAGGTGGGACAGTATCTTCATAAGAGATTCCCGAATTTTAAGCTTAAGGAATTCGGTTATTCGACACTTGGAAAGTTCATTTCTACCATTCATGATGTGAAGATTGTGGAATTTAATTCTCACAAGCTGGTTGTGCCGAGAAAATAACTGCACCTCCCGATTGCTGAAACGCGTTTTTGGAGCAGAAATAAAAGGAGAGAAAAATGCAGAAAGAACAGGGAAGCTGCGAATATTGCAGTAACTATGTATTTGACGAGGAAGAAGATGCCTATATCTGCATGGTAGATATGGATGAGGATGATTATGCAAGACTTCTTCAGGGACGAAAGTCCGACGGCTGTCCGTATTTTACCTATGATAATGAATATAAGATTGTAAGACATCAGATGTAAATTCAGAGCGGCCTGCCCTGAATATCGTAAGAGAGGAATATTATGGAGAAAATTGCTTCATTTACAGTAAATCATCTGGATTTACTGCCGGGAATTTATGTGTCCCGCAGAGACTATATCGGAAAGGAATGCTTAACCACATTTGATCTTCGTTTCACAAGACCAAACCTGGAAGCACCTATGGATAATCCGGGTGTTCATACAATTGAACATCTCTGGGCTACTTTTTTCAGAAACCATAAGGAATGGGCAGACAAAACAGTGTACTTTGGTCCGATGGGATGCAGAACCGGCTTTTATGTAATATTTGCCGGGGAACTGGAACCGACAGATATCTTACCTGTCTTAAGAGAGGCAGCAGACTGGGGGCTTTCCTTTGAAGGTGAAATTCCGGGTGCAACAGCAAGAGACTGTGGTAACTACCTGGATAATAACCTTACTCTTGCCAAGATTTATCTTAAGAAGTACAGGGAAGAAGTGTTAGATCATCCAAAGCCGGAACAGCTGATCTACCCGGAATAAGGGGATTTTTTACTCGCAGGCAGGAAGCATTCCTGCAGGGATTTTTTTATTGAACTGCAATTTTGACGTAAAAAAGCACGGATAACACAATTGGTGTGTTATCCGTGTTTTCTTATATAGTATAGATTTAAAATTAAACTTCGAAGAGCATATCGCCGTAGCTTGGGAATGGCCAGAATTCCTTGTCGACGATCATTTCGAGTTCGTCAGCAGGCTTTCTTAATGCAGCCATGTCTACAGAGACTGTATCGTGGAAGAAACGAGCCTGTTCAGCAACATCTGTGATGGTTGCTGCCTTAACATCATCTGCTCTTAACTGATCTAATGCAGCCTTCATATCCTTTAATTTCGCTGTAACCTCATTTAAGAGATCAGCCTGGATAGAAGCATCTGCTCCGGCTTCCTTAACAGCAGTTACAGACTCAGCGAGTTCTGTTGTGTAGGAAATAACAGCAGGAATAATGAGCTTGCTTGCGATGTTAATCATTGCCTTCGCTTCAATGTTTGTGTGCTTGCTGTAGGTCTCGTACTTAATCTCAGAACGGGAACGAAGCTCTGTTTCAGAATAAACATTAAAGCTTGTGAAGAGCTTGATAGCCTTTTCTGTAGTTAATGCAGGAATAGCGTCTACCATGCAGTGAAGATTTGGAAGTCCACGGCGTTCAGCCTCCTTCTCCCATTCCTCTGTGTAACCATTACCGTTGAAGATGATTCTCTGATGCTCTGTGAAGAGCTTCTTAATCATATCATGAACAGCAGTATCGAAATCAGAAGCTGCCTCTAATTCATCAGCGATTTCCTTAAATGCCTGAGCGACAGAAGTGTTTAACACAACGTTAGCTGGAGCGATGGAATCAGAAGAACCAACCATGCGGAATTCGAATTTATTACCTGTGAAGGCAAATGGTGATGTACGGTTACGGTCTGTAGCATCCCTGTTTACATTAGGAAGTGCAGATGCACCGATATCAAGTGTTCCGCTTGGGAGAGAGCTTGTGGCATTACCCTTGTCAATCAGCTGCTCAACAACGTCTTCAAGCTGATCACCTAAGAATACAGAGATGATAGCTGGAGGAGCTTCCTGAGCACCAAGTCTCTGATCGTTACCAACATCAGAAGCGGATAAACGAAGGAGATCTGCATGAGTATCAACAGCCTTTAATACAGCACCTAAAACTAAGAGGAACTGGATGTTGTCATGAGGTGTCTTACCGGGATCTAAAAGGTTTACACCATTGTCTGTTGTAAGAGACCAGTTGTTATGCTTACCGGAACCATTGACACCGGCAAAAGGCTTCTCATGAAGCAGGCATGCGAGGTTATGACGGTATGCAACTTTCTTCATAACTTCCATGGTCAGCTGGTTGTTATCTGTAGCAATGTTACATTCAGCATAAACAGGAGCGAGCTCGTGCTGTCCAGGAGCTACCTCGTTGTGCTGTGTCTTTGCATGTACGCCGAGCTTCCAGAGCTCTTCGTTTAAATCCTTCATGTATGCGCCGATACGCTCACGAATGATACCAAAGTAATGATCATCAAGTTCCTGACCCTTTGGTGGCATGGCACCGAAAAGAGTACGTCCGGAGTAGATGAGATCTTTTCTCTTTAAGTACTTATCTCTGTCGATGATGAAGTATTCCTGCTCCGCACCAACGGAAGGAGTAACCTTCTTAGCTTCTGTATTGCCGAAGAGACGAACGATACGAAGTGCCTGAGTGTTTAAAGCATCCATGGAACGAAGGAGAGGTGTTTTCTGATCGAGTGCCTCACCTGTGTAAGAACAGAATGCTGTTGGAATGCAGAGGATAGGGCCTGTTGAGCTATCTCTGACAAATGCAGGAGATGTGATATCCCATGCTGTATATCCACGAGCTTCGAATGTTGCACGAAGACCGCCGGATGGGAAAGAAGAAGCATCTGGTTCAGATTCAATCAGTTCCTTGCCCGAGAACTGAAGAAGTACCTTGCCGTCTGGCTGAGGTGCGGAAATGAATGCATCATGCTTTTCTGCTGTAGAACCGGTTAATGGCTGGAACCAATGTGTGTAATGTGTAGCTCCCTTTTCAATTGCCCACTCCTTCATCTCGTGTGCGATAACGTCAGCATCCTCCATGGTCAGCTTGCGTGTTCCGGCAAGTGCTGCACGGAAATTCTTGTAGGTGTTCTTTGGAAGACGAGCCTTCATGACTGTGTCGTTAAAAACGTTTTCTCCAAAGATTGCCGCTACATCAATGTGTTCGCTCATAATCTTTCTTCTCCCTTCACTTTTAGCAAATGATTTTGACAGATGTTTATTCCGGAATAACTCCAGGTAGTAAAAAAAGGCGTTCCAAAAAACCAAATCTGGATTTTGGAACGCCTTTGTTCTACTCAACTCTATTTATCTGTTGTTAATAATTTAATGCATCAAAACAGATATTGCAAGTAAAATCTAAGACACTTCCGAAAAACTTAAGAATATTAAGTCCCAGATGCAATCTGATTAATTTCTACATCTCCGTCATATACGCCGGAGACTACGATACGGTAATTTGTGTCTTCGTAAAGGCAGGTAGAAAGTGTTACAAACTGTGTACCTTCACTGACATCAACGCCGGTATCATAGAAGCTTTCTGCTTTTCTGTCCTTCGCCCAGTTTCTTAAAGTTTCTGTGGACGAGAAGTTGAAAGCATAGATAGCGCTTGCAGGGTCTGTCTGATAAGAGGTGTAAATCTTATAGCGGTGAATCGCGTTGCTTGTAAAGACATAGAATACATCGTTTCCGTCCGCTTTATAGAACTCCTCTTTTTTATACTGATCCAGTCTGTCAAACATATCATAAATGCAGTGTCCGTAAAGGATTACGTGCGATGCATCCAGCCCGTTTTTTATCCGGTATTCTTCAAAAATAGCTCCGCCAAGATTGTCCTTTTTATAGAAGTCGTGGTTCAGATAATATGCATCATTATCTGTCTGAACGACCGGAAGCTTTAAATTGATGGAAGGAATATACAGGAATCCAACGGTATCACCGTTGATTTCTTTGGCCCTTTTATAATCAAAGAAGAAGGGCAGTGGATTCTCTTCCGCATCGGTCGGATTGTTATCCTCGCTCTGTGTAACAGGGATGGTAACACTCTTTATGACTTCATCATTGACGTCCTTGATGTGTTTGTAATTAAGACCAATCTTGATCAGGTTGCCAGCCGCAAAAAGAAATACAGCAAGTGCGATAAAGAAGACGACTCTTCTTATGATATCTGCTGTCGTTCTTTTTTTCTTCTGTTTCTCTTTCTCCATTAAAGAAATCCTCTCTTAAACTAAAAAAAGAAATTCAAAAAAGCGGTATCTGAAGAATGGAAAGTCTGCATCAATACAGATGACCCGTCCCCTATGATACCGCTTTATATTATTTTGTGCAATTGCATTCTTGATAAAGAATGGATTCTTATCACTTAAAAATGCATGGTTTCAATACTGAAGAGTTCAGGCCTTATTAGCAGAACCGAAGAGTGTAATCTTCTCAGCTACGATATCCTGAATTGCTGTGCAACCATCAGCTAAAAGCTTTCTAGGATCGAAGCCCTTGCCCTGAAGGTCCTTACCGGCTTCGATGTACTTTCTTGTAGCCTCAGCGAATACAAGCTGGCACTCTGTGTTTACATTAATCTTGGATACACCAAGAGAGATAGCCTTCTTAATCTGATCAGCAGGGATACCTGTACCACCGTGAAGAACGAGTGGGATATTTCCTGTTGCAGCCTTGACCTGCTTAAGAACGTCGAAGCGAAGTCCTGGCCAGTTTTCAGGGTATTTGCCATGGATGTTACCGATTCCGGCAGCAAGCATTGTGATTCCAAGATCAGCGATTTTCTTGCATTCCTCCGGATCTGCGCACTCACCCATACCAATAACGCCGTCTTCTTCGCCGCCGATGGAACCAACTTCAGCCTCTAAGGACATGCCGTGTTCAGCTGCAGCCTTAACGAGTTCTGTTGTCTTAGCAAGGTTCTCATCGATAGGATAAGAAGAACCATCGAACATGATGGATGTGAAACCGGCGTCGATACACTTGTAGCAGCCTTCGTATGTACCGTGGTCTAAGTGGAGAGCTACAGGAACTGTGATTCCAAGATCCTTATCCATTGCTCTGACCATGGCAGCTACTGTGTTGAAGCCTGTCATGTACTTACCGGCACCTTCGGAAACACCGAGGATGACAGGAGCCTTCATCTCCTGAGCGGTCTTTAAAATGGACTTTGTCCATTCAAGGTTATTGATGTTGAACTGACCAACGGCGTAATGTCCGTCGCGAGCCTGCTCAAGCATCTCTTTAGCAGAAACTAACATTTATATTACCTCCTAATAAAAGTTTGTTATGAATTTGTCACTCTGATGAATTTGATTATACATTAACGCATTGCAAAATAAAAGGGAAAATGTGATAATCGTAGTATGTAAACGTTTAAATAAAGAAGTAGCGTTTAAAAATATTGAAGGAGTTGAGGATGAATAAGGTAATACAGGCTGAGACCTACGATTTTGGTGGTCAGGCAGCAGCCACAAAGACAACGGCACTTCCGTTCATCGGTTTTATGATGGGGGCTGTTGGAATTGGTGTTCTGATTATTGGAATTGTACTGTTCTTTAACGCGGAAGAGAAGTGGAAGGTTTTTTATGACAGAAGACCGGCACCTCCAACAAAGGAAAAAATCAAGCGCAACCGAATCATCGGAGCGATTCTGATGGTGCTTGGTGTGCTTGGAATTATAGCTTCTTTTGTATTTATGTAACGATGTTGGTTTTTAGGGCCTGACACAGGCCTTGAAAATAAAGGGGTAAAAATGTATTAAAGGAGGAAGATATGCCTACAATTTACAAATGTCCGAATTGCGGTAATGTGATGGTTTTTGACGGACCGACACAGAAGCTGAAGTGCGAAAGCTGCGGCACAGAAATGACAATTGAAGAGTATCGTCTAAGACAGGGAATCAACCCTGAAGAAACGGAGAAAGAGGAGAAAACGGAATCGAGCGCTGTCCCGACTGCAGATGGTTCCATGAAGGTCTACCATTGTAAGACCTGTGGTGCAGAGCTTCTTGCAGATGAGAATACTTCTGCTACAATGTGCGCCTACTGCGGCAATCCAACGCTGATTGAAGATCGACTTGAAGGCGATTTCAGGCCGGATGTTGTTATTCCGTTTAAGCTCAACCGTGATGCGGCTGTGAAATCCTATAAACAATGGGTTTCAAAGGGACTTTTAACACCCCCTGTGTTAAAGACTCATGGAACAATTGAGAAGATTCAGGGTCTTTATGTTCCGTTCTGGTTATATAACTACCAGGCACACTGCAACATGACAGCCAATGCGGATCGCAGACGTGTGGAACGTCATGGGGATTATGAAGAAGAAATCACGGATCACTTCCGTGCAGTAAGACAGCTTGATGTGGAGTTTGACCGCATTCCTGCTGATGGTTCCGAGAAGATGGACAATGCGTCCATGGATAAGATGGAACCATATGATTATAGTGAAATAAAGAAGTATGAGCCGGAATACATGTCAGGCTACTATTCTGAGAAGTTCTCAAGCAGCATGGAAAATGAAGCGCATCGCGCAAAAGAGCGCGCTACCCGCTATGCTGAGGATATTACAAAGGGCACAATTGAGGGATATACATCTGTTGTGGTTACGTCTCAGAATGTAAATCTTTCAGACAGAGGTCAGGAATATGCACTGATGCCTGTCTGGGTACTGAACTGTATGTACGGTGCAGATCATAAGCAGTTTACGTTCATGATGAACGGTCAGACCGGTAAGATTGTCGCAGACAGACCGGTAGAGAAGAGCAGAGCTGTTGTGCTCGGAATCGCAACATTTGCCGCGACACTTCTTGTGACAATGATTGGAGGGCTGCTGTTATGATGAAGAAATTTGTTAAGACGTTATTGGTTCTTGCCGCACTGCTTCTGGTCCTTATGCCGGTTGCATCGGTTAAGGCACAGGATACAACAAAGAAGTATGTAATTGATGATGCGGATCTTCTCACGGATGATGAGGAAGCACAGCTGAATGAGTATTTAAAGAAGAAATCGGATGAATGTAAGGTGGACATTGTTGCAGTGACCAGCAAGAGTGGATACAGAGCTTCTGATTTCAGAAAGTACCTTGCCGATATTCTGACAGATAAGTATGGCTACACAGGTTCGGCAGCTTCACCGGAGGCAATTTGCTATGGTATTGATATTTCAAGCCGTGTCGATACACTTGTAACAGGTGGTTCTACTCAGAAGACGCTCGGACAGAGTAAGGAAGATGCAATCAGGGAGGCTGCGGAAGATATCATTTCCGGAGCAGAAAAGTCCAATCATGCGGCATATTATAAGGCAATTAAGAAGTATGCTGACAAGTCTGCTGATTATCTGAATCGCGGACTTATTCATCGTCTGACAAGAAATATGGGAATCAAGCTCCTAATTTCCCTTGTGGTAACGATTATTGTTGTGGGTGCTGCTCTTTATCACACAAAGGCGCATATGTCTGTAAGCGACATGACCTATGCGAAGGACAACAGCATTCATCTGACGGAGAGCCGTGATGATTACATCAACACGACGAGAGTCAGAAGAAAGAAACAGTCAGGTGGCGGCGGAAGTTCCAGCGGTTCC
Organism: uncultured Lachnospiraceae bacterium; assembly: GCA_902781505.1. Lineage (GTDB taxonomy): Bacteria > Bacillota > Clostridia > Lachnospirales > Lachnospiraceae > UBA4285. The sequence goes on along the minus strand of CACZJL010000013.1, from coordinate 21,957 downwards.
GGAAGCTTCAGTGGCAGCAACGGCGGCAGCTTTGGCAGCTCCTCAGGAAATTTCTGATTGTTTTCTGAAGTCAGGTCAGGTCAAAAACCGAAAGCTAAGTTTATAAAAATAAAATGCCCGGAGCAGAAATATCTGTTTCGGGCATTTTGCTGTAATTGTTTTTTAAGTAAGAAAATTCAGTTATTCTTTTCTGGTTCCGGGTAGTCAACGCCGAATGTCTCAACTGTAACGGTTTCCATCTTCTGCTCAACAACTGGACGATCCTGGAGGCCAGTCTGAGTTTCTGCGATTTCATTTACCACGTCCATGCCTTCGAATACCTGACCAAAGGAAGCGTAGTCGCCATCGAGGTAAGGATAATCAACATGCATGATGAAGAACTGGGAACCGCCGGAGTTCTTGTCCATTGCACGTGCCATGGAGAGAACGCCTGCCTTGTGAGAAAGGTCGTTCTGGAATCCATTGCTTGTGAATTCGCCATGGATGGAGTAGCCTGGGCCACCCATGCCTGTTCCCTGAGGGTCACCGCCCTGAATCATGAAACCAGGGATAACGCGGTGGAAGATGAGTCCATCGTAAAAGCCCTTCTTTACAAGGCTGATGAAATTATTAACTGTATTTGGTGCTACTTCAGGATATAATTCCGCTTTGATTACTTTGCCGGTTGTCATTGTAATTGTAACAACAGGATTCTTTGTATCTGCCATATGGCCTCCTTATGCCGAAAAATTCTTTACTTGGTTCGGCTTTTTTCATATTGTATATGTAAGTGAGGATACGTGTCAAATTTTGGTGCAGGGGCGGGGCGCACTGGTGCGAATCTTCACAAAGAGGATGTATCGTGCAAAGAGAAGCGCAACCAAGTGAAAGGATGGCTACATGAGACGGATTATTAACGAAAAATATGGAAGTTTGCTTCTGACAGATGATGACAGGGACGAAGCTACGGAAAATCTGTGCTGCGGGATGCCGTCCATTGGAATTGGTCTTTCTTACCATGGGAGAGCCGGAGTTGTTGTGGAAGATGAAGATCAGCTTGATGAAGAATTCTTAGAGCAGACCTGGCGCAGGTTCTATCAGAAGCCTGTGACAATCGCAAGAACTGAAAGGCTGTTGATTCGCGAAATGGCATTTGATGATCTTAAAGAGGTGGAGCAGCTTTATGAAAGATGTGCGTCTGAGTTTCTAAAACCCTTTGAATATACAGGACTTTCCGTACAGGAAGCCAATCGGAAATTTGTGGGTTACAGGCGGTCGATGTATGAACTGATGAATCTGGGGCTGTATCTAGTGTACCGGGTGGATGAGGCTGGTACTGCCGGCCCGCAGCGGCTGATTGGTCGTGTCGGAATTGAGTGGATTGATGATCACGCGGAGTTTCAGTACATGATTGCGAAAGACGAGAGAAATCATGGCTATGCAACAGAAGCTATCCATGCTGTGTTGAAACATGCAAAGAAATTGGGGATAGAAGACGTGTATCTGCGTGTGCATGTGGATAATGCAGCTTCTCTGCATCTGGCGAAGAAGCTTGGATTTGAGCCGGTCACAGACGGCGAGGCGGGAAAAACGGGGCTTGAGCCGATTGCAGACGGTGAGATAAAAAAAGCCCGGCTTTGCCTATGCAGAGCCGGGGTGTAGTGGGAATTACAGTTCGAACGCGAAGCGGATGAAGTCGACGGCGGCGTCTTTTCTTGGTGCGGAAACGACGATGCCGTAACATGGGGCGTCGGCCTCACAGTCGGTTTCTGTCTTGATTTTTGTGTCTTTTAAGTTGACAGCGACCGGGATTTTTTCACCGGTTGTCTTTGTGAAATAAACGAGGTTCTCGTCGCCGATTTTTTCAAGTTCTTCGGCGGTCAAAAGCTTTCTTAAGTCCTCAAAGAAGGTTGTTTCATCATTACTGAAAATCAGAATCTGCTTATCAGGCATCAGGCAGGCATCTAAGTTGGATGTTGAAGCCATGGTGACGATTTTATCAGCGGAAAGCTGAGCCTCCTGATCGGAACCGGCGTTCTTTAAAGTATAGCCAAAGTCGATGATGGCACGGCGGTTCTTGCCGTCAAGGTTCAGGTACTTAGTGAAATTTGTCGTGATATAGTCTTCATCGTAGTCACAGCCCTTCATGCGGACGTCGACTGCATCGACCATGATGACGGTCTCAAAGTCGTTTAATTTGTGATCATACCAGGTGAAAGCGATGACCAGGCCTGAAATCACGACAACGAGGAACCAGATCCAATAGTAGCCGACAATGTAACGAATCTTCTGTAAGAGGGAAAGTTCCTTAAAAGAGGTCTGTCTTTCCTTCGGGTTTTCTTTTCTGAATGGATTAAATCGTGCCATAAAAATCCTTTCCGGCTTGTAGCCATGCGTGTTCCAAACAGTTTAACAAAAACGAATAAACATTGCAATTAGTACGGTAAGCACGTATACTTAGAATCAAAATCCGAAAGACCTGAGACGAAGGCTTCGTCGAGGGGCATCGAAACTAAAGGAGAGGCTTATGTTTGATATTAATGGCAAGTTTTTTAATACATTGGTGAAAATCGGTGATTTCCTGATTTTAAGTGCAGTGTTATTCTTATGCTGCCTTCCGGTTATCACAATCGGACCGGCGCTCACCGGCGCGTTCTACGTGGCATTAAAGGAAGTAAAGGATGAAGAAGGCTATGTCATTAAGGATTTCTTCAAGTCCTTCAAATTAAATCTTGTGCAGGGAATTATCATCAACATTATCATGGCGGCCATCGGCGCTTTCCTGATTATGGATGTTTACTGGGCTTATCAGTCACTCGCAGTGACAGGAAGCACGGTCTATCAGATTCTGCTGTTCATATTCCTTGGTGTGTGTCTGCTCTATCTTGCAGAAACCATCTACGTATATGCAACTTTAGCCAAGTTTGACAACACGATTGGCGCAACCATGAGAAATGCGCTCGTGATGGCAGTCGGACATTTTCCGAGCACGCTGATGATGTGTTTCCCGGTTGTTGTGTTTGGTTATGTAGCATTTGCCTATAATCCGGCAATTTTAATTCCAGGAATTCCGGCGTGTCTCTATATGTGTGCGTTTGTGCTGTCCCGTATCTTCACAAAAATCATTCGCACGAATGAAGAGAAGGAAGAAAATGCAGAAGAACAGGCAGGGGCAGAAGAAGCTGAACCTTCACAGGAAACGGATGAAATGTAAAAGTGAGCTGGTCACAAATGGACCAGCTTTTTTTAATGCATTCTCTCGGAAAATGGTATAAAATGTGAATAACGGGGCTGCGGAGTTTGTGCAGTCTTTCGCGAAAAAATATGGTGAGGTGCTAAAAATGGCAGAAGAGTACAATTCAGTTGAAGATTTAGGCCTTTGCGTCCTGCACGTTGGTATCAACGCAGACGGCGAAGACGATGCAAAGAGAATTGCGGAAGAGTTCCGGACACTTATGGGATTTATCCCGAGATTTGGTAATTCCTCTATCTTTGCTTCTGATTTAATCGAGATCATGAAGAAGAACGGCCGTGGCGAGAAGGGTCACATCGCTGTTGGTGCGCATGATGTAGATAAGGCAGCAGAATACTTTCGTTCTACAGGAATGGGCGTTGATGAAGCTTCCGTTAAGTATGATGATGACGGCAAGATGAAGTTCTGCTATCTCTCTAAGGAAATTGCAGGTTTCGCAATTCACCTCAAGAGATATTAATTCTTAAAACCAAATAATGAGGGGCTCTCCGGAAGTTGCCGGAGAGCTTTTTTGGGGAGTATCAGGTATACTAGAATTTAACAAAAGACGTATAAACGCCTGCTGGAAGAAAGAACCATAAAGATTCATAAATAAGTAAGGAGAAGAAATATGGCTGGATTAGAACTGGCGCAGATTACAATGAAACAGGTATTTATTCTGTTCATCCTGATTGGAGCCGGCTTTGCCTGTGTCAAAGCGGGAGGCGTAAAGCCGGAAGCGAGAAAGCACTTCAGTGCGTTTCTGGTTAATATTGTCGTGCCCTGTATGATTATCAATTCCTACATGCAGGAGTTTGACCCGAATGTATTAAAGGACCTGGGAGTGGTTGTACTCTTTGCCACGATTTTTACTCTGGTCGGTGCCGGAATCACCTTCCTTACCACCGGCTGGTTAAAGAAGGATATCAGATCAATCTTAAGATTCGCCTGTATCTTTCCAAATGCCGGATATATGGGATTTCCGCTGATTGAAGCACTGTTTGGAAAGCTGGGACTGCTCTACGCAAGTGCCTATGTTACCGTGTTTAATATCTTTTTATGGACGCTTGGCTATGTGATTGTCTGCAAGGAGACTTCAAAGAAGAAGGTTGTGGAATCCGTTGTGAAGAATCCGGCATTAATCAGTGTTGTCATTGGTCTTGCCATCTATCTTCTTCGAATTCCGGTGCCGGAAGTGATTCAAAGCCCGATTTCAAATCTTGGAGCGATTAATACCCCACTTTCTATGTTTATTACGGGTATGATTATTGCCAATTCGAACATTCCAAGAATTGTGAAAAACTGGTCGATTCAGGCTGTTGTTGCAATACACATGTTCCTGATTCCTGCAGTGAGCGTATTAATTGCCTGGCTCTTACATGTGAACGGGCTTGCAATCGAAGTTGTGCTTTTACTTCACAGCTGTCCATGTGCTGCGATTACAGCGGTATTTGCCGTGCAGTATGGATATGATGAGGAAACCGGAGCGGGGACGGTTGTATTATCAACCTTGCTTTCCATTATTACCCTGCCGTTGATGGCGTTGATTATAGAAACTGTACTTTAAAATGATCCGGCGGGCGAAAGCTTACGCAGGATTTTTAACGGATAAAAAGTATTGATTTAATGTAGGCCGGGTGATAAGATAGTTAAAACTAATGAAAACGCTTACATTAAGTATTTATGGGAGGTGTAGCGATTATGGATTTACCATTTAATGTTGATTTATCAGGCCAGGTTGCAGTTGTTACTGGAGGTAGCGGTGTAATCGGCGGCATGTTTGCAAAGGCTTTGGGAGCCTGCGGGGCAAAGGTATGTGTATTGGGGAGAAAAGCTGAAAATGGTGCACCGGTCGTAGATGAAATTAAGAAGGCCGGAGGCGAGGCGACAGCATTTGCCGCAAATGTAACAGATAAGGAAAGCCTGCTTGAAGCAAAGAAGCAGATTCTTGATACATACGGAAAGATTAATATTTTACTGAATGTGGCCGGTGGCGCAATCAAGTCCGCAATGGTGCCACAGGATCAGCTTGCAGACCAGCTTCCGGGCGAAGATACTCTTTTCACCATGGATCCTGACAATATCAAGAAGGAGATTGACCTGAACCTTTACGGAACCGTGCTTCCAACCATCATTTTCGGTGAGGCGATGCTCGGCCAGGAGAATGCGAATATCGTAAACATCGCAAGTATGAGTTCTTATCGTCCACTGACAAGGATTCTTGGCTATTCTGCGGCAAAGGCAGCCGTTATGAACTTCACGGAGTGGGCAGCTGTGTATCTTGCCAAGAGCAATGTCAGGGTAAATGCGATTGCGCCTGGATTCTTCCAGACAACACAGAACCGTGCACTTCAGTTTAATGAGGACGGCACTCCGACTCATCGCACGGAGAAGATTTTACGTTCCACGCCACAGGGCAAGTTCGGTGACCCTGAGGATTTAGTTGGCGGACTTCTCTACCTTGTCAGCCCTGCGAGCCGTTTCGTAACAGGCGTGACTCTTCCGATCGACGGTGGATTCTCAAGTTATACAGGGGTATAAATTCCTTGTTCCTGTTTTCATACTTGCACATAACAGAAAAAGTATTTACAATATAAGCAACTAAGCACAGAAGTACTGCGCTTAAAATCTATTTTAAATTAATAAGGAGAGTTTAAAAATGAATCAGAAAGAATTTATGGATGCTCTTGCTGCTACAAAGGTTTGCCCTGTTGTAGTTATTGACGACGCTAATGACGCTGTACCTCTTGCGAAGGCACTTGAAGCTGGTAAGCTTCCTATGGCTGAAGTAACATTCCGTACAGATGCTGCAGCTGAAGCTATTTCCCGTATCGCTAAGGAAGTTCCGGGCGTTATCGTTGGTGCCGGTACAGTTCTTGACAGAGAGCAGTGCGCACGTGCTATTAACGCTGGTGCTCAGTTCATTGTTGCTCCATCTTTCAGTGATGAAGTAGCTCAGTACGCTATCGGCCACGGCGTAGCTTACTGCCCAGGTACTTGCACACCTACAGATATTACAGCAGCTCTTCGTTACAACCTTCCTATGGTTAAGTTCTTCCCAGCTGGCGCTTACGGCGGCTTAAAGACATTAAAGGCTTTAGCTTCTGTATTCCCACAGCTTAAGTTCATGCCAACAGGTGGCGTTAACCCTGAGAACGTAAATGAGTACCTTGCATTCAACAAGATTGTATCCGTTGGTGGTACATGGGTATGCAAGAAGGATCTCGTTGACAACAAGAACTGGGATGAGATCACAAAGCTCTGCCAGGAAGCTTACGACATGACTCACTAATTGAGTTTTGTAAGCAGCAGACAATAAATATGAGGCCGGATACTTCACAGCAAGTATCCGGCCTTTTGTAAACAAGATAGCATAATCGCCCGCGGGAAGAGACAAGGAAAGGAAGAATGACAATGGCTGACAGAAACACGATTCACACAGAGCATGTTTTTGACTGGACAAAGAAGGAATGGGAGCCAGAGGCTAAGAAAAAAGAAGAGGAAGTAAGAAACTACGAGGTTCTTGAATCCGAGGCAGAAGTGGCAGATAAAGAGCATCCGATTCTGATTCTTGAGACAGATGGAGAAGAACTTCCACATCATATCAAAGGAACCTTCGCAGATCCAAAGAGAAAAGATACCTTTCGCTATGTGAGTGATGGCCAGACAGAGTATGCAGATTTTAAGTCTGTGGATAAAAGATTCATCCGTCTGCTTTCCTGGCTGTCTGAGAATCAGCTCGTCATCCGTCTCTCAGGTGTCAACACAGACCGTGGATACTGCGTTTTAAAAATGCATGCCACCGATCAGAGCGGAAGAACGAATGCCGTAACAGCAATGGATTCCTTCCTTCAGCTTTGCATCAGCCGTCTGCAGGCCGGAAAAGTTCCGGAAGATATTGATATGGATGATGATGAAGAGGAAGAAATGCGCATCACAAGCCTGTCAGATATGATAGACTTCATAGACTGCGCAGGGACAACTCTTCCGAAAAATATCAGAAAATGGGCGTTAAGAAACCTTGAAATCACACGTTCCGCAACCGTTTCCCTTGATGAGAAACATCATGCACAGCGTGCACTTTCCATGATGTTAAACGTTCAGTGGAAAGGCTCATATTTTGAGTCCATCGATCCGGTTGAAGCAAGGAAAATCCTCGATGAAGAACTCTTTGGCATGGAACATGTGAAGCAGAGAATCATCGAAACCATCATTCAGATTAACAGAACACATACACTGCCGGCGTATGGAATCCTTTTAGCAGGTCCTGCCGGTGTCGGCAAGTCGCAGGTTGCATATGCCGTTGCAAGAATCCTGAAACTGCCATGGACCTCCCTTGATATGAGCACCATTCATGATCCGGAAGCTCTGACAGGTTCCCCAAGAGTTTATGCTAACGCAAAGCCGGGAAGAATCATGGAAGCTTTCACAAGAGCAGGGGCAAGCAACCTTGTATTCATCATCAATGAGCTTGATAAGGCCGATGCCTCAGGGGCAAATGGAAATCCGGCCGATGCACTCCTGACTCTTCTTGATAACCTTGGTTATACCGATAACTATATTGAGTGCATGATTCCGACAGGCGGTGTCTATCCAATTGCAACAGCTAACGACAAGAGTCGCATCTCAGATCCTTTGCTGACACGATTTGCCGTCATTGATATTCCGGACTACACGCCCGAAGAAAAAAAGGTCATCTTCAAGCGCTATTCACTTCCTCGAATTCTTGCCCGTATCGGCATGAAGGAAGGCGAACTCACAGTGACAGACGATGCAATCGATATAGTAATCAGGCATACAGCCGGTTCCACCGGCGTTCGTGACTTAGAGCAGGCAGCAGAACATCTTGCGGCAAATGCTCTATATCGCATCGAGACACAGGGACTTGAAACGGTCAGAATTGATGCTAAAATGGCAGAGGAAATTCTCGAATACTAGTAGATAACCGGCTTGGTTTTGTGTTCAGAAATTAAAGAAATGTATAAAATTTTGATGTATATATTTCTTGAATGATTGAGCGTTTATACAATGCTTTTCCTATGATAAACCTGAGAGGACAGGAGGCAATTCGCAATGAATTGCCTCCTGTCTTTTTGTTTTTATCGTGATTCCGGCTTCCTGTATTTGTTGCAATTTTATGCAAAATTCAGTGCTTTAGCGTTTCAACGCTTTAAAATAGTGACTTGCCGCCGCGTTAAATAAACAATAAAATTGGCAAAGTTACAATTAATTGGAGGTCTGTTATGGACGAGAAAAATTCATTTAAGCCATATGTACCTGCCGAAAAAATCACTCCTGAATTTACAGTAACAGCTGTAATCATGGGTGCAATCCTTGCGGTTGTTTTCGGTGCGGCTAACGCATACTTAGGTCTGCGTGTAGGTATGACAGTATCCGCTTCTATCCCGGCTGCGGTTATTTCAATGGGCGTTATTCGCTTTATTTTAAAGAGGGATTCTATTCTGGAGAATAACCTGGTTCAGACAATCGGTTCTGCAGGTGAGTCTCTTGCTGCTGGTACAATCTTTACATTACCGGCAATGTTCCTTTGGGCTAATGAAGGCGTTATGGATAAGCCATCCATTCTTATGATTGCAGTAACATCTGCAATTGGTGGTATCTTAGGTGTCCTTTTCATGGTTCCTTTAAGAAATGCTCTGATTGTTAAGGAGCATGCTACACTTCCTTATCCGGAAGGCAAGGCCTGCGCAGAAGTACTTCTTGCAGGTGAAGAGTCTAAGGAAAGTGCAGCACCTGTATTTGTAGGTCTTGGACTTTCTGCAGCAATCAAGTTTGTATTAGACGGTCTTAAGGTAATTCCCGGTGAAATCGCCATGAAGTTTAAGGGCTATCAGGGTGAAGTTGGTGTTCAGGTATATCCTGCTGTATTCTCCGTTGGTTATATCTGTGGTCCTAAGGTTTCTTCCTATCTCTTCGCAGGTGGTCTGGTTTCCTGGATGATCTTTATTCCACTCATCGTATTATTTGGTGGAGATTCCACTCTCTATCCAGGTACAAAGACAATTGCTGAGATGTATGCAGCTGGCGGTGCTTCCGCAATCTGGTCCAGCTACATCCGTTACATTGGCGCAGGTGTTTTAGTTTCAGGTGGTATCATCTCACTGATTAAGTCAATGCCAATGATTGCAAGCACCTTTAAGGATTCTTTAAAAGCCTTAAAGAGTAACAATGATGTTGAAACAATCCGTACAAACAAAAACATGAACATGCTTCATATGTTGATTATGATTGCTGCCATTGTCGTAATCGCTGTAGTGGTACCTTTCATTCCACTTAGTCCGATTGGTGCAATCTTAGTTGTTGTGTTCGGTTTCTTCTTCGCAGCAGTTTCATCCCGTATGGTTGCTATCGTAGGAAGCTCCAACAACCCTGTATCAGGTATGGCTATTGCTACACTGCTCTTCTCCACACTGATTCTTAAGGCACTTGGAATCAACGGCGCAGACGGTATGAAGGCAGCCATTGTAATCGGCACAATTATCTGCGTCATCGCAGCAATTGCAGGCGATACATCACAGGATTTAAAGACAGGTTACCTTCTTGGAGCTACACCTGTTAAGCAGCAGTATGGTGAGATAATTGGTGTAATCGTATCTGCAGTAGCAGTCGGTTTCATCCTTTACCTCTTAGACGCAGCATGGGGCTTTGGTTCAGAGGAATTAGGTGCTCCACAGGCTGTACTTATGAAGATGATCGTTCAGGGTGTTATGCAGGGTGACCTTCCTTGGGGATTGGTATTCATCGGTGTATGCCTTGGTATCGTAATTGAAATCCTTGGAATTCCTGTACTTCCATTTGCCATTGGTACTTACTTACCAACACATATCACAGCATGCATTATGTGCGGTGGTGTGGTTCGCTGGTTCTTCGACCGTAAGAAGGATGAGGACAAGGAAGAGCAGATTAGCCGTGGAACTTTATTTGCTTCCGGTCTGATTGCAGGTGAAGGTATCGTCGGAATCCTTCTTGCTGTCTTTGCTGTAGCAGGCGTCAATAAGATAATCGACCTCTCCGAGGTTCTTGTACTTCCTGAACCTGTTGCAGATTGCCTCGCAATTGTTGTTATGGCAATCATTATCTGCACATTAATTCGTGTGGCTAAGGGCAAGAAGAAGGCGTAAATTCAGAAAGGTAAAACATGTCCAGAGAAGAAATTATTGAAAAATACAAAGGCAAAATTCCGATTATTCCGCCTGAAATCGAGTGGAGTGTCGACGCAGAGGGCATTGTCACATTAGATATTGAGAACAGGGGAAAGATGAATTGGATCGCTCAGAAGCTTTTTAAGAAGCCTAAAGTGTCTCATATTCATTTAGATCCGGTTGGTTCCTTTGTCTATCCGCTAATGGATGGAAAGAACACCATCGAAGAAATCGCTAAGAAAGAAAAAGAGTGCTTCGGTGAAGAGTGTGAGCCGCTTTATGAGCGCCTTTTAAAGTTCTTCGAAATTCTGGAAAGTTATTCCTTTGTTGAGTGGGTGAAATAATCCTCATAAGCGTTTAAAGAAGCTGCTGTATCAGACAAAACTGTTTGATACAGTGGCTTTTTTTCTTTTGTGTTTTAGTTTATACTTATTGTTAGTATACTATGTCTTTATGGCAGGAAAGGAGAGGCGCAGTGAATAAGTGGCAGAAAGATTTCCACGAAAATCTGCAGAACCTGCAAGAGAATATTCAGAATGATCTTGCAGATGTTCAGAGTAATTTAGCTCAGATGCAGGAAGATCTGGCAAGACAGCGACAGGCAGAGAATGCGGAAACCGAAGAGGATGACACAAAAGAGCTGGTTATCTTAGACTGGATTCAGGATCACTGCCGTTCTCCCTTTTTAGATCGAATCGTACCGCTTTTCTCACATCTTGGTGATATCGGTGCAATCTGGATTGTTATGACGTTCATGCTCTTAATCAATCCGGCACAGAGAAGACTGGGAATTGCCTGCACGATCTCACTGGTTCTTTCCTCAATTTTCTGTAACCTGGTATTGAAACTGCTTGTCGGAAGAAAGAGACCATGCGAGTACAGGCCCAATAAGGAACTTTTGATTCGAAGACCAAAGGATGATTCCTTTCCGTCCGGACATACCAGTGCATCGTTTGCAGTGATTACGGTGTTGTTCTTCATGCATTTTCCATACTGGCCGGTATTCTTGGCTCTGGGATGCCTGATTGCATTCTCAAGGATGTATGTGTACGTACACTTCCCGAGTGATATTCTTGGAGGAGCGTTTTTAGGGTTCATACTTGGTAGGGTGTCCGTGGCTCTCCTTCAGGTACTGCCATTCTTGCAGGTTTTTGTAAAGTGAGCCGGAAATAAGGATAAGGATTTTAAAGGATTACAAATGAATAATGAAAAGAAAAATAGAAATTACAGACTGCTCAGGAGAGTGATTGCCGGACTTCTGTCACTGGTGATTCTGTCTGTTTCAGGAGTTTTGATTTACACGTCCTTTTATTATCATGCGGACGCCTCGGTAGTAACATTTGCCATGGAGTCAGATGAGAGTGTGGACGTGAGACAGGTAAGCAATGGCTGGCTTTATGACGGACCGGGAGAAGGCACGTGTATCGTGTTTTATCCGGGAGCAAAGGTAGAAGCGACAAGTTATGGGGCATTGATGAAAAGAATTGCAGAATCCGGAACGGATTGCGTACTTGTGAAAATGCCTCTTAACATGGCGTTTATGGATATAAATGCCATGGATGAAGTCAGGAGTGAGTTGAATTATGACCACTGGTACATAGCAGGTCACTCTCTCGGTGGCGCAATGGCGGGGATTTATGCGAATTCTCACCTCGATTCCCTTGATGGAATCATATTTTTGGCCTCCTTTTCCACGAAGCCATTACAAAGAAATGGATTTAAGGCTCTCAGCATCTACGGAAGCGAAGACCATGTACTTAAGATGAAGAGTTATGAAAAGAATAAGTCGAACGAACCGACGGACTTCACCGAATGTGTGATCGCCGGCGGTAATCATGGACAGTTCGGGTACTACGGACAACAAAAAGGGGACGGGGAAGCCTTAATTTCAGCCGAAGAGCAGCAGAGGCAAACAGTTGAGGCAATCCGGTCGTTCCTTTTATAATGAGAGGTAAACTATGCAACTTTTCACAATCAGACAGCCAAGAATTGAGGCTAAAGAATACAGATTAGAGGATTTCGGCGCAGTAGGCGACGGACTGAGGAATAATTCGTCTGCCTTCTACCGTGCAATTGAGGCAGCGCACAAGACCGGTGGCCGGGTAACGGTTCCAAATGGAATCTTCCTTACCGGCCCGATTGAGATGAAATCAGGTGTTGATCTGCATTTGTCAGATAATGCAACAATTATCTTTATACATCATGAAAGAGAATATCCTCTGTATGACAGCGGAGACTGTGGTAAAAATAAACGGATACATAAACCAATGATTTCCATGCATGGAATTCATGATGCAGCAATTACCGGTCGTGGTACGATTGATGGTAACGGTCTTCTCTGGCACCGAGTTGAAAAAAGACATGTAGCAACGAGACACTGGAAGAATCTGAAAATGTTTGATTATGGTGTTTATTCGGAAGACAAGTGGTATCCGTCTGAGCATATTCAAAGGAAATATGAAAAGAATGTTGATACCAGACCATGCATGATTGCAGTTACAGAGAGTACCAGAATTTTGATTTCAGATGTGCGGATTATGAATTCACCAAAAGAGGAACTGTATCTGTATGATACAAGTGATGTAACGGTGCATGGTGTTAATATCTTAAGCCCATATTACAATTTCTTCGATGACGGGCTGGTAATTGATGCATCAAAGAGAATTCACATCCACCATTGTAATTTCTATACGGGTGGAAACAGTGTAGTCTTAAAGGCACAGAAGCTGTTCCGTGAAATTGATCCTGTATGCAGAGACGTGTATATTCATGATTGCCACTTTGATTACGGGGAGAATGCTTTTGTAATTGGAAGAGAAATCGATGGAACCGTGAGCGGTCTGTTTATGGAGAATTGCACGTTTGTAAATTCAACTCATGGAATTGCAATCTACGGAAACAGTGAACACAAAGGAACAGTGAAGAATCTTGAATTCTACCATCTGGAGTTTGTAAACATCCGTCATAATGCATTTCTTTTAAAGATGGATGATGATGGAATTGGTGAGGATTTGCCATCTGTTTCAGATATCGTTTTCAGACGCTGTCACAATGTCTCAATCATGCTGCCGATTCATATCGAAGGCTTTAAAAACTGCCCGTCAGCCGTTCGCCGTCTGCATTTTGAAAAGTGTACGATGGGCAAATGGACCGCTGAAGGGAAAAACGGTGTAGACACAAAGCTGAATCTCGAATTTAACGTCGTGCAGTACTGTGTCGATATCACAAATAATGAAGAAGTGATTGGTGAAACAATATAATGAAATTAATCATGGCGCCTATGGAAGGCATCACGACCTATCCGCTTAGAAACGCGTTTAATCAGTGTTTCGGCGGGTTTGATGAATATATGTCCCCGTTTATCTCTCCGGCTGATAAGAAGCCGTTAAAGATTAAAGAGGCAAAGGACATCGAACCGGAGAATAATAAGGACATTGTGCTGATTCCGCAGGTGCTTACGCATAAAGTAAAGCAGTTTGTAAAGACGGCAGAAGCGCTCTCAGAAAAAGGCTACAGCGAGGTAAATTTAAATCTTGGCTGTCCATCCGGAACGGTCACAGCCAAGGGCCGCGGAAGCGGCATGCTGAAAGACCCGGATGAGCTCGAGCGTTTTTTAGATCAGGTCTTTGAAACACTTGCAGAAAAAGGAGAAGAGGACAAAATCCAAATTTCATTAAAGACTCGAATCGGCTTCTGGTCAAAGGAAGAATGGGAGTGGCTCCTTACAATTTACAACCGTTTTCCGGTGAAGGAGCTGACCGTTCACCCTCGTCTGGCGGTTGATATGTATAAGGGAATGCCTGATTTAGACGCATTTCGCCATGCATACGAACATGCGAAGATGCCTCTTGTCTATAACGGCGATATCCGCTCAAAAGAGGATTACGACCGGATTGTATCTGAATTTCCTGAAATCAGTGGTATTATGATAGGAAGAGCGGTGGTTTCAAATCCGTTCCTGCTTGAAGAAATCAGGACAGGAAACAAGGTCTCCTTTGAAGATTCAAAAGATAAGCTGAAGGAATACCATGATGCAGTTTATTCTCTGTATCATGAATCCTTCCAGGGCAATAAAAACTTGCTTCTTCGCATGAAGGAATTCTGGGTGTATCTCTTTGCGAGCATACAGCCGGACAAGCGCCTGCAGAAGGAGCTTCTTAAAGCAAAAGATTTCAATGAGTATGAAATGGCTGTCAGAGTCTTATTCTCATAAAACAAACAATGGAGGAAAAAACAAATGAAACAGAGATTAGCAGATTACGTTGCAGACTTTCTCGTAAACAAGGGCGTAACTGATGTATTTTCCGTTGTAGGTGGCGGTGCAATGCACTTAAATGACGCATTAGGACACAAGGAAGGACTGCATGTAACGTACAATCATCACGAGCAGGCCTGTGCCATTGCAGCAGAAGCCTATGCAAGAATTGACAATAAAATTGCAGCACTTTGCGTAACGACAGGTCCTGGTGGAACTAATGCCCTGACCGGCGTAGTTGGCGGATGGTTAGATTCTATTCCGATGTTTGTTATTTCCGGACAGGTTCGTTATGACACAACAGCAAGAGCGGCGCTTTCCTACACAGGCACTCCGCTTCGTGCTATGGGCGATCAGGAATACGATATCGTAAAGTCTGTAGAGCCAATGACAAAGTACGCTGTCATGATTGAAGATCCAAAACAGATTCGTTATTGCCTCGAGAAGGCATGGCACCTCGCAACAACAGGTCGTCCAGGTCCGGTTTGGATTGATATTCCGGTTAACTACCAGGGGGGCTACATTGAAACAGAGGAACTTACAGGGTATGATCCTGCAGAAGATGATGCAAAGCTTCCTCCTGAAGTTTCTGAAGAAACCATTCAGACCATCATTGAAAAGATTAAGAAGGCGAAGAGACCGGTATTCCACGCAGGTTATGGCATTCGTCTTTCCGGCGGTTACGAAGTATTCCGTAAAATCCTCGATAAGCTTGGCGTTCCTGTCGTTACGTACTGGAATGCAGTTGATTTAATAGAAAATGATAACCCTCTGTACTGCGGACGTGCCGGAAACATGGGCGACCGTGCCGGTAACTTCGCAATTCAGAATGCAGATTTAATCCTTGCCATCGGTACCAGAATTTCTATTCGTCAGACCGGATACAACTGGAAGACCTGGGCTCGTGCAGCAGAAGTTATCATGGTAGACGTGGATCAGGCCGAAATGAAGAAGCCAACCATCCATGTTGAGATGCCGGTTTGGGCAGATGCAAAGGATTTCCTTGATAAACTTGACAAGGCTCTTCCGGAAGGTGAAGTCCTTTCAGGAGAAGATTCCTGGAGAGAAACCTGCGAAAACTGGAAGAAGAAATACCCGGTTGTTCAGCCACGTCAGTGGGAGGAGAACGGAACAACAGCGAATGTATATGCCTTTGTTTCTTATCTTTCAAGCAAGCTTCCTGAAAATTCTCTGACTGCTGTCAGCAACGGTGCGTGCTGCGTCGTAGGTAACCAGGCTTATGAAATCCAGAAGGGAAGCCGCTTTGTAATTAACTCCGCCATCGCTTCCATGGGATACGGACTTCCTGCAGCAATCGGCACATGCATCGCCGGGGACAGAAAAAATACCATTTGCCTCGAAGGTGATGGAAGTATCATGATGAATCTGCAGGAGCTGCAGACGATTCTGACAAACAAGCTTCCAATTAAGGTGTTCCTGATTAATAACAGCGGATATCACAGCATCCGTATCACTCAGAGCAATCTTTTCTCTGAACACAAGAAGGTTGGTATCGGACCGGAATCCGGGGATCTTTCCTTCCCTGATTTTGGAAAGCTGTCCACAGCCTTTGGCTATAAGTACTTAAGCGCACACAGCAATGCTGAAATGAAGCAGGTTGTAGATGAGGCTCTTGCTACAGATGGTCCTCTCTTTGTTGAAATCTTCACCGATACAGAGCAGAGATGGGAACCAAAGTCTTCGACTAAGAGACTGCCTGACGGAACTCTGGTTAGCCCTCCACTGGAGGATCTTGCCCCATTCCTTCCAAGAGAAGAACTGCAGGAAAATATGTTCATTCCGCTTGTTGAGGAAGGCTGAGCTGACACAAATAACACAGGAGGTATATATGAGTTCACCATTTATACGAATGAGTATTGGGCTGAAGATGTCATACTAAAATCAATATAAGATAAAGACACTCGGTATTTCAGGTTTAATCTGTGCTGGGTGTCTTTTTCAAATGTTTTTGTGTGTTGTAACGGAAGGCACAAAAAGTCGGCGTGCAAATATGCTAAAATGCGGGCTGCTTTGTCCCAAAATGAAAGGAAAACACAATATGGATATCTATCAGAAATTTGGCTCCTACATGGAGAAACAGATTGTGAAACAACCGGATCAGGCAAGAAAAAAGCTGATTGTTGCATATCGTGCTAAACAGGGAATTGACAGGATGTTTACAGATAAAAGGGTACCTGCTTCTAAAAAGTATCTGACAAAACTGGCAATGGATACGATGATTCAGGTTTTGAGCAAACCGGAACAGTCGGCTATGACCAGTCTGTTTGTGCCGTCAGAACCACTTGCGGCAGCAGGAATTACACCATATTCCCCAGAAGCAATGTCAAGCTTTATGACGGGTTCAAAGATTGAAAGACCGTTCTTGCAGAAAACATCGGAGGAAGGAATGCCAGATTCTATGTGCTCCTATCACAGAGTCTTTTTAGGAGCTGCAGATACAGGGGTTTGTCCTGAGGCACCGTTTCTTATATACACCAATCTGGCCTGTGATGGAAATATGATTACCTTTCCGTATCTGATGGATAAGTACGGTATTCCTGGATTCTTTATTGATGTTCCTTACGAGAAAACGAAAGAGTCGGTTCAGTTTGTGGCAGATCAGCTGAGAGAGATGAATGTATTTATCGAGGATTACTCTCATAAAAAGATTACACAAGAGGCTCTGAAACAACGAATTTTGACAGCGGATGAAACGTTGAAGAACTACAGAAAGTACCTCCATGCATGCAAAACACATTATATTGGCGGAACATTGACGCATGAGATGTACCAGGTGTTTATCACACATATGCTACTTGGCACCAATCAGGCATATCAATACAGTAGAATGTTGCTTTCTGACATTTTAAAAGGCGAACCGACAGGAGACAGAACGAAATTATTATGGATTCATATGATGCCATTTTTCTCTGAGCCTATGAAAGAACTGTTCGAATTTTCAGATAGAGCCGTGGTTCAGGCATCCGATATCGTCTATGATGCCTGCTTTTCTCTCGATGCAGAAAAGCCCTTCGAGTCTATGGCAAAGAGAATGGTGTATTCTGGTTTCAATGGTTCGCCGGAGCAGAGAATTAAAAATGCATTAGATGCGGCTGAATACACTGGCGCAGATGGCTGTGTTATTTTTTCTCATTGGGGATGTAAGACGACCATAGGGGCAGCAGGTCTGATACAGGAAGAACTTGGTAAGAAGGGACTGGAAACCCTGATTCTTGATGGAGATGGGTGTAATCCGGCAGGGAACTCTGACGGTCAGACAAAGACCCGGTTAGAGGCATTTCTTGAAATGCTTAAGGAGAAGGAAAGATGATTTATTATGTTTGTAAATATACCCCGGTTGAGGTCTTCGCAGGATTTCATGTGGAGACGAAGCCGCTTGAACACATGGCAGCAGATTTTGAACATGCAGACCGGGTAGTACATGCGAATCTTTGCGGATTTGGAAAGTCTGTGATTGAAGCGGTTCTTTCAGGAAACGTGAAAGAGCTTGTCCTGGTTAATTGTTGCGACTCCATGAGGAGAACTTATGATCACGTAAAAAAAACAGGGCTTACAGACTTTCTTTTTTTGATGGATCTTCCTCATGATGGTCACAGCTTCTGCAGTAATGAAAAGTTAGGAAGAGAAATCAGAAGGCTGATTTCTGAATATGAAACATATTCCGGGAAGAAGTTTGATGTGAAGGCGTTTTTTCAAGCTTTTCATTCAGGCAAAGCAAAAGAAGGTCCATATATTGGTATGCTTGGAGTACGTGCAGGTGCTGAATTGATAGAGATGGCGCAGGGGGCGTTCTCTCTTCCGGTTCGAAATGAAACTTGTGTCTCCGGCAGAGAAATCTGGATGGATGTGCCGGATGTGGAAAGCACTGACTTCAGTGAAATTGATTATGCAAGAAGTCTTATGGCACAGCTTCCATGTAGAAGAATGGGACGCCCGGGAGCAAGAAATCAGCTGTTTATGGATCCGAATTGTAAGGGTGTTATTTATCATACGATTAAGTTCTGTGATTTTTATGGATTCGAATACGCAGAAATAAAGGACAAATTAGAGGTTCCGGTATTAAAAATCGAAACGGACTATACGACGCAGAGTCTTGGCCAGTTAACGACAAGAATTGAGGCTTTTGCTGAGACAATCGGTGCTGTAAAACGAAATGATGAAATGAAAAGAGAAATAAAGGAGAATGGATTTGATATGGAGCATCCGGAGAAATTCCTTGTTGCAGGGATTGACAGTGGTTCAACCAGTACCGATGTTGTAATTATGAATGGGAACAGGGAAATTGTAAGTTCTTTAATTATACCAACCGGTGGGGGCGCTGCGCTTTCTGCCGAGAAGTGTCTTCTTGAGGCACTTGAAAAATGTGGGAAGAAAAGAGAAGAGATTGCAAGGATTGTTACAACCGGTTATGGAAGAAATTATATTGCTGATGGAGATGAATCAGTTACGGAAATTACCTGTCATGCAAAGGGCGCGCATTACCTTCTTCCATCCGTTCGAACCATTATCGATATTGGGGGACAGGACAGTAAGGCGATTCGCGTAGATGAGAATGGTGCTGTCAAAAACTTTCTGATGAATGACAAGTGCGCAGCAGGAACAGGACGTTTTCTTGAAATGATGGCAAGAACACTGGGGCTTTCTCTTGAAGAGATGAGTAGCCTTGGTCTGGATTGGAAGGAAGATGTTGTGATTTCATCGATGTGCACAGTGTTTGCTGAATCGGAGGTTGTATCGCTTGTAGCACAGAATAAGGCATTACCAGACATTATTCACGGTTTGAACAACTCAGTAGCGGCGAAGGTTGGAGCGCTTGCAGCGCGGCTCGGGGAAGAAGGAGATTATATTCTGACTGGAGGAGTGGCGAAAAATAAGGGGATTATTAAAGCTCTGGAAGAAAAAATGAATGTGAAACTTTATATCTGTGAAGAAGCACAGATTTGCGGAGCCATTGGGGCAGCTCTTTTTGCACTTCAGTAGAGTGCCATCACAGAATTATAGACACAGATGAAAATATAGTGATATATATCGATATTATGAGCCGGTTTCAGAAATGAAATCGGCTTTTTCCTCTGCTATAGAGTATCAAAAGATGAATTATGCTATAATTATTCCATAAATATTTGTAACAAAAGAGGGAAAATAATGATTCGAATTGCAGTATGCGATGATGATCCAGAAAATCTGGAATACATGAGGGGGAAGATTGCAGAAGCTTTTAAAAAGCGAATGGCCGCAGAAGAAATAGAAACTGTGCTGTTCAATTCCGGGACCGATATCGTGAACGCACAAGTTGTGGGACAGACCGATATTGTCTTCATGGATATTGAACTGGGAGAAAATGAATTGGGGTTTGATGTTGCCAGAAAACTGGTCAGACAAAAGAGAAATCTTGCGATTGTCTATATGTCGAATCATGATTATTATATCTCAAAGAGCTTTGTATGCAGACCGCTGGGGTTTGTGAGAAAACATCATGCCGCTGAGGATCTTGAGGTTGTGATGGAAGAGGCGTACCAGTATCTACAGGAAGAATCCAGGAAAATTTGCTTTTTTAATAATTCAAAGCCGTTAGAGTTACCTGCAAATGAAATACGTATTGTCGAGGTCTTTAATCATGATTTGCGGATTGAATTTGAATCGGGAAAAGAGCTTGTAATCAGAGATCAGCTGAATAAACATCTGACAGAGCTGGAGGAGAATGGATTCGTACTGGTAAGAAGAGGCATTGCAGTGAACGTAAGGTGTATAGAGAAAATTGACGGAGCAATCATGTTCACTACCTCTGGCAAAACATATCAAGTAGGACGTGACAAAATGAATGAAGTAAAACGTCAGTGGATGAAAACTAAATATCTATAATTATTGATGAAAATTATGATTAAAATGATATGGGAAGAGTTCATTAAACTGTTTCAGAGTTGCATGGTTACGGTGTATCTGGTTCGATGTCTTGGAGCAAAACTTGAGAGAAGTAAGGCATATGTAACCGGAATTATTGTGACATTTATGTACCTTGTTATTCAAAGTTTGATGACGGATTTTGTGGGTGCAGGAAGCTTTGTTGGTCTAATGGTCTCAAAGGACTTTCTTCGAATTGTAGGGGATAAGGATGCAAGTTATTATGTAACTACAGTCCTTGCGCAGGTGTTTCTGGCGGTGTTTATCACAATCATAGTTAAAATGGAGGCAAGAACCAAAACTTTTCTGAAAATCGATTTATCATTCTCACGTTGGCAATCCCTGTTCTGACGATTTGTATCTGCGCAGGTATACTGAGGGTTTCAGCTGGCGGAACCAGTGGGGTTGTGTTTGCCCCTTTGGCAATTGCTGGATTAGTTGCTATCAATGTGATTACTGTTATTTCGCTTATGATGGAGCAAAGAATCGCTCAGAAAAAAGCAGCAGATGACTTACAGCTGGAACAACTGCAACATCAGATGCAGTATTTCAAACAAGTGCAGTATATATAGACAATCCCATTATTAATCATGTTCTTAATCGAAAAATCAAAGCCTGTGAAGATAATGGCCTGTCAGTAAAATGCATCGCTTGCGGAGATTTTGATAAACTGCCGGATTACGAGAGTCACATCATTCTTGTAAACTTACTTGATAGTGCGATGGAAGCGGCTAAGAAGGTAGAAGAGGGGCGAGTCATCGTTGATCTTTTTTTGAGATACAGAAGGAATTGCTATCAAAATTATTAATTCTTCAACTAAAAATGCCATTCAAAATAATCCGCTGTTAGATATAACTAAGCTAGACAGTAAGCATCATGGATATGGAATTAAAAATGTACGGGGATTGGTTGAAAAGCTAAGCGGGACATTAAAGTATACTCAACTTAGTGAAAATCTCGTACTATGCTAGGTTCTTTGTTGAAGGATACATCTGGAGAAGGCGACAGACAGATATAAGTAAATACTTTTCACGACAGAAACGAACCGTTCACGCCAAATGTATTGAGAAAAAATATAAGCAGTTATACTTTAGATAGCAGATGAAGTTCACAGGAGTGTGAATAATCGTGGAAAAACTATCTAAACGAGCAGAAGGTTGAATTTAATCAAATCAGTCAGATTATGTATATACTTCTGCTGTTAATAGGAATATGACTACATTATAAAGACCCGGAGCTCAGTCTTTATATAAATATAGTAATGATTATCATATTGAGGTTATTGATAATTGGGAAAGGGGGAAAAAATGATAGAGTCCGTATAATGGTGTAAATTCAATAATTCAAAAGAGCCAATGGCTCAGCCCTCAGGTATAATGAGAATCGCGACATTCAACATAGTACCG